>CAKSZY010000024.1 GCA_934526015.1 uncultured Dokdonella sp.
CTGACGCGGCCGATGAATCGGCGCTTGCACACAGCTGCAACGCCGATCCCGCCCCACCTCCCACGGCCCCTCATCCGCGGCTGCCGCACCACCTTCTCCCCGCTGTGCGGGGCGAAGGGAAGGCAATCGCTGTCGCAAGAATGCAAGTTGCGTTTCAGAGAAAACGCCAGCTATCCCTTCTCCCCGTTGCGACGGGGAGAAGAGCCTGCCCCGGACTCGATCCGGGGTGCGGCGGCAGCCGCGGATGAGGGGCTTCTCTGCTTCTCCCGCTGGTGCGGGCGAAGGAAGGCTGGCGCAATCACGGGATTGCAGGCTGCACTTCAGGGAAAGCGGCTGCCATCCCTCCCCGCAGGCCTAGCGCGGCTGCGCGGCGAGGAGATCGAACTCCTCGCGGAACAGCAGGTCGGGCACGTGCATGACGATGCAGTGGATCGCGCCGGACGAACCGATGATGTTGGCGCAGTTGACCTGGATGACATGATGGCCGGGCATGGCCGCCTCGAAGGTCGCCCGTGCCTGCGCATCGCGCTCCGCGTGGGCGCCGCCGAACCGGCAGATCAGGACCACCTGGTTGACGATGACGGCGTTCGTGTAGGTGTAGTGGGCGCTTTGCGTCGACAGCGTCGAGCCCGACCCCGGCACGCGATAGACGGTGTAGCCGCGGGACTGCAGCAGATTGGCGGTCGCGTCCGTCACCGCCTTCGGCACGCCGATGGTCGCCTGCTGGTTGCGGCAGCCGGCCGTTTCGTCGTACTCGCTGATCAGGACCTTGTCGTCGCCCAGCGGCAGCATCCACATGTCGATGTGCTGGGTGCTGTCGAAACACGCCGGCAGCGGGTCGGTCAGGGTCAGGTCGAGACCCTGGTAGGCGAAGTACAGGTCCTTGATCTGCTGCTCGCTCAGCGAGGGGTTTTCGTTGGCGACGAGGCGCGTCATGAACGCCTCGCGGTTGCGGAACAGGTGGAAGTTGCCGCCGCCGTGCACGAGCGGCATCGCGTAGCGCGTCTCGCCGAGTTGGGCGGCGAACACGCCGGGAAACAGGTTGTCGTTTGGACGCGGGCGGTTGTAGGTGTGATCGGCGATCGCGCGGCGCCCGGCGTCGTCGATGAAGCGCGGGCCGTAGTCGCGGATCCACACCGTGTCGGTAGCCGCAACGACGAAGCGGACGTGGGTCAGGTCGGCGCCTCCACTCTGCAGCGTGCTGGTCGCCGAGGCCTGCTGGGTGCTGCCGCTGACGACGACCCAGACGTCCGACGGCGGATCGGCCGTGGTCAGCGGCACCACCATCGCGGCGAGCAGTTCGTTGTAGTTGCCCCAGCGGATCAGGATGCCGTGATTCGGCTCGTACTCGGCCTGCGCACGCGGAATGGTCGGCGGCGGCGCCAGCGGCTCATCCGGAATCTGCGGCAGGGGTAGTCCGCGTTCGTGCGGCGCCAGTCCGCGCGGCAGCGACGGCGGCAGGTCGTCGACGATGGTGGCGAGCCATGCCGGGTCGGCCTCGCGCGGCGCGGCGCCGGCGGGCGTGGCAAGGAACAGGACGAGGAATCCGACAAGGACGAGGCGCATGCAATCCCCTGTTGAACGTGGAGGTGGGCTCCCTGCCGGAGGGCGGAGTCTAGCGCAGCGGCTGCATGGCGCGGCACTTTCGCGGACAATCGCGGTTTCCCGCCTGCTCCGGACCGCCCATGGACACCGCCACCCGCGCCCGCCTCGCCGCCGAACTCGAATCGATCCGCGAGCAGGGCCTGTACAAGACCGAGCGCGTCATCACCACGCCGCAGTCGTCCGCGATCCGTACCGACGACGGCCGCGAGGTGCTGAACTTCTGCGCCAACAACTACCTCGGCCTGGCCGACAACGAGGAAGTCATCGCCGCCGCCCGGCAGGCGCTCGACAGCCACGGTTTCGGCCTCGCCAGCGTGCGCTTCATCTGCGGCACGCAGGACCTGCACAAGCAACTCGAAGCGCGCATCTCGGCCTTCTTCGGCACCGACGACACCATCCTCTACACGAGCTGCTTCGATGCCAACGGCGGCCTGTTCGAGACGATCCTCGGCGAAGAGGACGCGGTGATCTCCGATGCCCTCAACCACGCCTCGATCATCGACGGCATCCGCCTGTGCAAGGCCGAGCGTCGCCGCTACGCCAACAGCGACATGGCCGAACTCGAACGGCACCTCGTCGAGACCGCCGGCAAGCGCACGCGCCTGATCGCCACCGACGGCGTGTTCTCGATGGACGGCTACATCGCCAGGCTCGACGAGATCGTCGCGCTGAAGAGGAAATACGGCGCCCTGCTGATGGTCGACGACTCCCACGCGACCGGCTTCGTCGGCCCGCGCGGCCGCGGCTCGGCCGAACTGCATGGCGTCATGCAGGATGTCGACGTATTCACCTCCACCCTCGGCAAGGCGCTCGGCGGCGGCTCCGGCGGCTTCACCACCGGCCGGCGCGAGATCATCGACCTGCTGCGCCAGCGCTCGCGCCCCTACCTGTTCTCCAACACCCTGCCACCGCCCCTGGTCGCCGCCTCGATCAAGGTGTTCGAGATCCTCGACCGCTCGAGCGAACTGCGCGACCGCGTCGAGGCGAACGCGCAGCGTTTCCGCGCCGGCATGAGCGAAGCGGGCTTCGAGCTGCGCCCCGGTCACCACGCGATCGTGCCGGTCATGCTCCACGACGCCAGGCTCGCCCAGCAGTTCGCCGCCGATCTGCTCGACGAGGGCATCTACGTGATCGGCTTCTTCTACCCGGTCGTGCCGCAGGGCCAGGCACGCATCCGCACGCAGATGAGCGCCGCACACACGCCGGCGCAGATCGACCGCGCGATCGAGGCCTTCGTGAAGGTCGGCAGGAAGCTCGGCGTGATCTGATCGATCCCGGCTTCCGCCGGCACTGCAGGCAGCGCAGCGGAACGTCCCGGGCCATCCGGGACCGCGCCGTACCGGATCAGTCCCGTTGCCGAAGCATGTCCGGCACCCGCGAAACGATCCCGCAGGATGACGGTCGCCGGCACCGGCCTTGTCCGGGCCCGCTGTCGATCACGGGTCGAAGCCCGATGCGAATACCGGATCGGCAGCCGGCTCGGCGATGGCGGCCAGTGAATAACGGGCCGTGCTGCCGACCTGGTTGAAATAGCCCCCCAGCCAGATCGATCCGCCGTTGGCGAGGAGGGTCAGGACGTAGTGGTTCGAGCCGAACCATTGCAGCGGCTCGGCCACGGCGGGATCCGCGAGGGAGATGACCGCCAGCCCCGCAATCGGCGCGCCGGCCACGTCGAGGAAACTTCCTCCGATCAGCAGACGCGTGGCGTCGATGAAATGAAGCGCATTGACGCCGCCATACGGGTTCGGCGCCCATGCGTCGGCCGAGCCCGTCGGTCCGGGCAGACGTGCGAGGTTGCGCCGTGACACACCGCCGATGGCCGTATACCAACCTCCGACGTAGACGCCCTCGGGGCGTTCCTTAACCGTGTGGATGCGCTCGTTCGGCTGTGGATTCCAGACCGCATCGAGCAGGCCTGGATTCGCAGCCGGCACGCGCACCAGTCGGGCGCGATTCTGGCCGTCCACGCTCGTGAACGGACCGCCAAGATAGATGGAACCGCTCGCGCCGACGTGAATGACGTTGACGTTGGCATTGACGGCGGGGCCCCAGTCCGCGTCCGCCAGGCCGGTGCCCGACGTGTCGAGGCGGGCGATCCGCGCCCTCGCGGCGGCACCGATGGAGGCGAAGGCCCCTCCGACGTAAAGCCGGCTGCCATCCGTCGACATCGCGAGCGCCAGCACTTCGGCATCGGGCGAAGGGCGCCACGACGTATCGACGACGGGAGGACCTGTCAGGTTGGTGCGGGCCAGGTGGTTCACCGGCGTTCCGCTGCCGAGCGTGAACCAGCCTCCAACGTAAAGTCGATCCTCGCCATCGATCAGGGCCACATTGGCGTATTCGAAGTTGCTGAAGCCGAGATCCCATGCAGCATCCAGCTGGCCATCCGCGCGAATCTTCGCGATCGTGCGGCGGCGCTGCCGGTCGACGCGATCGAATGAGCCCACCAGGATGACCGAGCCATCGGCGGCCTTCGTCATCCCTCGCACCGTACCGCGCTGATCGAGATCGATCGGACTGAGCAGCGCACCGGTATCGCCCGTCAGGCGGGCCGCGCCATAGCGCGCCGGCTGCTCGTTGATCTCCTGAAGCGAGCCGCCGAGCACCACGCTGCCGTCGGCGAGCTGCGCAAGATCGGTGACGATGCCGGGCTGCAGGCGCGGGCGCCATCCGCCGTCGATCTCGCCGCCGCCGTCGTGGCGTATGCGTGCGGCAGCGGCCTGATGCATGGGCCCCACGAATCCGAAACTCCCGCCCGCCAGCAGCCAACCGGCACCGCCGGGCGCGAGCGCGAGGACTTCACCGGTCGGATTCGGCACCCAGGACGCCACCAGGCCGGCATCCACGCCGCGGACCTTGCCGAGATGGGCGACGGGCTGGCCATTCAATGCGCTGAATCGGCCGCCGATCACGACATCACCGTCGTCGCCGACCAGCAGGGCAGACACGCGTGCATTGGCCGACGGCACCCAGGTCGTGCTGACTGCCGCGCCCGCCGCCCGCGACAGTCGCGCGAGTCGCGTGCGACCGAGCCCCGACAGTGTGGTGAATTCGCCACCGACGAGAACGTCGCCGCCGTCGATCACGAGTGTCTGCACGAGAGCCGAGGCTGACGGAGTCCATGCTGGATCGGTGGGCGCGCCGGATCCTCCGAGCGGAATGCGTGCCAGGCGAGAACGTGCGTCCCCGTTGATCGCGCTGAAATTTCCGCCGAGGTAGAGCCAGCCGTCGTCCCCGACCGCCATCGTCACCACCGTGCCACCGGCGACCACGGGCACCCAACCGGGATCGACCTGCCCCGAAGGAAGGACCTTCACCAGCCCGCCGCGCGGCAGGCCGGCCACCGTGTGGAAGTTGCCGGAAACATAGATGTTCCCGGAGCTGTCGACCGCGATGTCTTCGATCACCGTTCCAAAAGGAAAATCGACCTCCCAACCCGGATCGAGGCTGCCGTCCGCATGGAAGCGTGCCACATGATTGCGCGCGATCCCGTTGACGCGTTCGAACGTGCCTCCGACCACGTATCCGCCACCCGGCAGCGCCGCGGTTGCCGTCAACCTCGCGGTGAGCTCGACCGCGACGGCGGGCACTGCCAGGGGCTCCCCGGCGAAGGCTCCGCGCAGCATGGCGCCTGCGGCCAGCACCGATGCGATGACGCATGCGCAGCCTCGCCACGACCCCGATTGCAGGAACGATCGGGCACCGTCTGTTCCTGGATCCATTCAACCTCCCCCGGATGTCCGCATGATGTGGATGGCCGCCATGGGAGCGCGACCGCCGATGGCATTGATACGAAATCCCGAAGGCAAAGGCCATACCATGACCTCGACCACGTTCCTGCGGGCATACTTTCTCTTGGGCCAAGCAAGAGAAGGTGACCCGATTGCCGCCGAGGCGAGCGGAACCCCGAGAATGCATCACCACGACACTACGAAGAACCAAAGCAAAGGAACTGGATCCCGGCCTCCGCCGGGATGACGGCAATGGGAGTCTCCGAGGCGAACGGAACATCGAGACAACACGCCCAAGAGAGAGCGAAGAATCAGAACAAGGGAGGCCCACCACCGCCAGACGCCAACGCCTCCACCTCGCCCACCGTCAGCCCCCGCCACTCCCCCTTGCCGAGTTCACCGAGCGCCAGCGGGCCGATCGCCACCCGCACCAGCCGCAGCACGCCGACATCGAAGGCGGCGAGCACGCGCCGGATCTGGCGGTTGCGACCCTCGTCGAGGACGACCTCGAGCCAGGCGTTCTTCGCGCCGCGGCGCAATTCGCGCACCGACTTGAACGCAAGCGTTTCGCCGCGGTCGACGATGCCGGTGCGCAGCGAGGCGAGCAGACCGGCATCGGGCAGGCGGTCGATCTGCACATGGTAGGTCTTGTCGAGCAGCGAGTCGGGTGCGCTGATCGCCGCGGCCCAGGCGCTGTCGTTGCTGAACAGCAGCAGGCCCTCGCTGGCCTTGTCGAGGCGCCCGACCGGGGCGAGCCAGTCGCCACCGGCGTCGCCGAGCAGCGCGTACACGGTGTCGCGGCCGTGCTCGTCGCAGCGCGTGGTCACGTAGCCGCGCGGCTTGTTCAGCACGAGGTAGCGTCGTTCGGGCGCGTCGGCCGTGTTGCCGTCGATGGCAAGCGTGGCGTCGAGCGAGGTGCGTGCTTCCGGGTCGCGCACGAGCCGGCCGTCGACACTCACGCGCCCGGCACGCACGAGGCGCTCGGCTTCGCTGCGCGAGCACAGGCCGCGTTTGGACAATACGCGGGCCAGGCCATGGCCGGGCGCACGCGGTTTCATGCGCGGGCCCGCCCGTGCATGCCACCGCGCAAGCCAAACGAAACAGGGCGCCGAAGCGCCCTGTTCCTTTCGTTTGGCAACGTCGCCACGCTCCTCACGGACGGCGCGCGAGTTCCGGATCGTCGCGGGTGACCGGCATGAGGTCCTGCTTCGACACGCCGAGCAGCAGCAGCACCGGGTTGGCGAAGAAGATCGACGACAGGATGCCGATGACGATGCCGATCAGCATGATGATGCCGAAGTTCTCCAGCGCCGGGCCACCGAGGAAGTACAGCGTGCCGACCGCCATCGCGGTGGTCACGCCGGTCATGATCGTGCGCGACATGGTCGAGTTGATCGAGCGATTGAGGATCTCGGACGGCTCGCCCTTGCGCGACGAGCGGAAGATCTCGCGCACGCGATCGAACACCACGATCTTGTCGTTGATCGAGTAGCCGACCACCGACAGCACCGCGGCAAGCGCGGGCAGATCGAACTCGCGGCCGGTCAGCGCGAACGCGGCAACGGTCAACAGCGTGTCGTGCAGTTCCGAAGCCACCGCGGATATCGCGAAACGCCATTCGAAGCGGATCCACAGGTAGATCGAGATGCCGGCGACGACGAAGATGACCGCGATCAGGCCGTCGGTACGCAATTCCTCGCCGATCTGCGGACCGACGAACGACGAGCGCGTGGCCTTGGCGTCGGGACGCGTGGCCTGCAGGGCGGTGACGACCTCCTGGGCGATGCGGTCGGCGGCCTGTTTCTCGGCCTCGTCGGTCACGGCCTTCGTCGCCGATGCCTCGTCGTCGTGGTCCTCGTTGGCGATGCGGATGGCGAAATCGTTGCTGCCGCCATAGGTTTGCACGACCGCATTGGCGAAGCCGCCCTCGGCCAGCGCGCTGCGCACGTCGGCGACGTCGACGCCGCGCTCATAGGTCACCTCGACCAGCGTGCCGCCGGTGAAGTCGAGCCCGTAGTTCAGTCCGCGACCGAAGATGATCGCCGCGGAAAGGACCATGAGGATGCAGGAGACGACAAGGCTGACCTTGCGCCAGCGCATGAAGTCGATATTGCTGTTCGGATTGAAAAGTTCCATGGCTGTCCTCCCCCGCGATCAGACCGGCAGGGCCTTGAGTTTGTTCGAGCGGCCGAAGATCAGCGACACCAGCGAGTGGGTGCCGGTGACCGAGGTGAACATCGACGTGAGGATGCCGACGGTGAGGGTGACCGCGAAGCCCTTGATCGGGCCCGAGCCGAAGGCGAGCAGGGCGACGGCGGCGATCAGGTGGGTGACGTTGGCGTCGAGAATCGTCGCCCACGCCTTCTCGTATCCGGCCCGGATCGCCGAGAACGGCGTCATGCCGTTGCGCAACTCCTCGCGGATGCGTTCGCAGATCAGCACGTTGGCGTCGATCGCCATGCCCAGGGTCAGCACGATGCCGGCAATGCCCGGCAGGGTGAGCGTCGCCTGGAAGACGCTGAGGATGGCCACCAGCAACACGAGGTTCATCAGCAGGGCGAGGTCGGCAATGATGCCGAACAGCTTGTAGTAGATGCCGACGAAGACGACGACGAGGACGAGGCCGACGATCACCGCCAAGACGCCCTTGCGGATGTTGTCGGCGCCGAGGCTGGATCCGATCACGCGCTCCTCGACGATGTCGACCGGAGCGGCGAACGAACCGGCGCGCAGCAGCAGGGCGAGCTCGGACGCAGCCGCCATGCTCTCCAGGCCGGTGGTCTGGAACTTCTTGGAGAACACGCCCTGGATGGTGGCCAGGCTGATCACTTCCTCGGTGATCTTGGCGCTGCGCACTTCCTTGCCGTCGACGAACTTGACCTCGGGGGTGCGTTCGACGAAGACCACCGCCATGCCCTTCTTGAGGTTCTGCGTGGTGAAGTCGAGCATCTTGCGCGCACCGGCCTCGTTGAGGGTCACCGATACCGCCGGCGATCCGGTCTGCGGATCGGGCTGGCTCGATGCGTCGACGAGTTCGTTGCCGGTGACGATGACCTTCTTCTTCAGCACCGCCGGGCGGCCGTCCTTGAAGTGGTAGAGGCGCGAATCGGGCGGCACCACGCCGGTGCGTTCGGCCTCGATCGCATTGACGCTCTCGTCGACGGCACGGTATTCGAGGGTCGCCTGCGCGCCGAGCAGCTTCTTCGCCTCGGCGGTGTCCTGCAGGCCCGGAAGCTCGACGACGATGCGGTTGCTGCCCTGCTGCTGGATCACCGGTTCGGCGACACCGAGCGCATTGACGCGGTTGCGCAGCGTGCTGACGTTGCTCTTGATCGTCTCGTCGGCGATCTGGCGCAGGCGCTCGGGGCGCACGCTGACGTTGAGGGTGGCCTGCTCGCCGACCACCGGTCCGTCGACGACCAGCAGTTCGGTGCTGAGGTCGCGGTTGATCGCCCCTGCGATCGTGTCGCGGTCGGCAGTGCCGCGGGTCTGCACGACGATGCCCTGTGGCGTGCGGTTGACCGAGGCGTTGCGCACGTTGCGCTCGCGCATCAGCGCGCGGATGTCATCGACATAGCGCTGCTCCTGCATGTCGAGCACGCTCTTCTGGTCGACCTGCATGAGGAACTGCACGCCACCCTGGAGGTCGAGGCCGAGCGGCATCGAATTGGCGCCGATCGCGCGCAGCCAGGAAGGCACCGTCGAGGCGAGGTTGAGCGCGGCCGTGTAGCCGTCGCCGAGATCCTCGCGCAGCGCGCTGGAGGCGGCGAGCTGGGAATCGGTGTTCGGGAACAGCGCGAGCAGGCGCTGGTCCTTGATCTCGACGCTCTCGAAATCGATCTTGCGCGACTGCAGTGCCTGCAGCGCCTTTTCCTTGAGCGCCTCGTCGACGACCACGCTCGACTTGTTCGCCAGCACCTGCACCGCAGGTTGTTTCGGATACAGCGACGGCAGCGCGTAGATCAGGCCGGCCAGGGTCACGAGCAGGACGAGCGCGTGTTTCCAGCGGGGATAGTCATTCATGCGGAAGGATCCGGTTTGACGCCAGGGACGGATGGAGCGGCTATGTCGCCTGACCTGCAGCAGCGGCGACGGCGACGGTGGCGGGGAACGCATCGGCCGCGCCGTGCCGCATGCGCGACACCCCGGCCGGGCCTACACCCGCGCACCACGGCGGCCCCGACACTGCATCGGGACCGCGGTGGCGAAACTCAAGACTGCTTGATCGTGCCCTTCGGCAGCACCGCGCTGATCGCGTTGCGCTGGACCTTGATGCTGACCTTGTCGGCGATCTCGAGGGTGATGAAGGAATCCGACAGCTCCTCGATGCGACCGACCACGCCGCCGACGGTGATGACCTCGTCGCCCTTGGCGAGCGCGGCGATCATCGCGCGGGTCTCCTTGGCACGCTTCATCTGCGGCCGGATCAGCATGAAGTAGAAGATCGCGAAGATGATGATCAGCGGCAGGAAGCTGCCGAGTCCACCGCCGAACGGACCGGGCACCGGGGCGGGCGCGGTGCCCTGCGCGAATGCGGAACTGATGAGGAAATCCATTGCGACTCCGAGGGTTTGCACGCCACCGGACCGGCGGTCCGGAGCACTCAAAAGGTCGCGGATTATGCCACGAGGGGAACCGGGAATGGAGAATGGCGATGCCACGGACCCCGACGGCGACTCCGGATTGCCCCGCTGGCAGCGCCCGCAAGCCGGCGCCGGCGGGGCCGAGGCAAGCCGCAGGCGATCGCGTTCGCGTGGCGCTCACGCGCTCCGCGGACGGCGCATCGCGGCCTTCCACCGGTGCGTTTCCACGCCTCGCGGATCGCGGCACCACGGCTGCCGACTCGCCGTGGCCGGCCCGTTGCAGGTCGCCGCGGCCGTGGCCGGAAAACCGGGTGCGGCGTCGCTGCGCCTTTGCCGCACGGCAACGAGGGTGGATAATTCGCGGCCCTGTGAATCGACGCTCGCGCGATGGCACCCGTTCCCGGTCAACGCTTCCTCTCGAACGCCGAACCCGAACTCGGGCTCGGCACGCTGATCCGCATCGAGGGTCGCAGCGTGCAGGTGCTGTTCGCCACTGCCGGTGTCCTGCGCCAGTATGCGGCGCACAGCGCGCCGATCGCCCGCGCCGAGTTCCGCCCCGGCCAGAAGATCACCGGCAAGGGGGTCAGCTTCGTCGTCGAACGCGTCGACCAGGATGACGGCCTGCTGGTCTACCACGGCGAAGGCCGCCGGCTCAGCGAAGCCGAACTCGACGACAACCAGGCCATGTCGCGTGCCGACGAACGCCTGATCGCCGGCCGCGTCGATCGCGCCGACCGTTTCGACTTCCGCCTCGAGGCCCTGCTGCGCCGCGCCGAGGCCCTGCGTTCGCCGGCCTGGGGACTGGAATCGGCCCGCATCGACCTCGTCGACCATCAGTTGCGCGTCGCCGGCACGGCGGTTGCGCGCCGGCCGCTGCGCGTGCTGCTCGCCGACGAGGTCGGACTCGGCAAGACCATCGAGGCCGGCATGATCCTCGCCCGCCTGATCGCCACCGGCCGCGTCGGGCGCGTGCTCGTGCTGCTGCCGGAAAGCCTCGTGCATCAGTGGTTCGTCGAACTGCTGCGCCGCTTCAACCTGTCTTTCGCCCTGTTCGACGAGGAACGCTGCGAAGCGATCGAGACCGGCGATCCGGGCCGCAATCCGTTCCAGGACGAACAGCTCGTCATTGCCAGCATCGGCTTCCTCGGCGGCAACGGCAAACGCGCCACCCAGGTGATCGAAGCCGGCTGGGATCTCGTCGTCGCCGACGAGGCGCACCACCTGGCCTGGTCGCCGGAGTCGGCCAGCACCGAATACCGCATCGTCGAAGCGCTGGCCGCGCACACGCCGAACCTGATCCTCTTGACCGCCACGCCCGAACAACTTGGCCGCAGCGGCCACTTCGCCCGCCTGCGCCTGCTCGACCCGGCGCGCTACCACGATCTCGATGCCTATGTCGCCGAAGCCGAAGGCTTCGCGGCGCTGTCGGAAATCGCCGGGCGCCTGCAGGACGGCAATGCGCTCGATGCCGGCCAGCGGGCGGCCCTCGCCACCCGCCTCGGCGACGATGCCGACCTGCTTCCCCTGCTCGATGACCCCTCGCCGGCCGCACGCGAACGCCTGCTCGATGCCCTGATCGACCGCCACGGCACCGGCCGGGTGATGTTCCGCAACCGTCGTGCCCAAGTCGGCGGCTTCCCGAAGCGCACGCCGAAACTCGCCGTCCTCGATGGCAGCGGACTCGATGATGCGCATCGCCAGCGCCTGCTCGCCGAGTTCCATGCCGACGTGCAGCCGCTCCCGACCACAATCGACACCGCCTACGCCGACGATCCGCGCCTGCCGTGGCTGCTCGACCTGCTCGAGCGCCTCGGCCAGGACAAGCTGCTGCTGATCTGCCGCACCCAGGCCAAGGTGCTCGCCCTCGAGGACGCCCTGCGCACGCGCAGCGGCGTCAAGGTCGCCCGCTTCCACGAAGGCATGAACCTCGTGCAGCGCGACCGCAATGCCGCCTGGTTCGCCGAAGCCGATGGTGCGCGCCTGTTGCTGTGCTCCGAGATCGGCTCGGAGGGCCGCAACTTCCAGTTCGCCCGCCACCTCGTCCTCTGGGATCTGCCGCTCGACCCGGATCTGCTCGAACAGCGCATCGGCCGCCTCGACCGCATCGGCCAGAAGCACGACATCCAGATCCACGCCTGCGCGTTTTCCGGCACCGCCCAGCATGCCCTGCAACGCTGGTACGACCAGGGTCTCGATGCCTTCCGCACGAGCCCGTCGGATGGCCGCGAACTGGTCAAGCGCTATGGCGAGCGGGTGGTCGCCCTGGCCGAACAGCATGCCCATGGCGGCGAGGCGGCCGACGCCGAACTCGATGCGCTGATCGGCGAGACGCGAGCCGCCCACGAGGAACTCTCCGCCCTCATCGACCGCGGCCGCGACCGCCTGCTGGAACTCGCCAGTGCGCGCCGGAGCGATGCCGACGAGCTGCGCGATGCGCTCGGCGCCGCCGACCGCAGCAGTGCCGGCGACGAGTTCATCCTGCGCCTGTTCGAGCAGTTCGGCATCGACAACGAGGAAACCGGTCCGCATTGCGTGGTGCTCGATCCCGAGTACCTCAGCACGGACGGTTTCCCGGGGCTGAAGGATGGCCCGCAGCAGGTCACCTTCGACCGCGCCACCGCGCTCGCCCGTGAAGACCTGCCGTTGCTGCGCCTCGACCATCCGATGGTCGGCGGCGCCCTCGATCTGCTCCTCGAGGGCGAACACGGCAATGCCTCGTTCCTTGTCGACGACACCCTGCCACCGCGCACGGCCCTGCTCGAGTGCGTGTTCGTGCTCGCCTGCGTGGCCGATCGCGCGCTGGCGGTCGAACGCTGGCTGCCGCCGCTGCCGATCCGCCTCGTCGTCGACACGCGCCTGCTGCCTCGCCACGACTACCGGCCGGCGGCCGATGCCGTGCAGCGCGCCGCCGACCGCGAGATCGACGTGGCCCGCTACCGCCCGGTGCTGACCAAACTGGTCAAGCCGATGCTCGCCCATGCCGAGACCCTGGCCCGCGAACGCACCCAGGTGGAGATCGGCAATGCGCTGGCCGCTGCCGAACGCAACCTCGGTGCCGAACGCGACCGCCTCGCCGCCCTCGCCCGGGTCAATCCCGGCGTGCGCGGCGAGGAACTCGAGGCGATCGACCGCGAACTCGACGCCCTGCGCGGCGCCCTGCCCCAGGCCAGCCCGCGCCTCGACGCGCTGCGCTTCATCTGCAGCACCGATTTCCTCGGCCTGCGCTGAGCGGCTGCCGCCGGCCTCAGTCGGGAGCGCGCGGCGGGTCCGTTTCCCCCGCGGCAGGGGCGGCAACCGGTTCCGCCACCGCGGCCGGGCGACAGGTGCCGATGAAGATGCCGAGCAGGGACAGGCCGACTCCGAGCCAGTCGAGACCACCGGTCGGACGCGCGAACAACAGCACGTCGAACACGAACGACAGCGCCGGCTGCAGCAACAGCAGCAAGCCGACCAGTGAGGCCGGCAACTGCGGGATCGCGCGCAGCAGCAGCACCCAGCCGAGGATCTGGCCGAGCACCGCCAGGCCGGCGAGCGCCCACGCGGTCTGCGCATCGGGAATGGCGAAACTCTCGCCTTCGACCATCACCGCCGCGCCGAGCACGAAGGCCGACAACAGGGTGCTGACACACAGCAGTTGCAGGGTCGGCACGCGCAGTTCGCCGCTGCGCTGGGCATGCCGGGTCGCCAGCAGGTAAACCGCATAGGCGACGCCCGAACCGATGCCAAGCACGACACCGGCGCGGTAGTCGCGGTCCATCGCCTGCCAGTCGAGTCCGACCAGCAGGTACAGGCCGGCCATCGCCAGCAGCACGCCGGCGACGAAGGCCAGGCCCAGCCGTTCGCGATAGAGCAGCCAGCCGGCAAGCGCCAGCAGGAACACCTGGAAATTGCCGAGCAGGGTGGCCAGGCCGGGGCCGACATGCAGGATGCTCCGGTGCCACATCAGCAGGTCGGCGGCGAACGCGGCGGCCGGCAGCAGCATCCACGCCAGCTGGCGCAGGCGCAGCGAGCGCCAGCGGCGCGCCAGCAGCAAGCCGGCGAACAACAGCGCGCCGGCGATCGCCATGCGGTAGAACGCCGACACGCTGGGCCCGACATTGGACAGCTTGACGAAGACACTGGTCAGGCTGATCAGCGAGGCGCCGGCGATCATCTCGACGAGCGCGCTGCGGCGCAGCGCGTGCGACGGCAGGTTCATGCGACGGGTTCCTTAGGGATGCTCTGAACAAGTCTGCACATGCGTCACCGCACTGCCTGCGCGCAGATCAAGGTGGGGCGACGAAGGCAGACTGGCCGTCTGTCGAGTCGACCCGCCGCGGAGCTGCGCGCAGGCAGTGCGGCCCCAACCGCTTGATCCAATGACGGGGTGATGTCCACGAGGCCCTCCCGCCGGCGCGCGCGGCTTGCCCAGGCAACCAGCCTGGGCGGCGCCACGCACACCACCGGGCGAGCCTCGTGGACATCATGCCGCTTGCGCAGACTTGTTCAGAGCATCCTTAGACGAAGCGCGGCGCAAGCGTGCCGTCGAAGGCGTCTTCCTCGATGTCGCTGCGCAGGGCCGCATCGAGGGCCGCGGCGATCGGTGCGGCACGCTCGACGTCGATGTCGGCCACCATCACGCTGACCAGGCCGCCGGCCGGCAACTCGCCGATGCCGCCGGTCAGGTAGGTCCCGCTGACCCAGGCCGGCATGCCGGCCTGTTCGATGGCCGCCTTGACGAGGTTCGCATCGATGATGCTCGCGGCGCGGTAGATGATCTGCATGAGCGGCTCCTGACCGGTGCACGCTACTGCAAGCGTCGGCGCTCGACAAATCGGCCACGCGCGCTATGATCGCCGCCGGCAGTCGAGGTCCGGAGGGGGCTCGCGGGAGACGGCAGCCGGGGCGATCGAAAGATCGGACATGTGGCAGGCCGGGACGGACTGCACGAATCCGGCAGGACGCCAGACACCTCTCCCTGGAAACTTCCTGGATGAGTGCGCACCTCAACGAGGATGCTCTGGCCCAGCGCATACGCGACTGCATCTTCGAGTTGCTCGGAGATCGTGGTCATGGCCGCTCGATCGGCCTCAGCGAAGCGGCGCAATCGATGGGCCTGCGCATCGGCCAGCACTGGCACGACCTGATGCGCCCGGTCCGTGCGGTCGCCGCGGAACTGGTCGACAGCGGCGCCCTCGAGGGCCTGCAGAGCGAATCGGTGGTCGACATCCGCGAGGCCCGCGGCCCCGTTCGCGTGCGCCTGCGCAGCCTGCCGGGCCAGCGCAGCGCGGTGCGCGGCTGAGCCGCAACACCGCGGACCCGACGCCGCCGGCGGCGGCTTTCCCGGCACGCACGCACCGGTCCCGTCTCGCGGCGCGATGCCGGCCGGCCTTGTGGAATCGGCTAGACTGCCGCCCTTCCCCATCCTGCCCGGCCGCCCGACGGCCGTTCGCGCATGACCGAAACGAACACTCCCGGCAACTTCATCCGCCAGATCGTCATCGACGACAACGCCAGCGGCAAGCACGAAGGACGCGTCGCCACGCGTTTCCCGCCGGAGCCGAACGGCTACCTGCACCTCGGCCATGGCAAGAGCATCGGCCTCAATTTCGGCATCGCGCGCGATTTCGGCGGCACCTGCAACCTGCGTTTCGACGACACCAACCCGGCGCGCGAAGACGTCGAGTACGTCGAGGCGATCAAGGACGACGTGCACTGGCTCGGCTTCGACTGGGCGGAACTGCGCCACGCCTCGGACTATTTCGAGGTGTTCTACCGCTGCGCGATCAAGCTGATCGAAACCGGCAAGGCCTATGTCTGCGACCTCAGCGCCGAGGAAGTGCGCGCCTACCGCGGTACGCTGACCGAACCCGGCCGCGACTCGCCGTACCGCGGGCGCAGTGTCGAGGAGAGCCTCGACCTGTTCCGGCGCATGCGTGCCGGCGAGTTCGCCGACGGCTCGCGCACCCTGCGTGCGCGCATCGACATGGCCGCCGGCAACATCAACATGCGCGACCCGGCCATCTACCGCATCCGCAAACTGACCCACCAGAACACCGGCGACGCCTGGCCGATCTATCCGATGTACGACTACGCGCACTGCGTGTCGGATGCGCTGGAGAACATCACCCATTCGCTGTGCACGCTGGAGTTCGAGGACCATCGCCCGCTGTACGACTGGTTCCTCGACCAGCTCGACCTGCCGAACGACCGCGCGCTCAGCGAACCGCTGCGCGCAGCCGGCTTCCATTGCGAGCCCGGCAAGCCGAGGCAGATCGAGTTCGCCCGCGGCAACCTCGATTACACGGTCATGAGCAAGCGCAAGCTGATGGCGCTCGTGCAGGACGGCCTCGTCGATGGCTGGGACGATCCGCGCATGCCGACCCTGTCCGGCGTGCGCCGGCGCGGTTTCCCGGCGGCGGCCGTGCGCACGTTCTGGGAACGCGCCGGGGTGACCAAGCAGAACTCGGTGATCGAGTACGGCGTGCTCGAGGGCTGCGTGCGCGAGGTGCTCGATGCAGAGGCACCACGCCGGCTCGGCGTGATCGATCCGCTGAAGCTCGTCCTCACCAACCTGGCGGAAGGACACCTCGAGACGCTGCGCTTCCCGAACCACCCGAAGAACGAGGCGTTCGGCGAGCGCGAGGTGCCGTTTGCGCGCGAACTGTGGATCGAGCGCGAGGATTTCATGGAGGAACCGGTGAAGGGCTTCCATCGCCTCGTGCCGGGCGGCGAGGTGCGCCTGCGCGGGGTCGGCATCGCGCGCTGCGTCGATGTGGTCAAGGACGCCGACGGCGCGATCGTCGAGTTGCGCGGCACGCTCGATGCCGACACCCGTCCCGGCCAGCCCGGCGCCGAGCGCAAGGTCAAGGGCACCATCCACTGGGTCAGCGCGGCGCATGCGCTGGCCGCCGAGGTTCGCCTCTACGACCGCCTGTTCGACGTCGCCGATCCGGATGACGACAGCGACGGCAAGAGCTATCGCGATCATCTCAACCCGAACTCCAAGCGCGTCGTGCGCGCCTGGCTCGAGCCTTCGCTGGCCGGCGCCGCGAACGAGTCGGCCTGGCAGTTCGAGCGCCTCGGCTATTTCGTCGCCGACCGCCACGACCACCGCGCGGGGGCACCCGTGTTCAACCGCGTGGTCACCCTGCGCGACACCTGGGCGCGGGTCGCCGGACGCTGATGCCGCCTCCGGACGGGGTGCGCGGCGCTATCATCGGCGCATGCGCGCCCTCGTCCTCCTGCTCGTGTTCTTCTGCACCGGTTGCGCCGCGGCTCCGTCGACACCGCTGCCGGCTGCCGGCGAGGTCGACGACCGCTGTCGCATCGATGCCGACTGCGTGGTCAAGGATGTCGGCAACTGCTGCGGCTACCATCCGGCCTGCGTCAACCGCACCAGCCCGGTGTTCCCCGAACGCGTCAAGGCCGAATGCGCGGAGAAGGGAATGACCGGGGTCTGCGGCTTCCCGGTGATCGAGGCCTGCACCTGCCAGCAGGGCCGTTGCGCGGCCAGCCAGGCGCAGACCGAATGACCGTATCCGCGTGACCGACCCCGAACGGAACCCTGCATGCTCTTCGTCAAGATCGAACTTGCCCTGCCCGCCTGGATCCACCAGGAAATCGACCCCGCAGCGACCTATCCCGACGACGAGACGCGGGTGGCGCTCGCCATCTCGCTGGCCCGGCGCAACATCGAACTGCGCACCGGCGGCCCGTTCGGCGCCGCGGTGTTCAGTGGCGATGGCCAGCTCGTCGCGGTCGGCGTCAACCGCGTGGTGCCGCAGACGTGCTCGGTCGCACATGCCGAGATGATGGCCTTCATGAGCGCGCAGGCGCGCCTGCGGCGCTTCCGCCTCAACGAGACCGGCGGCCGCTACATCCTCGCCACCAGCGCGCAGCCCTGCGCGATGTGCTACGGCGCGAGCTTCTGGGCCGGCATCGACGAACTGCTGATCGGCGCGCGCGCCGAGGACGTCATGCAACTCAGCGAGTTCGACGAGGGGCCGCTGCCGGCCGACTGGGTCGGCGAGCTCGAGCAGCGCGGCATCCGCGTGCGCCGCGACATCCTGCGCCAGACCGCGCGCGAGGTGTTCCAGCTCTACCGCGAGAGCGATGGCACGGCCTACTGAGCCGGCGCCGCCGGCCGCCGCGGCCGTGGTTCCGCTGCACGGCATGCTCGCCTATTGCCGCGCCGGCTTCGAGGGCGATTGCGCGCAGGAATTCGCCGCGCATGACCGCACGGCGGGCTGCGGCGGCTTCGCCCGCACGCGTGCCGGCAACGCCTTCGTCGAATACATCCTCGCGGATGCCGCAGCGGCCGCGCGTTTCGCCGCCGCCGTGCGCTGGCGCGACCTGGTGTTCGCGCGCCAGTGCGTGCACCTCGTCGCGCGCATCGACGGCCTGCCCGGGCGCGATCGACTCGGCGTGCTGATGCCGGCGATCCGCGCCGCCGGCGGCCCCTGGTGCGATGCCTGGATCGAGGCGCCCGACAACGACGCCGCGCGCGAGCTCGCCGCCCTGTGCCGATCGCTCAATCACGCCCTGGTCGGCGCGCTCAAGCGCGAACAGCTGATCGATCCGGCGGCACCGCGGCGCCTGCATGTCTGCCTCGCCGATGCGGACACCGCCTTCGTCGGCAGCACGCGCATCGACCAAGCCGCGCCGTGGCCGGGCGGCATCCCGCGCCTGCGCTTTCCTTCGTCTGCACCGAGCCGCTCGACGCTGAAACTGGAAGAAGCCCTGCTGACCCTGCTCGATGCCGACGAGCGCGAACGCTGGTTGAAGCCCGGCATGCGTGCGGTCGACCTCGGCGCCGCGCCGGGCGGCTGGACCTGGCAGCTCGTGCGCCGTTCGCTGCACGTCACCGCCATCGACAACGGCCCGATGGACCCCGCCCTGCTCGCCAGCGGCCTGGTCACCCACCTGCGCGAGGACGGCTTTCGCTACCGGCCGCCGCAGGCGGTCGACTGGCTGGTCTGCGACATGGTCGAACAACCGCGGCGGGTGGCCGCACGCATGGCCGAATGGCTGGCCAACGGCTGGTGCCGGCATGCGATCTTCAACCTCAAGCTGCCGATGAAGAAGCGCCACGACGAGGTCGTGCTGTGTCGCGACCTCGTCGCGCAAGCGGTCGCCGGCCGCCGGCTCGACTGGCGCGCACGCCAGCTCTACCACGACCGCGAGGAGATCACCGTGTACGCGCGCATCCGCGGGTAGTACGGTTCGATCCGCCCGCACGCAAAGGGCAGGAATCCCGCGCATGGAACAGCGCCGTTTCGCCAGGCAGCTGCGTCTTCGGATGACCGACGCCGAGCGTCTGCCGTGGCGACACCTGCGCGCGCATCGCCTTGCCGACGCGAAGTTCGGGCGCGAGCAGCCGATCGGTGGCTGCGTGGTCGATTTCGTCCACTTCGGCGCCCGAGTCATCGTCGAAGCCGATGGCGGCCAGCACAACGAATCCGCCAGCGACCGCGAGCGCGACGCCTGGCTGGCGGGCCAGGGCTTTCGCGTATTGCGTTTCTGGAACGACGACATCCTGCTGCGCACCGACCTCGTTCTCGAGGTCATCATGGATGCGCTGCGCGCATCCAACCCCTCTCCCTCGGTCCCTCTCCCGCAAGGGGAGAGGGAAGAAAGGCAGCGCTGACGCAGCTTCAAAGCCCCTCTCCCCTCGCGGGAGAGGGGTTGGGGAGAGGGGGCGGCCGGAGTGCACCGCGTCCGGCACGCGTGGCGCATGCAGGAAGGGCCGCCTGGCCGGACATCCCGCCGGCCCGGGCCAACTCCGGCGCGGTCGACATGCCTGTGTCAAAATTGCCGGCTAGCGTGTCCGGTCCGGCTCAACCTCGGGGTTCCCATGTTGCGATCAATCCAGCTTCTCGGCGCTGCGCTCGTGCTCGCCGGTGCGACCACCGGCGCCTCGGCGCAGGTCGTCATCAGTCAGGTCTACGGCGGCGGCGGCAATTCCGGCGCGACGCTCACGCATGACTTCATCGAGATCTTCAACGCGGGCGCCACCGCGCAGAACCTGGACGGCTGGTCGGTGCAGTACGCCTCGTCCACCGGCACGAACTGGGCGATCACCGCGCTCGGCAACTTCAGCCTGCAGCCCGGCCAGTACTACCTCATCCAGCAAGCCGCTGGCACCGGCGGCACGACGCCCCTGCCCACGCCCGATGCAACCGGCACCACGGCCATGGCCGGCGCGAATGCCAAGGTCCTGCTCGCCAATACCACGACCGCGCAGACCGGCGCCTGCCCGAGCGGTGCTGCGGTGGTCGACCTGGTCGGCATCGGCAGCGCCAACTGCACGCCTGCAGCACCCGCGATGAGCAACTCCACATCCATCGTGCGCAAGAACGGCGGTTGCGCGATCAGCGGCGACGATTCCCAGGATTTCGAGGCCTCCGGCGTGCCGCCGGTCCCGCGCAACACGGCGAGCACGTTCGCCCCCTGCGGCGGCCCCGCCCTGCCGACCGCCTCGATGGCGAACGTCAGCCTGCCCGAGGGCGACACCGGCAACACGCCGTTCGTCTTCACCGTGTCGGTCACGCCGACGTCGGCAAGCGACATCACCTTCAACTTCGCCACCGCCGACGGCACCGCGATCGCCGGCACCGACTACGTGGCGACCAGCGGCAACGGCACGATTGCCGCAGGCAGCGGCTCGACCACGATCACGGTCGAGGTCATCGCCAACACCACGCCGCAGTCGACCCGCAGCTTCCGCCTCGACTTGAGCGCCATCAGCGGCGCCATCCCGGCCACGCTCAGCGCCACCGGCACGATCCAGGACGACGACGTCGGCACCTACGCCATCCACGAAATCCAGGGCTCGGGCCTCGTCTCGCCGATCGTCGGCCAGCGCGTGCGCACCGAAGGCAACATCGTCACCGCAGTCGGTCCGCAGGGCTTCTGGATGCAGACCCCGGACGGCGAGGACGACAACGACCCGCTGACCTCGGAAGGCATCTACGTGTTCACCAGCACGGCTCCGGCCGGCATCGTCGTCGGTGACGCAGTCAATCTCGTCGCCACGGTCACCGAATACTTCGAGCTGACCGAGCTGACCTCGGTCAGCGGCCTCGTCGTCACCAGCACCGGCAACGACCTGCCGGCGGCAATCGAATTCGATGCCGCAACGCCCTCGCCCGACCCCGACAACCTCAGCTGCGGAACGCTCAGCAACCTCGAGTGTTTCGAGGGCATGCGCATCGGCATCGCCGAAGGCATCGTCGCGCGCGGCAACCAGTACTTCAGCACCGACATCTACGGTCAGGTGTTCGTCTCGGCCGGTCCGGAGCGCTCGCTGCGCGGCCCCGGCACCCTGTATCCGCTGGTGCCGGGCGTCGGCAATCCGGCAGCCGGCACGTTCAGCGGCAATCCGCACATCTTCGAACTCGATGCCGATGCCCTCGGTGCGGTGCCGGCCGATACCGAAATCACCGGCGGCACGCGCTTCAGCGCCACCGGCGTGCTGACCTTCAGCTTCGGCGACTACGACTTCCTGCCGACCACCTTCACGGTGACCGAAGCGGCACCGCTGCCGCGCGCGGTGCCGGCCGGCCAGGGCAGCGCCGAACTGCGCATCGGTGCGTTCAACGTGCTGCGCCTGTGCGACACCGATCCGAACAACACGCCGGGGACCTGCGGCAACGGCGGCGAGCCCGACCAGGCGGCGCTCGACCTCAAGCTCGCGCGCCTGTCCGACTACATCGGCAACGTGCTCGAATTGCCGGACGTGCTCGGCATGGTCGAAGTCGAGAACCTGGCCGTGCTGCAGCTGCTCGCGACGAAGATCGCCAGCGACCACGGCATCACCTACACCGCCCACCTCGAGGAAGGCAACGACATCGGCGGCATCGACGTCGGCTATCTCGTGCGCAACGACCGCATCGACGACGTCGTCATCACCCAGCTCGACAAGGACGAGATGTGGTTCGACCCGGACGACAACGCCATGGACACCCTGCACGATCGCCCGCTGCTGCGTCTGGATGCGACGTTCCAGGACAACCCGTTCAGCGTGTTCGTCGTGCATCCGAAGTCGCGCAGCTGCGTCGATCGCCCGACCGGCTCGAACTGCACCCAGGCCGACGTCGATCGCAACCGCCTCAAGCGCTTCAACCAGGCGAAGTCGATGGCCCTGCGCGTGCAGGAAATCCAGCAGCTGCACGCCGATCGTCCGGTGCTGGTGATCGGCGACTTCAACGACTACGTCGACAGCGACGGCTTCGTGCACATCACCGGCCTGATCCAGGGCAGCTACGACGACGACGCCAACGTCGTCGACCTCGGCGGCCCCAACATCGTCTCGCCGCCGCTGTGGAACGCGGTCACCTCGCTGCCGGCCAACGAGCAGTATTCGTTCCTGTTCACCGAGAACTTCGGCGCGATCTTCGGCTACACCGCGCGCGACGTGCCGGTCACCCAGGTGCTCGACCACGCCCTGCTCAACACGGTCGCGCAGCGCTGGTTCGCCGGCTTCGACTACGGTCGCGCCAACCTCGATGCGGCCGACCAGACCGAACGCCTCAGCACCGGCGCCATCGGGGTTTCCGACCACGACGGCTTCGTCCTGCGCCTGGCCACCGACCGCATCTTCGCCGACAGCTTCGGCGGCGACTGAGCCGGAATCCGGCCGGCGGCGGCGCTTGCTGCCGCCGGCCATCGTCGCCGGCCGCGTCTTCCCGCAACCCTGCCGGCACGATGCGACGTGCCGGTGATCGGCAGGGACGACGCCGGCAGGCGATCAGGCGCGCTTGCCGGACCTTTGCCCCAGCCAGCCGACCACGCGTGCGGCGGCAGCCGCGGACGGGGCACCGAGCAGCGGACCGACGTGGCTGGCCTCGCGCAGGCATTCGAAATCCGCCCCCAGGCGCACGGCCAGTGCGCGGCTGGCAAACGCCGGCACGTCATCGTCGCGCCCGCTGGCGAGCACGAGGGCCGGACAGGTCGGCCAATCGATCGCAATGCCGGCCTGCGCCTCGTTGAGCACGGCCCCGGATTCGTCGCGCCAGCGCCGGAAGGCGTGCAGGACGGCGGCATCGTCGGCATCCGGCAGCGCCCGCAACGTGTCCTGCAGCGTGCGCGCGCTGCGCCAGGGCACCAGCGCCGGATGGTTGGTTGCCGGCAGGCGCGCCACCACCCCGGCAGGCGGCATCGCATTGACCAGCACCAGCGCGTCGACGCGGGTTTCCGCGGCCACCGCCAGCGCCAGCAGGCCGCCGAGGCTGGCGCCGACCAGGACCAGCGCAACGCCGTCGCCGGCGGCATTCCGGCACCATGCGGCCACCTGCGCGCGATAGTCGGCGAAGCGGGTGTCGGCAAGACCGCCGGCAGCGGCCTGCAGGTCGGCGCTGACCACCTCGATCGCGTGGGCACCGAGCACGCGGCTCCAGATCGCCCATTCCCAGGCGCCGCCGCCGGCACCGTGCACGCACACCGCGCGCCAGCGCCTAGTGTCGATCGGTTCGCTCACCGCCCTCGGTCCCCCGCGCGGGCCGATGCCCGTGAATCCGGGATTATGACGCGGACCGACTTCTGCGCTGCAACTTGATCCGTCGGCGTCATGGCGCAAGGCTTGCGGCGACGCCCGCTGGTCCTGGCCCACTGCCAACCTGCCGCGGAAGTCCGCACGCTTCGCCAGACCGGTCGACGCAAGCGACTGCCGGTCGATCACGATGTGTCGCGGACCGCCACGCCGGACAGGCCATCCCCGCGAACGCCGCCGCGACGAGACGCGCGTGCGTGCATGCGCTGCCGATCGCGGATCCCGCACGGATGCCCGTTCCTGCACGGAGGCGACCCGAGCGCACGCACCACGGAGGCGACCATGTCCTACAGCACCCCCGACATCCGCAACATCGCCCTGGCAGGCCATGCCGGCGCCGGCAAAACCACGCTGTTCGAAGCCCTGCTGCATGCCGGCGGCACGATCCAGGCGGCAGGCACGATCGAACGCGGCAACACCGTGTCCGACTTCGATCCGATGGAACGCGAACGCCGCCATTCGATGGCGGCCACGATCGCCTCGATCGACCGCGAGGGTTGCCACATCAACCTGATCGACACACCGGGATATCCGGACTTCCGCGGCCCGACCCTGTCCGCGCTGGCCGCGGTGGAGACCTGCGCGATCGTGGTCGACGCCGTGCAGGGCATCGGCCATCTCACCCGACGCATGATGGAGCGCGCGCGGGCGCGCGGGCTGGCGCGCCTGATCGTGATCAACCGCATCGACGCCGACGGCGCCGACCTGCCCGCGCTCACCGCGGCGCTGCGCGAGGAATTCGGCAACGAATGCCTGCCGCTCAACCTGCCTTCGCAGGGCGCCAGCCGGGTCGTCGACTGCTTCTTCAATCCCGCCGGCGAGGCGGATTTTTCCTCGGTCGCCGAAGCCCACCAGCGCATCATCGACCAGGTGGTCGAGATCAACGAATCGGTGATGAACCACTATCTCGACCTCGGCGAGGAAGGCCTTGCCGGCGAGGAACTGCACGACGCCTTCGAGCAGTGCCTGCGCGAGGGGCACCTGGTGCCGATCTGCTACACCTCGGCGCGCACCGGCGCCGGCGTGCGCGAACTGCTCGACGTCGCCGCGCGCCTGTTGCCGAATCCGCTCGAGGGCAATCCGCCGCCCTTCGTCAAGGGCACCGGCGCCGGCGCGCAGCCGATCGAGGCGGTCGCCGATCCCGACCGCCACGTCATCGCCGATGTCTTCAAGATCGTCAACGATCCGTTCGTCGGCAAGCTCGGCATCTTCCGCGTCTACCAGGGCAGCGTGCGCAAGGACACCCAGCTCTTCATCGACGACGGCCGCAAGCCGTTCAAGGTCGGTCACCTGTACCGGCTGAAGGGCAAGGACCACATCGAGATCGACTGTGCGATCCCCGGCGACATCGCCGCGATCGCCAAGATCGAGGAGATCCATTTCGATGCCGTGCTGCACGATTCGCACGACGAGGACCACATCCACCTGAAGCCGCTCGATTTCCCCCAACCGATGTTCGGCCTGGCCGTCGAGCCGGCGCACAAGGGCCAGGAACAGAAGCTCGCCACCGTGCTCGCACGCCTCGGCGAGGAAGACCCGTGCTTCCGCGTCGAGCACAGCCGCGAACTCAATGAAACCATCGTGCGCGGCCTCTCCGACCTGCACGTCAAACTCGTGCTCGAACGCATGAAGGAACGCTATGGCGTGGAAGTGACGACGCGCCCGCCGCGCATCGCCTATCGCGAGACCGTCGCCGGCTCGGCCGAAGGCCATCACCGGCACAAGAAGCAGACCGGCGGCGCCGGCCAGTTCGGCGAGGTCTACCTGCGCATCGAGCCGCTGCCGCGCGGGAGCGGCTTCGAGTTCAACGAGGAGATCAAGGGCGGTTCCATTCCCGGCCAGTTCGTGCCGGCGATCGAGAAAGGCGTGCGCCAGGTGCTCGAACACGGTGCGGTCGCCGGCTTTCCGCTGCAGGACGTGCGCGTGACCGTCTACGACGGGCGCCACCATGCGGTCGATTCCAAGGAGGTCGCCTTCGTCGCCGCCGGCCGCAAGGCCTTCCTCGATGCGATCGCCAAGGCGCGGCCGACCGTGCTCGAACCGATCGTCAACCTCGACGTCAACGTGCCCGAGGCGCATGTCGGCGACATCACCGGCAGCCTCGCCGGCAAGCGCGCGCGCATCCACGGCACCGACGTGCTGCGCGGCGGCGAGATCGTCGTGCGCGCGCAGGTGCCGCTTGCCGAAATCAGCGACTACTCGACCGAACTGAAGGCGATGACCGGTGGACGTGGCCGTTACACCCTGGAGCTGAGCCACTACGAAGCCGTCCCGCCCGCCGTGCAACGTCAGCTCGTCGAATCCTGGCGACCGCGCGCCGAGGACGACTGAGGGGCTCCGGGGTCAGCGCCCGAACGGCTTGCGCAGGCGCTGGACGATGCCGCCGCGGCGGCTGTCCGCGGCCGATTCGCCATGGCGCGGGGCGCGCGGCGTCCATTCCAGCCAGCCGATCGCGTCATAGGCGTTGACCACGTCGAACACCTCGGACATCCCGGCCCCGCTGGCGGCGACGATCTCGTGCAGCCGCAGCGACTGCATCATCGCCGTGGAGATGCGCGCCTGACGCGGGTAGTCGCGCAGCAGGTCGAGCCAACGGGTCAGGCGGTAGGTGCCGCCGGGATCGAGGTGCGGGGCGAGGCGTCCGCCCGAACGCAGCAGGACATCCAGCCATTGCAGTTTCAGGTAGGACTGCGCCGGCTGGGCCGCGCGCGCTTCGGCGATCTCGGCATTGGTCAGCGCGCGCCAGTCGCTGCGCCGCGACGGTTCGCGCAGATAGGTCTCCAGTGCCGGCAGGCGCGCCGGACTGTGGAAGGCCTGGTTCTTCGGGTCGAGCACGAGGACCGGCTCGCCGGGGAAGTCGAGCCGGGCCGGGCCGCCAAGCAGGTCGCCGGCGAGGAATTCGCGCAACGGGCGCAGGGTGAGGTCTTCGGGCGAAATCCGCTTCGCTGCCGGCGCATAGCGGCGCGGCGGCGGCGGCTCGTCGTCCGGTCGCCGCGGATCGCGGTCCTGCCGCGCCTCGCTGCGGCGGGTCGGGCCTTCACCGGCGTCGATCGTCACCGTCTCGTCGGCACCCAGCGGCGGCCGCACGTCGGCGAACGGGTCGACCAGCGGATTGCCGCGGATCAGTTCGTCGAGCCCTGGAGCGATCTCGTGGTCCGCCGCCGGCAGCGTGCGTGCCTCGAAGGCAGCGTCGGCGACACCGCCTTCGACGTCCTCGAAGTAGAAATCCTGGCGCGTCGGCGCAATGGTTTCGGGCTTGGCCGTTTCCCGCGTCACCTCGTTCAGCACGGCGACGACGTCCTCGGCGCGGAACGGCCGCACGAAGGCGAGCGCGTCGCCGGAATCGGACCCGGCATCGCGGATGAGCGCGTGGCGGATGCCGGAGACCTGGGCGCGCGCACGCGCCATCTGTCCGGCGAAGTCGTCGGCGTTGACGACGACGAGGTCGGCGCCGACCTCGCTGCCCCAGCGCCAGCGATGGTCGAGCTGCGCACCCGCCTTGCGCATCAACAGGCGCAGGTGGGCGACGTCTTCGTCGGCAGCCCCGACCGCAGCGATGATTTTGTCTTTCGTCGACATGAACACGCCAGTTCCACACTCCGCATGCCGGCCCCGGCATGCAGGGCCTGCACCGGTTTCCCGGTCCCCCGCCGTCCGTGCCGCAAACCCGGCCAGGCGAGGCGGTGGACGGGGCCCGCGGCTAGCCTGCAATTCCCCCGGCGTGGCGTCAATCGATCCGTGCTGCCACCGCCGCCCGCGTTCAGCTTGCGCCGGCTGCCCTGCGCTTCGATGCGGCCGGCTTGCGCTTGGGCCGCAGCATCGTGCCGACGCATTTCGCCGCACCGCAATGGCAGGCCCAGATCTTCTTCAGGCGCGGGGTCAGGCGCTCCTCGAGGGTGATGCCGTAATCGTAGGTCAGCTCCTCGCCGGGCTTGATGTCGCGCAAGGCCTCGATCATCACGCGGTCGAGCTTCGGCTTGCCCTCGGCATTCTCCTCGAGCACCGCCTGGCAGTTCGGCGCGCAGCTGTGGTTGATCCAGCGCGCGACGTTGCCCTCGACATTGGCATCGATGATGTACTTGTCGTTGAGGGTGAACAGGAAGGTGTGTCCGGCCTCGGTCGTGCCCGAATAGAGGCGGTCGGCCTGGGCGTGGGTGAGGCGCCGGCCGCGGTACTCCACGAGTTCGGTGCCGGCGGGAATGTGCGTCTTGGCGAATACCCCGTTGCCATGGATCGGCGAGCGGCGTTGCTGGATGCGTCGGGTCATGGAAGCCTTGTGGATGGAAAGGGATCGCGCCCGCATGATAGCGGCTCGCCACGGCAATGCAGATGGCGCCATGGCGGCGCATTCGCCATCATGCGCCGATGAACCGTCGCCATCGCGCCATCGTTTCGCTGCTCGTCCTTGCCGTTGCCGCCGGTATCGGCCTGCTGGCGCGCCCGTCCGCACCGGCGCGCACGCCACCGCCACCGACTGCGGAACCGGCGCAAACGCTCGTGTCCCGGCCCGCGCCTGCCGCGCGCCCGCCGGACGCCGGACGCGGCTTCGACTACTGGCTCATCGCCCTGTCGTGGTCGCCGAGCTATTGCGAGTCGAACCCGCACGACCGCGAGCAGTGCGGCCCGCGTGGCTACGGCTTCGTCCTGCACGGGCTGTGGCCGCAGCATGAACGTGGCGGCGGCCCGCAGGATTGCCCGACCCGCGAGCGCCCCGACGCGGCGACCATCGAGCGCACCCTGGCCTTCATGCCGAGCCGGCGCCTCGTTCAGCACGAATGGCGCGCCCACGGCGCCTGCAGCGGACTCGCCGCGGCCGACTATTTCGACCTCTCCGACCGTGCCTTTGCCGCGGTGCGCATCCCGCCGGAGTTCACCACCCCGAAGCGACCTCCGCGGATGCAGGCCGACGATGTGCGCGACGCCTTCATCGCCGCCAATCCGGACCTGCGCGCCGACCGCTTTGCCGTGGTCTGCCGTGGCCGCGACCTCGCCGAGGTGCGCATCTGCGTCGACGACGAACTGGTGCCGCGCCGCTGCGGTCGCGACGTGCGCACACGCTGCCCGCGCAACGTCGACCTGCGCATTCCCGCCTTGCGCTGACCGGATCCGCGAACGAAGCGGAAGGACCGAACCACGAAGGGCACGAAGAACAGGCCAATTCACTGAACAGCTCTTCTCCGTGTGCTCCGTGTGCTCCGTGTTTCAGTCTTTTGCTTCAGCCGAAAGCGGAAAGATTGAAACACGGCGCACACGGAGCACACCGAGGAAAAGCCAATCATTGAAAAGCTTTTCCTTCGTGTCCTTCGTGTTTCAGGCCATCGCTCGCCGGGTGCGGGAAACGACGGGAAGCTCAGCAGCAGCCGTCGCCACCCTTGACCGTATGCGCGTGGCTGGCGGCGACGCCGCGGGTCAGGCCCTTGCCGCTGGCGACATGATGATCGGCGATGACCTTGGCCACGCAGGCGCTGACGCGCTTTCCGGTCGGGATGTGCAGGAACTCGTTCGGGCCGTGCGCATTCGAATGCGGGCCGAGCACGCCGGTGATGAGGAACTGCGCGCCGGGGAATTTCTCGCCGAGCATGCCCATGAACGGAATCGAGCCGCCCTCGCCCATGTAGGCCGGCGGCGGGCCGAAGAACATGCGCGAGGCCTCGTCGACCGACTGTTCGAGCCACGACGCCAGTTCCGGCGCATTCCAGCCGCTGCCGGCCTTCTCCAGCTGGAAACTCACCCTGGCACCGTACGGCGGATCCTTCTCGAGCAGGTTCTTGAGGAATTCGCCGGCCTTGACCGCATCGGCGGTCGGCGGCAGACGCAGGCTCAGCTTGACCGCGGTGAACGGGCGCAGCACGTTGCCGGCCGAGTCCAGCGTCGGCAGGCCACCGACGCCGGTGATCGCCAAGGCCGGCCGCCAGGTGCGGTTGAGCACGAGTTCGCCGAGGACGGCATCCACCGGCCGCATGCCGTCGACGAACGGAAACTTCGACCAGATGTCGTCGCCGAGGACTTCGGCGCTGCGCCGGGCCTGCTCGCGGCGCTGGGCCGGGATCTCGACGTGCAACTCTTCCGGCAGGATGCGCCCGCTGCCCTCGTCCTCGAGGCGCGAAAGCACCTGGCGCAGGATGCGGAAGCTCGAGGCGACCACGCCCGAGGCGTCACCGGAATGCACGCCCTCGTCGAGCACGTCGACGCGCAGGTTGCCGCCGGTCATGCCGCGCAGCGAGGTGGTCAGCCACATCTGCTCGTAATTGCCGCAGCCCGAATCGAGGCAGACGATCAGCGACGGCTTGCCGATGCGCGGCGCGAGGTGGTCGACGTAGTACGGCAGGTCGTAGCTGCCCGATTCCTCGCAAGCCTCGATCATGATCACGCAGCGCGAATGCGGGATCTTCTGCGCCTGCAGGGCAAGGATCGCGGCGAGCGAACCGAAGATCGCGTAACCGTCGTCGGCACCGCCGCGGCCGAACAGCTTGTCGCCTTCGATCACCGGCTTCCACGGGCCGAGGTGTTCGGCCCAGCCGGTCATCTCCGGCTGCTTGTCGAGGTGTCCGTACAGCAGCACGCAATCCTCGCCCTCGCCCGGCACTTCGATGAAGATCAGCGGCGTGCGCCCCTGCAGGCGCACCACCTCGATCGTCATGCCGGGGATCGGCTGACCCTTCGCCCAGGTTTCCATCAGGGCGACGGCCTGGTCCATGTAACCGTGTTCCGCCCATTGCGCATCGAACATCGGCGACTTGTTCGGGATGCGGATGTACTCGACGAGTTGCGGGACGATCTGTTCGTCCCACAATCCACCGACGAAGTCGCTGATCTGGCGTGAATCCATGATGGCCTGCCTCGCACCGGGTGCTGGATGGTCGGACGCCGATTCTAGCCCGCCATCGCCGCCGGCCCAATCGACGTAGGAATTCGCCTACACGGCAGCGCGGCGCGGCCGTACGCCGGGCCGCGGCGTTTCACCGCTGCGCCGCGACGGCGCGCCGCACAGACTGCCTGCACCGGACGCATCCCGCGCCGGCACCACTCCAGGGAGCCTCACCATGAACATGAAGTCCATCCTCGCTGCGCTGATCCTGTCCTGCGCGCTGGCCCAGCCGGCATTCGCCGGTCATCCGGTCGACATCAACACCGCCGACGCGCAGGAGCTCGCCGAAGGCCTCGACGGCGTCGGCATGAGCAAGGCCGAGGCGATCGTCGCCTATCGCGACGAGCACGGCCCGTTCGCCAGCGCCGACGCCCTCGCCAACGTCAAGGGCATCGGCGAGAAGACCGTCGAACTGAACCGCGCCAACATCCTCACCGGCGGCAAGGCCCGGGTCGCCAAGGTGGCGAAGGCTGCGTCGGTGGATTGACCGCCGCCGGCCACCCGGCTGGCCGCACCGCGCCGCTCGTGTTGCCACGCAGCACGAGCGGCGCTGCGTGCTAGACTCCGCGCGCCTCCGCCGGTGCGCAGATGCTGCTTTGATCCTCCCCCGCTACCACATTGCCGCGTCGACGATCCGCGGCGCCGGCAAGGGCGTTTTCCTCGCCGAGCCGGTCACCCGCGGCCGCGTCGTGATCGCCCCCGATGCGATTCCGCGCACGTGGACCCTCGCCGAGATCGAGGCGATGCCCGACGCCGAAGCCCTGCTGCCGGCCACCGTGCGCTGGTTCGAGGACCGCTTCACGGTCACTCCCGAATGGCCCGACGAGTGCTACGTCAACCATGCCTTCGCACCGACCGGCCTCTGGCACCTCGGCTTCGTCTTCGCCGCCACGGACCTCGCCGCCGGCAGCGAAATCACCGTCGACTACCGCCACCTGCTCGCCCCTGGGCAGGAGGAAGCCTTCCTCGACTCCGAGACCGGCGAACGCATCGTCGGCTTCACCTGGAGCGAAAGTCTCCGCGCGTCCTCGCAGGCGCTCGCCGGACTTCTCGCCTGAGGTACTTCGCGACATGTTCGAGATCCCCGTCCTTGCCACCGAACGGCTGCGCCTCGTCGCGCTGTCGGAAAAACACTTCGAAGCCTACGCGGCGATGCTCGCCGACGAAGGCACCACGCGTTTCATCGGCGACGGCCAGCCGCTCGACCGCATGAATGCATGGCGTTCGATGGCGATGCTGCTCGGCCACTGGATGCTGCGCGGCTACGGCATGTGGGCGCTCGAACTGGAGGACAGCGGCGAGTTCGTCGGCCGCGCCGGCCTGCACAATCCGGACGGCTGGCCCGACCTCGAGATCGGCTGGATGCTGCGGCCCGGGTTCCGCCGCCGCGGCCTCGCCACCGAAGCGGCGCGGGCCGTGCTCGACTACGCCTTCCGCCAACTCGGCGCCGAACGCGTGATCAGCCTGATCCGCATCGAGAACGCCGCATCCGAGCGCGTCGCCCGTCGCCTGGGTGGACACCAGTCGACCACCATCGACTTCCTCGGCAGCGCCACCCTGGTCTACTCCTACCATCGCCCGGACTAGGGATGCTCTGAACAAGTCTGCGCATGCGTCACCGCACTGCCTGCGCGCAGATCAAGGTGGGGCGACGA
>CAKSZY010000025.1 GCA_934526015.1 uncultured Dokdonella sp.
CCTTCGCCCCGCGCAGCGGGGAGAAGGTGGTGCGGCAGCACCGGATGAGGGGCCGTGGGAGGTGGGGTGCGATCGACATTGCAGGAACGCGCACGCGCCACTTCATTGGCCCTGCCGGTGAAGCAGAGAAGCGCCCCTCATCCGCCCTGCCGGGCACCTTCTCCCCGTCGCCACGGGGAGAAGGGAAAGCTGGCGTTTTCCCTGAAATGCAGCATGCATTCTTGCGACGGCGGCAGCCGCGGATGAGGGGCGCTCCTGCTCCCGGCGCGTCCTGCACACGCACGAAACCCCGGCCTTCCTTCGCCCCGCACCAGCGGGGAGCCGTCGCACTACCCGTCGCCCGTGCGCGCCGGCGCCGGCGCTCAGTCGACCGTGTCGCCGATCCACACGACGCTGGCGCCGGGCGGCGGTTCCGGCGCGGCGGGTGGCGGAGGCGGCGGCAACGGTGCGGTCGCGCCCGGAGCCTTCGGCGGCCGCGGCGCGGCCGGTGGGGCCGGGGGTGCCGGGGCCGGCAGGCCGAGCCGGAAGATCGAGCGGTATTCCGGCACCTTGACCTTCAGCGCGAGCGACTTGCGCTCGCGCAGCACGTCGAGCACGACCTCGCTGCCGGTTGCCTGGTCGCGCAGCGCGCGCAGCGCCTCCTCCGGACGCGCCACCGTGCGGCCGTCAACCTTGCGGATCACGTCGCCGGCCTTGAGGCCGTCGAAAGCGTCCGCGCCGGCCGACAGCACCAGCACGCCGCGATCGGTGCCGAAATAGCGGCCGAGATCGTCGTTCAGGGCGGTGAGGTTGAGATCCCAGCCGGGGCGGATGTCGCGCAGCGCCTCGAGGCGGGCCAGCCCGGCCGAGAGGCGTGCCTGTTCGGCTTCCGACAGGGCGTGCTTCGCCTCGATGCCGGCGCGTGCGGCTTCGGCCTGCGCGCGCCTCATCTCGACGCGGGCCTGCGCCATGCCGTCGCGGATCTGGCGATCGATCTCGATGCGGGTCACGCCGTCCTCGTCGCCGGCGATCAGGCGCGGCCAGCTCTGCGCGGCGCGGCGTTGCGCGCTGATGCGCAGCTCCTTGCCGGGCTTGCCGTCGCGTTCGTAGGCGAGGCGGACTTCCTGGCCGTCCTTGAGGTCGGCGAGACGCTCGCGGGCTTCGGCCAGCTTGCCGCGTGCATCGGTGGCGGTCAGCGGCTTGCCGTCGATCGCGGTGATGACGTCGCCGTTGCGCAGGCCGGCGCGTTCGGCCGGACTGTCGGGAGTCAATGCCTCGATGCGCGCGCCGCGTTCCTCCGCAGCCAGCACCACGCCGATCAGTGCGCGGTCCGGATCGGTGATGTAGCGGAATGCATAGGCGCGCGGGCCGACGTCGCCGAGTTCGACCGAGAGGTCGGCCATGCGCCGCGACAGTTCGGCGATCTGCGAACGCAGTTCGGCGAGTTCCGCGCGCGCCGCGGCACGGTCGTCGGCAGCGGCGGGCGTGCCGGGGGCCGGATCGGCGGCGTGCGCAACCGGCAGGGCGAGCAGCAGGGCAAGGTGGAGCAGGGTCGGTTTCATCATCGGTTTCCTTCGGAGCGGGAACGGCCTACAGCGAGGCCGGCATGAATGCGGGATCGCCGGCGAGGGCGGCGGTTTCGAACTGGTCGCTGCTGCGGATCAGGGCGAGGTCTTCGAGCAGGGCGACGCGCTGGCGCCACAGCGGCAGGGCTTCGGCATCGTTGCGTGCGGCCGAGAGCTGCACATCGACGAAGCCGACCAGGTCCTCGACTTCGGCGGCCGCCATCAGCGTCGATGCCGCCAGCGCGGTCTGTGTCGGACGGCGCGCCAGCCAGCGCTCGAGTTCGCGCGAATGCGTGCGCAGCTGTTCGAGGTCGTCGGCCGCTGCCGGCGTGGTGGCCACCACCGTTGCCGGAAGGGCCGGCGCCTCGGTGTCGTGCAGCAGCGTGCGCGTCCACACCAGACCGAACAGCAGCGAGGCCGCCAGGGCGCCCGGCACGAGCCAGCGCCGACGTCGCGGTGCCGCCAGTCGGCGTTCGAGCGCCGGCCACAGGTCGTGCGCGGGCGCCGCCAGCGGCAGCGCGCGCAGGGCGTCGCCCAGTGCGGACGGGGCGTTCATGCCGTCGCCGTCAATGGGTGTGTGCATGGGATGTCCACCTCGCCGGCACCGAGCAGTTCGCGCAGCCGCGCGGTGCCACGCGCAAGCTGCGATTTGGAGAAGCTCACCGACTTGCCGGTCATGCCGGCAATTTCGGCGTGCGTGTAGCCTTCCACGTGGTAGAGCCAGATCACGCTGCGTGCGGCATCGGTCAGCCGCCCGAGCGCGGCGTCGAGCCGCGCGCGATCGAGTTCGGCCCAGGCGATCGCGTTGTCGATGACCGGTTCGTGGCCGTCGTCGATGTCCTCGAACACCTTGCCGCGATCGCGGCGCAGGCGCATCAGCGCCTCGTTCAGCACGATCTGGCGCACCCAGCCCCAGAACGGCGATTCGCCGCGGAACTGGGCGATGCGCTGGAACAGCCGCAGCATGGCGTCGTGCACGACTTCGCTGGCATCCTCGGGGTTGCCGCACAGGCGCAGGGCCAGCGTCCACGCCGGGCGCTCGAACAGGCGATAGACCTGCTCGAATGCGCGCACGTCACCGCGGCGCGCTCGTGCCAGCACGGTATCGGGGACCTCGATGCAGAAACTGCTCACGGAGAACAAGGATGCAGCGGGACGGGAAACGGTCGCAGCACAGCGGCAGGCGCATGTTCGGTGCTCCGCCGCAGCCGGACATGTGCCATTCGCGGGCGGATCGGCGCACCCGGCCGGCGGCGGCCTGCGGCGGCTGGCGGTCGCTGCTGCTGGCTGCCATCCTGTCCATCCCGGCGTGCACGACGGCACCCGAACGGCGGAACGGATCGATGGCGCCCGCGCGTCCCCTCGTCATCGCCCATCGCGGCGCCAGTGCGCTGCTGCCCGAACACACGCTCGCCGCCTACGCGAAGGCGATCGACGACGGCGCCGACTTCATCGAACCCGATCTGGTGATGACCCGCGACGGCGTCCTCGTCGCCCGTCACGACAATGTCCTCGACGACACCACCGATGTCGCCCTGCACGCGCGCTTCGCCGACCGCCGCGGCACGCGCACGATCGACGGCGAGACCCTGACCGGCTGGTTCGTCGAGGATTTCAGCCTGGCCGAACTGTCGACCTTGCGTGCCCGCGAACGCCTGCCGCAGTTGCGCTCGACCGCGTCCGACGGCCTGCATGCGATCCCGACCTTCGACGCGATCGTCGCCCTGGTCGAACAGGCCTCGCGCGGACGCGATCGCCCGATCGGGCTGATTCCCGAACTCAAGCACTCCAGCCATCACCATGCGCAGGGGCTCGATCCCGAGCAGGCCCTGGTCGAGGCGATCGGGCGCCATGCGTACCTGCGTCACGCGCCGCTCGGCGTGCAGTCGTTCGAGATCGGCAACCTGCAGCGCCTGCGGACGATGCTCGCCGCGCACGACCACGTGTTCCTCGTGCAACTGGTCGGCGCGCCCGACGAGGTGCCGGTCGATCGCCGCCTGGCCGGCGACATGACCCGCACCTATGCCTCGATGCTGACGGCCGCCGGCCTCGCCGCGATCGCCAGCCATGCCGACGTGCTGGCGCCGCCGGCGCGGATGGTCGTGCCGCTCGATGCGCGCGGCGCGTTGGCGGCACCGAGCGGCCTCGTCGAAGCCGCGCACGCGGCCGGCCTCGAGGTGCATGCCTGGACCCTGCGCCCGGAGAACGCCTTCCTGCCGCCGGCGCTGCGCTGCGCCGGCGGTGACGCCGTGCGCTGCGAAGCCGGTGCGATCGCCGAGGCGCGCGCGCTCGCCGCGGCCGGCGTCGATGCGGTGTTCGCCGACGATCCGGGGCTGGCCCTGCGGGCCTTCCGCGACGGTCGGGACTGAACCGCGCCGGGCGCCGTCTCAGCCCTCGAAGCCGGTGGCGAACAGGCGATCCGGATTGAACTCGACCGCACCGACGTCGCAGGCGGTGGCCTGGCCGCCGTTGACCGGCCGCGGCAGTCCGCGCGCATCGCTGGCCGGGCATTGGGTGTTGCTGCCGTTGTCGATCAGCACGCTGCCGGCGGGCGGGTGCAGCACCGGCACCCAGCCATGCGGCTGCGTGGCGGCGGCGAGGCCGAAGGTGTTGTTCGGGAACTCGGCCGAGATCGGGTTGTTGCCGGGCGTGTAGAAGAAGCACGAAGTCGAGCCGGTGAAGACCACGCTGCCGGCCTGCACGTCGATCGCGTTCGGCGTGCAGGCCGGGCCGGACAGCGGCTGCGCGAACACGCTGTTGCGGATCTCGCTGATCGTGGCGCCGTTCTGGATCTGCAGGTAGGCGGCGGAGTCGGCGAAGCTGGCCGCGCCGCGCGCGAAGCTGCTGTTGCGGATGAAGGCCGTCGTCGGCGGGCTGCCGGTGCGTGTCAGCAGGTGGATGCCGCCGGCGGCGAAGCCGGTGTTCTCGAAGAACGTGCCGTTGACGACGTCGAGGCGCGCGCTTTCGACGTGGATCGCGCCCGCCGTGCGCGCCTCGTTCTGGCCGAAGTAGGCGCGTTCGAGAACGACGATGCTCGAGGTTCCCTGACCGAGCACGGACAGGGCGCCGCCGTTGCCGGCCTGGCGCGAGCCGGTGGTCAGGCAGGTCGTCGCGTTGTCGATGAACTGCACGTCGCTGAGGTAGGCGCTGGCGCTGGCCGGCAGGCTCAGCGCGAGCGCGCCACCCTGGCCGCCGATGCATGTGGTCGCACTGGCCGGCGTGGCGATCGTCTTGTTGGCGACGAATTGCGTCCGCTCGATCAGCACCGAGGTCGCATTCGGGCCGTGGACGCGGACTGCGCCGCCGGCATTGACGAGGTTGACGATGCCGAAGTCGCTCGACTGGTTGTTGCTGAAGCGCGTGCGCGTCAGGCGCAGGCTGCCGTTGGTGCGGATCGCGCCGCCGCCGGCGCCGGTGGCCGCCGGGCCGAAGTTGACGCAGCCGTCGAAGCGCGAATCGAACACCTGCAGGACACCCTGGGTCAGCACGTCGACGCAACCGCCGCCCTCGCCGCTGGAACCGTTGCGGATGTCGAGCGACTGCAGGCGGATCGTCTGGCTGCTGCTTCCGGTGTGGAACCTGAACAGCGGCCAGCCCTGGGCATTGATGACCAGACCCGGCGCGGCGCTGCCGTCGAGCACGATCGACTGGCCGACCAGCGGCGGCAGCGGCGAGGTCGGCACGATCTGCGCAGGGCCGCTGAACACGAAGCGGATCGTCTGCACGCCGTTGGCGGCCTGCATCTGGTTGATCGCCGCGCGCAGGGTGCCGGCCCCGCCGTCGCCGAGGGTGTCGACGATGAAGGTGTTGTCGGCCAGACAGGGGCCGGCGGCGAGGCCGGCGAGCAGGAGCAATCGGCGCATGGCGGCGGTTCCGGGGAGGGATGTCTCCGGATACGCGGGATGGCGGGGCGAATCCCAAGGCCGCAAGCCCGCATGGGCGAGGCCCACCGTCCAGGGAGCCAGGGCGACAGCGCCGGAACCGTTGGCGCAACGCGGATTCCATCAGCGTATGCTGTGCGCGATCGTTCCGCGGCGCCCTCGAGCAGCGCCGCAAGACCCCTGCGGAGAACGATGGGGTTTTCGCAGGAGCGATCGCGCACGGAGCGCGTCGCTGCAAGGTCGTGTCCGATCCGTGGCACGGGTCGGTCCGGCGCGGGCGGTGCCCGCATGAGCCAATGCACCGCCTTCTTGCGCCGGAACCGTGGAGAGCGGTCGGACGGAGGTGGCGAGGGCCGCCCGCGACCGTCGAGAGGGGAAGGCCATGAAACGTCTGTTCCTGTTCGTCCTGCTCGTCGCCGCCGGCAGCGCCGGCGCGCGCCCGCTGTTCGTCGACGGATTCGATCCGCCGCACATCGATCCGCTGTTCCCGCAGTCGGCCGGGCTCTACCAGTTGCCGCCGGGACCGACCACGAACCGCCTGCAATGGCTGCTGACCAAGCTCGTGCCCGGTGCGCCGATCACCGACCAGGAGATCACCGAGAACTTCGACGCAAGCTGGCTGGCGAGCAACAACATCGCGCAGACGCGGGCCTTCATCGAATCGGTGCGCACGAGCTATCCGAACGCGATCGTCACCGACGTGATCACGGTGACGCCGGTGCGCGTGACCGTGCTGATCGATTCCCCCGGCAGTCCACCTCCGTCCGGCTTCCTGCAGTTCGGTGCGCGCTATTCGGGCACGCAGCGCATCGTGCAGTTCGGCGTCAGCGGCTTCGGTGGCAGCGTGATGTATCCGGTCGACCAGACCCTGAGCCTTGCCGAGGCGGCCGACAAGTTCGCCACGTTGTCGTCGGCGCCGTCGCTGCTGGTCGGGCGCATCGGTGCCAACGGCCAGTGCAGCACGATCGTCGAGCGCAACGGCAGCACGCCGCGCGCGACCGCGTCGATCTTCAAGAGCTGGGTGGTCGCCGGCCTCGGCCGCGCGATCGCCGATGGCGGCGTCGCCTCCGCCGACAGCCTGCCGCTGGTGGCCTCCGAACTCGCGCCGGGCGGGGTCATCAACAGCGAGCCGCTCGGCACGCCGTTCTCCGTGCGCGATCTCGCCATCCTCATGCTCGGCATCAGCGACAACACCGCCACCGACCTGCTGCACCAGTTGCTCGGCCGCGAGATGCTCGCGCCGATCGTGCAGGCGACCGTGGCGAATCCCGACCTTCTGCTGCCGTTCCTCGGCATCAGCGAGCAGTTCCACGTGTTCCGCTCGTTCCCGCTGGTCGAGGCATTGAGCTACGTCAACGGCGACCAGGCCTTCAAGAACCAGTTCCTGCAGGAACGCATCGTGCCGCTCGGGCCGAACAACGGCGGCGCGTACTTCCACGCCGACCTGCTCACTTCCGGCACCTGGCGCGCGAGTCCCGCCGACATCTGCCGGATGTTTGCCTCGCTGCGCCGCCTGCCGCAGGGTTCCGAGGCGATCCGCACCGTCGACGCCGCCTTCGGCGCGTCGGCCGCGCAACCGAACGTGCGGTCGCGCTGGGACCGGGTCTGGTACAAGGGCGGCAGCCTCAGCAGCGGGGCGAGCGGATTCCATGTGCTGACCCACGCCTGGATGCTCGAGAATGCCGGCGAGGATGCGTACGTCGTCATCGCCATGTCCAACAGCAGCGCCGGCGGCATCGACCAGTTCTTCGTGCAATCGGTCACCGGGCGCCTGCTCGAGCTGGTCTCGCAGATGCCGTGAGGCAAGCATCGGCACGGCGGTGGAGCGCCGTGCCGGTGGCACCCGGCTTCAGAGGCCGACGATGCGCCGGATCGCGGTTTCCGCCGCGCTGAACGAGAAGTGCCGCTCGACGTTGGCGAGGCCGTTGCGCGACAGGCGGTTCCAGCGCTCCTCGTCGCCGTACAGGGCGATCACGGCGTCGGCGAAGGCCTTCGCGTCGCCGGCGACGAGCACGTCCTCGCCGGCCTGGACGTGCATGCCCTCGACCGCCATCGGCGTGGCCACCACCGGCAGGCCGTAGCTCATCGCCATGTTGACCTTGCCCTTGACGCCGGCACCGTAGCGCAGCGGCGCGATCGAGATGCGGCTGCCGTCCATCAGCGGGGCGAGATCCTCGACGAAGCCGTGCACGACGATGCCGTCGCCGGCCAGTGCCTGCACGGCGGCGGTCAGATCGCTGCCGACCACGTGGAGGACGACCTCCGGCAGGGCGGCGCGCACGCGCGGATGCACCTCGCGCGCGTACCAGAGCACGGCGTCCTCGTTCGGCGGGTGGCGGAAGCCGCCGACGAAGACGAGATCGCGGCGGGCGGCGAACGGTTCCCGGCAGCCGTACACCTCGTGCACGTTGGAGAGCACGTCGACCTTCACCCCCGGCGCGTCGGTGGCGAGGATGGCCTGCTCGACCGGGCTGACCACGAGGGTCAGGTCGCAGGCGCGCATGAGGTCGATTTCCTGGCGCCGCGTCGCCGCCGCATGCCGGGCGAGGTCGGCGCGGCCATCGAGTTCGGCGGCGCGCTGCTCGCGCAGGTAGTGCAGGTCGACGGTGTCGAACACCAGTTTCGCCCGCGGCGCGTACAGGCGGGCGAGGCCGACGTATTCGCGGGCGACGTAGTGGCGCGAGAGGAGGATGGTGTCGAACTCCGCGGCGCGCTCGCGGAAGAAGCGCACCGGGTCGCCGAGCCAGGGCTGGTACACCGCCTCGATGCCGAGCGTCTGCAGCAGCGGCGTGTAACGCTCGATCCAGGCGTGGTTGCCCGGCAGGAAGGCCACGTGGCAGCCGTTCGCGCGCAGCACGCGCATGAGGTTCTGCATGCGCAGCGAACCGGAATCGCGGTCCGGCGTCGGTGTCGTCGCGTCGACGATCAGCACGCGCCGCCTCGCCCGATGGGTCGCGGCGAGCGCGATCGGCGTTCCGGGTGCCGGCTGCCGCGCGAGCACGTCGCGCCACTTGTCGAGGAAGCGGGCCTGGTTGACGACCTGGTGGCGCTTGAGGCCGCTGGCGGTATCGGTGCCGTTGGAGATGCCCTCGAAATGGATCACGCAGGAGCGCGGTTCGAGCAGCACCTTGAGTCCGGCCGCGCGCACGGCGAAGGCGAGATCGGTGTCCTCGTAGTAGGCCGGCGCGTAGCGCAGGTCGAAGCCGCCGAGGCGCTCGAACAGCGCGCGGCGCAGCAGGATCGCCGCGCCGGAGCAGTAATCGACTTCGCGGCGGAACGCGTAGCGGGCGTCGTCGGGATCGTCGAAGCGGCCGTAGTTCCAGCCCGAGCCGTCGCTGAAGACGATGCCGCCGGCTTCCTGCAGGCGCCCGTCCGGATAGACCAGCCGTGAGCCGACGAGGCCGGCCTCGGGTTCCTGCGCGAAACATTCGACCAGGGTCTCCAGCCAGCCCGGCGTGACCACGGTGTCGTTGTTGAGGAAGAACACGAACTCGCCGCGGGCAACCGCCGCGCCGGCATTGCAGGAGCCGACGAAACCGAGGTTGCGGGCATTGCGCACGCTGCGCACGCCGTCGATCGCGGCGAGGCGTTCGGCGGTGGCGTCGGTCGAACCGTCGTCGACGACGATGACCTCGAACGGCACCGGCCCGGCCTGTTCGGCGAGCGAACGCAGGCAGGCGGCGGTCCAGGCGAACTTGTTGTAGACCGGGATGATCACCGAGACCCGCGGTGCCGACGAGGTCGGCACGGCGAACGGCGAGAAGGCCTCGGTCGGATCGGGGTAGTGCCGGCGCGTGCCGGGCGGCGCGCCGCCGCCGAGCTCACGGCGGATGCGCGCCAGGGTGCCGCCGACGCCGTGACGGGCGAGGCTGCCGCGCAGGCGGTGCAACGCCGCGCGCAGCGAGGCCTTGCGGAAGGCCAGGCGCGCGCGCAGTTCGCGGATTCGCAGCGCCGCCGCGCGCAGCGGTGCGGTCAGGCGCCAGGAGCGGCTGGCGAGCATCTGCTCGTGCACCGGCTTCAAGGCCTGCAACTCGTGGTCGAGCGCCTGTGCCCAGCTGGTGCGCGCGGCGAGCTCGCCGCGCACCTCGCGCAGTTCGCGGTCAAGCGCATGGCCCCATTCGCCGCGGCGTGCACTCTCGGCCGCGAGTGCGGCGAGTTCCGCGGCCTGCGCGCCCGCCTGCGTGCGGCTTTGCGCGAGCGCGTCGGCGGCCGCGGCGAGTTGCTGGCTGCCGGCGTCGAGCAGGGCGGCGGCCGCCGCCGGCCGCGCGGCGATGCCGCCGAGGAGGCGCGCGTACGCATCCGCCATGTCGGCGAGGCCGGGTTCGCGGCGGCCGGCCAGCGCGGCGCGGACCCGTGCGAGCGGACTGCGGTCGGCGTCGAGCGCGCGCACGCGCGCGGCGATCGCCATCGCCGCGGGTTCGACGAGGAAGCCGTCGACGCCGTCCTCGATGCGTTCGCCCAGCGCGCCGACGCGGGTGGCGACCACCGGCAGTCCGAGCGAGCGCAGTTCCGACAAGGTGTAGCCGAAGGTTTCCGCGACCGTCGGCAGCAGCAGGGCGGCGTCGGCAGCGATCGTGGCGAGCAGGGCAGGCAGCTCGGCGCGCGCGTAATCGAGCACGACGTGCACGCCGGTGCGACCGAAGAAGGCATGTGCTTCGCTGCCGGCACCGAGCAGGAACACGTCGGCGAACGGCAGCAGCTCCGGCAGCAGGCGATCGAGCAGGTCGGCCCCCTTGCCGGCGCGCACGCGGCCCGGCACCACCAGGCGCAGGCGCTCGCGCGCCGGCGGCGCCGGCAGCGGACCGGCCGCATGCGGCCAATCGGCAAGTCCGTGCGGCACGATGGCATGGTCGAGCGCGGCGAGTTCGCCGGCGAGGACGAGGTCGTCGGCCAGCGCCGAGCGGCTCGGCGCGACCAGGGTCGCGCGCGCCGTACGCAGCGCCTCGACACAGGCATCGCGCAAGGTTTTCCAGTATGCCGGCGGGTGTGCCGTGAATACCGCGGCATGGGCCGGTGCGGCGAGATCGCGGGCGCGCTGGTCGTCGTCGAAGGCGAGGCCGCGATCGCCGAAGTCGCGATGCAGGACCGGCCACAGCGGGTAGTGGTCGTGGACGATGCGCACGGTCGGCAGGCCGGTGCGCAGGGCATCGAGGCTGTGGCCGATCAGCGAGGAAACGATCACCGCGGCGATCGCCTCGCTTTGCACGATCTCCCCGAGCAGGGCGGCATAGGCCGGGTTGTGCGCGTCGGTGTCGGCGATCGCCAGCGGCAGGGCGATGCGCCGGAGCGGCGGGCCGTCCATCGCGCCATCGTGCAGCTCGAGCCATTCGCCGTGGCGCTTGCGTGCATGGCTGCCGCGGGCGACGAGCACGCGATGGTGGGCCTGCCGGTAGCTCGCGCAGAAGTCGCGCACCCAGCGCTCGGCACCACCGCCCCAGCCGTGCAGGATGTGCAGGAACACCGGCTTGCCGTCGAGACCGGCCAGCGCCGGCGTGGCCGGACTGGCGAGCGCGGCGGCGAGCGCCGCGCGCAAGCCGGCGAGCGGCGAGGGCGGCGCGGGATCGCGCGGGTCGGCCGGCATCGCCGCGATCGCCGCGATCGTCGCGTCGTCGCCGGCATGGCCGACGAACAGGTGGTCGAGGGTGACCGTGCGCGTGCGCGCCGGCGCACCACCGGCCGGCGCTTCGCCATGCCATGCGCTCGCCAGCGGCGAGACCTGCGCCGTGTCGACGAGACGCCGCGCTGCGTAGGCGTGGCAGAGCGCATCGAGGCGCGCGGTCGGCACGTCGTGCGGGTCGGCATCCGCCAGTGGCGAGCGTTCGCGGTCGAGCCGGTCGAGCGCACCGGCGGCACGCACCGAAGGCGTGGCCAGCGCGGCGAGCAGGCGCTGCACGGCGAACGGCGGCAACACGGCATCGCTGCGCACGAGCACGACCCGGGTGGCACCGCTGTGCGCGGCCGCGGCGGCGGCAAGTTCCTCCAGGCCAGCGCCGACGGATGCGCGAAGCGCCAGCGTCGCGTCAGCGGCGCGCCCGGCGTCGGCCCGCACCAGCACGTGTCCCGGCGGCATCTGCGCACGCACGTCGGCGAGCCAGGGCTCGCTGCAGGGCAGGCTGCCGTGGATGCACAGGCACGTGCGTGGCAGGGACGGGTGGGGCACGGCGATTCCGGTCGCAAGCGGCCGCGGATTATCGGCGATCGTGCCTCGGGGCGGCTACTGCAGGGCCGCGCGCGCGGTTCCGCTACACTGCCGACGCCTTCCTGCAACGAACCGACCAGCCCGCCGCGTGTCCCTCTTCCGTCGTCTCTGGCGCCTGCTGCGTGCGCCGCTGCTGCTGGCCATCGGCTTCGTCGCCGGCTGCCTCGTGCCCTGGGTGGCCTACCTCGACCACCAGGTGCGCGCGCGCTTCGACGACCTCAGCTGGCAGATTCCGAGTCGCGTGCTGGCGCGTCCGCTCGAACTCGAACGCGGCATGCCGATGACCGCGGAAATCCTCGAACTCGAGCTCGCCGCGGCGCGCTACCGCCGCGATGAACGAGCGGCGACACCCGGCAGCTACGTGCGCGATGGCGCGCGCTTCGTCATCCACCGGCGTGGCCACGTCGGCCTCGACGGCAAGCACGCCGCGCGCCGTTTTGCCGTCGATCTGGCCGGCGCCCGCGTCGGCGCCCTGATCGATGCCGTCGACGGCAGCGCGATCGCCACCGAGCGGCTCGATCCGGCGCGCATCGCCACCTTGTACGGGGCCAGCCAGGAAGAACGCCGGGTGGTCCAGCTCGAGCAGCTGCCGGCCCTGCTGGTGGCCGGCCTGCAGGCGGTCGAGGACCGCAATTTCAAGCATCACCACGGCGTCGACGCGGTGGCGATCCTGCGCGCGGCCTGGGCCAACCTGACCGCCGGGCGCGTCGTCCAGGGCGGATCGACGCTGACCCAGCAGCTGGTCCGCAACCTCTACCTCGACCGCAGCCGCAACGCGCTGCGCAAGATCAACGAGGCCCTGCTCGCCCTCATCATCGAGTACCGCTACGACAAGCGGCGCATCCTCGAGGCCTATGTCAACGAGATCTTCCTCGGCCAGCAGGGCGGCCAGGCCGTGCACGGCTTCGCCGCGGCCAGCGAGTTCTGGTTCGGTCGCGATGTCGCCAGTCTCGGGCCGGCCGAGATCGCCCTGCTGGTCGGCCTCGTGCAGGGACCGAGCTGGCACGATCCGCGGCGCGCACCGCAGCGCGCGCTCGAGCGGCGCAACCGCGTGCTCGGCCAGTTCGCCGAAACCGGGCTGATCGATGCGAAGACGCTCGCCGCGGCGCGCGCGCAGCCGCTCGGCGTGCTCGCCAGTGGCGCCCTGCCGCGCAACCGGTTCCCGGCCTTCCTCGACCTCGTGCGCGCACAGCTCGCGCGCGACTATCCGGCGGCCGGCCTCGATGCCGCCGGCCTGACCATCCACACCACCCTCGCGCCGTCGAGCCAGCTGGTCGCCGAGGATGCGCTCGGCCGCACCCTGCAATCGCTCGGCCGCAACCAGCAGGCGCTGCAGGCGGCGATCGTCGTCACCTCCGCACAGGACGGCGAGGTCGAGGCCCTGGTCGGCGGCCGCGACGCCGACGCGCCGGGATTCAACCGCGCGCTGGAGGCGCGCCGGCCGATCGGCTCGCTGGTCAAGCCGTTCGTCTTCCTCGTCGCCCTCGCGCAACCGCAGCGGTATTCGATGGCCTCGCTGATCGAGGATGCGCCGGTCAGCCTGCCGCAACGCGACGGCACGCGCTGGACGCCGAAGAACGATGACGGCGTCGTGCACGGCACGGTCAACCTGGCCGACGTGCTCGCCCACAGCTGGAACCTCGCCACCGTGCAGCTCGGCCTGCGCCTCGGCGTCGATGCGGTGCGCGGCCTGCTGCAGTCGCTGGCGCCGGGACGCACGATCAACCCGAATCCCTCGCTGCTGCTCGGCGCCGTCGAGCTGAGTCCGTTCGACGTCGCCCAGCTCTACCAGTACTTCGCCACCGACGGCCATGCCCTGCCGCTGCGCGCCGTGCGCGGGGTGGTCGACAATGCCGGCAACACGCGATCGCGCTACGCCACCCGCCCCGGTGCCGGCGATTACGTCAGCGCCGCGCGGCTGGTCACCTGGGGCATGCAGCAGGTGGTCGAACGCGGTACCGCGCGCGCGATCGGCGCGGCCGGTCTCGGCGAGCGGCGTGCCGCCGGCAAGACCGGCACCAGCGATGCCCAGCGCGATGCCTGGTTCGCCGGATTCGACGGCAGCCGTCTCGGCGTAATCTGGATCGGTCGCGACGACAACCGGTCGACCCCGCTGTACGGTTCGACCGGCGCCCTGCGCGTGTGGATCGACCTGTTCCGGCGCCTGCCGGGGGCGCCGCTGGTCGTTCCCGAAGATGGCCTGGAGACGGTCTGGATCGATCCGCCGACCGGGAAGCGCAGCGATGAAGCCTGTTCCGGCGCGCGCCGCATGCCGTTCGTCGCCGGCTATGCACCGCAGCAGCGCGAAGGCTGCGCGATGGACCGTCTGCGCGACTGGATCGGCGGCGGCGCGCAACCGTAGCGGGCCGCAGCGCCGCCTGCGCCGGCGACCGGCGCGCAGCCCGTCGTGGCATCATCCGGGTTTCCCCCGATTGCCGGATGCCGATCTGCGTTTGCCGATGAAAACGATCCCCGCGGCCCTGTTCCTCCTCTCGTCCGTCCTGCTCGCCGCGTGCTCGCCGCGCACGCCGACCGTGTCGCCGGAAGCGCGGCCCGAAGGGGACCGCGAGGCGGCGGTGCGGGCGATCCGCGCGATCGTCGACGGCGCCGATGCCGCCCTGCAGGTCACTCCGCTGCGTGACCCGGCCGTCGAGGGATTCCTCGGCGAGGCCGAACGCGCCGAGCAGCAGCGCCGCTACGACGACGCCCACGCGGCCATCGCGCGGGCGCGCGCGCTGGCACCGGATGCACCGGACCTGATCCAGCACGAAGCCGAGATCGAGTTCCTGCGCGGCAACATCGTCGAGGCGGAAAAGCTGGCCTGGGAGAGCTATCGCAAGGGACCGCAGCTCGGCGCGCTGTGCGCGCGCAACTGGCAGACCGCCGTCGAGGCGCGCCGCATCTTCAAGGACCCGGACTACGAAGCCACCGCCGCGGCGCGGCGCGATGCCTGCAAGGTCAAGCGTCCGGTCCGCCTCTGACCCGGACGCACGCGTGGAAGAATCCGTCGAGAGCCTGCTCGGAAGCGAAGGACCGTTCGCACGCGAAGTGCCGGGTTTCGTTCCGCGTGCCGTGCAGCAGGCGATGGCGGCCGCGGTCGCCGAGGCGATCGACGCACGCCAGGCGCTGATCGCCGAGGCCGGCACCGGCACCGGCAAGACCTTCGCCTATCTCGTCCCGGCCCTGCTGTCGGGCCAGCGCGTGATCGTCTCCACCGGCACCAAGGCGCTGCAGGACCAGCTGTTCCACCGCGACCTGCCGCGCGTGCGCTCGGTGCTCGGCGCGCGTCTTTCCGCGGCCCTGCTGAAGGGGCGTTCGAACTACCTCTGCCTGCACCGGCTCGAGCAGTTGCGCAAGGACGGCCGCCTCGCCTCGCGCGACGAAGTCACCCGCCTCGCCGCCATCCATGCCTGGTCGACGACCACCGCCAGCGGCGATCGCGCCGAGCTGGCCGCGGTGCCGGAGGATTCACCGCTGTGGCCGCGGGTGACCTCGACCACCGACAACTGCCTCGGCAGCGAATGCCCGCTGTTCGCCGACTGTTTCGTCGTGCGCGCGCGGCGCGCCGCACAGGAAGCCGATCTCGTCGTCGTCAACCATCACCTGCTGTTTGCCGACCTCGCCATCAAGCAGGAGGGCTTCGGCGAGATCCTGCCCGGCGCGCAGGCCTTCATCCTCGATGAAGCCCACCAGATTCCCGAACTCGCCGGACAGTTCTTCTCGGTCAGCCTCGGCATGCGCCAGCTCGTCGAACTGGCCGACGACGCGCTGACCGAGTGCGCCGGTGTCAGCGGCGCGCTGGCCCTGCTGCAGCCGGTGATCGAGCCGCTGCAGCCGGCCCTGCGGCGGCTGCGCCTGGAACTGGAGCGCTTTCCGGCCCGCGGCGCTTTCGCGCAGATCGAGCACGACGCCGCCGTCGTGCGCGAGCTCGATGCCTTGCACGAAGCGCTCGGTACGCTGGCCGCGGCGCTCGAGCGCCATGCCGAACGCAGCCGGGGCCTCGCCAGCGTGCACGAGCGTGCGCTCGGCTTTGCCGCCCGCCTCGCCCATCTGCAGGACGGCAGCGCGCGCGACCACGTGCACTGGTACGAACTCACCGCGCACGGCTTCATGCTGCATGCGACACCGCTCGATCTGGCCGGTCCCTTGCGCGAGCTGCGCGAGCAGAGCCGCGCGGCATGGGTGTTCACCTCGGCGACGCTGTCGGTCGGCGGCCGCTTCGACCATTTCGCCCGCCAGCTCGGCCTCGACGATCCGCACACGGTCTCCCTCGACAGTCCGTTCGATTACGCCCGCCAGGCGCTGGCCTGGTTGCCGGCCGGCCTGCCGGAGCCGGCCGATCCGGCCTACACCGATCGCGTCGTCGACACCGTGCTGCCGTTGCTGGAAGCCTCGAAGGGCCGCGCCTTCCTGCTGTTCACCTCGCATCGCGCGCTGCGTCGCGCGGCCGAGCGTCTCGACGGCCGCGTGCCGTACCCCTTGTTCGTGCAGGGCACGGCGCCGCGCCACCGCCTGCTCGAAGGGTTCCGTGACTCCGGCAACGGCGTCCTCCTCGGTGCCGCCAGTTTCTGGGAGGGCGTCGACGTCGCCGGCGAGGCGCTCAGCGTCGTGGTGATCGACAAGCTGCCGTTCGCCGCGCCCGACGATCCGGTGCTGGTCGCCCGCCTCGATGCATTGCGCGAGGCCGGCCTCAATGCGTTCACCGAATGGCAGGTGCCGAATGCGGTGATCGCGCTCAAGCAGGGGGCCGGGCGGCTGATCCGCGACATCCATGACCGCGGCGTGCTCGTGCTCTGCGATCCGCGCCTGAGCTCGAAAGGCTATGGCCGGGCCTTCCTCGCCAGCCTGCCGCCGATGCCGCGCACGCGCCGCATCGAGGATGCGATCGCGTTCTTCGCGGAGCCGCCATGAGCGCGGCTTCGGCGAAGCCCGGTGCCGATCGCCTCGGCGGCCTCGACGCGATGCAGCGCGAGACGGTTGCCGCGGCCATGGCCTCGCTGCAGCACGGCGATGCGCGCAGCGCGGCCGGTGGCCTCGATGCGGTCCTCGCTCAGCGCCCGGCGCATCCGGAAGTGTTGCGCCTGCGGGCGTTGGCCGACCTGCAGCTCGGCGATGCCGCCGCTGCGGTCGCGCGCCTGCAAGCTGCCCACGCGTACTGGCCGGACGATGGTCTCGTCGCCACCCAGCTCGGCGGCGCGCTGGCGCAAGCCGGCGACCTCGAGGCGGCCGAACGCTGCTTGCGCGTCGCCTGCGCGGCCCGCCCGGGGCTGGTCGATGCCTGGTACAACCTCGGTCTCGTGCTCGATGCGCGCATGGACACGGCCGCGGCCCGCGAGGCCTTCGCACGCGTGCTGGCGATCGTGCCGGGGCACGCGCCGGCGCGCCTGCGCCTGGCCGAACTCGACCGCGTCGTCGGCGACTTCGATGCCGCGCGCGCCGCCTTCCGCGCCGTGCTCGACGCCGATCCCGATTCGGTGCCGGCCTGGGTCGGCCTCGCCGCGTTCCCGGACTGGCAGCCGACCGATGCCGAACTCGCGCGCTTGCTGGCCCTGCGCGATTCCGCGCGCGTGCCGGCGGCGCAGGTGCACAGCCTCGCCTTCACCTGCGCCACCCTGCTCGAGCGCGCCGGCCGCCACGACGAGGCCTTCGCTGCCTGGCTCGCCGCCAACGCGCACAAGCGCCGCACGATCGCGTGGGATGCCGCGGCGGTGCATGCCTGGGTCGAGGCCGTGCTCGCCGCGTTCCCGGCGGCCGGCGCCGGTTCGCCGGCGGGGCAGGGCGAAGGCATCCTCTTCCTCGTCGGCATGCCGCGTTCGGGTTCGACCGTGCTCGAGCAGATCCTCGCCGCGCATCCCCGGGTCGCCGCCGGCGGCGAGCGCAACGCGCTGGCGCGACTGCTGCAAGCCGAGTCGGACGCACGGCGCCAGCCGTTTCCGCAGTGGGTGCGCAGCGCCACGGCGGAGGACTGGCATCGCCTCGGCGCGCGCTACCTGGCCGAGGCGGCGCCGGCGCGCGGCGATCGACCGGTGTTCACCGACAAGACCCTCAGCAACTGGCAGCTGGTCGGCGCGATCCGCTGCATGCTGCCGGGCGCACGCATCATCGAATGCGTGCGCGATCCGCTCGACACCGTCTGGAGCTGCTTCCGCCACCTGTTCGCCGAAGGTCAGGGATTCAGCTACGACCTCGACGAACTGGTCGCCTTCCATCAGGACTGCCGGCATGCGCTCGCGGTCTGGCGCGATCGCCATCCGGGCGTGATCGTCCGCCACGACCACGACGCCCTCGCAGCGGCTCCCGAGGCCGGCATCCGCGCCTTGCTGGAGGCCTGTGCACTGCCGTTCGATCCGGCCTGCCTGCGCTTCCACACGACGCGCCGCGAACTGCGCACGGCCAGTCTCGTGCAGGCGCGCCAGCCGCTGCAGCCGTCCACCCATCCCTCGCGCCGACACGCCGCGCGACTGGCAGCGGTAGCCGCCCGCCTCGGCTCCCCGCCTCCGGTTTCCTGAACCCGGCGACGCGGTCCGCGGCGACGTTGACGGGCGGGCCCATTCAGGTTCGCCGTCGACCGCTTCACGTACGTCTGCGCATGGCACCGAACCCGACCTGTGGCGAATTGCCGTACTCCGGTGCCGGTGCTATAAATCGGCGGATCAGGCCGGGTTCAGCTGCACCACCCTCCTGCACATGCACGCGCCGGCATCCCCGCCGGCCGTTTTTCGGGGTTTGTCTTGGGAGCCATCATGCGTAATTCCCTCCGTGTCAAAACGCTCGCCGCGGTCGTCGTCGCCAGTCTCGGCGGCATTGCTGCGCCGGCCGCGTGGTCGCAGGCCACGGTCAGCGACGGCGTCGCACCGGCGACCGAGGTCTCGCCATACCAGATCTACATGATCCGCTTCAACGAACCCGGCGCGCTCGAATACCAGGGCGGCATCGGTTCGCTGGCAGCCACCGTGGCCACCGGCGGCAACCGCTTCGACGCGAACAGCGATGCCTCGCGTGCCTATCGCCAGTATCTCGAACAGCGCCAGGCCGAGTACATCGAGGGCATGCGCGTGCGCATCGGCCGCGATGTCGAGGTTCCGCACACCTACCAGACCACCCACAGCGGCATCTCGGCGAAGCTGACCGAAGCCGAGGCCGCGATCGTCGCCACCCTGCCGGGCGTGAGCAGCATCGAACGCGATCGCGAATACCAGCTCGACACCTTCCGCGGCCCGTCCTTCATCGGCGCGAACACGGTGTGGGGCGCGAACGTGCCGACCCCGGCCACCGCGACCAACTTCGGCAAGGGCGTCGTCATCGGCGTGCTCGACTCCGGTGTCAACTCGACCCATCCCTCGTTCGCCAACGACGCCCGCTGCGGCTTCAGCGGCGCCGATCCGAAGATGCGCAGCATGCGCGACTGCTCGACCAGCGCGGGCGGCGTCTGTACCGGCCCGAACGGCGCGGCCGACGCCACCGGCCACGGTTCGCACACGGCCAGCACGTCGGGCGGCAACGTCCTCGACACCTCGACCGTGCCGGCGCCGGTCATCCCGGCGCCGTACACCAACATCAGCGGTGTCGCCCCGTGCGCGACCCTGCGCACCTACCGCGTCTGCGAAGGCTCGAGCTGCTCCGGCGCCTCGATCTCGGCGGGCTTCAACAACGTGCTCAACGACGGCGACGTCGATGTCGTCAACTACTCGATTTCCGGCGGCGGCTCGCCGTGGTCGTCCGGTGACGGCGACCGCGCGTTCCTCGAGTTCGTCAACAACGACATCTTCGTTTCGGCCTCGGCCGGCAACACCCGCGCCGAAGTCCCCAATCCGGTCGGCAACGTCAACCATCTCGGCCCCTGGGTCATGTCGGTTGCCTCCTCGACCCACGACGAGAATCCGGTCGGCGGCGAGCTCTCCGCGGCCGGCCCCGGCACGCCGCCGGTCGACACGCAGAACATCGGGCTCAACATCGCCGGCGTGAACGTCGGCACGGCCGGCATCTACCCGATCCGCTACAACTCCGCCAACGACATCGGCTGCACGGCGAACGGCGGCTTCCCGGCCAACTTCTTCTCCGGCGCGATCGCCCTGATCCCGCGCGGCACCTGTTCGTTCGAGGAGAAGCTCAACAACGCCGCCGCCGCCGGTGCGGTGGCCGGCATCGTCTACAACAACGCCGCCGGCGCCATCAACATGGCGATCGGTACGGCGTCGCTGCCGTCCTACAGCATCCTGCAGGTCCAGGGCCTCGCCCTGCGCGCGTTCATCGACGCCAACGGAGCGACGCCGACGACGGTCGACTTCACGCCGGCGACGAAGATCGGCGACATGCTGTCCTCGTTCAGCCTGCGCGGCCCGAGCCGCCCGGCGGCCGTGGACATCACCAAGCCGGACATCACCGCGCCTGGCGACAGCATCTACGCCGCCTACAGCGGTGCCGGCGGCGTGCAGTACGCCTCCATGGGCGGCACCTCGATGTCGAGCCCGCACGTGGCCGGCGCCGGCGCCCTGGTGCGCGCCATGCGTCCGGGCTGGACGCCGATGATGGTCAAGTCGGCCCTGCAGCTGACCGCGAAGTCGGAAGGCGTGAAGGAAGACGGGGTCACCCCGTGGCATCCGGATGACACCGGCAACGGCCGTGCCCAGGTCGACCGCGCGGTCGCCGCGGGCCTCGTCATGGACGAGACCTATGCGCGCTTCCTCGCCGCCAACCCGTCGGGTGGCTCCATCAACATGAAGGAGCTCAACATCCCGTCGATGCGCAACACCAACTGCGTGCCGGACTGCACCTTCGTGCGCACGTTCACCAGCACGCTGGCGGCCGCATCGACGTGGAACATCACCTCCGAGTCCACCTACGGCGTCAACATCAGCGCCTCGCCGTCGAACTTCACCATCCCGGCCGGCGGCACCCAGGCGGTCACCTTCACGGTCGCCCTCGACGACTACGGCCCGGGCACCCAGGTGCCGAACACGCCGGCATTCGCCAAGGTGCTGCTGACCCCGAGTGTTGCGGCGGTTTCGCCGGTGGAGCACCTGACCGTCGCCGTGCGCGGCACGCGGGACGGCATCTTCCGCGACGGTTTCGATCCGGATGAGGTGGCCAATCCGAACCACGTGACGTTCACGCCGAACCACGAGGTGCATAACAGCCTCAACGGCACCTGCATCAAGTGGCTGACCGGCGTCGTGCGCGACAACCTCGCCTCGTGCCCGGGAGACGACTTCAATCCGTACGTGACCGGCGGCTCCCTGGCGTTCTACTGGGCATACACCGGCGCCACCGCCAATCGCGGCGGCTCGGCGTCCGGCTCGGCGTACACGATCGCCGCTCCGGGGACCGAGATCGGTCCGTCGACGACCTTCATCGACACGCTGGGCTCTGCCCCGACTGCGGCGTGGCGCGTTGCCGGTGGTGCGGATGGCTATCTCGGCTTCCGCTTCCTCAACACGGAGACGAGCACGATCAACTACGGCTACGTGCGCATCAACACCACCGGCGCGACCGGCACGACCGGATTGCCGGCCACGATCGTCAGCTACACGTTCGACAATTCCGGAGCGCCGATCTCGGTTCCCATGCCGTGATCGAGCCGCCGGTTGCGGCCCGAAAGGCCGCAGTCGTCGGAATCAGGGAGGCGGGGGAAACCCCGCCTCTTTTTTTTCGCCATCGCCGCAAGGGGACGGTTGTCCGCAAAGCGACGTCTTGACGAAAGGCATTGCGGGAACGCGTGCCGCCGACGCCTCAGCACTCGATCACGTTCACCGCCAGCCCGCCGCGCGAGGTTTCCTTGTACTTGTCCTGCATGTCGCGGCCGGTGTCGCGCATGGTCTTGATGACCTTGTCGAGCGAGACGCGGTGCTTGCCGTCGCCGCGCATGGCCATGCGCTGGGCGTTGATCGCCTTGACCGAGCCCATCGCATTGCGTTCGATGCAGGGAATCTGCACGAGGCCGCCGATCGGGTCGCAGGTGAGGCCGAGGTTGTGCTCCATGCCGATCTCGGCGGCGTTCTCGACCTGGTAGATGCTGCCGCCGAGGGCGGCGGTGAGGCCGCCGGCGGCCATCGAGCAGGCCACGCCGACTTCGCCCTGGCAGCCGACTTCGGCGCCGGAGATCGAGGCGTTCTCCTTGTAGAGGATGGCGATCGCGCCCGAGGTCAGCAGGAACTCGATGATGCCGTCCTCGTTCGCGTTCGCCGCGAAGCGGTCGTAGTAGTGCATGACCGCCGGCATGATGCCGGCCGCGCCGTTGGTCGGTGCGGTGACGACGCGCCCGCCGGCGGCGTTCTCCTCGTTGACGGCGAGCGCGTAGAGGTTCACCCAGTCGAGGATGGTCAGCGGGTCGCGCAGGGCGATCTCCGGGCGCGAGCACAATTCGGCGTACATCGCCGGCGCGCGCCGCTGCACCTTGAGGCCGCCCGGCAGCACGCCGGGCTGGCGCAGGCCGCGCGCGACGCAGCCCTTCATCGCTTCCCAGATCGCCAGCAGGCCGGCGCGGATTTCGGCCTCGCTGCGCCAGACCTTCTCGTTCTCGAGCATGACCCCGGCGATCGACAGGCCGCTTTCCTCGCAACGCGCGAGCAGTTCGTCGCCGGAATGGAACGCGTGCGGCAGCGGCGTCGTGTCCGGCACGATGCGGTCCCCGGCGGCCTCGTCGTGGTTGACCACGAAGCCGCCGCCGACCGAGTAGTAGTCGCGCGTGGCCAGCTCGGTGCCGTCGGCGTCGTAGGCGGCGAAGCGCATGCCGTTGGTGTGGTAGGGCAGCTTCTGGCGTTTGTTGAAGCCGAGATCGGTCTTCTCGTCGAAGGCGATCTCGTGGCGGCCGCCGAGTTGCAGGCGTTTCGTCGAACGGATGCGCGCGAGCTTGGCGTCGATGACGTCCGGATCGATGCGGTCGGGCCATTCGCCCTCGAGTCCGCACAGCACGGCCTTGTCGGTGCCGTGGCCGCGTCCGGTCAGGGCCAGCGAGCCGTACAGGTCGGCGCGCACGCGTGCGGTGCGTTCGAGCACGCCGCGCTCGTCGAGCCAGCGCTGCACGAAGCGCGCCGCCGCGCGCATCGGCCCGATCGTGTGCGAGGACGACGGGCCGACGCCGATCTTGAAGATGTCGAAGACGCTGATGGACATGGCGGACGGGACCTCGCGGAGATACGCCGATTCTACGTCGCCCGGCGCGCAGCGGCGGCATCCGCGCGACTTCGGCCAGGCTTGCTTCGCGGCCGGCTCTGTCCGGAAAATCGGCCATGCCCTCCGTCCTGCCGAACCTGCGCCTGTACGTCACCAGCGACTGCTGCCTGTGCGACCACGCCGTCGATGTGCTCGCCCGGGCGCGCGCCCCCGACTTCGCCTGCGTCGGCATCGACGGCGATGCCACGCTGGAGGCGCGCTACGGCGTGCGCGTGCCGGTGCTGTTCGATGTCGCCAGCGGTCGCGAGCTCGACTGGCCGTTCGACGCGGCACGCGTGCGCGCGTTCCTCGAAGGGAGCTGAAAGCGGAAACAGGAGCCTGAAACAGAAGGACACGAAAGTCACGAAGGAAAGCGGTCTATCGACTGGATTCTCCTCCGTGTGCTCCGTGTGCTCCGTGTTTCAATCGTTCGCTTTCGACCGGATGCCGAGCAGAAGCCTGAAACAGGGAGCACACGGAGCACACGGAGAGAAGCCTTTTTCGGGAATCTTCTTTTTCTTCACGTCTTGCTCGCGTGTTTCGGTCCTGCGCTGCCGACACCCCGGCCGGGGTCAGCGCGTTGCCTGGGGATTGCGCAGGCGGGAGAGGATCTCCTCGCGCGCCTCGCGCAGGATCGAGTCGCGGTCGAGGCTTTCGACGATGTCGCGGACCACGCGCTTGGCGCCCTTGTCGCCCCACGACTTGCCGGCGGCGAGGTAGCGCTCGGCGGCACGACCGACCAGTTCGGTGGCGTACCAGGCGAGCGCGCCCTGGGCTCCGGCGGTCAGCACGGTCGAGACACCGGCACTGAGGCCCTTGAGCGCCGAGGCGACCAGATGCACGCCCCAGATCGCCCCCATCAGGGCGACCAGCTGGGCACAGATCGTGGCGATCAGGCTGCCCGCCTCGCGATGGGTCAGCGGCAGTCCGTAGACGCGCGCAAGATGCATGACCAGGGCGGCGTCGAGCGCGCCGGCCGCCAGCAGGTCGGCGACCGGTACCGGATTGAGGGCGACGGCAAGGCTCTTGGCGAGACAGTAGTGGCGGATCACCTTCGCCGCGATTTCGCGGCGCACCTCGACGATGCGCGCGCCGACATCGTCGCTGACGCGGCCGGCGAACAGGCTGGCGTTGAGCGCGGCCAGCGTGCGGCCCTCGCGTTCGACGATCGCGCCGAGGCGATCGCGCAGGGCGGAGATGTCGGCATCGCGATCGACGCTTTCGGCATGCTCGCGGCCGTTCCCGTCGCTGCGCAGGTGGCGCAGCGCTGGCGGATTCGCGCTGACCGCGACGACGTCGATCGGGTGGACGAGGCCGGCGGCGTGTTCGCGCAGGCGGCCGAGCAGGCGTTCGCGCTCGTCCTCGCTGTAGCGGTCGGCCTTGTTCAGCGCGAGCAGCAGCGGCCGCTCGGTGCGCGCGAGCACGGCCAGCGCGTCGCGCTCGCGCACGGTCATGTCGCCGTCGACGACGAAGACGACGAGGTCGCTGACCGAGGCGACCTCGAAGGCGAGCTTCTCGCGGGCCTCGCCGTCGAGTTCGTCGATGCCGGGGGTGTCGATCAGGTGCACGCCGTTGCCGGCGAACTCGCGCCAGTGGCGCGGTTCCGCTTCGCGGGTCGTGCCGTGCAACACGCCGACCTCGAAGACCGGTTCGCCGATCAGCGCATTCGCCAGCGCCGACTTGCCGACGCTGACGCGGCCGAACACGGCGATGTGGAGTTCATCGCGCTCGAGCTTGCGCAGCATCGCTTCGAGGCGGGCGAAATCGGCGCCGAGCGCGCGCCGCACCGAGGCCGGAATGCGCTCGTCATCGAGCAGGGCGCGCAGGGCTTCGGCGGCGTCGGCCTGATGGCGGTCGCCGGCATCCGCGGACGCCGGCGTGGCGGCCACGGCCGCGGGACGCCGCAGGCGCCGCTTCAGGCGCTGCCAGATTCCTTCGTCGCTCATCGGCGGCGGTCGGGACGGAATGCGACCGGCCGCTGCCGGATGACTGCAGCGAACCCCGCCATCGCGGCGGTCATTCCTTCGCGGTCAGTTCGAGGCGGCCGTTGACGGCGACCTCGTTGCCGATCGTCGAGGTATCGGCGTACTCGCCGCTGCCGACATCGAAGTCCAGGCGCTTCAGCGTCGTCGCCACCTCGAGGACGGCGCCGCCGGCGGCGGGCGTGAACGTCACCCGCAGGCTGACCGGCTTGCGGATTCCCTTCAGGGTCAGCGTGCCGTCGGCGATCACCTGGTCGCCGTCCTTGCGGAAACCGGAGGTCGTGTAGCGCGCCTTCGGGTGCTGCTTGACGGCAAAGAACTCGCTGCCGGGCAGGGCGTCGTCGCGGTCGCTGTCACCGGTGGCGACGCTGGCAAGGTCGATCGTGACGTCGAACTTCGATGCCTCGGGATGCTCGGCGTCATAGGCAATCACGGCCTCGAAACTGCGGAAGCTGCCGTTGAACTTCTCGCCCTGGAAGTCGGCGGTGAAGCCGAGCGTGCTGTTCGCGCCGACGCTGTAGTCGGCGGCGAATGCGGGCAGCGCGAGTGCGCCGGCGAGAAAGAAGGCAAGCGTGGAAGGGCGGGTCATGGGGATTCTCCGGACGGGGGATGGCGCAGGCGTGCAAACGGCAGCATGCGCCGCAAGGTGTCGTCGCGCTCGAAGAAGTGGTGCAGCAGGGCGCCGCCGACATGGGCGACGAGCACGGCGACGAGGATCCAGAACAGCCAGACGTGGGCAGCGATCGCGAACTCGGCGAGGCCTTCGTTCTTCGCCACCAGCGCCGGCAGGTTGAACTGCTTGAACCATTGCAGCGGATAGCCGCGGGCGGAGTTGTACAGCCAGCCGGCCAGCGGGATCGCCAGCATGAGCAGGTAGAGGATGCCGTGCACGGCATGCGCGGCGATGCGCTGCAGCCGCGGCATCGGCAGGTCGGCCGGACGGCGATCGAAGAAGCGCCAGGCGAGGCGCAGCACGAACAGGGCCAGCACGGTCAGGCCGATCGACTTGTGGATGGCGAAGGCGTTGATCTTGGCCATGCCGCGATCCATCCCGGTCATGACCAGACCGAGCACGCCGGCACCGATGATGCCGAGCGCCATCAGCCAGTGCAGCCCTTTCGCCGCTGCGCCCCAGCGCAGCCGGTCACTTCGCCATGCCATTTCCGCTTTCCTCCTCGGGTTCGGTGGGCTTCAGCCGCAGGGCCTCGACTTCGATGCGCAGTTCGATGCTGGCGCCGACCACGTCGCGGTAACGCTCGATGCCGAAGGCGAAGCGGTCGAGGGTCGCCTGCGCGCTGAAACCGGCCTTGCTGCGGAATGCGTACGGATCGGTGCCGACGCGGTTGAGGGTGGCCTCGAGGGTCAGTGCCTGCTCGTGCCCGTGCAGCGACAGCAGCCCGTGCACGCGCAGGTCGCCGGCGTCGGTGCGCTCGACCGAGGTGCTGCGGAAGCGCGCCAGCGGCCAGCGTGCGGCATCGAGAAACTGTCCCGACAACACCGTCGCGGTCCACTTCGCGTCGCCCATGTCGAGCGTGTCGAGGGCGACCGAGACATCGACCGACGCCGTGCTCCAGTCATCCGGATCGAACTGCAGCCGGCCCTCGCCGACGCGGGCACGTCCGATCGCCTTGGCAAAGCCGAGATGGTCGACGAAGAACACGACCTGGCTGTGCAGCGGATCGAAGGTCCACGCCGGCACCTCGTGCGCAGGCGCCGATCCGCCGGCGGCGAACAGGGCGAGCGAAAGCGGGAGCAGGGCGGGGGTCGGGAACATGCCGGCAGCTTGGCAAAAAGCCCGCACCGCTGCCAGCCGCGGGCGTTGGATGGTTTGTGTCCGTGCGGTGATCAATCGCGCCGGTCGTCGTCGTTTCCGCGCAGGCTTTCGAGGGCGAGGCGGGCGACGCGCTCGATGCGCTCGCCGGCCGGCTCGGCGAGCAGGCGCCGCACGTGTGTCTCGGCCGTGGCCTGGTCGAGGCGCGCGTGCTCGGCCAGGGTGAGGGCGACCGAGCGGCCGACGCTGTCGAAGACGAGGCCGTAGGCAATCGCATGCAGCACGCCGCCGCCGAGCGTGCCGAGGCCCGGGAAGGCCTTCAGCGCATTGCCGGCGATGGCCAGCACGATCGCGCTGGCATTGCGCACGCTCGATCCGAGTCGCGCCAGCAGGCCATCGACATCGAGCTCGCGCACCGGCACGTCGTGGATGCGGGCGAGTTCGCGGATCAGCGCCGTGCCGAGCGCACCCTGGATGAGGAGGTCGGTGCCGGGCGCAACCGCGGCCATGGCGCCGACCACGGCGCGGCGGGTGTAGCGGGCGACGACGGCTTCGGATTCACGCGCGGCGACGGCGCGGGCGAGTTCGCCGGCGCGCTGGTCGACACGTGCCAGTACCGCGGCTTCGCGCGCCGGTTCCAGCGCCTCGACGCCACCGGCGGTCAGGCGCATGACGGCCTTGCGCACGGCGTCGACGTCCGCCGCGCGGTCGCGTTCGACGCGTTCGCGGCGGCCGTCGGCCAGGCTGCGCTCGAAGCGCTCGAGGCCGCCGGCGGCGGCGCCGACGATTGCCTGCACCTGCTTGCCGTGGCGTTCCCTGAAACGATCGAGGAGGGCGGCGCGTTCACCGTCGTCGTACTGGTCGAGCTTGTTCAGCACGAGCACGACCGGCTTGCCGAAACCGGCCAGCCAGTCGAGTTCGGCGGCTTGCGCGCGGGTCAGGTCGGAGGCGGTGACATAGATCACCGCATGCGCGCGCAGGGCCTCGTCGCGGGCGAGTTGCTCGCGATGCGCGCCGTCGACTTCGCCGCTGCCGGGAACGTCGGCGAGGACCAGGGCGCGACCGTCGGCGAGTTCGCCGCGGAAATGCCGCACGTGCCGGGTGGTGCCGCCGATCACGTCGACCGCGGTCGCCGCGTCGGGGGCGAGGGCACGCACGAGGCTCGACTTGCCGGTGCTGATCTCGCCGAACACGGCAACGTGGCAATCGCCTTCGTGCCGTCGCCGGTCGAGCTCGGCGAGTTCCTCTTCCAGCGTCGCGGCTTCCTCGCTGCGCGTGCGCAGGTCGGCGACCCGCGCTTCCACCTCGGGCCGGCTCGGCAGGCTCGCCGGATCGCGGCGCGGATGCCGTCGCGGCACCGGGCGCAGCAGCTTCCACGCCAGCATGCCGACCCCGGCCAGTGCCGCCGCGACCAGTGCCAGCAGCGGCAGGCGCGAATACCACGGCAACGCCGCCAGCCGGTCGGCCAGTTCGAGGATGCTGTTGATCGTGCCGACCGCGAGGCCGACCAGCGCGGCGACGCCGAGCATCAAGACGACCAGCAGGACGAAGCGCAGCGGCAGGCGGTTCGAGGACATGCGGCGATGGTAGCTTGACTGCGCGGAATCCCGCGTCGCGGCCGTGCCACAATCGCCCATGCCGCTGCCAGGGAGTGCCGGGGATGGGAAGGAGGCTCGCCACCGCTTGGGGTTTGTTGCTGGCCGGGGCCGTACTTGCGGCGCCCCCGCCGGGGCCGCCGCAATTCCAGGTCCTGCGCAGCAGCGACGGCTTGCCGTCGAACATGGCGCAAGTGGTCCGCCAGGATCACGACGGCTTCATCTGGATCGGCACGCGCCACGGCCTCGCGCGTTACGACGGCGCGGCCTTCCGTCATTGGCGCAACGATCCGCGCGATCCGGCTTCGCTGGCCGGCAACGATGTCACCGCCCTGCTCGTCGACCGCCTTGGCCGCCTCTGGTGCGGCATCGAGGGCGGTGGCGTCAGCCTGCTGCAGGCCGACGGACGCTTCCGCCATTTCCGTCATGTCGAAGGTCGTTCCGATTCGCTCGGCAGCGACGACGTCATGGCGCTGGCCGAGGACATCGATGGCGCGATCTGGGTCGGCACCTATCTGGGCGGACTCGCGCGCATCGCCGCCGACGGCAAGGTGACGCGCTTCGAACACTCGGCCGACGACGCGCACGGCCTGCGCTCGAACTTCGTGCTCGGCCTGCACGGCGACCGCCAGGGACGGTTGTGGATCGGCACCGACCGCGGCCTCGACGTGCGCCTGGCGGACGGGCGCTTCGTGGCGGTCGACCTCGCGGCCGCGGACGCGCCACCGGCCGCGATGGTCGCTGCATTCTGGGCCGAGGACGATGGCGACATGCTGGTCGGCCTGCGCGGCGGGGTGGTGCGGGTCGGTGCCGACCTGGTCGCGCGCGGCCCGGTCGGCGCGCCATTGCGCTCGACCGTCACCGCCATCGTGCGCGAGCGCGGCGGACGCCTCTGGGTCGCCACGGCGCAGGGCCTGCTGCGGGCCGACGGCGAGGGCTGGCACCGCTTCGCGGCCGGCGAACAGGCACAGGGCGAAGTGCCGGGCGCGCGTGCCTTCGATGCCATGCGCGATCGCGAGGGCAATCTGTGGTTCGCGTTTCCGGACGGCGGTGTCGCGCGGCTGTCGCCGCAACCGCAGCGCTTCGCGGTCTGGCGCCACCGGCGCGGCGAGGCGGCCAGCCTCACCCACAGCCGGCTGACCGGAGTCGCCGTCGATCCGTACGGAGGTGCCTGGGTGGTGTCCGACAACGACGGCCTTGACCACGTCGCTGCCGACGGTTCGGTCCGCCGTCACGGCGCGCGCATTCCGAACGACAGCGCCTTGCGCGCGGTCGCCGCCACCGGCGGCGAGGTATGGATCGGCCGCTGGCGCGGCGTGTTGCGCTACCGGCCCGCCGATGGCCGCATCGACGAGCTGGCCGTCGGCGCGCGTGCCGATGTCCTGCCGGAAGCGCCGGTCGTGCTGCTGCGCGTGGCAGCCGATGGCGCGCTGTGGGCGGTCGCGCGCGGCGGCGGCGTCAGCCGCATCGACCCGCACACGGCCACCATCCGCACCTGGGCACCGGCCTTCGGCACGCTCGGCCATGCCGATATCACCGCGTTGCGCTTCGATCGCGACGGCCAGCCCTGGGTGGTCGGCAGCCGCGGCTTCGAACGTTTCGATCCGGCGGCCGATCGGTTCGTCGGCGTCAGCGGTCCGATGAGTCCGCCGGTCGAGGCATTCGCCTTCGCCGCCGACGGTTCGCTGTGGCTGCATCGCCTCGGCGTGCTCGAACGCCATCGGCAGGTCGCGGGCCGGCTGCAACGCGTCGAGGTCATCGACATCGACGACGGCTGGCCGGTGATGGAGGCGCGCGACATCCACGTCGACGCCGAGGATGCGCTCTGGGTCGCCGGCTTCCAGGGGCTCTGGCGGGTGGCGCCGGCGACCCGTCACCTGCGCATGTACGCGGAACGCGACGGCCTGCCGAGTGCGGAATTCGTCGGCGGCCCGCTCGCCGCCGACGCCGAAGGCAATCTCTACGCAGCGACCCTCGGCGGCCTCGTCGCGTTCGATCCGCGCGCCCTGCAGCGGCCCGCCGCGGTGGCCCCGGTGCAGGTGACGGCGCTGTCGGTCCGCCGCGACGGCGTCACCGTCGACCTCGATCCGCACGCGGAAATCACCCTCGGCCACGCCGACCGCGACCTGCGCGTCGAGGCGCGCGCGCTGTCGTTCGCCACCGCCGGCGCGCATCGCTTCGCCTTCCGCCTGCAGCCCGACGAAGCCGGATGGATCGACACCGGCACCTCCGGCGAACGCATGTTCTCGCAGTTGCCGGCCGGCCTGCACGCGCTGTCGGTGCGCGTCGCCGATGCCGACGGCAATGCCGGCGAGTTGCCGCTGCCGCTGGCGATCCGCGTCGCGCCGGCACCGTGGCGGCATCCGCTGGCCTGGCTCGCCTACGGCCTGCTCGTCCTGGCGATCGCCATGTTGGCGTGGCGTATCCAGCACCGCCGCGTCGAGCAGCGCCACCGCCTCGCGCTGGCCGAGGAACGCCGGGTCAACGCCGAACGCCTCGATGCGGCGAAGTCGGCCTTCCTCGCCGACATGAGCCACGAGATCCGCACGCCGATGACCGGCGTGCTCGGCATGACCGAGCTGCTTCAGCGCACGCCGCTCGAACCGCGCCAGCGCGAGTACGTCGATGCGATCGCCAGTTCCGGCGAGTTGCTGTTGCGGCTGGTCAACGACAGCCTCGATCTCGCCCGCATCGAGAGCGGTCGCCTCGTCCTCGATCCGCGTCCGTTCGACCCGCGCGCCCTCGTGCGCGAGGTGGCCGCGCACGGGCGCGCACTGGCCGCCGACAAGGGCCTCGAACTGCGCGTCGCCATCGACGACGACGCGCCGGCCTGCGTGCGTGGCGATGTCCTGCGCCTGCGCCAGGTGCTGCTGAACCTCGTGCACAACGCCCTCAAGTTCACCGAGCACGGAGGCGTCGAACTGCGTCTGGGCCGTGCCGGCGAGCGGCTGCGCTTCCGCGTCGCCGACAGCGGACCGGGCCTGTCGGCGGAAATGCGTGAACGCCTGTTCCACCGCTTCGAGCAATCCGAGGGCATCTCGCGCCGATTCGGCGGCAGCGGCCTCGGCCTTGCCATCGCGCGCCAGCTGGTCGAGCGGATGGGCGGATGCATCGGTGTCGACACTTCGCCCGGCAAAGGCAGCTTGTTCACGGTCGAGCTGCCGCTCGAGGTCGTCGACGCGGCCGCCGCAAGCACGGCGCCGGCGCCATCCGCGCAAGGCGCGCAAGGTCTCTGCGTGCTCGTCGTCGAGGACGATCCGACCGTCGCCCGCGTGCTGGTCGGACTGCTCGGCGAACTCGGCCATCGCGCCCGCGCGGTCGGCAACGGTCTTGCCGCGCTCGCCGAGGCGAGCCGGGGCGGCTTCGATCTCGCCATCGTCGACCTCGACCTGCCCGGCATCGACGGCCTGCAGCTGGCCCGTCTGCTGCGCGAACGCGAACAGGGCAGCGGACAACGCCTGGGCCTGCTCGCCGTCAGCGCCAGCGCACACGGCGACGAGGACGCACTCGCCCGCGCCGCCGGCATGGACGGCTTCCTGCGCAAACCCGTCGACATGGCGGCACTCGCCCGCCTGCTCGCGCGTATCGCAACGCCAGGCGAACGCTGAGCAAGGCGGCACGCTGGCGAAAGCGCATGTCTGTCCCTTCTCTCCGCTGCGCGGGGCGAAGGGACCAGCATGCGCTTTCTCGAGATTGCAACATCGCATTCTTGCGACAACGCCAGCTGTCCCTTCTCCCCGTGGCGACGGGGAGAAGGTGCCCGGCAGGGCGGATGAGGGGCGCTTTCATGCTTCGTCTGGCGAC
>CAKSZY010000026.1 GCA_934526015.1 uncultured Dokdonella sp.
CCCTTCGCCCCGCGCAGCGGGGAGAAGGTGGTGCGGCAGCACCGGATGAGGGGCCGTGGGAGGTGGGGTGCGATCGATGTTGCAGCAGCGCGCAGACGTCAGCTCATCAGCTTGCAGTTGAAGCACGAAAGCGCCCCTCATCCGCGGCTGCCGCCGCACCTTCTCCCCGTCGCAACGGGGAGAAGGGACCAGCATGCGCATTCACCAGAGTGCAGCCGTGCGTTCTTGCGACAGCGCCAGCCTTCCTTCGCCCCGCGCAGCGGGGAGAAGGGACAGGCATGCGCCATCTCCTGCTTGCACCGCTGCATTCCAATGCGATTTTGGAGCCCGCTCCGCTGCACTTCGGCTCCGGTGGGCGCTTCCGCCGGGCAAGCCCGGCTCGACCACGAAAAAACCCGTGCACGGGTGGAGCCGGGCTGGTCCGGCTCAGTCGAGGGCGTAGCCGAACTGCTGGCGGAACTGGTCGTTGAATTCGTCGTAGTCGAAACGCTGGTTCTGCGTGCCGGGATGCTCGACCTTGAGCGCGCCCATCAGGTTGCCGATGCGGCCGATCGTCATCCAGTCGTAGCCCTTCATGATGCCGTGGATGAGGCCGGCGCGGAACGCGTCGCCGCAGCCGGTCGGGTCGGTGATGCGGCGTTCGTGCGCGGGCGGCACGTCATGGGTCTTGCCGTCGGCGTGGATCTTCGCGCCGCGCGGACCGCAGGTGGTGATGTAGGCCTTCACCCGGCGCGCGACCTCGGCCTCGTTCCAGCCGGTGCGCTCCTGCAACAGGCTCGACTCGTAGTCGTTGACGGTCACGTAATCGGCCATCTCGACGAAGCGGCGCAGTTCCTCGCCGTTGAACAGCGGCATGGCCTGGCCGGGATCGAAGATGAAGGGAATGCCGGCCTCGAGGAACTCGGCGGCATTCTGCAGCATGCCTTCGCGGCCGTCGGGGCTGACGATGCCGAAGCGGATGCCGGGCACGTCGCGCACGTGGTTTTCGTAGGAACGCATCATCGCGCCCGGATGGAAGGCGGTGATCTGGTTGTTGTCGAGATCGGTGGTGATGAAGGCCTGCGGGGTGAACAGGCCGGAGAGCTCCTTGACCTGGTCCAGGCGGATGCCGAACTCCTCGAAATGCTCGCGGTAGGGGCCGAAATCCTGGCCGACGGTGGCCATCGGCACCGGGTCGCCGCCGAGCAGCTTGAGGTTGTAGGCGATGTTGCCGGCGCAGCCACCGAACTCGCGGCGCATGCGCGGCACCAGGAAGGACACGTTGAGGATGTGCACCTTGTCGGGAAGGATGTGGTTCTTGAACTGGTCCGGAAACACCATGATGGTGTCGTAGGCGAGCGAACCGCAGATCAGTGCCGACATGGTCGAACGGAACTCCGTGGGCTGGGGATGCGCCGCGACGCGGCGATCCGTGGGAGCCGGTCCCGGCGGGAAGGCCCAAAGCGCGCGATCTTGCCCGACTTGGACGCGGCACGCACGCGGCAGCCGTGGCCGGCTCCCGCCGCGGCCTCGAAACCGCCTTCCGCGGACCGCGCAAACCCGCGCGCCGAAAGGCTTTCTTAACGCGCGGTCGGCTTGCCTGCCTGCATTGGCGTCTCTACACTGCGCGTCTTTCGCCGATCAAGGCACCCGCTCCCTGCGCAGGCGCGATCCGCCCGGACCGCGCTCCCTCCCGGTGAACGCTGGCACGCCCGCACGGCGTGGCCGTCACCGTCCGCGCCGGGGACGCAAGTCCGCGACCGGCCACTCCCCTGGATGAAGCTCGATACCCATGTTCAAAGGCTTGCGCGGACTTTTCTCGAATGACCTGTCGATCGACCTCGGCACGGCCAACACCCTCATCTACGTGCGCGGACAGGGCATCGTCCTGAACGAACCCTCGGTGGTGGCGATCCGCCAGGACCGCGGCCCCGGCGGCCCGCGCAGCGTCGCCGCGGTCGGCGTCGACGCCAAGAAGATGCTCGGCCGCACGCCGGGCAACATCGTCACCATCCGGCCGATGAAGGACGGCGTGATCGCCGACTTCACCATGACCGAGGAGATGCTCAAGCAGTTCATCCGCAAGGTGCACCGCTCGCGCCTGTTCCGCCCGAGTCCGCGCGTGCTGGTCTGCGTGCCGTGCGGTTCCACCCAGGTCGAGCGCCGCGCGATCAAGGAATCGGCGGAAAGCGCCGGTGCGCGCGACGTGTTCCTCGTCGAGGAGCCGATGGCCGCGGCGATCGGCGCCGGCATCCCGGTCGGCGATGCGCGCGGCTCGATGGTGCTCGACATCGGCGGCGGCACCTCGGAAGTGGCGGTGATCTCGCTCAACGGCATCGTCTATTCGCAGTCGGTGCGCATCGGCGGCGACCGCTTCGACGAGGCGATCATCAACTACGTGCGCCGCAACCACGGCACCCTGATCGGCGAGGCCACCGCCGAGCGCATCAAGGTCGAGGTCGGCTGCGCCTTCCCGCAGTCGGAAGTCAAGGAAATCGAGGTGTCCGGGCGCAATCTCGCCGAAGGCGTGCCGCGCATGTTCACGGTCAACTCGAACGAGATCCTGGAAGCCCTGCACGAACCGCTTGCCGGCATCGTCAGCGCGGTGCGCAGCGCGCTCGAGCAGACCCCGCCCGAACTCTGTTCGGACGTCGCCGAACGCGGCATCGTGATGACCGGTGGCGGCGCCCTGCTGCGCGATTTCGACCGCCTGCTGTCCGAGGAAACCGGCCTCCACGTGCATGTCGCCGACGAGCCGCTGACCTGCGTCGCCCGCGGCGGCGGACGCGCGCTGGAACTGGTCGACAAGCACGGCGGCGATTTCTTCGCACAGGAGTGAGCGCCCCGGCGCGCCCTTCCCGATGAACATCCGGCCGCCGTCCCGCGCCCTCTTCCGCGCGACTGGCGCGCGGCCGGCACCTGAGCCTGCTGCATGACGCTGGCCCGAACCGACAAGGTGCAGCTGTTCGCCGAAGGCGGCGTCAGCACGCTGCGCCTGATCGTATACCTCACCTTGGCAATGATCGTCATGGTGGTCGACCACCGCGCCGGCTATCTCGCCGGCCTGCGCCAGTTCGCCAGCCGCGCGATCGAGCCGGTCTACCGCGTTGCCGGCTTCCCCGCCGAGGCCGCCCGCGCCGGACGCCTGGCGATCGCCACCCAGACCCGCCTCGCCGAGGAAAACCGCAACCTGCGCGAATCCCTGCTGCTCGCCCAGGCGCGCCTCAACCGCATGGCCGCGCTGGCCGAGCAGAACGAGCGCCTGAAGGCCCTGCTCGACGTGCAGAACAACCTCGGCCTCGGCGTGCAGCTGGCCCGCCTGATCGACGTCGACCTCGATCCGTTCCGCCAGCGCGTGGTCATCGACGTCGGCCAGGCCCAGGGCGTATCGGTCGGTCAGCCGATCCTCGATGCCGGCGGCGTCATGGGCCAAGTCGTCGAGGTGCTGCCGAACACCTCGGTGGCGATGCTGATCACCGATCCGACCCATGCCATCCCGGTCACCGTCGAGCGCACCGGCCTGCGCACGATCGTCTACGGCACCGGCGCCATCGACCGCCTGCAGCTGCCGAACATCCCGATCAGCGCCGACGTCAAGGCCGGCGACCAGCTGGTCACCTCCGGCCTCGGCGGGCGCTTCCCGGCCGGCTTCCCGGTCGGCGAGATCCTCGAGGTCAGCAACGACGAGAGCGGCATGTTCGCCGCCGCCCTGGCGCGGCCGGCCGCCGCCCTCGAGCGCAGCGGCGACGTGCTGCTGCTGCACGACCTGCCGCAACCGGTCGGGCCGCCGGCACCCGATGCCGGCGCCGGCGCGGCGCCCGCGCCGGAGGCCGTGCCGTGAACCGCCAGCGCGCCCAGACCTGGCTGTTCGTCGCCAGCATCGCCTTCGCCTTCATCCTGCAGCTGCTGCCGCTGCCGCAGGCGCTGCTGCCGCTGAAACCGTTCTGGCTCGCCCTCATCGTCCTCTACTGGGCGATCGAGGTGCCCGAGCGCATCGGCCTCGGCCTGGCCTTCCTGCTCGGCATCGCCGGCGACATGCTGAGCGGCGAACTGCTCGGCGAGCAGAGCCTGCGCCTGATCATCTTCACCTTCATCGTGCTGCGCTTCCGCTCGCGGCTGCGCTTCTTCCCGATGTGGCAGCAGGCACTCGCCGTGCTGGCCCTGCTGCTCAACGACCGCGTCGTGCAGATCATGGTGCGCGGCTTCTCCGGCGAGGCGATGCCGGGCGCCGCGTTCTGGATCGCGCCGTTCGTCGGCATGATCGCCTGGCCGTTCGTGTTCCTGTTGCTCGATGACCTGCGCGCGCGCCTGCGCGTCAACGAGTCATGAAATTCAAGCCGATCAAAGACACCCGCCAGGAAGCCGCGCTGTTCGTGCGCCGCGCACTGTCCGGCTTCGCCCTGATCCTGCTCGCCCTCGCCGCCCTCGCCGGCCGCTTCTGGTACCTGCAGGTCGAGCACCACGACGAATTCCAGGCGCGCGCCGATTCCAACCGCATCCTGACCCGGCCGCTGGCGCCGGCGCGCGGACTCATCTACGACCGCAACGGCGTCCTGCTGGCCGAGAACATCGCCGCGTTCCGCCTCGAGATCATTCCCGAGCAGGTCGGCGACATGGACGCCCTGCTCGCCGACCTTTCCGCCACCATCGGCATCAACGACGACGACATCGCGCGCTTCAAGGCGCTGCGCAAGGGCAAGCGCGCTTACCAGAGCGTGCCCTTGCGCATGAAGCTCAGCGAAGAGGACATCGCCCTCTTCGCCGTCAACCGCTGGCGTTTCCGCGGTGTCGACGTGGTCCCGTACCTGACCCGCTACTACCCGCGCGGGCAGGAATTCGGCCACCTCGTCGGTTACGTCGGACGCATCGACGAGCGCGACCTGCAGCGCCTGGATCCCTCGCGCTACGCCGGCACCACGCATGTCGGCAAGATCGGCATCGAGCGCTCCTACGAGGAACTCCTGCACGGCGAACCCGGCTACGAGCTGGTCGAGGTGAATGCCGACCGCCGACCGCTGCGCGTGCTCGAGCGGGTCGCGCCGACGCCCGGCAAGAATCTCCACCTGACCATCGACGTGCGCATCCAGGATGCCGGCGAGGCCGCCTTCGCCGGACGCGCCGGCGCCTCCGTGGCGATCGATCCGCGCAACGGCGAGGTGCTGGCGATGATCAGCGTGCCGGGCTTCGATCCGAACCTGTTCGTCAACGGCATCAGCAGTACCGACTACAAGGCACTGCTCGACGCGCCGGACAAGCCGCTGCTCGACCGCGCGCTGCGCGGCACCTACATGCCGGGCTCGACGATCAAGCCGTTCATCGCCGCCGCCGGCCTCGAGCTCGGCGTGCGCAAGCGCGATGACACCGTGCTGTCGACCGGCGAGTTCCACATTCCCGGGCAGCAGCGCGGTTATCGCGACATCCGCGCCGGCGGCCACGGCCGCGTCGACCTCGAGCAGTCGATCGCGCAATCGGTCAACACGTATTTCTATTCGCTCGCCCTCGACATGGGCATCGACCGCCTGACCGAGGGCATGGCGCGGTTCGGCTTCGGCGCGCCGACCGGCATCGACCTGGTCGGCGAAAGCAGCGGCGTGCTGCCGTCGCGGGCGTGGAAGCGCGCGCGCTTCAACCAGCCCTGGTATCCGGGCGAGACGGTCATTGCCGGGATCGGTCAGGGCTACTGGGTGGTGACCCCGCTGCAACTCGCCCGCGGCGTGGCCACGCTGGCCGCGCGCGGCGTGCCGCAGCAGCCGCACCTGTTGCGCGCGACCCAGGACGGCTTCGGCGACGAACCGACGAAGCTCGCCTTCTCCGCACCCGGCGAGCCGGTGTTCCGCGACCTTGCCAACTGGGAGGCGGTGCGCGACGGCATGATCGCGGTGGTCAACGGCCCCACCGGCACCGCGCGCACGATGGGCATCGGCTTTCCGTACACGATCGCCGGCAAGACCGGCACCGCCGAGCGCTACTCGCGCACCACCGAGGCCTGGGAACACATCTCGCAGGTGGCGATCGAGCGCCACCAGGTGCTGTTCGAAGCCTTCACGCCGGCCGAGGAGGCCCGCATCGCCGTCATCGTCGCGCTGGAGGCCGGGCGTGCCGGCGGCCGCGATGCCGCGCCGATCGCGCGCACCATGCTCGATGCCTGGCTGGAAGGCGAAGGCCCCCCGCCCGACGCCCTCGCCGCCCGCACGGGGGACGCGCCATGATCGACGTCGCCGTGGCCAACCTGCGCCGGATGGCCGGATCCCTGCTTGGCAAGCCGCGCATGGACCTGCCGCTGCTCGGCGCCCTGGTGCTGCTTGCCCTCGTCGGCCTGGTCACCCAGTACAGCGCCAGCGACCTCGACCGCGGCCAGGCCGTGGCCCAGGGCGTGCGCCTCGGTATCGGCGGACTGCTGATGTTCGTCCTCTCGCGCATCCCGCCCTCGACCCTGCGCAACTGGACGCCGTGGGCCTACGCCGGCAGCGTCGCCTTGCTGCTGGTCGTCGCCGTGCTCGGCGAGGGCCGCGGCGCGCACCGCTGGCTCGATCTCGGCGTGCTGCGCTTCCAGCCCTCGGAGCTGCTCAAGCTGACCATGCCGATGATGGTGGCCTGGTACCTCAACCAGCGCCCGCTGCCGCCCGACTGGACCTCGCTCGGCGTGGTCTGCGTGCTGATCGCGATTCCTGCCGGGCTGATCGCCGAGCAACCCGATCTCGGCACCGCCCTGCTGATCGTCGCCAGCGGCCTGTTCGGCGTGTTCCTCGCCGGGCTGTCGTGGTGGCGGATCGGCCTCATCCTCGGCAGCGTCGCCGCGGCGGCGCCGATCGCCTGGAACTTCCTGCACGAGTACCAGCGCAACCGCGTGCGCATGCTGATCGACCCCGACTCCGACCCGCTCGGCCTCGGCTGGCACATCATCCAGTCGAAGATCGCGGTCGGTTCCGGCGGCATGTGGGGTAAGGGCTGGAACGCCGGCACGCAGTCGCGCCTGGAGTTCCTGCCCGAGCACACCACCGACTTCGTGTTTTCGGTCTATGCCGAGGAATGGGGCCTGGTCGGCGTGCTGATGCTGCTCGCCCTGTATGCGTTCATCATCGGCCGCAGCCTGTGGATTGCCGCCAACGCGCGCGACACCTATTCGCGCCTGCTCGCCGGCGCCATTAGCATGGCCTTCTTCGTCTACGTCATCGTCAACGGCGGCATGATCACCGGCATGCTTCCCGTGGTCGGCGTGCCGTTGCCGCTGGTCAGCTACGGCGGCACCTCGGCGGTGTCGCTGCTGGCCGGCTTCGGCGTGCTGATGTCGATCCATGCATTCCGCAAGCGGGGGGCGGCATGAATGCGGCGCGGGCTGCTAGAGTACGCGCGGCTTTTCGCGTGGATGCGTCGAACTTGAAATCCCCCGTGTCGCTGTACCGTCTCGTTCTCGCCGGTGCCCTTGCCGCCTCCGGCTCCGCCGCTGCCACCACCTCCCCTGCCGACCCCGTGCATGTCGAGTTCGCGCGCGAACTCGCCGCCAGCGACGGCCTGGTCGAAGCCGACGTGCTGGCCACCCTGGCGAAGGCGAAAGTGCAGCCGGCGATCCTCGAGGCGATCGCGCGCCCGGCCGAGGCCAAGCCGTGGAAGGACTACCGGCCGATCTTCCTCACCGCCCGGCGCATCGACGACGGGGTGGCGTTCTATCGCGCCAACCGCGAGCTGATCGAGGGCGCCGCGGCGCAATACGGCGTCGCACCGGAAATCATCGTCGCCATCATCGGCGTGGAGACGAGCTACGGCCGCAACGTCGGCAAGTGGCGCGTGCTCGACGCACTGGTCACGCTCGGTTTCCACTACCCGCCGCGGGCGAAGTTCTTCCGCGGCGAACTGCGCCAGCTGTTCCTGCTCGGCGATGGCCATCTCGCCTACCCGCTCGACGAACTGGTCGGCTCCTACGCCGGTGCCATGGGCTGGGGCCAGTTCATCCCGACCAGCGTCGCCAACTGGGCGCGCGACCACGATGGAGACGGACGCATCGATCTGTGGAACTCGCCTGCCGACATCATCGGCAGCGTCGCCAACTACTTCGCCGCGCACGGTTGGGAAAACGGCGGACCGGTGGCGACGCGCACGACGCCGGCGGCGAACGCGCGCGCGATCGAACCGAAGGGCTTCGAACCGATGTATCCGCTCGAACAGCTCGCGGAATGGGGCTATGCGCCGGCCGATGCGATCGACGAGGCGACGCGCACGGCGACCCTGCTCACCCTCGAAGGCGCCGAGGGCAGCGAACACTGGATCACCTTCCGCAATTTCCACGTGATCACGCGCTACAACCGCAGTCCGCTCTACGCAATGGCGGTGTGGCAGCTGTCGCGGGAGATCGCCCGGGAAGTCGCCGGCAGCGCGCAATGAGCCTGCTGCGCGGCATCGCCCTGATCGGACTCGCCCTGCTGCTGGCGGCCTGCGCGGGGCGCAAGCCGCGCCCGCAACCGCCTCCCGCCCAGCCGGCATCGCCGCCGGCCGGGGACGTGCGGCACGAGACGCAAAAGCCGCAAGCGCAGCGCTACGACCGCAACCAGGACGGCGAACCCGACGGCCAGCGCGTCGACATCGCCGCGCTGATCGAGCCGGTGCCGCGGCCCGAACCGCGCTCGCGCTACGGCAACAAGTCGCCCTACACCGTGCTCGGCAAGCACTACACCGTCCTGCCCGATGCCGCCGGATATGTCGAACGCGGCGTCTCCTCGTGGTACGGCGCCAAGTTCCACGGCTACATGACCTCGAGCCTCGAGCCGTACGACATGTACCAGTTCAGCGCCGCGCACAAGTCGTTGCCGCTGCCGAGCTGGGCGCGGGTGACCAACCTCGAGAACGGCAAGAGCGTCGTCGTGCGCGTCAACGACCGCGGCCCGTTCCACGACAACCGCCTGATCGACCTCTCCTACGCGGCGGCCGTGCGCATCGGCATCTGGCCGAAGGGTACCGGCCTGGTCGAGGTGCGGGCGATCGACCCGACCCGGCCGGATGCGGCGCCGGCAGCACCGGCCGCAGCCGCGAAAGCGGTGTCCGTCCCGCCGCGCATCTACCTGCAGCTCGGCGCCTTCGCCGAGCGCACCAATGCCGAACGCGTCGAGCGCGACCTGCGCGCGCAGCGCCTCGGCAACGTGCACATCGCCACCGTCGGCGTCGACGGGCGCGAGATCCATCGCGTGCGCCTCGGCCCGCTGGCCGACATCGCCGCCGCCGACGCGATGAGCCGTCGCCTCGAACGCCTCGGCTTCGGCACCCCGCGCGTGGCGATCGACGACTGATCGGGCGACAATGCCCGCATACGGCCCTTTCGCGGCCACCTGCACCGAGGATCCTGTTTCCCGATGAAGCTGTTCAGCCTTGCCCTTGCCGGCGTCACCCTCGCCGCCTCCGCCCTCGTTTCCGCGCAGACGCCGGCACCCGTGCCGCGTCCGGCCGTCCCGGCGGCCGCGCCGGCACCGGCTCCGCCGCCGCCGAATCCGCCGGCGAAAAGCTTCGTCCTGATGGACTACGCGACCGGCCAGATCCTCGTCGAGAACAATGCCGACCTGCGTGTCGAGCCGGCCTCGATCACCAAGATCATGACCTCCTACGTGGTCTCCGCCGAGGTCGCCCACGGCAAGATCGGCATGGACGACGCGGTCACCATCAGCGAGAACGCCTGGCGTTCCGGCGGCGCCGGCACCGACGGCTCGACCAGCTTCCTCGCCCTCGGCAGCCAGGTGCCGCTCAAGCAGCTGCTGTACGGCATGATCATCCAGTCCGGCAACGATGCGGCGATCGCCCTGGCCGAACACACCGCCGGCTCCGAGCCGCTGTTCGCCGACCTGATGAACCAGTACGCCCGGCAGCTCGGCATGACCGGCACGCACTATGTCGATGCCAGCGGCCTGCCCGACGCCAACCACTACACCACCGCGCGCGACGTCGCCATCCTCTCGCGCGCGCTGATCCGCGACTATCCGGACGACTACGCGATCTACAAGATCAAGGATTTCGAGTGGAACGGCATCAAGCAGCACAACCGCAACACGCTGCTGTGGCGCGACTCCAGTGTCGACGGCATCAAGACCGGCCACACCCGCGCGGCCGGTTTCTGCCTCGCCACCTCGGCCCTGCGCAACGGCCAGCGCCTGATCGCCGTGGTCATGGGCGCGGACAGCGAGAAGGCGCGCGCCGACGCCAACCAGGAACTGCTGAACTACGGCTTCCGCTTCTTCGAATCGCACCGCCTCTACGAAGCCGCCAAGCCGCTCGCCACGCCGGAACTGTGGAAGGGTGAAGCCGACACCATCGCCCTCGGCGTCGCCGAGGATGTCAATGTCGTCCTGCCGCGCGGGCGGTACGGCGATCTCAAGGCGAGCATGCAACTGCCGGCGCACCTCATCGCGCCGCTGGCCAAGGGCGACCCGGTCGGCAAGCTGAAGGTCGAGCTCGACGGCAAGGTCCTCGTCGAACGCCCGATCGTCGTCCTCGCCGACGCCGCCGAAGGCGGATTCTTCACCCGCCTCGGCCATGGCGTGATGCTGTGGTTCCAGAGCGACGACACCCCGGCCCCGGCCGTGCCGGCCCAGCAGCCATGATGCGCGACCTCGACGATTTCGCTGCGCAGAACCCCGACCAGGGATTCCAGTTCCCCGGCGATTTCGAGATCACCGTGCTCGGCCGCGCCGACGCCGGCATCGAGGCCCGGGTCCGCGCGGTGCTGGCCGACCTCGGGCTGCCGATCGTCGAGGGCAGCCTGCGCACGAAACCCTCCAGCGCGGGCAACTACGTTTCGCTGTCGATCAGCTTCACCTGCCCGGACCGCGAACGCTACGACGCCGTGCACGCCGCCCTGCGCGCCGACCCGGCGGTGCGCTGGACGCTCTGACGGGCGCGCGCAAAGGAACCCCGGGATGGCCGTGCGCAAGGACCTCGCCGACAGCATCGGGCGCACCCCGCTCGTGCACCTGCGGCGGGCGTCGGAGCGGACCGGCTGCACGATCCTCGCCAAGGCCGAGTTCCTCAACCCGGGCGGTTCGATCAAGGACCGCACCGCCCTCGGCCTGTTGCGCGATGCGCAGGCACGCGGCTTGCTGCAGGCCGGCACGACGATCGTCGAAGGCACCGCCGGCAACACCGGCATCGGCCTCGCCCTGGTCGGCGCCAGCCTCGGCTGCCGCACGATCATCGTCATGCCGCAGACGATGAGCCGCGAGAAGATCGCCGCCCTGCGCATGATCGGTGCCGAAGTGCAACTCGTGCCGGTCGCGCCGTGGACGGACCCGAACCATTACGCGAGCACGGCGATGCGCATTGCCGAGGAGATGAACGCGCAGCGGCCCGCCAGCGCCTGGTTCGCCGGGCAGTTCGACAACCCCGCCAATCTCGCCATCCACGAGGCCACCACCGGCGTCGAGATCTGGGAGGAAACCGGCGGCGCGATCGACGGCTTCGCCTGCGCCGCCGGCACCGGCGGCACCATCGCCGGCGTCGGCCGCGCGCTCAAGGCACGCAAACCCGACGTGCGCATCGCCCTCGCCGACCCGGCCGGCTCGGCGCTGGCGAACTGGATCAACACCGGCGAACTCGCCGCCAGCGGCACTTCGATCAGCGAAGGCATCGGCATCAGCCGCCTCACCGAAAACTTCCGCCAGGCACCGATCGATCTCGCCTGGTCGATCGCCGACGAGGAATCGATCCCGCTCGCTCATGCCCTGCTCGCCGAGGAAGGCTGGTGCGTCGGCGGCTCCAGCGGCGTCAACATGGCCGGCGCGATCCGCCTCGCCCGTGAACTCGGCCGCGGCCACACCGTCGTCACCGTGCTGGCCGATGCCGGCACGCGCTATCCGGCGACGCTGTTCGATCCGGCGACGCTGCGCGCGCGCGGGATTCCGGTGCCGGCGTGGCTGGACTCCGGCGACCGCGCGAGCTGATGCTCGCTGCGGCCGTGGACGCCGGCTCGCCGCGTCGCGCAGGGAGCCGCCGGCCGCGGGCAGAATGTCTTCCGGCACGGGTGCAAAGCCCGTGCAATCGCGCGAGGATGCCGTTGTGAATGCCTGCCGCGAACCCCACATCGGGCCGATGTCCCGACCCCTCGTCGTCCGCCGCCTCGGCCGCCAGCCGTACCCGCGCGTGCTCGAAGCCATGCGCGCGTTCACCGATGCACGCGATGCCGATACCGTCGACGAACTCTGGCTGCTCGAGCACGAGCCGGTGTTCACCCTCGGCCAGGCCGGGCGCAGCGAGCACGTGCTGGCGCCCGGCGACATCCCGGTGATCCAGGTCGAGCGCGGCGGCCAGGTCACCTATCACGGGCCCGGCCAGATCGTCGGCTATCCGCTGTTCGACCTGCGCCGGCTCGGCCTCGGCGTGCGCGAGCTGGTCTGCCGCATCGAGCAGGCGATCATCGACACGCTCGCGGAATGGAACATCGCTGCCGTGCGCCGCGAAGGCGCGCCCGGCGTCTACGTCGGCGACGCCAAGGTCGGCGCGCTCGGCCTGCGCGTGCGCCGCGGCTGCACCTTCCATGGCCTCGCCCTCAACGTGGCCATGGACCTCGAGCCGTTCCGGCGCATCAATCCCTGCGGCTTCCAGGGCCTCGCGGTGACCCAGGTGCTAGACTTGGGCGGCCCGGGCTCACTGGCCGCGGTCGAGGATGCCCTCGTCGACGCCTTTGCCCGCCTGTTCGGTTTCCGGCCGCAGCCGGCCGCTGCGGAACTTCCCACGCGCAAGTGCGACGCCGTCGCCGGCGCAGGCGACGCCGCATGAACGATACCCGCACCATCCCGCTGACCGTGGTCGGCGACAAGCAGCTTGGCGAAGACAAGATCGCGCGCAACCGCGCGAACTTCGCCGACGCGCCGATCCTGCGCAAGCCGTCATGGATCCGCGTGCGCATCCCGCCCGGCAACGCCGTCGCCCAGTTGAAGGCGAAGCTGCGCGAGAACCGCCTGGTGACGGTCTGCGAGGAAGCGTCCTGCCCGAACATCCACGAGTGCTTCGGCAAGGGCACGGCGACCTTCATGATCCTCGGCGAGGTGTGCACGCGACGCTGCTCGTTCTGCGACGTCGCCCACGGCCGCCCGAAAGCCCCCGATCCGCTCGAACCGGCCAAGCTGGCCGGCACCATCCGCGACATGCGCCTGCGCTACGTGGTCATCACCTCGGTCGACCGCGACGACCTCGCCGATGGCGGCGCCGCGCATTTCGCCGCCTGCATCGAGGCGGTGCGCTTCGAGAACCCCGGCATCCGCATCGAGATCCTCACCCCCGACTTCCGCGGCAAGGGCCGCATGGAACGCGCGCTCGATGCGCTTGCCGCGCATCCGCCCGACGTCTTCAACCACAACGTCGAGACCGTGCCCGACCTCTACCGGGAAGTGCGCCCCGGCGCCGACTACGCCTGGTCGCTGGACCTGCTGCGGCGCTTCAAGGCCCGGCATCCGGGCGTGCCGACCAAGTCCGGCATCATGCTCGGTCTCGGCGAGACCCTCGACCAGGTTCATCGCACGTTGAACGATCTGCGTGAACATGCGGTCGACATGATCACGATCGGCCAGTACCTGCAGCCCAGCCCGCACCACCACCCGGTGCTGCGCTACTGGACGCCCGAGGAGTTCGACGCCCTCGCCGTGCATGGCAAGGCGCTCGGCTTCGAGCACGTTGCCTCGGGACCGATGGTGCGTTCGTCCTACCACGCCGACGAGATGGCCCATGCGGCCGGCTTCGTCGAGGTTGCCTGAAATCGCGTTGGCGGGCCCGCCCCGTCGAAACCGGAGAGTCGCATGCGTCGCATTGTCCTGTGCCTGGCCCTCGTCACCGCCTTCGGTACGGCCATGGCCAAGCCCGCCGAAACCCTCGCGCCGGTCACCCTCAAGCCGACCGTCGACCAGTCCGAAGCGGCGATCTGGGCGATGCGCTTCCTGTCACGCTTCCACTACAAGCCGGCCCCGCTCGACGACGCGATGTCGGAAAAGATCTTCGACGCCTACCTCGACGGCCTCGACGGCGAGCACCTGTTCTTCGTCCAGTCGGACATCGACGGCTTCGCCGCCGCGCGCGACAAGCTCGACGATGCCATCTTCGAGCGCGACCTGACCGCGCCGTTCGCGATCTTCAACGTCTACCAGCAGCGCGTCGCCGAGCGCCTTTCCTGGTCGCGCGAACTGCTCGCCACGCCGTTCGACTTCAGCAAGGACGAAAGCTACGCCTACGACCGCTCGAAGGCGCCGTGGGCGAAGGACCGTGCCGAACTCGACGAACTCTGGCGCCTGCGCGTGAAGAACGACTGGCTGCGCCTCAAGCTCGCCGGCAAGGCCGAGAAGGACATCCGCGAGACGCTCGACAAGCGCTACACCAACTATCTCGACCGCACGCGCCAGCTCAACGGCGAGGACGTCTTCCAGACGTTCATGAACGCCTATGCGATGTCGATCGAGCCGCACACCAACTACCTCAGCCCGCGCGCCTCGCAGAACTTCGACATCGCCATGCGCCTCTCGCTGGAGGGCATCGGCGCCGTGCTGCAGCGACAGGACGAATACACCGCCATCCGCGAGATCATTCCCGGCGGCCCGGCGGCGATCGACGGCCGCCTCAAGGCCGGCGACCGCGTGCTTGCGGTCGGCCAGGGCGCGTCCGGCCCGCTGGTCGACGTGATCGGCTGGCGCCTCGACGACGTCGTCGACAAGATCCGCGGCGCCAAGGGCACGGTCGTGCGCCTGGAGATCCTGCCCGAGGCCGCCGGCCCCGACGGCAAGCACGAGACGCTCACGCTGACCCGCAACAAGGTCAACGTCGAGGAACAGGCGGCGAAGAAGTCGGTCATCGAGATCGACCAGGCCGGCACCACGCGCCGGGTCGGGGTGATCTCCCTGCCGACGTTCTACCAGGACTTCGATGCGCGCCGTCGCGGCGACGCCGACTACCGCAGCGCCACCCGCGATGTCCAGCGCCTGCTCGGCGAACTGCGCGAGGAAAAGGTCGACGGCGTGATCGTCGACCTGCGCAACAACGGCGGCGGCTCGCTCGACGAAGCCACCGACCTCACCGGCCTGTTCATCGACAAGGGCCCGGTCGTGCAGATCCGCGAAGCCGGCGGCAACGTCGAGGTCAAGACCGACCGCCGCGCCGGCACCGCCTGGAACGGCCCGCTCGCCGTGCTCGTCAACCGCGCCTCGGCCTCGGCCTCGGAGATCTTCGCGGCGGCGATCCAGGACTACGGCCGCGGCATCGTCATCGGCGAACCGACCTTCGGCAAGGGCACCGTGCAGAACCTGCTCAGCATGGACGACATGGCGCGCAACGAGAAGCAGACCTACGGCAACCTCAAGATGACCGTGCAGCAGTTCTTCCGCATCGACGGCGGTTCGACCCAGCTTCGCGGCGTCACCCCCGACGTGAGCTTCCCGCTCAGCGTCGGCGCCGAGGACTACGGCGAGTCGAGCTACGACAACGCCCTGCCGTGGACCTCGATCGCCCGCGCCGACTACACGCCGATCGCCGACCTCAAGCCGCTGGTGCCGATGCTCGTTGCGCGCCACGAAGCGCGCACGGCGAAGGACACCGGCTGGAAGAACCTCGCCGAGGAGATCGCCGACGCGAAGAAGATGCGCGAGACGAAGGTCATCTCGCTCAACGAGGACGTGCGCATCAAGGAGCGCAACGAACAGGAGGCCCGGCGCAAGGCACGTGAGGCGGCGCTGGCCGCGGTCATCGAGGCGAACAAGACTACTGCAGCGGATGGCGCCACACCGGCGTCCACCCGCGCTCCCCGCGCGGATGCGGAAACCGCCGGCACCTTGAAGGTCGATCCGGCCACCAAGGCCACCACGACGCCCGAGCAGAAGGCCGCCAATGCCGCCAGCGCCGACGAGCATGCGGTCGCCGCGATCGAGGACGACGGCCTGCAGGCCGACGAGCGCAGCATCGCCAGCGACCTCAAGCGCGAGGAAGAGCGCAAGGCCCGCCGCGACGTCGTCCTCAACGAAGCCGCCAACATCCTCATCGACGAAGTCGACCTGATCCGCAACGACACCAAGCTCGCCGCGCGCATCCCGGTGCCGAAGCTCGACGCGACGAATTGACCGACATCCCTCCGGGCACGCGACCGCTGGCGGCCTGCGCCGCACCCGCGAGGGTGCGGTCGCGCATCGGATGCGCTGCTACGAATAGCGCCGCCTGAGGAACTCGAAGTGCGCGCGCAAACCCTGCGCTTCGCCGCCGCGCGGGCGGCCGGGCTTGTCGGAGTCGTTCCAGGCGTAGACGTCCAGATGCGTCCACGGCGTCGACTCGGGCACGAAGCGTTCGAGGTAGAGCGCGGCGGTGATCGCGCCGGCATGGCGCGAGGGGCCGGAGTTGGCGAGGTCGGCGAGGTGCGAGTCGAGCATCGTCAGGTACGGCCGCCACAGCGGCATGCGCCACAGCGGATCCTGGGTCGCGCGGCCGGCGTCGAGCAGGGCCTCGGCGATGTCGTCGCGATTCGAGAACAGAGCCGGCAGGTCGGGGCCGAGGGCGATGCGCGCGGCGCCGGTGAGCGTGGCGAAGTCGATGATGAGGTCGGGCTTCTGTTCGCCGGCCCAGGCCAGCGCATCGCAGAGCACGAGCCGGCCTTCGGCGTCGGTGTTGTCGATTTCGACGCTGAGGCCGGCGCGCGTGCGGATCACTTCGCCGGGACGGAAGGCGTCGCCCGAGACCGCGTTCTCCACGGCCGGGATGGCGAGGGTCAGGCGCACCGGCAGCTTTTCGGCGAGGACGAGTCCGGCCAGCGCGATCGCGTGCGCGGCGCCGCCCATGTCCTTTTTCATCCAGCGCATGCCGTCGGCGGTCTTCAGGTCGAGACCGCCGGTGTCGAAGCACACGCCCTTGCCGACGATGACGAGATGCGGCGCGTCGTCGGCTCCGTGCACGAGGGTGGCGAAGCGCGGCTGGCGGTCCGCGGCCGCGGCACGGCCGACCGCATGGATGGTCGGGAACTGCTCGCGCAACTCGTCACCCGCCCATTCGCGATAGCGCGCAGCATGCTGCTCGGCCAACGCACGCACGGCGCCGGCGAGGTCGGCCGGTCCCATGTCCTGGGTCGGCGTGTTGACGAGGTCGCGCACACGGCAGGCCGCCTCGGCCAGCGCTCGGGTCGATTCGCGCACGCCGGCGTCGACCACCAGCCGCGCCGGCGCGCGCGCGGCCTTGCGATAGCGGGCGAAGCGGTAGGCGCCAAGCGCCCAGCCGAGTGCGGCCTGGACCGGCTCCAGCGGCAGGCCGCGGGCATCGAGCCGGTAGTCGCCGACCGGCAGGCGCTGCGGCAGGCTGGCCAGCGCATACACGCCATCGCGGACGTTGCAGCCGGCCAGCATCAGGAGCGAACCGTCCACGTCGGGGACGGCGAGGAAGCGACCGCCTTCGCCGGCAAAGCCGTTGGCCGTGCAGGCCGCGCGTGCACCCTCGCCGAGGCGGGCGACGAGGGCCTCGAAACCGGCCACGTCGACGGCGATCAACGGTACGGCACGGGCGGCGGCATCGGCGGTGGTCCAGGCGTCCATCGAAATCCTCAATGCGGGGGTCAGGTATGTTCGGCGAGCCAGCGGGCCAGTTCACCGAGATCATGCACGACGACATCGGCTTCGGCGTCGCCGTCCCAGCGCGCACCGGAGCGATTGATCCAGACCGTGCGCATGCCGGCCGCGCGCGCGCCGGCGACATCGGCATGCGGGTCGTCGCCGACATGCAGCACCTGTTCCGGGGCGAGGCCGAGGCGCGTGCAGGCGTGGTGGAATATCTCCGGCGCCGGCTTGGCCACGCCGACATCGCAGGCGGCCACGCTGAAGCGGAAATGCTCGCCGAGGCCGATGCGGGCAAGTTCGGCGGTGCCGTTGCTGATGCTGACCAGCGGCAGGCGTGCCGACAACTCGGTCAGCGCCGGTACCGTGTCGGCATAGCATTCGACCTCGTTGCGCGCCTGCACGTAGATCGCGTAGATGCGCTCGACCCAGTCGTCGCCGAGGTCGAACGGCGCCAGTGCGCGACGCAGGGTCAGACGGCGCTGGGCGCGGAAGTCGTGGGCGTGTTCGGGATGGTCGCGGGCGACTTCGTCGCGCAGGTTGCGCATCGCCTCGATCGGCCAGGCTGCGGCGACATGCGGGCAATGTTCGCGCAGCCAGGCATCGACGTGCTGTTCGACGCGCTGGATGACCGGAGCAATCGGCCACAGGGTGTCGTCGAGGTCGAGCGAGATCGCGCGGATGTCCATCGCGCCGTTCCGCTCAGGGCTCGGGCGTGGTGCCGCCGGCGCTGCTCCGCGCCGCCTTCTCGGCTTCGGCGCGCTGCAGGTTCTCGCGCGCGGCCTGGGTCGACTGCGCGGTCGGAGCGGCGCGCATGCGCGATTCGAGGGTGGCGCGCGGCGCCGACATGATCGGATCGCGCTCGCGCGGCATGGCGGCGACATCGCCCGGAGTCACCTCGACGATGGCCGCGTCGATGAAGGCGAGACGATCGCCGTCGCGCGCGTGGACGTCGCCGGCGTCGACGTACGGAACCAGCTGGTGGCGGCGCATCGCCGCGTGCGCGGTCGGCGAATCGAGGAACAGCACGAACTCCTCGATGTCGGCGATGTTCGGCGCATCGGCGCGGTGGGCGACATACAGGGTGACGAAGAACGGGAAACTGCCGTCGACGATGCTCTGGGTGGTCGCCGTGCGCCCCTCCACCGTCATCATCTTCACGCCCTTGTTGGCGTAGCTGCTCGACAGCGTCGACAGGCCGAGGCCGGCCGGATCGATGGCGATCGCCTCCTCGAGCTTGCTGGTGTTGAGATAGAGGCGCGGCGCGGCGACCCGCTGTTCGCCGCGCTTGTACATCAGGCGGCGGAAGCTGTACTCGACGCCGTCGAGCGGCGCGGCGACCGAATAGAGGTTGATCGGCACGTCGGGACCGCCGAGATCCTTCCAGTTGCTGATCCGGCCGAGGTAGATCTGGCGCATCTGCGCAAGGGTCAGGTTCGACACCGGGTTGCGCGGGTGGACCAGCGGCACGATCGCGTCCAGCGCGACCGGTTGGAAAACGAGGTTGCGCTCCTCTTCGCGCTTCTCGTGCATCGGCCGCGCCACGCCGGCGATGTCGGCGGTTCCCGCGCGCACGCCGTCGAGACCGGAGATCGTGCTGAACGTCTGCACGGTCAGCAGGCCGTTGTGCTCCTTGCGGTACTCCTTGACGAGATCGTTGACGAAGCCGCGCGCGGAAACGATGTCGCCGCGCCAGACGATCGTGGTCGCCGGGGCGGAAGCCGAGGGCTTCTTCGGCGCCTGTGCGGGGACAGCGGCGGCATGGACGAGCAGGCCGAGGGCGGCCGCGGCAAGCAGGGAACGCAACGAAAGCACGGACATGGAGGCAGGAAAGACCGCGGAAACGGGGCCGCAACCTTACCACGCACCCCCGCCCGCGGCGCAGGCGCAGGTCACGCCCGCCGGGCGCCGCCGCGCAGGCTTGCCGAACGCGATCGCGCAGGAGCGCCCCCCTGCACGACCGCAGCCTTGCCGATGGAATATCGCTAGCGGATGCGCTCCTGCAAGGTCGTGCTCACCCGGGCCGGTTCGCCGTCGAAACCGCTGCGGAAGATGGCATCGTCGAGCAGGGATTCCTCGACCAGCACGAAGATGTCGGAGACGCCGTTGCTGTCGCCGGGGGCGATGTTGGCGGCCTGCGATTCCCACGCCATCGACAGGCCCGATGCATTCACCGCCAGGGAGTATCCGGATGCCTGGCTGCCGGGCTGTCCGGCCCCGGTCACGCTGAGCATCTGCGGCGCGGCGGTGCCGGGAACGTGCAGGAACACCTGCGAGTAGCGGCTGGCTCCATTGAGGTAGCCGCACTCGAGCAGCACGCTGCCGATGTCCGACACCGCCGAGGCAAAGCAGAGATCGTAATCGGCCGCCGGCATGGCGGCCGGGCGCGGGATTGCGCTGGTGGTCGAGGTCTGGCGGTCACGCAGGTAGACACCGCTGTTGCCCTGGCCGTTGACGCCGTTGGCATAGCCGAGGCCGCCGTAGTCGCGGTTCTGGAAGGTGACGAAGCGGCCGTTCGGCGAGATCGCCGGCCGGTTCGTCGATGCGGTGGAGGAAGCGCCGCTGGCGCCGCTGCGACTGACCAGTTCGGTGGTGCCGGTGACGAGGTCACGCACGTAGGTCTGGCCGTATCCGGCACCGACCAGCACCGGCTGGTTGCACTGGAAGGTCGCGTAGCGGCCGTCGTCGGAAAGTGCGTGGGCGCGGAAGTTGCACTCGCCGGTCGACGGCAGGCCGTCGGCCTTGATCGAGACGAGCTGGACCGCACCGGTCTGCATGTCCTTGACGAACAGCTCGGTCCAGCCGCCGGTCGCCACGCCGAGGTTGGCCGAGGCACTCTCGATCGCCACGTAGCGGCCGTCGGCCGAGATCGACACGGTGTCGTCGTCGGTGCCGTTGCTGGCCGCCTGCCCGGCCGCATTGCTGCTGGCGAGGGCCACGGCGCCGGTCAGGCGATCCTTGCGCAGCACCTGCCAACCGGTTCCGTAGCTGCTGGCGTAGGTGAGGAAGGCGACGTAACGGCCATCGCCGGACACGGCCGGCGTCTCGCCGCGGATGGTGCCGCCGACCGGAACCACCGACACCAGTTCGATCAGCCCGGAATCGAGGTCATGGGCGACGATGCGGTTGCCGTTGTAGGTGTCGTTGGCGACCCAGTTCCTGGCCGCGCTGGTGAACACCACCGTGCGGCCGTCCGAGGACACGTCCACGGCCGTCGATGCCCCGTTCGGTTCGAGGCCGGATGCCGGCATCAGGCGGGCATAGATGAAATCCGCGCGCGCCGGCATCGAGAGGGCGGAAACGGCGGCGACGAGGACCGTGGAAGCGAGGACGGATTGGAACGGGCGGTAGCGCATGTGCGGACTCGGCAGGGGATTGCCTTCCCATACGCGCTCCGGCGGACGATCCCCGAACGCCGGCCAGCGCCGGCGCGGCCAGCGGCTCCGACGCCATTCATCGCTCCATCGCGAACAGGCGATATACTGCGCGCCCCTCCTGCCGAGGGGCGCTGCACGTGGGCCCGCTACCGGCGGCCCTACCCAGGCTCGGCAGGTGATCCCGCAGCAACGGCGCCCGGAACCCCGACCGCAACGGCCCGCCCCGCGAGGGCAGGCACGGGTTGCGGTCCCGAACCGGAGCTTTCCAATGAACGCACGACTGAAGACCTTCTCGACCGAAGGCGACTACAAGGTCGCCGACATCAGCCTGGCCGACTGGGGCCGCAAGGAACTCGACATCGCCGAGCACGAGATGCCGGGCCTGATGTCGATCCGCCGCAAGTACGCCGCGACCACGCCGCTCAAGGGCGTGCGCGTGACCGGCTCGCTGCACATGACCATCCAGACCGCCGTCCTCATCGAGACGCTCAAGGACATCGGCGCCGACGTGCGCTGGGCCTCGTGCAACATCTTCTCGACCCAGGACCACGCCGCCGCCGCGATCGCCGCCTCCGGCACGCCGGTGTTCGCCTGGAAGGGCGAGACGCTGGAGGAATACTGGGACTGCACGCTCGATGCGCTGACCTTCACCCTGGCCGACGGCACCGTCACCGGCCCGGAGCTGGTCGTCGATGACGGCGGCGACGTCACCTTGCTGATCCACAAGGGTTACGAGCTCGAGCAGGGCGACGAGAGCTGGGTGAACTCGGCCTCGGGCAGCCACGAGGAGCAGGTCATCAAGAACCTGCTCAAGCGCGTGGCGAAGGAGCGTCCCGGCTACTGGACGCGCGTGGTCAAGGACTGGAAGGGTGTCTCCGAGGAAACCACCACCGGCGTGCACCGCCTCTACCAGCTCGCCGAGCGCGGCAAGCTGCTGGTGCCGGCGATCAACGTCAACGACTCGGTGACCAAGTCGAAGTTCGACAACCTCTATGGCTGCCGCGAATCGCTCGCCGACGGCCTCAAGCGCGCGATGGACGTGATGCTGGCCGGCAAGGTCGCGGTCGTCTGCGGCTACGGCGACGTCGGCAAGGGCTCGGCGCACAGCCTGCGTGCGTACGGCGCGCGCGTGATCGTCACCGAGATCGACCCGATCTGCGCCCTGCAGGCGGCGATGGAAGGCTTCGAGGTCAACACCGTCGAATCGACGCTCGGCCGCGCCGACATCTACGTCACCACGACCGGCAACAAGGACGTGCTGACCCTGGCCCACATGCAGGGCATGAAGGACCAGGCCATCGTCTGCAACATCGGTCACTTCGACAACGAGATCCAGGTCGATGCGCTGAAGGCGCTGGACGGAGTCCGCCAGGTCAACATCAAGCCGCAGGTCGACAAGTTCGAGCTGCCGAACGGCCGCGCCATCTTCCTGCTCGCCGAAGGCCGCCTCGTCAACCTCGGCTGCGCCACCGGCCACCCGAGCTTCGTCATGTCCAACAGCTTCTCCAACCAGACCCTCGCCCAGATCGACCTGTGGGCGAACAAGGATTTCTACGATCCGAAGGTCTACATCCTGCCGAAGAAGCTCGACGAGGAAGTCGCCCGCCTGCACCTGGAAAAGATCGGCGTCAAGCTGACCGCCCTGACCGCCGAACAGGCCGCCTACCTCGGCGTGCCGGTCGAAGGGCCGTACAAGCCGGAGCACTATCGCTACTGATCCATCCCGGGGATCGGAACCGCCGCGCAGCGGCGGCTCCGACCCCGGTGGTTGCAGCGGACGGGCGCCTTAGGGCGCCCGTTTCCTTTGCGGCTGTCGCACGAATCTTGCGCCAGTGATGAGGCCATCGCTGCCGTCGACCGGCTCGCCCGGGAAGGCGCCGATTTCGTCAAGGTGCATGACGGAATCCCGCGCGACGCGTTCCTTGCACTGGCAAGTCGTGCCGATGCCCGCGGACTTTCGTTCGCGGGGCACGTGCCGGAGTCGATCGACTTGTTGCAGGCGATCGAACTCGGTCAGCGCAGCATCGAGCACGTCCGCGACCCGCTGTTGATGTGCTTCACGGCCGATGTGCGGGAGCTCGAACACTTCTTCACGGAAGACGCCTGGGGCGAAGCGGATCGCAGCTGGGGGCGCTCGGCCAACGCTGCCTGCCCGGCGATCTTCGCGGCGCTGCACGCGCGCAAGGCGTGGATCACGCCGACCCTGGTGGTCGAGAAATCGAAGGTGGCCGTCGAGGACACGGCTTTCGTCGAGGACATGCGTCGCGACGCACTGCCGGCCTCCGTGCGCGCGGGACTGCGCGAACACGCGCGGCGCAAACTCGCCCAGCCCGCAGCAGAGCGGCAAAGCGAGCGGCTGTGGTGGCGAACGCAGCAGTCACTCGTGGGCAGGCTCGGACGCGAGGACATTCCGCTGCTTGCCGGGACCGACGCCGCCTGCGAAGGCGGCTTGCCCGGGGCCTCCCTGCACGAGGAGCTTTCCGAACTCGTGAACGCCGGGCTGACGCCGCAACAAGCCTTGCGTGCCGCGACCACCGAACCCGCCCGATATCTCGAGCGCAAGCACGACGGCCGCATCGCGCCCGGCATGCGCGCCAATCTGCTGCTGCTCGGCGCGGATCCACTGGCCGACATCCGCAACACCCGCAGCATCGTCGCCGTGTTCCTGCGCGGTCGCCTGTTCGAACCGGCGAGGTGATCGCTGGATCGACGTCTGGAAAGCCCCGCTGCTGAACGATGTCGCGCCGGTCGAAGCGCTCGTTTCGCACGACGGTCGGGTGGTGACGTTCGACAACTGGCACCCAGCTCGGCGATCCCGAGCGGAGCCGGTCGACCATCGTCGTCGGCTCGCCGTCGCAGCAGGCGCTGGTGGATGCGCTGATGGCCGCCGGCAAGGACATCCGGCAAGGCGCGCTGGCGTCGATGACGATCGTCCTCGTGGTCGACGAGGCCCATCATGCGCAGGCTACAGCGGCACTGGCTTCATCGGGCGCGCGCCTCATGCAGGTTGATCCGACAAAGCCCCTGCCACAGAGCGCAACCAATTTCGCGCAGTTCGAGAAGGACGAACAGCAGCGTGCGGCCAGCAACCGCGAGCGCAGGCAGCGCACGCCACGTCATCCGCGCTGGTGGTTGTCCTTCTGAGCGCATCGAGGTCGCTGCGACCCGTTCGGCGCCGGCCAGCTCCGTGCCTGCTGTTTCGACCGGTCGGGCATGTACCGCCGCGGCAACATCGGCGCGCCTAAGGCAGCGGACTGGGCACATCGTCCCCGCGCCGCCGGCCGGGCGCGGCACGGGTTTGGCGACGCGATTGCAGCCCCTTGGTCGCCGCGCTCGGGCTCCGCGCAATGCCGGCCGGCTCAGGTGACCGGCACGCTCGCCGGCGGCACGCGTTCAACGCGGTTGCGCCCGCCGAGCTTGGCGCGATAGAGCGCGGCGTCGACCTCGCGGTAGAAGGTGTCCGGATCCTCGTGGAGGTCGGGATCGAAGCAGCCGCATCCGATGCTGACGGTCAGGGCGATGCGCCGGCCCTCGACGCTGATCGGGGCGGCGGCGAGGTCGGCGCGGAAGCGCTCGGCGCGGCGCTCGGCGGTGCGCAGGTCGCCGGCGAGGATGACCCCGAACTCCTCGCCACCGAGGCGTACCGGCACGTCTCCCGGCTGCTCGAAATGCGCCTGCAGGCGCCCGGCGACGACGACCAGGCAGGCATCCCCGGCAAGATGGCCGTGGCTGTCGTTGATCTGCTTGAAATGGTCGAGGTCGAGGATCAGCAGCGACACCTCGCCGCCGACGCGGGCGCGTTCGAGCGCATGCACGAGCGCATCGTCGAACTGGCGCCGGTTGGCGATGCCGGTCAGTCCGTCGATGCGCGTCTGCATCTCGAACAGGTCGCGTTGCTGGCGCAGCTCCTCCTCGAGCTCGAGCCGCGTGCGGTATTCGCGGTAGCCACGCACGAGCACGATGAACATGTAGCCCATGTAGATCAGCCACATCATCGCCACGCCGGCGCCGTTGGTCTGCCAGAGCAGGGCCGCGCACGGCAGCATGAAGGCGAGGATGGCGATCGACGCCGGCAGGCGCCGCATGCAGAGGGTGTGGCACATGGCCATGCCGAAGGCACCGGAAAACAGCACTGCGACGAGCGGCCCCGGCTCGGGCAGGCGCAGGAAGCACCAGACGCTGAAGGCACCCCAGGCGAAGCTGGTCAGCAGGATGATCGACCACAGCACGACCAGGCGCCGGCGCGCCGTTTCCAGCGCGGGCACATCGTCCGCGCGCACGCACATGCGCGTGCAGGCCAGAGCGATGAATCCGGACACGATGGCGGCGACATGCCAGCTGAACTTCTGCGTGGACACGATCCCGGCCAGCGCGGTCGCCAGCGGATAGAAGAAGCCGCCGACGCGGGAACGTTCGATCGTCTCGCGCAGTTCCTGCAGCAGCAGGTTGTGGTTGCGCCGGCCCGCACGTTCGCGGATGAAGTCGATCAATGGCATGGGCGAAGTAGGCCACGAACGCGGCTGCCGTGCGAGAGGGCGAGAACTGGATACACATTCATCGCGATGAAGAGATAAACTGCCCTCCCCCGAGCCGGCCCGGACCTGCGATGGCGACGATCAGCTTCGAGTTCTTTCCGCCGAAGACCGATGAACAACGCGACGGCCTCGAGCGCGCCGTGCGGGCATTGAAGGCCCATCCCCACGAGTACGTGTCGGTGACCTTCGGCGCGGGCGGTTCGACCCTGAGCTACACGGTCGAGGCGGTGCGCGGCCTCAAACTCGGGCATGGCCTGGAGGCCGCCCCGCATCTGTCCTGCATGGGCGGCACGCGCGAGGAAATCCGCGCCCTGCTCGATGAATACCGGGCACTCGGCCTGCGCCGCATCGTCGCCCTGCGCGGCGACCTGCCCTCGGGCATGGCCAGCCTCGGCGACTTCCGCTACGCCAGCGACCTGGTCGCCTTCATCCGCAGCGAAACGGGCGGGCACTTCCACATCGAAGTGGCCTGCTACCCGGAAGTGCATCCACAGGCCGAGGACGCCCACGCCGACCTCGCCCACTTCAAGCGCAAGATCGAAGCCGGGGCGAATGGCGCGATCACCCAGTATTTCTACAATGCCGACGGCTACTTCCGCTTCGTCGAGGCGGTGCGCCGCAGCGGTGTCGATGTGCCGGTGGTGCCGGGCATCATGCCAATCGGAAATTTCAGCCAGCTGAAGCGGTTCTCCGACATGTGCGGTGCCGAGATCCCGCGCTGGCTCGGCCGCCGCCTCGCCGCGTTCGGCGACGATGTCGAATCGATCCGCGAGTTCAGCGCCGACGTGGTCGCCGACCTCTGCCGCAAGCTGGTCGCCGGCGGCGCGCCGGGCCTGCACTTCTACACGCTCAACCGCGCGCGGCCGACCCAGGCGATCCTCGAACGCCTGTAGCGGTGCATCGCCGGCGCGGGCGGGCCGGGCGCCGGGTCACGCCGTAGCGGCGAGGTGCACCCCGGCGACCGCACGTCCGGACGGATCGGCCGCGCCGGCAAAGGCCGGGTCCCAGGCGATCGCCGCCGCGGTCGAACAGGCGATCGACTTGCCGCCCGGAATGGTTTCCGCACAGGCCGTGCCGGGGAAGTGCTGTTCGAAGATCGCGCGGTAGAAATACGCTTCCTTCGTCTGCGGCGGATTGACCGGGAAGCGCGCCGCGGCGGCGGCGAACTCGCGATCGCCGACATGCGCCCCGGCATGCGCCTTCAGGCCGTCGATCCAGCCGTAGCCGACGCCGTCGCTGAACTGTTCCTTCTGCCGCCACAGGATCGAATCGGGCAAGGCGCCGGCGAAGGCCTCGCGCAGGATCGCCTTCTCGATGCGGCCGTTGCCGGCCATCTTCGCCCTGGCGTCGATCGACATGGCGACATCGAGGAACTCGAGGTCGAGGAACGGCACGCGCGCCTCCACGCCCCAGGCCATCATCGACTTGTTCGCGCGCAGACAGTCGTAGAGGTGCAGGGCATCGAGCTTGCGCACGGTCTCGTCGTGGAACTCGCGCGCATCCGGCGCCTTGTGGAAGTACAGGTAGCCGCCGAAGATCTCGTCGGAACCCTCGCCGGAGAGGACCATCTTCACGCCCATCGCCTTGATGCGCCGCGCGAGCAGATACATCGGCGTCGATGCGCGGATCGAGGTGACGTCGTAGCTCTCGATGTGGCGGATCACTTCCGGCACGGCATCGAGGCCTTCCTCGAAGGTGTACTCGAAACCGTGATGGACGGTGCCGAGCGCCTTGGCGGCGACCTCGGCGGCGGCGAGATCGGGCGAACCCTCGAGGCCGATCGCGAACGAATGCAGGCGCGGCCACCAGGCCTCGGCCTGGTCGTCCTCCTCGATGCGGTGGCGGGCGAAGCGTGCCGCGCAGGCGGCCACCAGCGAGGAATCGAGCCCACCCGACAGCAGCACGCCGTACGGCACGTCGGTCATCAGCTGGCGGTGCACGGCCGCCTCGAACGCCGCGCGCAGGGCCGCCGGTTCGATGGTCACGCCGAGGGTCGCCGCGTGGTCGCGCCAGGGCTTGTCGTGATAGCGCACGAGTTCGCCGGTCGCGCTGTCGTACCAGTGGCCGGGCGGGAACGTGGCGACATCGGCACAGACCCCGACCAGCGCCTTCATCTCGGAGGCGACGCAGAGGCGGCCCGCGCGGTCATGCCCCCAATACAGCGGGCACACGCCGATCGGATCGCGGGCGATCACCACGCGCCGGAGCTCGGCGTCCCACAACGCAAAGGCGAAGATGCCATTGAGCTTCTTCACCCCGTCCGCGCCGTGCTCGAGATACAGGGCGTTGATGACCTCGCAGTCCGACCCGGTCTGCAAGGCATACGGCCGCGCCAGTCCGCGCTCGAGTTCGCGATGGTTGTAGATCTCGCCGTTGACGGCGAGCACGAGGCGGCCGTCCGCCGAGCGCAGCGGCTGCGATCCACCGGCCGGATCGACGATGGCGAGGCGCTCGTGCACGAGGATCGCGCCGTCGTCGACGTGCACACCGCTCCAGTCGGGGCCGCGATGGCGCTGGCGCTGCGAGAGTTCCAGCGCAAGCCGGCGCAAGGCCGGCAGGTCGTCACCGGGCTGCAGGCCGAACAGGCCGAGAATCGAACACATGGAAAAACTCCTGATCTGGAATGCTTCACTCGAAAAGTGCGGCCATGGATGGCCGCTTCCGGAACCCGTGACCGAGCCACCCCGCATGCTGCGAAAAGCAGTCGAAGCAGCGATCAAGGACGATCGCAAGAGCGTCCAGGATCAAGGACGATCGCACGAACCTCCACGCACGAACCTCCAGGATCAAAACCGATCGCCCGAACCCAACAAAAAAGGCCCGCTCGATGGCGGGCCTTCTTCGCGTGGATCGGGATGCACTCGTCTATCCCACGCCGGCCCTTGCCTGCATGCGTCCATTATTGTTCGCGCCGTTGACGGCAGCGATGGATCGAAGCAGGGTGGCGGACGTGGACATGGCCTGCACTAGAACAGATCGGCACGCCGGCGGCAAGCGGCGCAAAGGCGTGTGCCTGCAGCCGGGCCTGTTCGTGCTCGCCTGCCTGATCGCGGCATCCGCCGCGGCTCAGGACGGCATCCGCCGCTGCATCGGCGCCAGTGGCGAGCCTGTTTTCTCCGACCGCCCGTGCACCCCCGCCCCGGTGCGCGAACACGAGGCCGCGGGTGACCATGGCGGACCGGTCCTGCCGCTGACGCAAACCTGCCCGACTTCGCCGCGCGACCTGCGAGATCGGGTCGCCACCGCCTTCGATGCGCGCAACGCGGTGGCCCTGTCGGGGCTGATGCTGTGGGACGGCTACGGGCGCAGCGATGCCACCACGACGCTGCGCGAACTCGCGCGCCTGGTCGAGGAGCCGCTGCTCACGCTCGAACTCGAACGCATGCCGTCATCGCCCTACGCCGACCCGTATGCCCGCCCTCGCCGGTCGGGCGAAGGGTTTGACACCCTGCTGACGGCGCGCACGGTACGCGCCCTCGATCGCGTTCCGCAGGAAGCGCGCACGATCTTCGAACTGGTCGACCAGCGCGGCTGCTGGTGGTTGCGCCTCGCCGACTGGTAAGCGCGGGACGGTGCGATCGCGCGGCACGCTGACGACTGGCGCCGGCGTGCCGGCCGGCCGGCGTCGCACCCCTGCCCCCTCCCGGCTATCATGTGCGGCTCTTTTCCGAGGAAACCGACCATGGCCGCGAAGTATCCCGAGTTCATCTGGCAGAACGGCGCCATCAAGCCGTGGGCCGAAGCGACCGTGCACGTGATGGCGCATGCGCTGCATTACGGTTCGTCGGTGTTCGAGGGCATCCGCAGCTACGAGACGCCGAAAGGCCCGGCGATCTTCCGCCTCGGCGACCACCTGCGCCGCCTGTACCAGTCGGCGAAGATCTACGACATGCAGATCCCCTACACGCAGGAGCAGCTCGCCGATGCCTGCCGCGAGGTGATCCGCCGCAACGGCCTGACCAAAGCCTATCTGCGCCCGGTCGCCTACCGCGGCCTCGGCGGCTTCGGGCTGTCGGCGGAAACGCCGATCGACGTCGCCGTAGCGAGTTGGGAGATGGGTCCGTACCTCGGTCCAGGCGTGCTCGAGCAGGGCATCGACGCCTGCGTGTCGAGCTGGCAGCGGTTCGCGCCGAACACGATTCCGGCCGGCGCCAAGGCCGGCGGCAACTACCTGTCGGGCCAGCTGATCGCGCGCGAGGCGCGCCGGCTCGGCTTCGGCGAAGGCATCGCCCTGGCCTCGACCGGACTTCTCAGCGAGGGAGCCGGCGAAAACCTGTTCCTCGTCTTCGACGGTGCCCTGCACACGACCCCGGCCAGCGCGGCGATCCTCAACGGCATCACCCGCCACTCGCTGATCACGCTGGCGCGCGCGAACGGCATCGAGGTCATCGAACGCGACCTGCCGCGCGAGTACCTGTACCTCGCCGACGAGATCTTCATGTGCGGAACCGCCGCGGAAGTCACCCCGATCCGTTCGGTCGATGCCAAGCCGGTCGGCGCCGGCGTCGCCGGCCCGATCACGCGCAAGCTTCAGTCGCTGTTCTTCGGCCTGTTCGAAGGCCGCACCGAAGATCGCTGGGGCTGGCTCGACCCGGTCTGAATCCCCCCGCCACGCCCCGTATGCCGCTGCGGCAGCCCTCACCTGCCGCACGGGGCAGACCCTGCGCGCGCAGGATGGGCAGATTCACCGGCAGGGCTGAAGTGGCGCCTGCGCACTGCTGCAACGTCGAACGCACCCCACCTCCCACGGCCCCTCATCCGGTGCTGCCGCACCACCTTCTCCCCGCTGCGCGGGGCGAAGGAAGGCTGGCGCTGTCGCAAGAATGAACCGCTGCACGCTGGCGAAAGCGATTGCTTTCCCTTCGCCCCGCGCCAGCGGGGAGAAGGTGCCCGGCAGGGCGGATGAGGGGCGCTTTCGTGCTTCTTCCGCAACAGCCGATGAAACGGCGTTTGCGCACGACTGCAGCGGCGATCGCACACCCCACCTCCCACGGCCCCTCATCCGCGGCTGCCGCACCACCTTCTCCCCGCTGCGCGGGGCGAAGGAAGGCTGGCGCTGTCGCAAGAATGAACCGCTGCACGCT
>CAKSZY010000027.1 GCA_934526015.1 uncultured Dokdonella sp.
AGCGGGGAAAGGCGAACTGTCTGAGGCCAGGGATGGCCGAGTTGTTCGCCGGCCGCTGGGCGGCGAGCACCGCAGGGAACCGATCGGGCAACGCCCGATCGGCGCGGATGCTGGGGTCGTCTTTCCTTTGGTTACTTTCCTTTGACGAGACAAAGGAAAGTAACCCGCTCGCCGCCGAGGCGAGCGGAACCCGTGGTTCAACACACCCAAGTGAGAGCGAAGAACCAAAGCCAGGAGCGGGATTCCTGCCCAAACCGGAATGACGATGCCAGGACACCGCCGAGGCGAGCGGAACCCGAGGTTCGACACACCCAAGAGAATGCGAAGAGCCAAGGCATAGAGCTGGATGTCGGCCTCCACCAGCATGACGGCGCAAGGGCGCCGCCGAGGCGATCCGGGAACGGGTTCACTTCCAGCACAAGCCCAGGAAGTGAACCTGCCCTCGTTCCGCCGACCCCGTTCCGTCAGTCGAACCCGTCCGCGAAGATCGAATCGCCGATCAAGATCGATACCGTCGAGCTGTCGTTGGCGGCGTTGGTGTCGATGAACTGGGCGGCGCCGACCGTGCCGGTGCTGACGAGCGCGCTGCCGATTTCGACGCCCGGATCCACCTGCGCCTCGATGTCGAGCACGCGGGCGAAGCTGCCGGGGGCGACGGTTTCTCCGCTCAGCGTGCATTCGACGGTCGTCGTGCCCGTGCAGATCCACGTGCCGCCGCCACTGACGACACGGTTGCCGACGTAGGAGAGGCCGGCTGCGAGTTCGAGGGTCAGGGTCACGTTGTTGGCCGGATCGCCGGCGAAATTGGCGATGCTGGCGACGAAATGGACGCCGCCACCCGGCGTGGCGACCGCAGGCGTCCCGCCCATCGAAACGCCGAGATCGCCGCTGCCGAGCGGCGCCTCGCTGCAGTTGTAGCAGACCAGGGCGAAGTCCTGTGCCGGCGCCCCCGGCGTGTACGGATTGAGGGCATCGGCCGAGATGTTCGCGGCGAGGACCTCGATCGTCACCGGCCCGCCGAGTTGCGCAGCGCTCAGGAACACGCCTTCGAGGTTGTTCATGGCGTCGGCACTGCCGCCGCCGGTCGACCAGCCGTCGGCGCCGATGACGTTGCCGCGGTAGCTGGTGCCGGCGCTGTCGACCACGAGGTCGAGGTTGTTGACCCAGGCCGGACTGGTGCCGCCGAGACCGTGGCCCTTGGCGTCGGTCCAGGCCAGCATGATGCGCAGCGGGCGCGACGGATCGGCCGGCGTCACCTGGCGCGTCCAGTTTTCACCGGCCGCGGTGAACACCTCGGACTGGTCGAAATAGAGCACCGGATCGGCCGGGTTGGCGACCGCGTCGAGATCGAGGCGGCCATAGCCCTGGAAGCGGTCCGGGCGATGGCCCATGACGCGGCCATCGGCATCGTTGAACCCGGAGAGATCCTTGGCGACGGCGGTGAAAGCGGCCTTGACCAGGGCCGGGCTCGGCGTCGCGCCGGCGTGTTCGCTGCGGTACTTCGAGATGAACACGGACGACGCCCCGGTGACCACCGGCGAGGCCATCGAGGTGCCGCAGTTGAAGCCGAACGCGGTGTCGCTGCCGCTGCTGGTGGCATCGGTGTTGCAGCCGGGGGCGACGATGTGGGGGACACGACGACCGTCGCAGGCGTTGCCGTGGGCCGAGTTCGACGACACGTTGAAGAGGTTCGCGACCTGTGCGCCGCCGCTGGACTGCAGGCTGGTCGAGCCGACCGCGAACAGGTTCTTCGCTTCGTCCGGCGAGCCGAGCGACGACGGCGCGCAAATGCCGGTCGGGCGTTCGCCGTTGCCGTTCATGATCGACCAGACGTTGAGCAGTTGCTGGTTGCCCGGCACGTCGGGATTGGCATCGCGGGCGACGATGTCGATCTGCTGGGTGGGGATGTCGTAGCCCTGCGGGGTCGAGGTCGGCCCCCACGAGTTGTTGGTCAGCACGGCATTGCTGAGGCTCGATTCCCTGAAGATCGTCAGCATGCCGTTGGCGATCATCGAGCCCGCGCCGCTGCCGAGGAAGGCGTTGTAGCGCTGCTGCACGAGGTTGGCGCCGGGGGCGACGCCCTGGCCGCGCAGGAAGCCGTTGAGCAGGATTCCGGTCGTGCCGGTGCCGGCGATCGCGCCGGCGACATGGGTGCCGTGCGAATTGTTGCTGGTCGAACAGCTGGTCGGCGACCCGCCGGCGGAAACGCAGGGGAGCATGCGCGAGGCGAGATCGGCATGCGTCGTGCGGATGCCGCCGTCGACGACGCTGGCGACGACGCCGCTGCCTTCGTGGCCGAGCGCGTCGAGCCAGGTCCGGTAGCCCGGCACGACCGTGTACGGCGGCGCCGCGGCGTGGGCGCCGACGATCGACTGGTTGCTCATTTCGCCGCGCGCACCGCCGGTGGCCGGGCTGTCCTGCACGGTGTAGACGCCGGCGATCGCGGCGAGGTCGAGGTAGCGGTCGCCGGGTGCATCGAGGTGGACGACGGCGAAGTGGCGGTCGACCGCGGTGTACGACTCGACCTGCACGCCGAGGGCTTCGATCTCGGAGGTCATGTCCGCGGCATCGCGATGCCGGCTGACCAGGGCCATGGTCGGGCGTCGTTGCGGGCCGAAGGCGCGTTGTCCGGGCTGCACGCGGAAGGCGGTCTGGAACTCGCCGGCCCAGCGGATGCCGTCGCCGGCGGTGGCACGCGACAGGCTCGCCGCATCGCTCCAGACGACATAACCGAACGGATGGATGTACTGCGCCGGAAGGGCGCCGTCGGCCTGCAGGCGGGCGAGCCACTCCGGCTTGACCGGACCCTTGAACTGCACCAGACGCCAATCGGCTCCGGAACCGCGCGGCGCGCTCGCCGCCGGCAGCGCGTGCAGCGGATCGAAGCGCAGGCCGCCGAGATCGAACGTGTAGGCATCGGCGATCGTCTCGAGCGCGACGCCGGCGGCACGCAGCGATTCCGCATCGACTGCGCTGGCCGGCAACCACTGGAAGCGACCGTAGTCGAGCGTTTCGCTGCCGCCGGCAACGAAGGGCGCGATGCGTGCGGCCGCGGCGTCGACGCGCAGCCAGGTTTCCGTGGCAGGGGCTTCGGCAGCGAGGGTGGAGGTGCCGGCAAGGAGGGTGGTGATGGCAAGGGCGAGTCGGTTCAAGGGGGTGTCCGGAAAGGGGCGAACCCGTCGATGGTACGGGATGCCACGGCCGGCGCCACAAGGGCCGGTTCGCGCTGCACGCCGCGAGGGATCGCACCGTCGGCCGGGCGGCTCTGCCGGCCTCCGCGCAGGGGCGGTCGACAGCTTGTCAAATCAAGATGTTGCAGGCCTTTCCCTGAAAGCGCGCGAGCTCGCAGCGCAGGCGCGAGCGGTCGCTGCCGGCGACGGCCGTCGCGCTCCGCGGCGCGTCTTCGCCGCAAGCGGATGCCTGCGCGGGTTCGCGGGGGTCGGAAGCCGTCGCGTCGAGGCGGGGGTCAGACCCAGCCGGTGAGATAGAACAGGGCGATCACCACGAACACCGAGAGCGTCTTGATCACGGTGATCGCGAAGATGTCCTTGTAGCTCTGCCGGTGGCTGAGGCCGGTCACCGCCAGCAGGGTGATGACGGCACCGTTGTGCGGCAGCGTGTCCATGCCGCCCGAGGCCATCGAGGCGACGCGGTGCAGCACCTCCATCGGGATGCCGGCGGCGTGGGCATTGGCGATGAAGCTGTCGGCCATCGCCGCCAGGGCGATGCTCATGCCGCCCGAGGCCGAGCCGGTGATGCCGGCCAGCGCAGTGACCGAAACGGCCTCGTTGACCAGCGGGTCGGGGATCGACTGCAGCGCATGGGCGACGACGAGGAAGCCGGGCAGGGCGGCGATGACCGCGCCGAAGCCGTATTCCGATGCGGTGTTCATCGAGGCGAGCAGGGCGCCGCCGATCGCGTTCCTGGTGCCCTCGGCGAAACTCGCCAGCACCGGGCGCCAGGCGAATGCGATCACGCAGAGGATGCCGACCAGCAGCGCGCCCTCGACCGCCCAGATCGCCGCCACCTTGGAGACCTCCTGCACGACCGGCGCCGGGTTGCCGATCACCGACGGCACGAACGACTGGCTGGCGCCGTAATACTGCGGAATCCAGCGCGTGAACAGGAAGTTCGCCACGCCGACCAGCACGAGCGGCAGGATCGCGATCAGCGGATGGGCGAGGCGGTCACCGCGGAACGGTTCGGGCTCGTTGAGCAGGTTGCCGCCGTAGCCTTCGCCGGCGCGCGCGGCGGCGCGGCGACGGGATTCGAGATAGGCCATGCCGACGCAGAGGATGAACACGCCGCCGAGCGTGCCGAGCACCGGCGCCGCCCAGCCGTCGGTGCCGAAGAACGCGGTCGGGATGATGTTCTGGATCTGCGGGGTGCCGGGCAGCGCGTCCATGGTGAAGGTGAACGCGCCGAGGGCGATCGTGCCGGGAATCAGGCGCTTGGGAATGTCGCTCTGGCGGAACAGTTCGGCGGCGAACGGATAGACCGCGAACACCACCACGAACAGCGACACGCCGCCGTAGGTCAGCAGCGCGCAGACCAGCAAGATCGACAGCATCGCGCGCCGGGCGCCGACGATGCGGATGGTCGCCGCGACGATCGATTTCGAGAAGCCCGAGATCTCGATCAGCTTGCCGAACACCGCGCCGAGCACGAACACCGGGAAGTACAGCTTGAGGAAGCCGACCATCTTGTCCATGAACAGGCCGGTGAACATCGGCGCGACCAGCGAGGGGTCGGTCAGCAGCACGGCGCCGAGCGCGGCGACCGGGGCGAACAGGATCACGCTGTAGCCGCGGTAGGCGACCAGCATCAGGAAGGCCAGCGCGGCCAGCACGATCAACAGGGACATGCGGTACTCCACGGCTCGCGCGATGGCCGCGGAGTATCCGCAGCGGCAGCGGTCTTCTCCCACTGTACGAAGGTACAGGTGTCGCCGTCGCCGTCGCGCCGCCAGACTCCCGCCCGCCGGAAATCCGCAGCATGCCGTGCTGCGCGGTCGCCGATCCCGCTTGTCCACCAGCCAGATCGCCATCAGAACAGAAGGGGGCGTCATGAAGCGCAACAGAATCAGTCTTGCCATCGGCCTGCTGCTCGGCGTCAGCGCCACGGGTGCGTTGCATGCGCAGGAAACCGCCGCGCCGGCCGCCACCGAAGAGGGCGTCGACACCCAGCGCCTCGACGAAGTCGTCGTCACCGCCCGCCGGCGCGAGGAATCGCTGCAGGAAGTGCCGGTCGCGATCAGCGCGTTCTCGGCCGAGGACCTCACCGACATGCAGGCGGACAACATCGACAGCCTGCAGGGCGCGGTGCCGAACATGAACATCGTGCAGGGCCGCGGATCGTCCTCCTCGGTGAACGTGTTCATCCGCGGCATCGGCCAGCCCGATGCGCTGCAGACCTTCGATCCCGGCGTCGGCATGTACGTCGACGACGTCTACTACTCGCGCATCCAGGGCGCGCTGTTCAAGCTCTACGACATCGACCACGTCGAGGTGTTGCGCGGCCCGCAGGGCACGCTCTACGGCAAGAACTCGACCGGTGGCGCGATCAAGATCGTGACCCGCGAGCCCGGCGACGAGACCACCGGCAGCGTCGAGGTCAGCGCCGGCAACTTCGGCCTGCTCGAGGCGAAGGCCTACGTGGCGGCGCCGCTCAACGACACCTGGGGCATCAGTGCGGCGCTGGTCGGCACCGACAACGACGGCTACGTGAAGGACCCGGCCACCGGCAAGCGCTACAACTCGTCCGACACCGAGGCGGTGCGCCTCAAGCTGGTCGGCACGCCGAGCGACACCTTCAAGGCGGTGTTCTCGGTCGACTACACCCACCAGGACAACCCGCTCACCCTCGGTCATCCGGAAGCGCCGCTGATCCGCACCGACCTCGCCCTCGGCGCGGTCGTGCTGCGCCCGGCCGACGACGGCCGCTACGACTTTCGTTCGCGCACCTCGCTCGATCCCGACCAGGGCCAGAAGCTGATCCACAAGGGCGCCTCCGCGGCGCTGACCTGGACGCCGTCGGAGGCGTGGACGATCAAGAGCATCACCGCCTGGCGTGACCTCGTCTCCAAGGCCTACATCGACATCGACGCTTCCGAGTACGTGCTCGGCGACGTCTACGTCGGCGTCGACCAGGACCAGTTCAGCCAGGAACTGCAGGCCCAGTACGACAACGGCGGCAACCTGCACGCGACCTACGGACTGTATTTCATGCGCGAGCACGTGCCGTCGGAGCAGCTGGCCTGGGCCGACGACTTCTTCGGCTTCGCCGGTGCGCCGATCACCTTCCTGCGCACGATCGACGACGACCTCACCACCCGCAGCACCGCCGCCTACGGCCAGGTCAACTGGGAGTTCGCCCCGAGCTGGACCCTCGGCGCCGGCCTGCGCTACACCCGCGAGACCAAGGATTACGAGCGCACCACCAGCACCTACTGGGGCCCGGTGCTGGCCGCGCTCAACGGCACCGTCGCCTTCGACGCGAAGAAGACCTGGAATGCGGTCACTCCGTCGCTGAGCCTGCAGAAGCAGTTCAGTGACCAGCTGATGGGCTATGTCTCGGCCAACCGCGGCTTCAAGTCCGGCGGATTCAACGGCCGCGCCAACGCCGCCGCCGAAGCGGCACGTCCCGAGTTCGATCCGGAGTTCGTCTGGACCTACGAGATGGGCCTGAAGATGAGCTCGGCCGATGGTCGCCTGCTCGGCGGCATCACCGCCTTCCACAGCAACTACGACGACTTCCAGGCCCGCGTCAGCGGCGAGGAAGCCGGCAGCTTCCCGGTGCTCAACGCCGCCAAGCTGAAGATCGACGGCGTCGAGTTCGAGGGCACGGCGATGGTCGGCGACGGCACCCGCCTGTCGGCCCAGGTCGGCTGGATGAACGCGCGCTATGACCGCTTCGACGATCCGCGCGTGCTGACCACGCCGGCGCTGGCCGGCCTGCACGACCATGTGCCGTTCTCGCCGCGCTGGACCGCGCGCATCGCCGCCAGCCACATCTTCCAGCTGGGTGATTCCGGCAGCCTGACCCTCGGCGGCGACCTGTCCTACCGCGACGAAAGCTGGCTCAGCGTCGACAACCGCGACGTGCTGCGGCAGGACGCCTTCAGCCTGGTCGGCCTGTTCGGCGTGTGGGATTCGCCCGACTACCGCTGGCAGATCCGCACCGGCGTGCGCAACCTGACCGACAAGCTCTACAAGACGGATGCGCAGGAGTTCTCCAGCGTCGGCAACATCCAGACCGCCTACTACGGAATGCCGCGCAACTACTACATCACCGCGCGCTACAACTTCTGATGGACCTTCCGCGCTCCCGCCTGTGCACGGCCGGCATCGCCGCGGCGATGCTGGCCGGTGTCTCCGCGTGCGGCAGCGATGCCGCGCCGGTGGCGCTGCCGTCGCTCGACCTCGACCCGGCACGCACGACCGTGTCGGGGTTGTCGTCCGGCGCCTACATGGCGACCCAGGTGCACCTCGCCTTCTCCGATCATGTCGCCGGAGCCGCGTTGTTCGCCGGCGGGCCCTACGCCTGCGCGCAGGGCAAGCTGGAGACCGCGCTCGGTTCCTGCCTGGCACCGGAAGCCGGCATGTTGCCCGATCCCGGCGTGCTCGCCGGACTCGTCCGCGAGCGTGCCGCGGCCGGACGCATCGCCGCGATCGATGGCCTTGCCGGCGATGCCGTGCTGGTGTTCCGCGGTGCGCTCGACGGTACCGTCGGTGCCGGCGTCACCGCGGCGGCGGCCACGCTCTACCGCGAACTCGGCGGAGCCCGCGTCGAACTCGACGAGTCGCGTGCGATTGCCCATACCTTTCCGACCGCGGACGCCGGCAGCGCCTGCGACGTCAGCGAGAGTCCGTATCTCGGCCGCTGCGGATTCGACGGCGCCGCGGCGGTTTTCGCGGCGCTGTACGGGCCGCCACCGGCAGAGCCAGGGCCGGGTGACGGCGAACTGCGCCGCTTCAGCCAGGATCTCTACCGCAGCGAAGGCAAGGATGCGCTGCTGGCCGACAGCGGATACGTCTACGTGCCGAAGGCCTGCACGGCCGGCACGCGTTGCGCACTGCATGTCGCCTTCCACGGTTGCCAGCAGAACGCCGAAGCGGTCGGCGAGGCATTCGTGCGCGAGGCCGGCTACAACCGCTGGGCCGACGCCTACGGCGTGGTCGTGCTGTATCCTCAGACGCGAGCGAGTTTCGCGCCGCTGAATCCGAAGGCATGCTGGGACTGGTGGGGCTACGGCGGTGCCGACTACGACACCCGCGACGGCGTCCAGCTGCGCTGGGTGGCCAATGCCGCGGCGGCGCTCGGCGCGCCACTGCAGTAGGCGCTGCATCGCGCCGCGCGCGGACGCAGGATGCCTGCGCCGGCGCTGAAGGTCGGCACGCGCAAGGCTCGATGACGGAGCACGCGCGTGCTGTCTGATTTCGGCGTCGTCCTCGCCGGCCTGCTCTGGCTCGGCCTGCTGTTCGGCACGGCCCTGCTCGGCGATCGCCGCGAAGGCGTGTTCGCCCGCCACTGGTCGGTCGTCTACGCGCTGTCGCTGGCGGTCTACTGCACCTCGTGGACGTTCTACGGCACGGTCACCCAGGCGGCACGTTCGGGCTGGTGGCTGCCGCCGACCTTCGTCGGCACGATCCTGCTCTACGTGTTCGCCTTCGGCCTGCTGATGCGCCTGGTCAGCATCGCGCGCGCGCACAACAGCAGCTCGATCGCCGACCTCGTCGCCATCCGCCTCGGCCGCAGCCCCGGTCTTGCGGCGCTGGTCACCGCGGTCGCCGTGCTCGGCATCGTTCCCTACATCGCCCTGCAGCTGAAGGCGGTGGCGATGAGCTACGGCATGCTCGCCCGGCGCCAGGAACTGGTCGCCCCGCCGTGGCAGGACAGCGCGCTCTGGGTCGCCCTCGCCATGGCCCTGTTCGCCATGCTGTTCGGCGCGCGCCGGGCGAGCGCGACCGAGCACAACCGCGGCCTCGTGCTGGCGATGGCGTTCGAGTCGCTGTTCAAGCTGGTCGCCATGCTCGCCCTCGGCGCCCTGGTCTGGTTCGGCATCGAGATGCCCGTCGGCGCGCCGCGGCCGGCGCAGTCCGACACCTCCGGTTTCGTCGCCCTGATCCTGCTCGGCGCACTGGCGATGTTCACCCTGCCGCACCAGTTCCACGCCGGCGTGGTCGAGTGCCGCGATCCGCAGCACGTGCGTACCGCGCGCTGGCTGTTCCCGCTCTACATGCTGCTGATCGCGCTGCCGATCCTGCCGCTGGCGCGCGCCGGCGATGCGCTGCTGGCTCCGCTCGGCGTGCCGTCCGACCTGTACGTGCTGGCCCTGCCGCTCAGCCGCGAACACGACGTGCTCGCCCTGGTCGCCTTCCTCGGCGGCCTCAGTGCCGCCACCAGCATGGTGGTGGTCGCCACGCTCGCCCTCAGCCTGATGATCGGCAACCACTGGATCGCGCCGTTGCGCGTGCACGCCGGCTGGGGGCGCGGCATGGCCGGTGACCTGCGCGGTGAGGTGCTCGTGCAGCGTCGCGTGACCATCCTCGTGGTGATCCTGCTGGCCTGGGCATACAGCCGCGTGCTGGTGGCCAGCGATGCGCTGGCCGACATCGGCGCGGTGTCGTTCTCGGCATTGTCGGCGATCGCGCCGGGCGTCCTCGTCGCCGTCTACCGGCCGCAGCTCGGCGCGCGCGCGGTCGGCGCAGGACTGCTGGTCGGCACCGCAGTCTGGTTGTACGCGCTGCTGTTGCCGGCGCTGTTCGGCGAACTCGCCTGGTTGCGCAATGGACCGTTCGGCATTTCCTGGCTCGCCCCCGATTCGCTGTTCGGACTCGGCGAGTGGAGCCGGCTCGGGCGTGCGGTCGCGGTCAGCCTTGCCGCCAACGTCGCGGTGCTGCTGCTGGTCGCCAACTCGCGCTTCGCGCATGCACGGACGCCCGGCGAACTCGGCGCGGTCGGGGCGCTGGAACTGCGCGAGCTGGCGCTGCGCTTCCTCTCGCCGGATCGCACCGGGATGCTGTTCGACGACCACGGTGGCGAGGGCACCGCATCGGAGGCGCTGATCGCCGCGGTCGAACACGAGCTGGCGGCGGTGATCGGCGCATCGTCGGCGCGGCTGCTGGTCTCGGTCGCCCTGCGCGAGCGCAGCGCCGAACTGGAAACCGTGGCGACCATCGTCGGCGAGGCCTCGCAGGACCTGCGCTTCAACCAGCGCGTGCTCGAGGCCGCCCTGGAGAACATGAGCCAGGGCATCAGCGTGGTCGACCGCGACCTGGCCCTGGTTGCCTGGAACCGCCCGTACGCCGAACTGTTCGGCTATCCGCCGGAGCTGTTGCGCGTGGGCGTGCCGATCGCCGATCTGGTGCGCTTCAATGCCCGCCGCGGCCTTGCCGGCGGCAGCGATGTCGAGGCCGAGGTGCGCAAGCGCATCGCCCACATGCGCGCCGGAACGCCGTACGTCACCGAGCGGCATTTCGCCGGTCATCACGGCGACCGCGTGGTCGAGATCCGCGGCAATCCGATGCCGGGCGGCGGCTTCGTCGCCACCTTCACCGACGTCACCGCTTTCCGTCGCAGCGAGACCGAACTGAAGCGCGTCGCGGAAACCCTCGAACAGCGCGTCGAGGCGCGCACCGCCGAGCTGGCCGCGGCGACCGGCGAGGCCGAGCGGGCGAACCGCGCGAAGTCGCGCTTCCTGGTCGCGGTCAGCCACGACCTTGCCCAGCCGCTGAACGCCGCGCACCTGTTCACCCATGCGCTGGCCCAGCGGCTCGGCCATGACGAGTACCGCGAGTCGGTGCGCAACATCGACGGCGCGCTGACCTCGGCCGAAGGTCTGCTGGCCGGACTGCTCGACATGTCGCGGCTGGAGTCCGGGCGCATGCAGGCCAGCGTGCAGGCGTTCTGCATCGACGGCTGGCTGCGCGGCCTCGCCGCCGAGTTCCGCGTGCTCGCCGAGGAGAAGGGCCTGGTCCTGCACTCCGTCGGCTCGCGCGCGTGGGTGCGCAGCGACCCGCAACTGCTGCGCCGGGTGGTGCAGAACTTCCTCGCCAACGCGGTGCGCTACACGCAACGCGGACGCATCGTGCTCGGCTGTCGAAGGCGCGGCGATGCGCTGTCGATCGAGGTCTGGGACAGCGGTCCGGGCATTGCCGAGATCGATCACGAGCGCGTGTTCGAGGAGTTCCGCCGCCTCGCCGATGCCGGCGAAGGCCTCGGCCTCGGCCTCGCCATCGTCCAGCGCATTGCGCGCCTGCTCGGCCATCCGCTGCGCCTGCATTCGCTGCCGGGGCGCGGCACGATGTTCGCGATCGAGGTGCCGCGGGTGGCGCCGGCGGCCGCGCCGCCCGCGCCGCTGGTGGCGCCGGCGGACCGGCTGCCGCGCAGTCGCGTGCTGGTGGTCGACAACGATGCGGCGGTGTTGAAGGCGATGCAGGCCCTGCTCGAAGGCTGGCAGTGCGAGGTCGCCGCGGCGCGCACGCCGGAACAGGCGCGCGAACGCTTCGCCGATGGCCGCTTCGACCTGCTGCTGTTCGACTATCACCTCGACCATGGCGTCACCGGCCTCGACCTGCGCGAAAGCCTCGGCGCGCCGGCCCGCGCACTGCCGTGCGTGGTGATCACCGCCGACCACGGCGAGGCGGTCCGCGAGGCCGTGCTTGCCGCCGGCGTCCAGCTGCTGCACAAGCCGCTGCGGCCGCTTGCCCTGCGTTCGCTGATGGCGCGGCTGGCGGCCCCGGGCGGGGACTGATCCGGGCCTGCCGGGCGGTCCGCCACGGCCCTGCGGCATGGCGGCGCAGGGCGTCGTTCCGCGGCCGCCGGTGACCGCTCGCCGAGGTCGGGGACGGGCATCCGCCGATCGTCCGGCGAACGCGTGCGGAAGCGGCGGCGTGCGGCGCCGGCAGGCCCGCTCCAGGGTCGCGGACCGGGCCGCGTCGACAGGCGGGTCGAAGGCGGATCCCCGGGCGGACTCGGCGCCGCCACGGCAGGCCTGCAATCCGGTTGACCTGATGCGTTCGCGCCGCTACGGTGGCAGGATTGCCCACCCTCAAGGACGCACACGCTGCGTGTGCGCGAGAACCCATGACCGCTGCAAGCCCCGTTCCTCCGCTCATCATGTCGGTGCGCGACGTTCGCCGCCTCGAAGCGCTGCTCGCCCAGGCCGGCGACAACCCTTCGGCGTCGGCATTGCGTCTCGAGGAGGAAATCGTGCGCGCCGACGTGCGCGAACCGGCGGCGATTCCGCCCGACGTGGTGACGATGAACTCGATCGTCGAGTGTCGCGACGAATCCGACGGCGACGTGCGCGTGCTGCGGCTGACCTATCCGCACGAGGCCGACATGTCGCTCGGCCACGTCTCCGTGCTGGCGCCGGTCGGCGCGGCCCTGCTCGGGCTCTCGGTCGGGCAGTCGATCGACTGGCCGCTGCCCGGCGGCCGTGCCACCCGCCTGACGGTTACCAAGATCCTCTACCAGCCGCAGTCGGCCGGGCTGGCGGAGTAGGGACGCCGTCGGCGACCGCCGCGGGCGGTCCACGCATCGTCACACCCCGGACGTCTCCCGCGTCCGCGTCGCAAGCGTTCCCGATCCGCACGCCGTTCGCCGGCGGCGGCGGTGCGTGCGCGCGTCAGCGCAGGACGTGGACGCGCAACTGCGCCCAGGCTCCGCCCCGGGCCAGCGCGGTGATCGTCTGCGCGCCGGGTTCGTCGAAGGCGTGCTCGAAGGCACCGCCGTCGTGGCTGACCGCGACCAGTCGCCCGTTGACCAGCCAGCTGACCTCGCCGCTGGCGCCGAGCGCACGCAGTCGCACGCTGGCCGGCTTTTCGCTGTTCGGCGCGCGGGCGAGGGCGGCGCCGTCGGCGAGGCCGTCGATGCGCAGTTCCTGCAGCGCCTCGAGTGCGTCCGCCCGGCAACCGGTGGCCAGCGCCGGCAGGCTGGCGTCGCGGCGCAGGTCGCGCGCCAGCCACGGATAGGCCAGCACCGGCCAGCGGGCGATCTCGAGTTCGCGCGTGCGATGGCCCGGGCAGTCGGCCGGCACGCGCCGGCCGCTTTCGACATCGACCTTCACGCGCACGACGCCGGCGTTCCACGACCCCGCATCGCGCTCGGCCAGGGTCGGCGGAATGACCCCGTCGAGGATCCACGCCTCGCGCCGGCGCGCGCACAGGCCGGGTTTTTCCGCATCGAAGGCAAGTCCGAGCGGCCAGCAGATGTCGGCCTGGGTGACGCTGGCCGGGATGGCATCGGCGGTTGCCGGCAGCGCCGCGCGCGGCAGGCCGTCGACGATCTGGAACATCAGCGGCAGTGCGGTCACCGCGCCGTACTGCCCCGGCAGCGGCGTGCCGTCGGGTCGGCCGATCCACACCGCGACGGTGTGCCGGCGCGTGCCGCCGACCGCCCAGGCATCGCGGAAGCCGTAACTGGTTCCGGTCTTCCAGGCCACGCGCGGGCGCGCGCCGGTGTCGAAGGTGCCGGGTCGGTAACCGGGTCGCGGGTTGTCCTCGAGGATGCGCCGCACGATCCAGGCCGCGCCCGGCGAAAGCAGGCGGCGTTCGACCGTTGCCTCGTCGGGTCGGTAGCGCACGCGCCCGGCCACGCCGGCGCGATGGAAGGCGCTGAAGGCGCCGACCAGATCCTCCATGCGCACACCGGTGCCGCCGAGGATGACCGACAGGTTCGGCTGCACGCCGCGCGGCAGGCGCAGGTCGAGTCCGGCATGCGCGAGGCGGCCGGCAAAGCGCGCCGGGCCGACGCGTTCGAGCAGTTCGACTGCCGGCACGTTGAGCGACAGGCGCAGCGCCTCGGCGACGCCGACCGGGCCGTTGTAGGCCATGTCGAAGTTGCCGGGACGATAGCTGCCGAACGATTGCGGCGCATCGACCAGCAGGCTCTCCGAATGCACGAGGCCATCGTCGAGGGCGAGTCCGTAGAGGAACGGCTTCAGGGTCGAGCCCGGCGAGCGCCATGCGCGCACCATGTCGACGTGGCCGAGGCGCTGTTCGTCGCCGAAGCGGCTGGAGCCGACGTAGGCGCGTGCGGCGAGGTCGGCGTTGTCGACCACCAGCACGGCCGCCGAGGTGCGTTCGGGCAGGCGCACGAGGTAGTCGCGCACGCGGCCTTCGAGGACGCGCTGCAATTCGGCGTCGATGGTGGTGGCGATGCGGCGTTCGTGCGGATGCGCGGCGCGCAGGCGTTCGGCGAGCAGGGCGGCATCGAGCGGCGGCTGCAGGGTGCGCGCGACCACCGTCTCGATGCGCGCGTCGCGTACCGCGTCGGCGCTCCACACCCCGAGTGCCGCCATCCGCTCGAGCACCTTGTCGCGGGCAACGCGCGCCGCTTCGGGCGCACGATCCGGACGCAACCTGCTCGGTGCCTGCGGCAACACCGCGAGCAGGGCCGCTTCCGCATGCGAGAGGCGCCGCGCCGGCTTGCCGAGGTAGGCCCATGCCGCCGCCTCGACGCCTTCGAGGGTGCCGCCGAACGGCGCGCGCTCGAGATAGAGGGTGAGGATCTCGCGCTTGCTCAGGTGCGCCTCGAACTGCAGCGCGCGCAACACCTGACGCAACTTGCCGCCGAGACTGCGCGCGTTCGGCTCGAGGATGCGCGCGACCTGCATGGTCAGGGTCGATCCGCCGGAGACGATGCGCCCGCTGCGCGCCATCTGCACGGCGGCGCGCGCCATCGCCAGCGGGTTGACCCCGGGATGCCGATGGAACCAGCGGTCCTCGTAGCCGAGCAGGGCTTCGAGATACAGCGGCGAGACCTCGTCCGGCTGCACCGGATAACGCCAGATGCCCTCGCGGTCGGCGAACGCGCGCAACGGCGAGCCGTCCCGGGCGAGCACCACCGTGCTGCCGCCGCGGTCGTCCGGCAACGGCAACGGAAACCGGCGGTCGAGGATGACCGCGGCAACGAGCACGACGGCGGCGAGGACGCCGAGCCGGCGCAGACCTTTCACGAACCGATTGCTGGCCATCAGGGGTTCAACACGAGCCGAAGCAGAAGCCTTCAACACGAACGACACGAAGGAGAAGCGAATGCATTCGAATGTTCCTCCGTGTGCTCCGTGTTCAATCTTCCGCTTCGACCGGGACGGAACAGAGCGAAAGCCTGAAACACGGAGCACACGGAGCACACGGAGGAGCTTTTCAAGCGATTCCGCTCTTCCTTGGTGACCTTCGTGTCCTCCGTGCTTCAATCTTCCGCTTCGATCGGGACGGAACAGGAGCGAAAGCCGGAAACACGACGGACACGAAGGAGAAGCGAATGCATTCGAATGTTCCTCCGTGTGCTCCGTGTCTCAATCTTCCGCTTCGATGGGATCCCTTCCCGGCCTGCTCACGGCTGGACGACCTGGATCGAGGTGACCGACGAGCGGCCGATGCCGCGCACGCCGGGGCGGTACATGTCCTCGACCAGCGGCGGCGGCACCAGGAAGCTGCCCGGCGAGACCGCGCGCACGAGGTAGAACACGTGCGCCCGCTGGCCCCGCTCGAGGGCGAGCGCGGCCACGTAGCGGTCGTCGCGGAACTCCTCGTGGCGCACTTCGGCGGCGCTGCTGCGGTCGCTCAGGGTGATGCCGTCGACGACCACGTCGGCCCATTGTGCGGCGTCGGTCAGGTTGAAGTTCTCGATCTCCAGTCCGCCCGGCAGCAGGTCGATCAGCAGGGCATCCGGCATCGCCTCGCGCGCCTCGATGCGCAGACCGACCACGAGGCTGTCGCCTTCGCGCAGCGGTGCGACCTGCCACGGCTTGCCGTCGAGCGTGTACCAGCTGCGCACGATCGCCACGCTGCTGTCATCCACCGCCGGTGCCGTGCGCGGCACGCCGGCGACGTCGGTGGAAACGTACAGCGGCGGCGTGCCGCGGGGAGTCATGCGCACGCCGGCACGCAGCGCCGCGGCGTCGAAGCTGCGGCTCCAGATGCGGTCCGGCAGCACCTCGGTCGATTGCGCGCCGACCGCGAGCGTGCCGGAGACCAGCGCATCGCCGTCGGCGATCAGGCCCTTGCCGAGGCGGGCGATGGCGATCTGTTCCTGGGTGCTGAGGTAGAGGCGGCCGTTGATGTTCCAGCGGTACTGCTCGGCCTGGCGCTGCTCGACCTTCAGCATGCGCGCGAGATCGAACACGCGTCCGCCGTACTCGGGTTTCGACATGCCGTGGCGTTGCACGAGGGCGATCATCAAGGCGCCGTCGCGGAGCTCGGAGCCGTAGTCGCCGAGCCAGCGCGGGCGTTCGGACTTCTTGGCGAACGCTTCCTCGATCGCCTTCAGCGCGCGCGGTTCGTCGCCCATCAGCTTGAGGGCGATGCCGAGGTGGACGAGCGGCAGCGCCGTCTTCGACTTGCCGCGCTCGTTGTCGAACAGCGCGCGCAGGGTGCCGAGCGGGGCGCGCTTGACCCGGGCAAGCACGTAGGCCGACCAGGCCTGGTCGGCGAAGCGCAGGTGATCGGACTCGTCGTAGGCGTAGTACGGATGGCCGCCGGAGAGCAGGTCTTCGGACAGGCGTTCAAGCGATTTCTGCAGCATCGCCTCCGGCACGTTGAAACCCTCGTCGCGCGCATCGAGCAGGAACTCGGTGATGTACGGGGTGAGGAAGGTGTTGACACCGCTGTCGCCGCCCCAGAACGAGTAGTGACCGCTGCCGGCCTGCATCGAGGCGATGCGGCCGATCGCGCCTTCGACGCGTTCGCGGCGCTGCGCGGCATCGAGGCCGCTGACGTGCAGTTTCTGCGCGGTCGATTCGTCGAGCAGGAGGGCGGCGAAGCCCTTGCTGGTGGTCTGTTCGACGCAGCCGTAGGGATAGCGCAGCAGCCCGTCGAGGGCGCTCGCGAAAGGCAGCGGCGGCAGGCTGCTGACGGTCAGGCGCGCCGTCACCGATTCGGCGACGAGTCCTTCCAGGGTGCCGGCGCCGAGGCTGACCGGTGCCAGCGCATCGAGCGACTGCGTGGTCGAGCGCAGCACCGCCGGCCAGCCGGCACGCACCACCATCTCGAAGGAACGATCGATGCGGATCGGCTCGCCGTCATCGGTCGACTCCGCGCGGATGTGGATGCGGCCGACGCCGTAGCCCTCGCGCGCCTCCAGCGGCACGTTGAGGGTGGTGCGGGCGGTGTCGGCCAGGGTCACCCTGCGTTCGCCGTCGCGCACGGCGAGCGGTCCTTCGCCGGTCACGCGGACCTTGAAGGTGCGTTCGCCGCCGGAATGGTTGGCGAGGTCGAGCGCGACCGCCGAGCGGTCGCCCGGTGCCATCACCCGCGGCGTGCTGATCTCGGCGACCAGCGGCGCGCGCACGACGGTTTCGGCCTCGGCCTTGCCGTAGCGGTCTTCGGCGTACACCAGCGCGCTGACGCGCAGGCTGCCGTTGAAGTCCGGTACGGCGAGGGCAAGCTGCGCCTTGCCGTCGGCATCGAGTGCGACCGCGCCGGAGAACAGGTCGACCGTCAGCACCTTGGCGGTCGGCCGGCGTGCCTGCGGCAGCGCATCGAGGGCCATGTCGCCGCCGTAGCGCAGCCGGGCGAGGCCGCCATCGTAGCTTTCGATGACGCGGCCATAGAGGTCGCGGGCGTCGATGCCGAGCCGGCGCTGGGCGAAGAACCAGCCGTTCGCATCGGGGACCGGGAAGCGGGTGATGTTGAGGATGCCGACGTCGACCGCGGACACGGTGACGTAGGCCTTGCGGCCGGCCAGTGCCGGCACCTCGATCTTCACCGGCAGGTCGGTCTGCGGCTTCATCAGGGCCGGCACCTCGATGCGCGCCTCCAGCGTGCGTTCGCGGCGGTCGATCGGCACGAAGGCCGCGCCGACGGCGCGCGCCGGGGTGATGCGCTCGGCCGCCGAGCCGCCGCGGAACACGAGGGCGGTCAGGTAGACGTCGTGGCGCTCCCATTCCCCGGTCACCGGAATCTCGAACGTCGCCCCCGCCCGGGCGTCGATGTTGCGCGTGTAGAGCATGCGATCCGCCTCGACGATCAGCACGCCGGGACCGGCATGCGGCGGGGTCAGGGTGACCTTGAGGGTGTCGCCGGCACGGTAGGACGTCTTGTCGAGGGCGAGCTTGACCTTGTCCGGGCGTGCCTCGCTGCCGCGGTTGTCGTCGTCCCAGCTCCAGCCGGCGCGGAACGGAAAGCGCAGGACGAGGCCGGTCGCCGGGTCCTCGATCTCGATCCGGTAGCCGCCCCATTCCACCGGCACGTCGAAGCGCGTCGCCTTGCCGGCCTCGACCTCGAGGGTGCGCGTTTCCAGGTCCTGGAAACTCTGCTTGTAGTTGAAGCGCCAGCCGCTCTCGTTGTCCCACACCCAGTGGTAGTCGCGCCGCTCGCGCACGAGGCGGAGCTCGAGTCCGCTGCCGGCGATGCGTTCGCCGGCGGCGTTGCTGCGGATCACCTCGAAGGCGGCGCGCGCGTTCGCATCGGCGCCTTCCTTCGGGTCGAACAGCGGACGCACGCCGACCAGTGCCGCGGCCGGCCACATCGTGCGCTTGAGCGTGCGCGTGACCGTACGTCCGCCGGTTTCGTGGACGCTGCCGGCGACGAGGGCGAGTACCGGAGCCTTCGGCGCGGCCGCGTCGAAGAGGGTGATCGACTCGCTGGCATGGCCGTCGTCGTCGAGCTTGCCGTCGATGATGTCCTTCGCTTCCTTCGGCAATTCGATCAGCGGGTCGCCGTAGAAGAAGTCCTTCTCGGCCTCGACCGGATGCACGTCGGGCAGGACGGTGAGGCGGGCGGTGAAGCGGTTGCCGGCGGCCGGTGCGCCGTACAGGTAATCACCCTGCACCTCCAGGCGCAGCGGCTCGCCGGGTTGCAGCGTGGCCTGCGCGCTGGCGAGTTCGAGCTTGAGGCGTTCGGGCAGGAACTCCTCGATGCGCAGGCTGATGCTCTGGCTGATCTCGCTGCTCTTCGGGTCGGTGCGGAACTCGACCTGCCAGCGGCCGGTCGGCGCATCCGGCGGGATTTCCCGCGACCATTCGAAATAGCCGAGTTCGCCGGGTTCGATGCGCGCCTCGGCGAACAGGCGGCCATCCGGCTGGCGCAGGGTGAGGAACAACGGCTGCGGCTTGATCGGCCGGCCATCGAAGTCGCGCAGCAGGGCCGACAGGCGCACCGTCTCGCCGGGCCGGTAGAGGTCGCGTCCGGACCAGGCGAACACGTCGAACCAGGCCTGCTTGCGACCGGCCACGGCGAACTCGGAAAGATCCAGTGCCGGCTGGTTGAACGGCACGTAGGAGACATCGCGCCCGCTGCGCGCGACCAGCACGTGCGCCGCGTCGAGCGTGTAGGCGAGCATGGCGTTGCCGCTTTCATCGGCGCGGGAACGGGCGATCGCGTTGCCGCCGGCGTCGATGACCTGGAACTCGACGCCGGCCATCGCCTCGCCGCTCTTCAGCGAGGCGGCATGCACGAACATCGAATCCTTGTAGGCGCGGGTGTGCACGCCGATGTCGCTGACGAAGAAGAAGCTCGTCTCGTACTCGTCGCTGAAGCTGCCGGCGCGCTTGAGGGTGGCGAAGTACAGGCCCGGTCGGGCCAGTTCGTCGATGTTCTGGATCGGCAGGTAGTCGAGCGAGCGCTCGTTGTCCTTGCCCGACAGCAGGAAGCGATTGGCGTAGACGGAGTCGGCGATCTGCGCGACCGGCTTGCCGCCGCGCTGGTACCAGCCGTAGCGCGGGTCGAGGTCCCATGAGCTGCGCTTGCCGTTCTTCTGGTAGGCGGCGAAGAAGTTCGCCACCTCGCCGTCGCGCACGCGCAGGAACTCGACGTCGACTTCGCGCACGTTGACCGAAACCACCGGCAGGCCGCGCGTGTCGCGCGCCGGCAGCACGCTGCCCTGGGCGGCGAAACCGACCACCGGTGCGAGCGGGCCGGTATACACGTCGCGGCTGGTCTCGCCGAGCGTGCTGCCGTCAACCGCGGTCAGCCCGGCCTTGAGGGCGACGTTGTAATGGGTGTCGGCCTTGATGAACGGAAAGCGCAGGGTGCGCGCGTCCTCGTCGAGCGCCCAGCTGCCGTTGACCGCCTCGCCGCCCTGGCGACGCACCGCGAGCAGCGCATCGAAGTCCTGCGAGCCGGTCAGCGGACGCGAGAAGCCGAGACTGAGGGCGAGCTGGCCCTCGTGCTGTTCGGCACGCGCCGAGACGAGGGCGAAGCCTTCCACCTGCGCGGCGGTGTCCTCGCCCGCGGTGGGCGGTGCGGTCGGTACCTCCGGCACGCCGGTCGGTGGCTTGCCGCAGGCGGCGAGCGCGAGCGCCGCCAGCATCGCGACGGCGGCCAGGGGAAAACGGCGCGGGCAGGGCAGGAGCGGGCAACGGAGCATCGCGGAACCTTCCAGGGTGGCGGCACGATCGGGGCGCGCGAGACGCGCGTCGGCAGTATAGCGGCGGCTGCGCGGGACCCCGCGCGCCTGCGCGACGCCATGCCGGAGTCCGCTTCGCGCAGGACGGCCACGCGATGCGATTGCATGCCGCGGGCAGGCAAGCGCTGCGGCCCGGGGCGGGCAAGGCGCCGACCAAAGATGGCGGAATGATGACCGCCGCACCGGCGCCGGCAGCGGTCGGCGGCGACTGTCATCCCGTTGCCATCGTCGAGGGCTAGCTTTTCCGGTCGGCCGGGCGCGCGCGCTGGCCCTTCTTCGATCGACGGATGTAGAACATGCCCCGTATCCGCACGGGCGGCCTGCGCCGCCTCGCCCTGTTTTGCCTTGCCGGAACCGTCCACGCCCAGGACGTGCTGCCCCCCGATCCTCCCGCCACGCCATCCGACGCCGACGCGACGCGGCTGGAGGGCGTGCGCGTCACCGGTGCCGCGGAAACCGGCAGCGAGGCCCTCTACCTCGACGAGAAGCGCATCGCGCCGACCATCAACGAGGCCCTCGGCGCGGTGCAGATCGCGCGCACCGGCGATTCCGATGCGGCGACCACGCTGAAGCGCCTGCCCGGCCTCAGCCTGATCGACGGCCGTCACGTCTACGTGCGCGGACTCGGCGAGCGCTATTCCAGCGTGCTGCTCAACGGCGCGCAGATCCCGAGCCCGGATTTCACCCGCCGCGTGGTTCCGCTCGACCTGTTCCCGACCGAACTGCTCGACGGCATCATCGTGCAGAAGTCCTATTCGGCGGACATGCCGGGCGAGTTCGGCGGTGGCACCGTGATGCTGCGCACGCGCCAGGTGCCGCGCGCACCGTTCTTCCGCGTGCAGGGCACGGTCGGCTACGCCGATGGCACCACCTTCGAGGACGGCCTGCGCTACCACGGCGGCGACCGCGACTGGACCGGCGCGGACGACGGCGCCCGCGCCATGCCGGGTTCGCTCGCCGCCGCCATCGCCGGTGGCCGCTACCTGCGTCCGCGTTCCGCCTCGGCGCCGGGTGGCGCGACGCCGGCCGAGTTGCAGACCTACGGGCGCGACCTCGCCGAAGCCGGCTTCGGCATGTACCGCAAGCGCATCGGCGCCGATACCGGACTGTCGTTCGGCGCCGGCAACAGCTGGCAGGTGGGCGAGGACGTCCGCCTCGGCCTGATCGCGTCGGCACGCTACAGCCAGGACTGGGAAACCCGCGAGGAACGGCGCAATGCCTACGCGGCGAGTTCCGCCGGCCTGACCCCGATCGGGGCGCTCGTGCTGGACGACACGCGCCGCTCGATCGACACCAGCGGCTTCATCGGCTTCGGCGCCGATTTCGGCATGAACCACCATGTCGGCCTGACCCTGATGCAGCTGCGCCAGACCGACGACCGCGCGCGCATCAGCGACGGCAGCGTCGACAGCGTCGAGTCGCGCTTCTTCGAGCTGCGCTGGACCGAGAACGAGCTGATCGCGCGCCAGCTGTCCGGCCGCCACACCTTCCCCGGCCTGCACGACCTGCAGATCGACTGGCAGTACACCAAGGCCGATGCCGGGCGCGAGGAACCGAATCGGCGCAACCATCGTTACGACTACGCCGGCGAGGAACTCGAGTACTCGCGTCGTTCCGACGCCAACTCGACGACGTTCGGCCTGCTCGACGACGGCCAGGACGATGCCTCGCTGCGCCTGGCGGTGCCGTTCGATTTCAGCAACGGTTCGGCCCTGCGCGTCGGTGCCGGCGTCGGCCGCACCCGGCGTGACCGCGAGGCGACGATCCGTACCTTCGCCTACCAGCTGGCCGCCGGCTCGCCGCTGGCCACCGAACCGGGCTTCCTCGCCCAGCCGATCGACCTCATCCTGCATGCGGACAACATCCGCGACGACGGTTTCGTGCTGCGCGAGGTCACCCGCCCGACCGACAACTATTTTGCCCGGCAGACCCTCGAGTCCGCCTTCCTCGATGCCGACTACAGTGTCGGCCGCTGGCGCTTCATGGCCGGTGCGCGCCGCGAGGACAATCGCCAGTCGGTCACCACCTACGACCTCGGCAATGCCGGCCTCGAGCCGATCGTCGCCAGCGACGACCGCGCACACTGGCTGCCGGCGGCCGGCATCACCTATGCGTTGAACGACGACTCGCAGCTGCGCCTCGGCTACAGCCGCACGCTTTCGCGCCCGGATTTCCGCGAACTGTCGAATGCGCCGTTCACCGATCCGGAACTCGACATCGAAACGATCGGCAATCCCGACCTCCGCATCACCCGCATCCGCAACATCGACCTGCGCTGGGAGTACTACTTCAGCGGCGCCGACAGCGTCTCGGTGGCACTGTTCGACAAGCGCTTCGCCGATCCGATCGAGAAGCTGCGCGTGCCGGGCTCGTCGCCGCTGCTGGAGCTGGCCAATGCCGCCAGTGCGCGCAACTACGGCATCGAGATCGACCTGCGCAAGTCGCTCGACTTCCTCGGCGAGCGCAGCCTGTTCGGCCTCGAGGCGCGGGATTTCCACGTCGGCTTCAACTACGCGCGCATCCGCTCGTCGATCGACCTCGACCCGGCCAGCGCCAGCTACCAGACCAACCTGTCGCGGCCGATGCAGGGCCAGTCGCCGTACGTGGTCAACTTCCAGCTCGGTTACGACGGCGAGCGCCATGAGGCGACCTTGCTGTACGGCCGCTTCGGCCAGCGCATTTCCGAAGTCGGCGTGCAGGGCCAGCCCGACATCGTGGAGCAGTCCTACGACTCGCTCGATGCGCAATGGCGCTACCGCTTCCTGCCGGGATGGCGCCTCACCGTGCGCCTGCGCAATCTGCTCGATCCGACCCTGCGCTACACCCAGGGCGGACTCGACACGCGCAGCTACGAGCGCGGCCGCGAGGCGTCGGTGTCGCTGGAATGGCGGCCGGCGCTGCGCACGCGCTGAGCCGCCGGGCGCCGGTTTCACCTCGATGACGCGCCGATGCGGCCCTGCTTAACACGCTTGTCGCATGGCTGAAAGTCGCCTGTCACCTGAGCTTCGCAAGATGCCGGGGATGTCGTTGGCAACCGGTCGCGACGCGCACTCCTTTTCCGATGAAAGGAAAGACACCATGATCCAGTCGTTCAAACCCCTGCTGCTGGTCGCCTGCCTGGCCGGCGGTTTTGCCGCGGCCCCGGCATCGGCGGCCGTCGTCCCCTCCGATGCCTTCTCCGGCAACTGGACCGATGCGGACCGCGCCAACCGCGGTTGGGACATCGACGTCCTCACCCGCAACGACGGCAGCAAGGTCATCTTCCTCTATTCGGCCACCTTCGACGCCGATGGCCGCCAGATCTGGTGGACCACCAGCATCGACGCGCAGGAATTCGAGTTCGCCTGGACCGACCAGCCGCTGGTGACCTTCGACGGCGGCACCTTCACCGGCTCGCAGCCGTTGACGCCGCGCCGCCTCGGCTCGGTCGACCTCAGCTTCGAGAGCTGCGGCGAGGTCAACATCGTCATCAAGCCGGATGCCGCCACCAACCTGCCGCAGATGTCGCAGCGCCTCGTGCCGAGCCAGAGCCTGGCGTCGGGCGTCGAGCAGAAGGGACCGCGTTGCGTCTACAAGAACAAGTTCAACGGCTGTCCGGCCGGCACCACCACCGGCAGCCTGCCGCGCAGCTGCGTGCTGAGCGGTTCGATCACCAACAACCTCACCCTGACCAACGACACCACCTGGATCCTTTCGGGCCTGGTGCGCGTCGGTGGCGACAACGCCAACCGCACCGTGCTGAAGGTCGAGCCGGGCACCGTGATCAAGGGCAACGGCGCGACCTCCGACTACCTCTATGTGCAGCCCGGCTCGCGCATCATCGCCGACGGCAAGTCCTACGCGCCGATCATCTTCACCAGCATCGACGACGGCGTCACCAGCGACCGCGCACCGGCACCGAAGGACTGGGGCGGCATCGTGCTGTCGGGCAACGCGCCGAACAACAAGTGCCCGGCGGCGCCGTTCGACTGCCGCAGCGAGTTCGATCCGAACCTGCGTTACGGCGGCAACGACCCGCACGACAGCTCGGGCGTGCTGCGCTACGTGCAGTCGCGCTATGCCGGCTACGTGTTCGCCGAGGGCCGCGAGGTCAACTCGTTCACCTTCCAGTCGGTCGGTGACGGCACCGTGCTCGAGTACCTGCAGGCCTACCGCGGCGGCGACGACGGTTTCGAGTGGTTCGGCGGCACGGTCAACGCGCGCTATCTGGTCGTGACCGAAGGCGGCGACGACTCGTTCGACTGGGACGAGGGCTGGAGCGGCAAGGTGCAGTTCGCCCTGACGCGGGCCAGCTCGGGCCTCGGCGAGGACAACGGCTTCGAATCCTCCAACCAGGCGCAGAACCTCGACGCGCTGCCGCGTTCGACCCCGACCTTCGCCAACTTCACCTTCCTCGGCAGCCCGACCGCGGGTGACGGCATCCACCTGAAGGAAGGCACCGGCGGCAATCTCGTCAACGGCATCGTCCGCGGCTTCGATCGCAGCGGCAAGGCCTGCCTGGCGATGTTCAACGTGCCGACCTTCAACGCCGCCGGCACGCCGGCGTCGCTGTCGGGCACGCTGACGATCGACCACACCTTCCTCAACTGCGCGACGAACTTCCGCCAGGATTCCGCCGCGCCGTGGACGCCGGAAGCGTTCTTCATCGGCCAGGCCGGCAACTCCTACGCCGACGCCCAGCTCAACGGCTACCTGCCGCGCGCGTCGTCGCCGGTGGTGGCCGGTGGCCGCCTGATCCCCGACGCGTTCTTCGCGCCGGCGCCGTATGCGGGTGCCTTTGCCGGCCCGAACGACGACTGGACCGAAGCCTGGACCTACCGTCCGTAAGCTCCCTCGCACGATCCGGTCGTCCGCTGCGGGAAATCCGCAGCGGACGGACCGGCCGGCGACGGACCGATCCCGCAAACGCGGCGCCGATGGTGCGCCGCGTTTGCGTTTTCGCAGTGGCGGCTTGATCCTAGCCGCGCGCCGCCCGGCATCCGCGCCATCCTGCCGCGATCGGCTGCACGGCACGGGTGGAGGAGCGATGTTCGAGACGCTGGGCAACGGTCGCGAGGCGATGTCGAAGGTCGACACCGCCTGGTTGCGCATGGAGCGCCCGACCAACCTGATGATGATCACCGGCGTGCTGATGTTCGCCGGGCCGCTCGATCCGTCAGCGATCCGCAACCTGCTCGCCGAACGCTTCCTCGCCTATCGCCGCTTTCGCCAGAAGGCGGTCAACGGCGGCACCGCGACGTACTGGGAGAACGACGCCGACTTCGACCTCGACTGGCACCTGCGCGTATGCGCGCTGCCGGGAGCGGCCGACAAGCCGGAGCTGGAAACCCTCGTCGGTGAACTCGCCTCGACCCAGCTCGATCATTCCAAGCCGCTCTGGCAGTTCCACCTGGTCGAGAACTATCGCGGCGGCGGCGTGCTGGTCGCGCGCATCCACCATTGCTATGCCGACGGCCTTGCCCTCGTGCAGGTGCTGCTGTCGCTGACCGACACCGTGGCCGACGGCGGCGACCATGCCGAGCTCGCGCGCACCTGGCTCAAGCGCGACGGCGGCAGTGTCTGGCAGCGCATGCTCGAGCCGGCCCAGGCCGGCCTCGGCAAGGCGATGAAATACGGCGCGCTGGCCTGGGACAAGGCCGGCCAGCTGGCCACCGATCCGGTTGCCGCCGCCGACCTCGCGCGCGAAGGCGGCGAGATCACCCGCGAGCTGGCGATCGCCCTCAGCCTCGCCGACGATCCGGACACCCGGCTCAAGGGCCCGCTCGGCGTGGTCAAGCGCGTCGCCTGGGCCGAGTCGCTGCCGCTGGAGGAAGTGAAGACGCTCGGCCGCGCGCTCGGCTGCACGGTCAACGATGTCCTGCTCGCCTGCGCCAGCGGCGCCCTGCGCGGCTACCTGCGCGATTGCGGCGAGGACGTCGACGGCATGACGATCCGCGCGACCGTGCCGGTCAACCTGCGTCCGCTCGAACACGCGAAGAAGCTCGGCAACCACTTCGGCCTGGTCTTCCTCGAATTGCCGATCGGCGAAGCGAACCCCTTGCGCCGCCTCGAGCGCGTCGCCGCCGGCATGCGCGAACTGAAGCGCTCGCGCCAGGCGATGGTCACGCTCGGCCTGCTCGCCCTCGTCGGCATGGCCCCGGCGGCGCTGCAGGCACCCGCGCTGGAGCTGTTCAGCCGCAAGGCGAGCGCAGTGGCGACCAATGTGCCCGGCCCGCAGCAGCCGCTCTACCTGGCCGGCGTCGAGGTCCGCGAACTGATGTTCTGGGTGCCGCAGACCGGCTCGATCGGCGTCGGCGTCTCCATCCTCAGCTACAACGGCCGCGTCCACTTCGGCATCATCGGCGACGCCAAGCGCGTGCGCGATCCGGATGCCGTGGCCGTGCGCTTCGGCGAAGAGTTCGAGAAGCTCGTCCTGCTGACCCTGATGGAAGACTGGGAAGACGGCATCAGCGCCGGCGACGCCGCGGCGACGCTGGCACGTTTTGCCGACGGTTCCGCCTGAGCATCTCCCTGCGGCGCTGCCGTGTCGCCCCTCCGCCGCGCGCCTGCGGGCATCGTCAGCGCATCCGGCCGCCGCCGTCGCGCCTGCGGGCTTCCATGCCGTTTGCCACATGACGTCGGGGTGGCCGCGGCCCGAGCATCGCCGCTGCGACGTGCGGTCGGTGTTCCGCATCCCGGCAGATTCATGCCGTCCTCCCAACCTGGCGATCGGAGTCGATGATGGAAAGACGTGATTTTCTCAAGGCGACGGGCGTCGGCCTCGGGGCCGTCCTGCTGCCCTCCTGGGGGCGCGTGGTGGCCGCCGAAGTGCTGACCACGAAGATCGACGTCGCGCTGAAGAAGCGCCTCGCCGACACCGCGCTGGCAGCGGCGAAAGAGGGCGGGGCGAGCTACTGTGACGTGCGCATCGGCCGCTACCTGCGCCAGTTCATCGTCACTCGCGAAGACAAGGTGCAGAACGTCGTCAACACCGAATCCACCGGCGTCGGCGTGCGTGTCATCGCCAATGGCACCTGGGGCTTCGCCGCCAGCAACGACCTTTCCGCCGATGCGGTCGCCCGCGCCGCGCGCCAGGCGGTCGCCATCGCCAAGGCCAATTCGCGCCTGACCGTCGAACCCGTGCAACTGGCCGCGACCGCGGGCGTAGGCGAGGTGTCGTGGTCGACGCCGATCGAGCGCAACGCGATGGAAGTGCCTGTCAAGGAAAAGGTCGAGCTGCTGCTGGCCGCAAATGCGGCGGCCATGCAGGCCGGTGCCAGCTTCGTCAACTCGACCCTGTTCCAGGTCAACGAGCAGAAATACTTCGCCTCCAGCGACGGCAGCTACATCGACCAGGACGTCCACCGCATCTGGGCCCCGGTCAACGTCACCGCGATCGACAAGGCCAGCGGCAAGTTCCGCGCCCGCGCCGGGCTGTCCTCGCCGATGGGCATGGGCTACGAGTACATGATGCCGAAGAAGGAGCACAAGATCGCCATGCCGGGCGGCACCGTCGGCTACACGCATTCCTACGACATCGTCGAGGATGCGGCGATCGCCGCGCGCCAGGCGCAGGAAAAACTGAAGGCGCCCTCGGTCAAGCCCGGCAAGTACGACCTCGTGCTCGACCCGCACCACCTCTGGCTGACCATCCACGAATCGGTCGGCCACCCGCTCGAACTCGACCGCGTGCTCGGCTACGAGGCCAACTACGCCGGCACCAGCTTCGCCACCCTCGACAAGTGGAAGGCGAAGGACTTCCGCTACGGCAGCGACCAGGTCACCCTGTTCGCCGACAAGGTGCAGCCGCATTCGCTCGGCGCGGTCGGTTACGACGACGAAGGCATCAAGACCAGGCGCTGGGATCTCGTCAAGGACGGCATCCTCGTCAACTACCAGGCGATCCGCGACCAGGTGCACATCCTCGGCGAGAAGGAGTCGCACGGCTGCTGCTATGCCGATTCGTGGTCGAGCGTGCAGTTCCAGCGCATGGCCAACGTCTCGCTCGCCCCCGGCAAGAAGAAGCTCACCCCGGCCGACATGGTCAAGGACGTCGAGAACGGCATCTACATCATCGGCTCCGGCTCGTTCTCGATCGACCAGCAGCGCTACAACGCGCAGTTCGGCGGCCAGCTGTTCTACGAGATCAAGGACGGCAAGGTCACCCGCATGATCGAGGACGTCGCCTACCAGATCCGCACGCCGGAATTCTGGAATGCCTGCTCGGCCATCTGCGACGAAAGCGACTACCGCATCGGCGGCTCGTTCTTCGACGGCAAGGGCGAACCGAGCCAGGTCTCGGCGGTCTCGCACGGCTCGTCGACCACCCGCTTCGACGGCATCAATGTCATCAACACCGCACGCAGCCTCGGCTGACCGCAGGAGCCCGTTCATGAGCATCTACAGCGAACAAGAAGCCAAGGCGATCCTCGACAAGGTGATCGCGCTGTCGAAGGCCGACGAATGCACGGCGACGCTCGGCGGTTCGGTCGACGGCAACATCCGCTACGCGCGCAACGCGGTGTCGACCAGCGGCATCGTCAGCGACACCCAGCTCGGCGTGCAGGTTGCCTTCGGCAAGCGCGTCGGCATCGCCACCACCAACGAATTCGACGATGCGGCGCTGGCCAAGGTGGTCGCCCGCGCCGAGGAACTGGCGAAGCTGGCCCCGGAGAATCCGGAGTTCATGCCGGCGATCGGAAAGCAGGACTACACGCCGACCCGCACCTTCATCGACAAGACCGCCGCGATCACCCCGGAGTATCGCGCCCGGGTCGCCGCCGATTCGATCGAGCCCTGCCGCAAGGACAAGCTCGTCGCCGCCGGCTTCCTCGCCGACAGCCACGGCTTCCAGGCGATCGCCAACAGCAACGGCAACTTCGCCTACCAGAAGTCGACCAACCTCGACTTCACCTGCACGGTGCGTACCGAGGACGGCAGCGGTTCGGGCTGGGTCGCGCGCAACGTCGCCGACGTCGAGCGCTTCGATGCCAAGAACGAGATCAAGATCGCCATCGACAAGGCCAAACGTTCCCGCGACGCCAAGGCGCTCGAACCCGGCAAGTACACGGTGATCATGGAACCGGCGGCGACCGCCGGCCTGATCTCGTTCATGATGTTCGGATTCGATGCGCGCCAGGCCGACGAGGGACGCAGCTTCCTGTCGAAGAAGGGCGGCGGCAACAAGATCGGCGAGCAGATCTACGACCCGCGCGTGACGATCTATGCCGACCCGGCCGAGACCGGCGTCGAAGTCCTGCCGTGGGACGGCGAAGGCATCGCCCGCGCGCGCCTGCCGATCATCACCAAGGGCAAGGTCGAGAACCTGCGCTATTCGCGCTACTGGGCGAAGAAGCAGGAGAAGCAGGCCACCGCGATGCCGGGCAACCTCATCATGGTCGGCGGCGACAAGTCGACCATGGACCTCGTCAAGTCGACCCGCAAGGGCATCCTCGTCACCCGCACCTGGTACATCCGCATGGTCGACCCGCAGACCGTGCTGCTGACCGGCCTCACCCGCGACGGCACCTTTTACGTCGAGAACGGCGAAGTGAAGTACCCGATCAAGAACTTCCGCTTCAACGAGTCGCCGATCATCATGCTCAACAACATCGAGGAAATCGGCAAACCGGTCCGCGTCGGCGACGACGAATCCCCGTTCGTCATGATGATCCCGCCGATGAAACTGCGCGACTTCACCTTCACCTCGCTGTCGGATGCGGTGTGAGGAGCGGGGATCGGGGATTCCGCATCGGGCAAGGCCCGGGCAGCGACGGACCTGCATCCCTGTCCGCGGCGATCCCTCCCGCACTCCCACGGCCCCTCATCCCGTGCTGCCGCACCACCTTCTCCCCGCTGACGCGGGGCGAAGGGAAGGCTGGCGCTGTCGCAAGAATGCAAGCTGCACATCCGGGAAAACGCATGCTGGTCCCTTCTCCCCGTTGCGACGGGGAGAAGGTGCGGCGGCAGCCGCGGATGAGGGGCGCTTTCATTCTTCTTCGGCAACAGCCGACGACGCGCCGCTCGTGCAATGCTGCGACGTCGATCGCGCCCCACCTCCCACGGCCCCTCATCCGGTGCTGCCGCACCACCTTCTCCCCGCTGCGCGGGGCGAAGGGACGGCT
>CAKSZY010000028.1 GCA_934526015.1 uncultured Dokdonella sp.
CATGCGCGCAACTCTTGCCACCAACGGATGAGGCCAAGCGATTGATCTCACTGGATCATTCGTGGGGAAACCTCAGGTCCTGCCCCGGCTTTCTCCGTGTGCTCCGTGTGCTCCGTGTTTCAGGCTTCTGCTTCTGCTTCGATCCAAATCGGAAGATTGAACACGGAGCAGACCGGGCACACCGGGGAAACGCGTTCCTGGTGTTTCCGTCCTGCCCCGGCTTTCTCCGTGTGCTCCGTGTGCTCCGTGTGCTCCGTGTTTCAGGCTTCTGCTTCCGTGGAAACGCGTTCCTGGTGTTTCCGTCCTGCCCCGGCTTTCTCCGTGTGCTCCGTGTGCTCCGTGTTTCAGGCTTCTGCTTCTGTGGAAACGCGTGCCTGGAGTCTCCGTTCTGCCCCGGAGTGTGCTCCGTGTTTCAGGCTTTTCCCGACCCCGGCCCGGCGCTTCGCCCCCCGCGATCAGGCGGCGAGCGCACTCGCATGCTCGCGGGTTGCCGCGAAGGTGACTCCGGGCCAGCGTTCGATGGTGAGGTCGAGATTGACCCGCGACGGCGCCAGGTAGACCAGTTCGCCGGCGGCATCGATGGCAAGGTGCTGCGCGGCTTTCTCGCGGAACTCCTCGAGCTTCTTCGCGTCCGCGCAGCGGATCCAGCGTGCAGTGGCGACGCCGACGTTCTCGAACCCGCATTCGACCCCGTACTCGTCGCGCAGGCGGTAGGCGACCACGTCGAACTGCAGCACGCCGACCGCGCCGAGGATGAGGTCGTTCGACATCAGCGGGCGGAAGAACTGCGTGGCGCCCTCCTCCGACAGCTGCGCCAGGCCCTTCTGCAACTGCTTCATCTTCAGCGGATCCTTCAGCCGCGCGCGACGGAACAGCTCGGGAGCGAAGTTCGGGATGCCGGTGAAGGAAAGCGCCTCGCCTTCGCTGAAGCTGTCGCCGATCGAGATCGTGCCGTGGTTGTGGATGCCGATGACGTCGCCGGCGAAAGCCTGCTCGACGATCTCGCGGTCCGAGGCCATGAAGGTCAGTGCGTTGGCGAGCTTCATCTCCTTGCCGCTGCGCACGTTGAAGGCTTTCATGCCGCCGGTGAAGGTGCCCGAACACACGCGCATGAAGGCGACGCGGTCGCGGTGCATCGGATCCATGTTCGCCTGGATCTTGAACACGAAACCGGTCATGCGCGGCTCGTCGGCCGACACCGTGCGGGTGGTCGTCGCATGCGCCTTCGGTGCCGGTGCGTGTTCGACGAAGAAGTCGAGCAGCAGCTGGACGCCGAAATTGTTGACCGCCGAACCGAAGAACACCGGCGTCTGCCGGCCGGCGAGATAGGCGTCCTTGTCGAACGGGTTCGACGCGCCCTGCACGAGTTCGAGTTCCTCGCGCAGGTCCTTCCAGGCTTCCGCGCCGATGCGCTCGTGCAGGGCCGGATCGTCGAGTCCCTTGAAGATCGTCGAATCCTGGCGGGTGAAGTTGCGCCCCGGCTCGAAGATGTGCACTTCGTCGAGCAGCACGTGGTAGACGCCCTTGAGGCGCGAGCCCATGCCGATCGGCCAGGTCACCGGCGCGCAGGCGATGCCGAGCACCGATTCGACCTCGTCGAGCAGTTCGATCGGCGAGCGGCCTTCGCGGTCGAGCTTGTTGATGAAGGTCATGATCGGCGTGTCGCGCAGGCGGCACACCTCCATCAGCTTGATCGTGCGTTCCTCGACGCCCTTCGCGCAGTCGATCACCATCAGCGCGGAATCGACCGCGGTCAGCACGCGGTAGGTGTCTTCCGAGAAGTCGGCGTGACCCGGCGTGTCGAGCAGGTTGACGATGCATTCCCCGTACGGGAACTGCATGACCGAACTCGTCACCGAAATGCCGCGCTCCTTCTCCAGCGCCATCCAGTCCGAGGTCGCGTGGCGCGCGGTCTTGCGCGACTTCACCGAACCGGCCATCTGGATCGCCCCGCCGAACAGCAGCAGCTTCTCGGTCAGCGTGGTCTTGCCGGCGTCGGGATGGGAAATGATCGCGAAGGTGCGCCGGCGGCGCATCTCGCGGACGTGGTCGCTCATGGTCGGTCGGGCTTCATCGCGGCGCGAGCGCGCCGCGGGGCGCGCATTGTACTTGAGGAGCCGGATCTGGGGGTCGGGAGATCCGCAGCCTGCGCGCTGCGCGCCGTGCTTCTCCTCCCCGAACCCGTATCCCGGCCCCCTCAGCGCTCCACGAACGCCCGCTCGATGACGTAGTCGCCCGGCATGCCGATGCGCGGGGAGACGGCGAAGCCGCGTTCGTCGAGCAGGCTGCCCAGGGAGGCAAGCATGGCCGGGCTGCCGCAGATCATCGCCCGGTCATGGGCCGGGTCGAGCGGCGCCAGGCCGATGTCGGCATTGAGCTTGCCGCTGGCGAGCAGCTGGTCGAGGCGGCCGGTGTTGCGGAACGCCTCGCGCGAGACGGTCGGGTAATAGACGAGCTTCTCGCGCACCGCCTCGCCGAAATACTCGTGCTGCGGCAGCTCCTTCTCGAAGAAGTCGCGGTAGGCGAGGTCGGCGACTTCGCGCACGCCATGGGTGACGATGACCTTGTCGAAACGCTCCCAGGTTTCCGGATCGCGGGCGATCGAGAGGAACGGCGCAAGCCCGGTGCCGGTGGAGAGCAGGTAGAGGTGGCGGCCGGGCCTGAGGTCCTGCAGCAGCAGGGTGCCGGTCGGCTTGCTGCCGATCAGGATCTCGTCGCCGACCTGCACGTGCTGCAGGCGCGAGGTCAGTGGTCCGTTCTGCACCTTGATGCTGAAGAACTCGAGGTGTTCCTCGTAGTTCGCGCTGGCGATGCTGTAGGCGCGCAGCAGCGGCCGGCCGTCGACCGGCAGGCCGATCATGATGAACTGCCCGTTCTCGAAGCGCAGGCCGGCGTCGCGCGTCGTGCTGAAGCTGAAAAGGTGCGGATTCCAGTGATGAACGCTGACGACGCGTTCGGTGTTGAATGCGGCCACGGTCTCTACCTGGTACGGATGGGGGCGGCGCCATCGGCGCCACCGTATTGTCGTCGGCGACGGTCGCCGCGCGCTTGGCGAGGATCAACCTGCAGGCGCGCCGATGCCGTCACCACGCGGCATCTCGTCGCAGCCGGCGGTCTCAGCGCAGGGCCAGCGCGGCGTCGGCGACGCGCTCGGCGGTGATGCCGAAATGCCGGTACAGCGCGTCGGCCGGGGCCGAGGCACCGAACGTGTCGAGGCCGATCACCTCGCCATCGAGGCCGACGTACTTGCGCCAGTAGTCGGTGATGCCGGCTTCGACCGCGACGCGCTTGCGGCACCACGACGGCAGCACGCCTTCGCGGTAGCCGGCCGGCTGGGCGTCGAACACGCTGGTCGAGGGCATCGAGACGACGCGCGCGGCCACGCCGCGGTCGCCGAGGATGCGCATCGCCTGCATGGCGACTTCGACCTCGGAACCGGTGGCGATGAGGATGACATCGAACTTCGCGCTGGCCGGATCCGAGAGCACGTACCCGCCGCGCGCGATCGCCGCGACCTGCTCCGCATCGCGCGCCTGGTGGGCGAGGTTCTGCCGCGAGAACACCAGGCAGGACGGTCCCGTCGAGCGTTCGATCGCGGCCTTCCACGCCACCGCCGATTCGACCGCGTCGCAGGGGCGCCAGACCGTGTTGTTCGGGATCAGGCGCAGGCTGGCGACGTGTTCGACCGGCTGGTGGGTCGGGCCGTCCTCGCCGAGGCCGATCGAGTCGTGCGTATAGACGTGGATCGCGCGCGTCGGGATCAGCGCGCTCATGCGCACGGCGTTGCGTGCGTAGTCGGAGAACACCAGGAAGGTGGCGTCGTAGGGAATGAAGCCGCCGTGCAGGGCGAGACCGTTGGCGATCGCGCTCATGCCGAACTCGCGCACGCCGTAGTAGACGTAGTTGGCGCCGGTGTCGGCGGACTTGACGTCCTTCGAGCCCTTCCAGATCGTCAGGTTCGACCCGGCCAGATCGGCCGAGCCGCCGATCAGTTCCGGCAGCAACGGGCCGTAGGCATCGAGGGCCATCTGCGAGGCCTTGCGCGAGGCGACCACCGGACCCTCGGCCTGCAGCTTCGCGATCCAGGCATCGGCGGCGGCGGCGAAACCGTCGGGCAGGTCGCCGCGCTGGCGGCGCTCGAACTCGGCGGCCAGCTCGGGATGGGCCTGGCGATAGCGCGCGAACAGTTCGTTCCACGCCGCCTCGCGCTCGGCGCCGCGCGCACGCGCGTTCCAGCCGGCGTAGACCTCGTCGGGCACGACGAACGGCGCATGCGCCCAGCCGAGGCGCTCGCGCGCGCCGGCGATCTCGTCCGTGCCGAGCGGGGCGCCGTGACTCGATTCCTTGCCGGCCTTGTTCGGCGCGCCGAAACCGATCACCGTGCGCGCGCAGACCAGCGACGGCTTGTCGGTGACCGCCTGCGCCTCGCGCAGCGCAGTCGCGATCGCCGCCGGATCGTGGCCGTCGACGCCGCGCACGACGTGCCAGCCATAGGCTTCGAAACGCGCCGGCGTGTCGTCGGTGAACCAGCCGTGCACTTCGCCGTCGATCGAGATGCCGTTGTCGTCCCACACGGCGACGAGCTTGCCGAGGCCGAGGGTGCCGGCCAGCGAGGCCGCCTCGTGCGAGATGCCTTCCATCAGGCAGCCGTCACCCATGAACACGATCGTGGTGTGGTCGACGACCTCGTATCCGGGCTGGTTGAATCGCGCGGCGAGCACCTTCTCGGCGAGCGCCATGCCGACCGCATTGGCAAGGCCCTGGCCGAGCGGGCCGGTGGTGGTTTCCACGCCGGGCGTTTCGCTGGCTTCCGGATGTCCGGCGGTCTTCGAATGGAGCTGGCGGAAGCGCTTGAGCTCGTCGATCGGCAGTTCGTAGCCGGACAGGTGCAGCAGCGCGTAGAGCAGCATCGAGCCGTGGCCGTTCGACAGCACGAAACGGTCGCGGTTCGGCCACTTCGGGTTGGCCGGGTTGTGGCGCAGGAAGTCGTTCCAGACCACTTCGGCGAGGTCGGCCATGCCCATCGGCATGCCGGGGTGACCCGATTTCGCGGCTTCGACCGCATCCATGGCCAGCGCACGGATGGCGTTGGCGAGTTCTCGACGGCTCGTCATGGGCGGCACTCGACGGCAAGGGGATGCGGTCTGCCGACGGGCGCCGCAGGGGCGCGCATTGTCGCCGATATGGCCGGGCTTGTCTGCGCCAACGCCTGCACGGGGCCCCGACTGCGGCGATTCCCCGCTGCCGCCCGCGCCCGCACCAGCGGATTCGGTGCGGTTACCGCGTGCGTCCCGCGGCAATGTCGCCGAGGCGTCGGCGCAGCGGCGGCACGCCGCCGGCGAAGGCGAGCGCGGCGCCACGCAGGGCCGCCAGCGCCATCGAGTCCGATGAAAACACCCGCTCGATGACATCGAAGCCGCGCGCCGCCAGGGTGTTTTCGCTGCGCCGTTCGCGCTCGTAGCGGCGCAGGACGTGCGCGGCACCGATGTCGCCGCCCTGCGCACGCGCCAGGCCGAACTGGCGGCGCAGGTTGGCGACATCGCGCAGACCGAGGTTCATGCCCTGCCCGGCCAGCGGATGCACGCCGTGCGCGGCATCGCCGATCAGCAGGCAGCGGCCGGCGACGTAGCGCCCGGCGAGGCGCAGGCGCAGCGGAAAACCCGCGCGCGGCGTCGTCGCGGTGATGCGGCCGAGGCGGAAGTCGAGCGCGCAGCCGAGTTCGCCGAGGAAAGCTTCGTCGTCGAGCGCGAGCACGCGCGCGGCCTCGGCTTCCGGCAGCGACCACACGATCGAACAGCGCCCGTCGGCCAGCGGCAGGAAGGCGAGCGGGCCGCCGGGCTGGAAGCGCTGCCAGGCCGTGTCTTCGTGCGGGCGCTCGCTGGCGACATGGGCGACCACGGCGCGCTGTCCGTAGTCGCGCCCATGCGTGCCGATGCCAAGCCGTTCGCGCAGCGGCGAGCCGACCCCGTCGGCACCGATCAGCACGCGCGCCTGCAGGCGTTCGCCACTGTCGAGGGTGGCGATGACCCCGTCGCCTTCGTCTTCCACCCCGGCCAGCGCGTCGGGACAGCACAGGCGCACGCGCCCGGCGGCACTGCCGAGCGCCTGCCAAAGGGCATGCTGCAACAGGCGGTTCTCGACGATCCAGCCGAGCGCCGGTTCGCCACGTTCGCCGGCATCGAACACGAGCTCGCCGGGAGCCAGTGCATCCCACACGCACATGCGCCGGTACGGACCGACGCGCGCGGCGCGGATGCCCTGCCACACGCCGAGACCGTCGAGCAGGTCGGCGCCATCCGGCGCCAGCGCGACCACGCGCAGGTCGACCTCGTCCTCGACCCGCCATGGCTTCGGTGCATTCGCCTCGACGAGGGCGACGTCGAAACCCTCGCGCGCGAGTGCCAGCGCGGTCGCCGAGCCGACGATGCCGCCGCCGACGACGATCGCATCGAGCCCGGCGCGCCGGCTCATCGGCCCAGCGCCCGTGCGGAGACGTCGCCGCGGAACCCCATGCCGCGCACGGCGACGCGGCGCCTGAGCCCGTCGCTGGCGGCGAGCGCGGCGAAACCGAGCGTGCGCAAGGCGCGCAGCGGCAGCGTGTCGTTGCCCATCAGCCGCACGAGGTCGTCGCTGAAGGCGGTGGTGGCCGCGCGATCGGGCGTGCGTCGCCCGACGTAGTCGGCGAGCACGGCGGCGGCGCCCGGATCGGCCGCCACCTCGACCAACTCGGCCAGAGTCAGCGCATCGCGCAGGCCGAGGTTGAAGCCCTGCGCACCGAGTGGATGCACGGTCTGCGCGGCATTGCCGACGAGGACGACGCGCGGTGCCGTCAGCGCCCGCGCGAGGGTACGCCGCAGCGGATACGGCCGGCGCGCGCCGGGCCGGCTGAAGCGGCCCGCACGCCAGCCGAAGCGTTCGTGCACGAAGGCGATGAAGGCCGCGTCGTCGAGCGCGGCGACGGCCCCGGCCTCGGCCGCCGGCACGCTGAGCACGAGGCCGGCGCGGCGACCGCCGAGCGGCAGCACCGCGACCGGGCCCGAATCGGTGAAGCGCTCCCAGGCCTGGCCGTCGAGCGGGCGTTCGCAGCCCAGCGTGGTGACGATCGCGCTCTGCGCGTAGTCGGTCTCCTCGATGCCGATGCCGACCGCCTGGCGCACGAAGGATTGCGTGCCATCGGCGCCGACCAGCAGGCGTGCCGTCAGCAGGCGCTCGCCTGCCGGCGTGCGCAAACACGCCTGCATGCCGTCGTCGCGCGCATCGAGGCCGATCAGCTCGGCCGGCGCGATGCGCACCAGACGCGTGCAGGCATCGACCCGCGCGAGCAGGGCGCGGCCGAGTTCGCGCGCCGGCAGCACCGCACCGAATTCGGCCAGGCCGAGTTGCGCGCAATCGAGGCGCACGCTGCCGAAATCGCCGCGGCGGCTGACATGGATGCGCCGGATCGGCGTCGCTGACGCCTCGGCATGCGCCCATACCCCGAGTGCAGCGAGACCGTCGATGGTCACCCGCGCCAGGGCGAGATTGCGTTCGTCGTGACTCGGTTGCGCCTCGACGCGCGGCAGCGCCGCCTCGACGAGGGCGACGCGATGGCCGCTGCCGTCGAGCGCGATGGCGAGGCTGGCCCCGACCAGGCCGCCGCCGACGATGACGATGTCGAAGGGTTCACCCATGCCGCCGATCATAGCCGAGGCCGCATCCTTGCCTCGCCACCGCAGGAGCGCACCCTGTGCGCGATTCTTTTTGATGGGGAAGAGAGCGTTCGCGCACAGGGTGCGCTCCTGCGAATGACCCACGTCGCGGATACCAGCGGCTGGCACAATGCCGGCTCCACGCAACGACTCCGCCTGCGAAGGACGGCGAATCGCCTCAGCGAGGCGTCTCGTCGCCCCGGCGCGGCTTGTTGCCCTTGCCCGCACGCGCAAGTACCGCTTTGGCACGTCCCGGCACGCTGCGTTGCGAACGCGCCGCGAAATACCGCTCCGCTTCGGCCAACGCGCCCACACGTGCCGCGACAGCGGTGGCGATGAACTGGTTCATGCTGACTCCCGAAGCGCTGGCCTGCCGTGCCGCTTCGTCTTTCAGGTCCGCCGGCAAGCGCAACGGGAAACTGGCGTTGGTGCTCATGTCCTGATTCTCCTCAAGGCTTGCGCCGGACGTTGCGCGAGTATGCCGAACCGGTTGCAGGCGTGATGCATGTGTCGGGTGTTGAAAGTGGCGATCATGTCCGCCCGCCCGTTGATGGCCGTTTCCACGACAAGCTCATCGTCCCGGTCCGCTCCGGTCGGTCGCCAGCGATAGTCGAACACGACCGGGACACACAGCCCGGCGATTTCATCCAGCACCGCAATCACATCGTTTGTGTCGATGCCGGCTGCGGCCAGATGCTCGGGACGGGTCAAAACCGCCTCGTATTCAAGCAGGAGCGGCACGGAAATCATCAGCGCATACCGCCGATCGAGCGCATCCAGCAGCAGTTGGCGCGACGCGCCTGCATCGCTCTGGAACGCGGCAACCATGACGTCCGTGTCGATGACGATTCTGAGCATGGTGACATCGTATATGATGTCATGCATGCGCTCAAGACCGGCATGAAACAATCTCGTCATCGCGGCTGAAGCGTTCCCGCAATATCTGATTTTGCGGGAGCGGATTCAGCCGCGAACGGGGTTGATCAGAGCATCCCCCAACCGGCGGCAGCGACAATTCGCCTCCGGATTTCCTGGCGTCATTGCGTCGTTCGAGACCCGGGGGACTTCGTGCGGCAGCCTCCGCATGAAGAACCGGCTGCCATGCTTCGCCTCGTCCGGGCGTGTGCTGCTGCATCTTCGGGTAGTCGGTTGCGCGAAGCAGTCGCCGAATTCCGCAGCGAGGCGCAGCCAGAAAATTCCCTCGGGTACATCGTTGACGCTGTCGATGTAGTGGAAGCTCAGCCACAACGCCGCATCTGCGCTGCCTCCGAGCGCCTCGCGCTTGATGCCGACGATCGTCGCGTTCCCGATCGGCCGATCCGGATTCGGAAACCGCGCGAGCGGATGGTCCGCGGGGAAATCGGGACGTCTATGGGGTACCGGGTCATCCCTGCGTCGCGGATACCAGCGGCTGGCACAATGCCGGCTCCTCGCCCCGCCGCGGGCCTGCCGCCGGATCCGTCATGCGTCGATCACTCCTGCTTGCCGCTGCGCTCGCGCTGCCCGTCGCCGGCTTTGCCGAGCCGGCGCCGATCTCGCCGATGGAGGCGCACTTCGCGCGCGATCCGGCGCAGCCGGTCGATGCCTGGTACGGCGCGCAGATCGCGAAGTACACGACCGAGCCGGCGTTCAACACGATCCTGACGGACTACCTGCCGGCCTCGGACACCGTGCCGACGCCGGCCAAGGTGCTCGGCGACGTGTCGGGCGCGCCGGACCACCTGCCGCGGCTGGCCGACGTGCACGGCTATTTCCGCCTGCTCGAGGCGGCCAGCCCGCGGGTCAAGGTATTCACCATCGGCCAGTCCGAGGAAGGCCGCGAGATGATCGCGGTGGCGATCGCCGACGAAAGGATCATCGCCGACCTCGAAACGAACCGCGCGCGCCTCGCCGATCTCGCCGATCCGCGCCGCATCGGCTTCGACGATGCACGCGCCGCCGCGCTGGTGGCGACGACGACGCCAGTGTACTGGTTGAGCGGCACCCTGCACTCCACCGAGACCGGCACGCCGACCTCGCTGATGGAGCTGGCCTATCGCCTGAGCGTCGACGAGGCGCCCTACATCCGCGCGATCCGCGCCAACGTGATCACCCTGATCACGCCGGTCGTCGAGGCCGACGGCTGGGAGCGCATGGTCGACCTCTACCGCTGGCATCGCGCGCATCCCGACGCGCAGTACCCGCGCCTGCTCTACTGGGGCCACTACGTCGCCCACGACAACAACCGCGACGCCATGGTCGCTTCGCTGGCGCTGACGAGGAACATGCTCGACACCTGGGCGCACTGGCATCCGCAGGTGCTGCACGACCTCCACGAATCGGTGCCGTTCCTCTACGACAACACGGTCGGCGACGGACCCTACAACGCCTGGATCGATCCGCTGCTGGTCAACGAATGGCACCAGCTCGGCTGGAGCAACGTCGAGACGCTGACCCGCCTCGGCCTGCCCGGCGTCTACACGCACGGCAACTTCGATACCTGGAGCCCGGGCTATCTCATGTTCGTCGCGGCGATGCGCAACGGCATCAGCCGCCTCTACGAGACTTTCGGCAACGCCGGTGCCGACACCGTCGAACGCCAGCTCGATCCCGACGAATACCAGCGCAGCTGGTACAAGCCGAACCCACCGCGTGCGCAGGTGCTGTGGTCGCAACGCAACAACAACAACTATTCGCAGAGCGGCATGCTCAGCGCGCTCGACTACTTCGCCCTCAACGGCAAAACCTTCCTGCGCAACCACTGGATCAAGGCCAAGCGCGCGATCGCCAAGCCGCACGCGAACGGCCCGGCCGCGTACGTGTTCAGCGCCGACGATCCGCGCGGCCCGGCGCAGGCGAAGCTGCTCGAGGTGATGCGCCGCCAGCATGTCGAGATCCACCGTCTCGACGAAGCGCTGACGGTGACGCGACCGGCGCCGCCGAAAAAGGCCGGCAGCGACAAGCCGGACAAGGACGCCACGGACGCACCGAAAGAACCCGCCACGCGCACGTTCCCGGCCGGCAGCTACGTGGTGCGCCTCGACCAGCCGTACTCGCGCGTCGCCGACGTGCTGCTCGATCGCCAGTACTGGGCGCCCGACGATCCGCAGAAGCAACCGTACGACGACACCGGCTGGTCGCTCGGCGAACAGTTCGGCGTCGACGTCGAGCGCGTTACCGACGTCGGCGTGCTGAAGGCGCCGATGCGGCGCGTCGAAGGCGCCCTGCCCGCGCGCGCCATCGCCGGCAGCGGCCCCGTGCGCGTGATCGCCAACAGCGCCACCGCCGAACTCGCCAGCCTGCGTTTCGCCGCGAAGGGCACGCCGATGGAAGTCGCCACCGCCGCGTTCACCCACGCCGGGCGCGACTACGCCGCCGGCTCGCTGATCGTGCGCAAGGCCGATGCCGGCTTCGACGACATCGCCCGCCGCCTCGGCCTCGATGTCGTCGCCGGCAGCGAGGTGCCGGACGTCGCCACCCGCAGCCTGCGCACCCCGCGCGTCGCCGTGCTGCACAGCTGGCTGTCCACGCAGACCGAAGGCTGGTGGCGGCTCGCCCTCGACGGCCTCGACATTCCCTACGACTACATCAGCACCCAGGATGTCGCCCGCGACGCGCGGCTCGCCTCGCGCCACGACGTGATCCTGTTCGGCCCGGTCGAGGCCGGCCCGGCGCGCCTGATCGTCGACGGCCTGCCGATGTGGGGCAACGCGATGCCGTGGAAAAAGACCGCGCTGACGCCGAACCTCGGCCGCATCGACGCCACTGACGACGTGCGTCCCGGCCTCGGCGCCAGCGGCGTGGAGAACCTGCGCCGCTTCGTTGCCGACGGCGGCCTGCTGATCACCGCCGGCGACACCGCCGAACTGATGATCGAGATCGGCCTCGCCCCCGGCGTCGGCGTCGCCAAGCGCGACGGCCTGCGCCTCAACGGCACCCTCGTGCGCGCGCAGACCACCGAATCGGCAAGCCCGGTCACCTGGGGCTATGCCGAGCCGTTCACCGTCTACACCGCCGGCGGTCTTTCGTTCACCCTGGACAACCAGGTCGCCGGCCGCGGGCCGCTGCGCGCCGAGGACCACAAGCGCCCGACCGGACGCGGCGGACCCGACGACATCGACCTGCCCGAGTTCCCCGGCCACGGCGCGCCGCCCGAGCTGCCGAGCGCCGAACGCTGGCAGGCCCTGCCGCTCTCCGCCGAACACCGCCGCAACAATCCGTGGATCATTCCCGAGGCACTGCGCCCGCGCGCCCTGCTGCGTTTCGCCGACGCCGACGACCTGTTCGTCTCCGGCCTGCTCGACAACGGCGGCCAGCTCGCCCAACGCGCCGCCCTCGTCGAAGCCCGCCACGGCAAGGGCCGCGTGCTGCTGTTCGCGATCAACCCGCTCTACCGCGCCGCCACCCTCGGCAGCTATCCGCTGGTGACCAATGCGATCCTCGGCTTCGATGCGCTCTGACGCGTCCGCGCGCAGGGATCGCCGGCGCGCTGCCGGGCCGGCTTCAATCCCTGCGCGCGATAGCGCGTGATGTCGCCAGGCCGATCAGGCGCGAGACGACCAGGGCGATGTACATGACGCCGGCGAACTGTTCGAGCATGACGAGGGCGCGTGCCTGCGGCTTTACCGGCATCACGTCGGAGAGGCCCACCCCGGAGAGCGTGCTGAAGCTGAGGTAGAGCAGTTCGACCCAGCTGCGGATGGCGGCGCCATCACCGGTGACGGTGAAGCTGCCGGGATACCACTGCTGGCAGACCGAATAGGAAAACGCGAACGCCCATGCGAGCAGGGTGAAGGTGGCGCCGGCGGCGTAGAGCTCGTCGCCGGTGACCCGATGGTCGCGCAGCATGTAGGAGATGAGGCCGCAGGCGGTGTAGAAATACAGCAGGCCTTCGAGCAGGTGGGCCGCGGCGACAAGGCCGGGACGCTCGATGACCGCCGCGGATATCGACAGCACCACCGCCGCCACCGCCAGCACCCAGGCCACCCAGTTCAGCAGCGGACTGCGGTTGACCACCCAGAGCGCCAGGGCCAGCACGACGATGCCGAAGGCGCCGAACAGCGCGCGTCCTTCCGGCGTGCCTTCCATCGCCGGATAGAGCACGACACCGGCCAGCTGCACGAACAGCAGCAGCGCCGAAGGGTGCCGGCGCAGGGTGGCCATCCACTTGAGGACCGGTCGGATCACCCGGGTCGTCCGCATTCGCAAGGCGGACATTGGAGCACAGTCGGCGGCGCCACGATGCTAGTCTGGGGCGGCTGCCGTCTCGATCCTGCCGATGGACCTCATCCTCGTCTGCCACGGTGCCACCGATGCCGATGCCACGCTCTGCGTCGGCCACGGCGATCCGCCGTTGTCGACCCGCGGCTTCACCGACATGCAGCGCATCGCCGCCGACTGGACGGGGTCGGCGCCGCGCTTCCTGTTCACCAGCGACCTGCGCCGCGCCCAGCAGTCGGCGCAGGTGTTCGCCGCGCGCTTCGCCATCGAGCCGCTGGTCGACGAACGCCTGCGCGAGTTCGATTTCGGCCGTTGGGAGGGCCGGCGCTGGGACGAGATCGCGCGCGAGGATGCGCGCGCCTACCGGCACTGGCTCGACAACTGGGTGATCCAGCCGGCACCGGACGGCGAGAGCTTCGCCGATGTGCTCCGGCGCACCGCGGCCTGGCTTTCCGCGCTTTCCGCGAGCACGCGCGCGAACGATCGCGTGCTCGCCGTCGGCCATTCCGGCTCGATCCGCGCCGTGCTCTGCCATGCGCTCGGCCTGCCGCCGGCGCGCGCGATCGCACTGGCGGTCGATCCGGCCCACCTCACCCGCGTGCGCTGGCGCAACGGCGAGTTCGACGTCGCTTGCGTCAACAGCGCGGTGTTCCCGCCCGGCTGAGGGCGGCGCCTCAGCCGGGCAAGCCCGGCTCCACGAAAGCCCGTCGGATGCGAGGCGTTCGTGGAGCGGAGCTTGCTCCGCTGCTTTGGCTGCTAAACTGCCGACCTTGGTCCACCCGGTAGCCCGACATGAGCCTCAGCACAGCCCAACGCATCGCGGTTTTCCTTGGCCTCGCCCTCGTCATGGTGGCGACGCGCTTCCACCATTTCGCGGCACCGGATGCCTCGTGGGCGGTGTTCTTCGTTGCCGGCTTCCATCTGCGCGGCGCGGCACGCTGGGCGTTCCCGCTGCTGACGGCACTTGCGGTCGCCGTCGACATCGCCGTCATCAGCGGCCACGGCCTCGACTTCTGGACGCACTACTGCGTTTCCCCGGCGTACTGGATGCTGCTGCCGGCGTATGCCGTGCTGTGGTTCGGCGGTTCATGGCTGCGCAGCCGCCATGCCGGCATCGGTTTCGCCACGCTCGGCCGGCTCGCACTGTCGTTGTTTGTCGCCGTTTCGCTCTGCTACCTGATCAGCAACGGCAGTTTCTACTGGCTGAGCCCGGTGGTCGCCGAGCGCAGCTTCGGCGGTTGGCTGAAGAATCTCGGCGACTGGTACGCCGCCTTCGTCGGCACCACGGCTGCCTATGTCGGCATCGCCGCGACGATCCATCTGGTCGTCGCGCTGGCCCTGCCGGCGCCGGTGCGCGCGACGCGCTGAGCGCGAGATGGGCAACCGCCTCTCGAAGATCTACACGCGCACCGGCGACGACGGCTCGACCGGGCTCGGCGACGGCACGCGCATCGGCAAGGACAGCCTGCGGGTCGCTGCCTATGGCACGGTCGACGAGCTCAACAGCGCGCTCGGCGTGGTCCTCGCCTGCGAGGTGCCGGACGCCGTGCGCGAAGTGCTGACGCGCGCGCAGCACGAACTGTTCAACCTCGGCGGCGAACTCTGCATTCCCGGCATGGCCCTCGTGCATGCGGCGGAGATCGAGCGTCTCGAACGCGAGCTCGACGGCTTCAACGAGGGGCTTCCGCCGCTCAAGGAGTTCATCCTGCCGGGCGGCGGCATGGCCGCCGCGCAATGCCACCTCGCGCGCACGATCTGCCGGCGCGCCGAGCGCGAGGTGGTCGCCCTGTCGCGCGCGGAGAGCGTGCGCGCCGAGGCGACCGGCTACCTCAACCGGCTTTCCGACCTGCTGTTCGTCGTCGCCCGCGTGCTCGCGCGCGCCTCGGCGCATGGCGAGGTGCTCTGGCAGCACGAGCGCGTGCGCCGCTGAGCGGCGCCGATGCCTGCGTCCGGCCTGCCGCCGCAACGCAGCGCCTGCCTCCCGCCGCCGGCCCGACCCGGCCCTGCCGCCGCCGCGTTTGCCGCCGCCGGTCCGATTCGGCAAGCTATCGCGTCCTCGCCGCCGGCATCCGATCGAACGTGATCCCCCCGATGAGCCTTTTCCGCCTGCGGCGCCCGCTCGCCGTCGCGATCCTGCTTGCCTGCGGCGCCAGCGCCCACGCCGGTGCCGGCGATGCGCCGATGTGTGCGGTCGGCGTGCACGCCTGCCCGCGGCCGGCCGCCGACTGGTCGCTGTGTCCGCCGAACGATCTGCTCGCCTTCCACGTGCCGGGCCTGCCCACCGAAGGCGATCGCGACGGCGCCGACACCGAGGTCGAGGCACGCTACAGCCGCTCGACCGATGGCGACGTCTACGTGCTTGAAGGCGATGCCGCGATCCGCCAGCTCGACCAGCTGATCCGTGCCGACCGCTTTACCTACACCCAGTCGTCGACGGCATGGACCGCCGAAGGCAACGTGCGCTACCAGGACCGCAGCCTGCTGATGTCGGCGCGCAGCGGCCACGGCACGACCACGCCCGCGGCCGGCACGCTCGAAGGCGTGCGCTACCAGCTGCTGGCCTCGCGCGGCAACGGCCGCGCCGGCGTCGCCAAGCTGAAGGACGCCGAGCACGCCGAGCTGACCGACACCAGCTTCAGCACCTGCCCGCTCGACTCGCCGGGCTGGGAGTTCCGCGCGCGCGAAATGGAGCTCGACCAGGCCGAAGGCGTCGGCGTCGCCCGCGACATGACCTTCCGTATCGGCGACGTACCGGTGTTCTGGTTGCCGTATGCGACGTTTCCGCTCGACGACCGCCGCAAGTCCGGCTTCCTGTTCCCCGAGCTCGGTTACAACGACAGCCGCGGATTCGACGCCAGCCTGCCGTACTACTTCAACCTGGCGCCGAACTACGACCTCACCCTGACGCCCCGCCTGATGACCCAGCGCGGCCTCCTGCTCGGTGGCGAGTTCCGCTACCTGACCGATTCCAGCCGCGGCAACCTCGAGGTGCAGGTGTTGCCGGACGATCGCGAGGACGACCGCAGCCGCCATCTCTACCACTGGGACAACCGCTCCTCGTTCGGCCGCCACTGGGGCGCCGACATCGACATCAACCGTGCCTCCGACGACCGCTGGTTCGAGGATTTCGGCCGCAGCCTCAACATTGCCGCGACCAGCCTGCTGCCCTCGCGCGCCTATCTGGTCGGCAGCGGCCGTGGGTGGAACGCGCGCATCGGCGGTGACGAATACCAGATCACCGACCCGACCCTGCCCGGCGCCGCCGAACCATACCGGCGCCTGCCGCGCGCGACCTTCGACGCCCTTCACGTCCTCGGCGGTGGCCTCGACGCCGGCATCCGTTCGGAGTTCGTCGCCTTCGACAAGGACGATGCCATCGACGGACGACGCCTCGACCTGCATCCCTACCTCGCCTGGCCGGTCGAGCGCGCGGCATGGTTCGTGCGCCCGGAGATCGGCTACCGCTACACGCGGTACGACATCGACCGCGACGACGATCGCCACCCCGAGCGCGGCATGCCGATTGCGAGCGTCGATGCCGGCCTGCACTTCGAACGCGCACTCGACCGCTTCGGCGACGGCTGGACGCAGACCCTGGAACCGCGCCTCTATTACCTGCGCGTGCCGTATCGCGATCAGGACAACCTGCCGCTGTTCGACACCCAGGAAACCCCGTTCAGCTTCGGCCAGCTGTTCCGCAGCAACCGCTTCATCGGCGCCGACCGCCAGATGGATGCCAACAACCTCACCGTCGCGCTGACCTCGCGCGTGCTCGATGCCGGCGGCAGCGAGCGCCTCAGCGCGAGCATCGGCCAGATCCGCTACTTCGACGACCAGCGCGTGCAGTTGCCGGGCCGTCCGGCAACCGACCACCCGGGCTCGACCTGGGTCGGCGAACTCGACCTGCGCCTCAACGACCGCTGGCGCGCCACCTTCGCCAACCAGTGGAACCCGAACAGCGACCGCACCGACCTTTCCTCGATCGGCGTGCAGAACCGCTTCGGCCGCGAAGGCGTGGTCAACCTCGCCTACCGCTTCCGCCGCGATTTCCTCGAGTACGTCGACGGCTCGCTGCTGCTGCCGATCAGCGGCGCCTGGCGCTTCGTCGCCCGCTGGAACTACTCGCTGCGCGACGACACCACGCTCGAGGCCTTCGCCGGCATCGAGCACGACAGCTGCTGCGTGGCCTGGCGCGTGCTCGGCCGCCGCTACGTGCACACCGTCGAGGGCGAAGCGAGCAATGCGCTCTACTTCGAAGTCGAGTTCAAGGGCGTCGGCTCGATCGGCCAGAAGACCGGCGACTTCCTGCGCAGGTCCATCCTCGGCTACCAGTGACCGCGGTCGCCGCCGGGCCGCTGCGGGCCCGCGGATGAACGCACCCGGCCTGAACCGCGCGTTCCCGCGCGGTTTCACCGCCGGCGGGCCGCGCCGAGAGCCTGCTAGAATCGCCGTTCCGTCCCGCCCGCTCCCGGAACCCCGACGCGCATGAACAAGCCGCTCGTCCTCGCCGCCCTCGCCCTTTTCCTCGCCCTGCCGGTGGCGCAGGCGCAGATGATGATGCAGTCCGAATCGCTCGACGGCATCGTCGCCGTGGTCGACGAGGACGTCATCCTGCGCAGCGAACTCGACCGCGCGGTCGACGCCATCACCGCGCAGTACGCGCGCAGCCCGCAGCAACTGCCGCCGCGCGCCGAGCTCGAGCGCCAGGTGCTCGATCGCCTGATCCTCATGCGCCTGCAGGTCGAGCGCGCCGACAGCACCGGCATCAAGCTGGCCGATGCCGAAGTCGACCAGACCATTTCGCAGATCGCCAACCAGAACCGGCTCAGCGTCGGCCAGCTGCGCCAGGCGGTCATGCAGCAGGGCCTCTCCTGGGAGGCGTTCCGCAAGAACGTGCACGACGAGACGATCGTGCAGCGCCTGCGCCAGCGCGTCGTGCAGAGCCGCGTGCAGGTCAGCGACACCGAAATCGACCTCATGCTGAAGAACGGCGGCGTTTCCAGCGTCGAGGTGCATCTCGGCCACATCTTCGTCGGCGTGCCGGACGGCGCCACCTCCGAACAGATCCAGGCCGCGCAGGCCAAGGCCGAAGATGTCAGCCGGCAGATCGCCGAGGGCCTCGATTTCACCGCCGCGGCGATCCGCTACTCCGACGCCCAGAACGCCCTCGACGGCGGCAACCTCGGCTGGCGCAGCGTCACCGAACTGCCGCAGGCGTTCGCCGATGCGACCGCGTCGCTCTCGCCCGGCCAGACCACCGGCGCCGTGCGCGGACCGAACGGCTTCCACATCCTCAAGCTGCTCGATCGCCGCAGCGGCGCCCAGCGCCTCGTCACCGAGTACCACGCGCGCCACATCCTCATCAAGAAATCCGAGCTGACCTCCTCCGAGCAGGCCCGCACGAAGATCGAGGAACTGCGCCGGCGCGCGCTGTCGGGTGAGGACTTCGCCGAACTCGCCCGCGAACATTCCGAAGACGCGCCGACCTCGAACATCGGCGGCGACATGGGCTGGTTCACCCTGACCGGTTACGGCACCGCCGTGGCCGAAGCCCTGGAAGTCACCGGCGACGGCCAGATCAGCGAAGCGTTCGAGACCGAGATCGGCTGGCACTTCCTGCAACGCCTGGCCACGCGCACCGAAGACCGCACCGAGCAGGCCGAACGCGACCAGGCCCGGCAGACCCTCGGCGCGCGCAAGGCCGAGGAAGAGTACGAGAGCTTCCTGCGCCAGCTGCGTTCGGAGGCCTATATCGACGTCCGCCTGCCGGGCGCCCGCGGCGTCGGCTGACGGTGGCGGAACCGGCGCGCCGGCCGCGCATCGCGCTGACTGCCGGCGAGCCCGCCGGCATCGGTCCGGAAATCGTCGCGCGCCTCGCCTCGATCGACTTCGACGCCGACCTCGTCGTCGTCGCCAACCGGGATCTCGTCGCCGCACGCGCGGCGATGACCGGTGTCGCCCTGCGCCTCGAGCCGTGGCACCCCGGCGCCGCCGCGTGCGGGCCCGGCGCGCTGGCCATCCTCGACTGCCCGCTGGCGGTGCCCTCGCAAGCGGGCCTGCTCGACCCGGCCAATGCGCGCTACGTGCTCGACACCCTCGCCCGCGCCGCCGACGGCGCGCAGACCGGCCTGTTCGATGCGATCGTGACCGCGCCGGTGCACAAGGGCGTCATCAACGATGCCGGCGTGGCCTTCAGCGGCCACACCGAGTTCTTCGCCGCACGCGCCGGCAGCGATGTCGTCATGATGCTCGTCGCCGGCCGCCTGCGCGTCGCCCTCGCCACCACCCACCTGGCGCTCGCCGCGGTGCCGGCCGCGATCACCGCCGGGGGCCTCGCGCGCAGCCTGCGCATCGTCGACCACGACCTGCGCGCGCACTTCGGCATTGCCCGCCCGCGCATCACCGTGCTCGGCCTCAATCCGCACGCCGGCGAGGGCGGCCACCTCGGCCGCGAGGAGATCGACACCATCAATCCGGTGCTGCAGGCGCTGCGCGCTGAAGGCCTCGATCTCGAAGGCCCGCTGCCGGCCGACACCGCCTTCGTGCCGGCGCGCCTCGCAGGCTGCGACGCGGTGTTCGCGATGTACCACGACCAGGGCCTGCCGGTGCTCAAGCACGCCGGCTTCGGCCACGCCGTCAACGTCACCCTCGGCCTGCCGTGGATCCGCACCTCGGTCGACCACGGCACCGCGCTCGATCTCGCCGGCAGCGGCCAGGCCGATCCCGGCAGCCTCGTCGCCGCAACCCGACTCGCCATCGAACTCGCGCAATCACGACGGCCGCGCGCCTGCTGACGGCCGCGCGAGCGCGCGCCATGCGCGATTTCCTCCGTATCGCGCAACCCGATCGCGCACGGACTGTGCTGTCGCGGGCGAGATCGCGGTTGCGCAACAGTCGATGGATGCCCGCATTCCGATCCGCCACGACGGTGGCCGCCGCCACCGCGTAGAATCGCCCTCCTTGCTGCTGCGGAATCCGCCGTGACCGACCAACCCGCCTATCGCGCGCTCGTGCTCAAGCGCGGCGAAGAGGCGCGACTGCGCGCCGGACACCTGTGGGTGTTCTCCAACGAAGTCGATGTCGCGCAGTCGCCGCTCGGCGACTTCGCGCCCGGCGAGCCCTGCGTGATTGCCGACCACCGCGGCAAGCCGATCGGCGTCGGCTACGTCAACCCGAACTCGCTGATCTGCGCGCGCCTCGTCCAGCGCGGCATCGCCCATGCGCTCGACCGCTCGCTGATCGTGCATCGGCTGAAAGTGGCGCTGTCGCTGCGCGAGCGCCTGTTCGCCGATCCGTGGTATCGGCTCGTCTATGGCGAATCGGACGGCCTGCCGGGGCTCACCATCGACCGCTTCGGCGACGTGCTCGTGGCCCAGGCGACCACCGCCGGCATGGAACGCCTCAAGGACGCCGTCACCGAAGCGGTGCTGAAGGTGCTCGCCCCGCGCCAGCTGTGGTGGAAGAACGATGCCGCGATCCGCGCGATGGAACAGTTGCCCGAATACGCCGACCTCGGTCACGGCGAACCTTCGGCGCAACCGCTGATCGTGCGTGAAGCCGGCCTCGAGTTCGAATGCGATCCGGTCGGCGGGCAAAAGACCGGCTGGTTCTACGACCAGCGCGGCAACCGCGACCACCTCGCCCGGCTCTGCGAGGGCAAGCGCGTGCTCGACATGTTCAGCTACCTCGGTGGCTGGGGCCTGCGCGCCGCCGCGTATGGCGCGCGCGAAGTCGTCTGCGTGGACGCCTCGCAGGACGCGGTCGATGCCATCGCGCGCAATGCCGCGCGCAACGGCATGGCCGAGCGCGTCCGCGCCGTGCGCGCCGATGCCTTCGAGTACCTGAAATCGCTGCGCGAACAACGCGAGCACTTCGATGTCGTCGTGCTCGATCCGCCGGCCTTCGTCAAGCGCAAGAAGGATCTCGTCGAGGGACGCATCGCCTATCGCCGCCTCAACGAACTCGGCATGCAGGTGCTCGCCCGCGACGGCATCCTCGTCACCTGTTCGTGTTCGTGGCACATGCCGCGTGCGGCCCTGCTCGACGCCGTGCAGCAAGGCGCGCGTCATCTCGACCGCCAGGCGCAGCTGCTGTTTCCGCTGCATCAGGGCCCGGACCATCCCGTGCATCCGGCGATCCCGGAAACCGATTACCTCAAGGGCTTCATCCTGCGCATCCTGCCGGCGGCGTAGCAACGGCCGTGCAGGCAGCGCGCAGGACCGGCGGCGCCCCGGCATAATGTGCCGATGACCGGCACGCTTCAGCGCCGGCCGCGCCCACGGAAACCCGATGCATCCCTACGTCGTCGCCTTCGATCCCGTCGCCATCCAGCTCGGCCCGCTGGCCGTGCACTGGTACGGCATCATGTATGCGATCGCCTTCGCCCTGTTCTGGTGGCTCGGCGAACGCCGTCGTCGCCAGGGCCGTCTTCCGGTCGGGCCGGGCGCGTTTTCCGACCTCGCCTTCTACGGCATGTTCGGCGTCATCCTCGGCGGTCGCCTCGGCTACATGCTGTTCTACGGCTGGACCGAACTGGCCACCGACCCGTGGTCGATCTTCCGCGTCTGGGAAGGCGGCATGTCGTTCCACGGCGGCCTGCTCGGCGTGCTGTTCGCCACCTGGCTGTGGGCGCGCAAACATGGCCTGCATTACTTCGATGTCGTCGACTTCATCGCCCCGCTGGTGCCGATCGGCCTCGGCGTCGGCCGCTTCGGCAACTTCGTCGGCGGCGAGTTGTGGGGACGCCATACCGATGTCGCCTGGGGCATGATCTTCCCGCGCTCGTTCGAACACGGCGCCACGATCGAACAGCTCGAGGCGATGGCCCGGGCCGGCCAGCTCGCCGGCGAGGTGCGCCATCCCTCGCAGCTCTACCAGATGGTGCTGGAAGGCGTGCTGATGTTCGGTATCCTCTACGCGGTGTCGATGAAACCGCGTCGGCGTTTCCTCGTCTCCGGCCTGTTCGCGATCCTCTACGGCGCGTTCCGCTTCCTCGTCGAGTTCGTGCGCGAGCCCGACTCGCAACTCGGCTATCTCGCCTGGGGCTGGCTGACCATGGGCCAGCTGCTGTCGCTGCCGCTGATCGCCTTCGGCCTCGTGCTGGTGGCGTGGTTGCGCCGCGCGCCCGTGCTCGAGCCGCGCGTGGTCGACGATCCGCCGAAGGAAGCGAAGGAAGCCCGCTGATGCGCCAGTACCTCGACCTGCTGCGCCACGTGCTCGAACGCGGCACGCCGAAGGCCGACCGCACGGGCACCGGCACCCACAGCGTGTTCGGCTGGCAGATGCGCTTCGACCTTGCCGAGGGTTTTCCGCTCGTCACCACCAAGAAGCTGCACCTGCGCTCGATCCTCCACGAACTGATCTGGTTCCTGCAGGGCGACACCAACATCGGCTATCTCAAGGACAACGGCGTCGGCATCTGGGACGAGTGGGCCGATGCCGAAGGCAACCTCGGCCCGGTCTACGGCAAGCAGTGGCGCTCCTGGGAATGTGCCGATGGCCGCACGGTCGACCAGATCGCCTGGGTGGTCGAGGAGATCCGCCGCAATCCCGATTCGCGCCGCCTCGTGGTCAGTGCCTGGAACGTCGGCGACCTGCCGCGCATGGCCCTGCAGCCCTGCCACACGATGTTCCAGTTCCACGTCGCCGGCGGGCGCCTGTCGTGCCAGCTCTACCAGCGTTCCGGCGACATCTTCCTCGGTGTGCCGTTCAACATCGCCAGCTACGCCCTGCTCACCCACATGGTCGCCCAGGTCTGCGGCCTCGAAGCCGGCGACTTCGTGCACACGCTCGGCGATGCGCACCTGTACTCGAACCACTTCGAACAGGCACGCGAACAGCTCGCGCGCACGCCGCATCCGCTGCCGCGCCTGCGCCTGAATCCCGACGTGCGTGCGCTCGACGATTTCCGCTACGAGGACATCACCATCGAAGGCTATGTCGCCGACAAGGCGATCAAGGCGCCGGTGGCGGTCTGATGACGCGCATCGCCCTCGTCGCCGCACTCGACCGCGGTCACGCGATCGGCCGCGACAACGCAATGCCGTGGCACCTGCCCGATGACCTCAAGCGCTTCAAGGCGCTGACCCTCGGCAAGCCCGTGCTGATGGGCAGCCGCACCGCACGCGCGATCGGCTTCGCCCTGCCGGGTCGCCGCAACCTCGTGCTGACCCGCTCCGGCGTCGCGCCCCATCCCGGCCAGATTGCGCTGGCGTCGTTCGACGACGCCCTCGACGCGGCTGGCGCTGACGAACTGATGGTGATCGGCGGCGGCGAGGTCTATGCGCTCGCCCTGCCCCATGCCACGCAACTGCACCTGACCTGGGTCGATACCCGCATCGACGACGCCGACGCCTTCTTTCCGCCCTTCGACTTCGACGAATGGTCGCTGGTCCACGAGCAGCCGCATGCGGCCGATGCGCGGCATGCGTTCGCCTTCCGCTTCAGCGATTACCGGCGCCGTTAGCCACTGCCGGCGACACTCGTCCCCGCACGCCCGCCCGACCGCTCAGCCCCTGCGGCGTCCATGCGCGCAGGCCGCGGCACTGACCGCCAGCGCGATCACGGCGATCACATCGGCGCGGAACACGCGCGCGATCTCGGCGTTGTATCCGCCGACCGACCACGCCAGCACGAGGAAGGACAGCGCGCTGACGAGTCCGGCCACCAGCGCGAGGACCTGCAGCGAGCGCCGGAACGCCGCAACGAGAAGCAGGCCACCGAGCAGGCCGAACAGCACCGCCCGATGTCGCAGGAGGATCTGCAGATCCGCCCCCTCGACCGGGATGCCGTACAGCAGGGCCAGGCGCTCGCCGCCCAGCACGCCCGACAACGGCAGCAAGTGGATCACCGCCGCCACCAGCAGGCCCGCCGAAACCAGATGCTTCATCGATCCTCTCCTTGGCGGTCGGATGCGCAGGCGTTCCAGCCGCAGCGCATGGATGGATCGCCCGCATCACCCCGCACCCGCCGCAACGAGACGCCACGCGCCGGCCAACGCCGGATGCCCCGGCATCCACGGCCACGCATGGTCAGGATTGCTCGGGCGGCGCGGCAGGCGCCTTGAGAACACCGAGGTCCGCGAGCAGGTACTCGACCGCCTCCGGCAACATGATGGGCCAGAACAGGAGCCCGTTCGCGATGGTCCGCGGATTCGGCCTGGCGTCGGCCTCACGACTGCGCAAGTAACCCAATAGTTCATGGCCGAAGTAGACGAGACCCGAGGCAATGCCGATCAGGGCCCAGGTTCCCAAAGCCGCCCGCCAAGGCAGGAAGAAAAACATGACGACGCCCGCGACGTAGCAGGCCAGCCAGCCGAGGTTGCGCCAGCCACGAATGCCGGGCGCATTGAAGCAGGAGAAGAAGATCGTCCAGGCGGCAGCTGCGCCGAGGATTGCAAGCCACTTCAGACTGAAAAATTCCATCGCACTCCCCGAGCGAATCCCAAGACCGGAAGCCAGCCGTGCCGCGAGCGGCGTCGGCTTGGTTTGTCAGGTCCGCAGGCCACAACCAACGCACCTTTGTAGCGCATTGCGACCTTTCCTGGTCATGATCATGCCTCCCAACACGCAGAGATTCGAGGCGCTGTCGGGGCGCCCTGGTCGATGTCCTAGTCGATGTCCTTGCCGACCGGTTTCGGGCGGTCGGACTTCAGCGCGACGAACTGGGGTTCCTCGACGTCGAGGCGCATGGCGGTGAGCGCGCCGCCCCAGACGCAGCCGGTGTCGATGGCGTAGACGCCGAGGCCGGCGAAGCGGCCGAGGGTCGACCAGTGGCCGCAGACGATGCGCAGGTCGCGTTTGGCCTGGCCGGGGACTTCGAACCACGGGTAGAGGCCGGGGCGCTGCGTGCCGGGCGGGCCCTTCTCGGCAAAGGCGATGCGGCCACGCACGTCGCAGTAGCGCAGGCGGGTGAACACGTTGATGCCGGCGCGCAGGCGTTCGATGCCGCGCAGTTTCGGTGACCAGGCATCCGGGCGGTTGCCGAACATCTGCTTGAGCAGGCGGCGGTAATCGCTGGCGCGCAGGCGGGTCTCGATCTCGCGGGCGATGCGTTCGGCTTCGGCCACGTCCCAGCGCGGGGCGAGGCCGGCGTGCACGATCATGTAGCCGAGCGCGCGATCGGCGTGCAGCAGCGGGCGATGGCGCAGCCAGTCGAGCAGTTCGCTGCGGTCGGGGGCGAACAGCACGGCGCGCAACTCGGGATTGACCCGGGCCTGGTCCTGCTCGCTGCGTTCGGCAATGGCGAGCAGGGACAGGTCGTGGTTGCCGAGGACGACGACGGTGCGTTCGTTGAGCGAGCGCACCAGGCGCAGCACCTCGAGCGACTGGCCGCCGCGGTTGACGAGGTCGCCGCAGAACCACAGCGTGTCGCGCGCCGGGTCGTAGTGGATGAGATCGAGCAGGCGCGCGAGTTCGTCGTGGCAGCCCTGGATGTCACCGATCGCCCAGGTGGCCATGTCAGCCTGCCCTGCCCGCGGCCGCAGGCACTAGTGCAGCGTCCGCGGCATGGACAGCACGAACGAGGGAATCGAGGCGTCGAAGCGGGTGCCGTCGTCGGCGAGCATGCGGTAGCTGCCATGCATCGTGCCGACCGCGGTTTCGAGGACGGCGCCGGAGGTGTACTCGTAACCTTCGCCCGGCTGCATGTGCGGCTGCTCGCCGACCACGCCCTCGCCGCTGACTTCGCGCACGTCGCCATTGCCGTCGGTGATGACCCAGTGGCGGGCCAGCAGGCGCGCGGCGACCGTTCCGCGGTTGTGGATGGTCACGGTGTAGGAAAACACGTATCGATTGTCGTTCGGCCGGGACTGCTCGTCGAGGAACTGCGTTTCGACCGTCACGGCGATGTCATGGGGCTTCCTGTCGCTCATGCGTCGATTGTCGGGGACGCGCCGCCCAGCGGCAAGCCGGCAGGAATGGCCGCTTCGGCGTCCGCCGCGGGTCCGGCCGGGGCCGCCGGTCCGGAACGTGCTGCGCCGCCCGCCGGGCGTCGCGCCTGCAGGCCGGGAGTCAGGCCGCAGACGGATGGTCGACCACGCGTGCGAGCGCGACCCAGGCCTGCGGGCCGACCTGTTCGGCACGCGTGCGCGGATCGATGCCGGCGGCCTCGATCATCGCCGGCGTGGCCACGCCATCGAGCGCATTGGCGAGGGTCTTCCTGCGCTGGCCGAAGCCGGCGCGCACGACGCGTTCGAGCGCGGCCTGGACGTCGAGCGGGCGTTCGGCGCGGGGCCGCGGACGCAGCCTGACCACCGCAGAATCGACTTTCGGCGGCGGCCGGAATGCCTGCGGCGGCACTTCGATCAGCGGCTCGACGCCACAGGCCAGTTGCAGCATGACGCTGAGCCGGCCATAGACCTTGCTGCCCGGCGCCGCCGCCATGCGCTCGACGACTTCCTTCTGCAGCATGAAGTGCATGTCCTCGATCGCGTCGAGGTGGTCGATGCAGTGGAACAGGATCGGCGAGGAAATGTTGTACGGCAGGTTGCCGACCACGCGCAGCGGCGTGCCGGCGGCCAGGGCGCCGAAATCGACCGTCAGCACGTCGGCATGGATGATCTCGACCTCGCCGACCCCGGCCGTGCGGGCGGCGATGCGCGGAATCAGGTCGCGGTCGAGTTCGATGACGGTCAGCGCACCGGCCTCGCGCAGCAGCGGCAGGGTCAGTGCGCCTTCGCCGGGGCCGATCTCGACGAGGCGCTGGCCCGGACGCGGCGCGATCGCCTGCACGATGCGGCGGATGATGCCGCTGTCGCAGAGGAAGTGCTGGCCGAAGCGCTTGCGCGGCACGTGGCTGCCGCGGTCGGGTGGCGATGGGGTTGACGGTGTTCGCTTCACGGATCGGTTCCGGCAGGGTGGGCGCGGTCCGCGGCAATCTGTTCGAGCAGCCAGGCGCGAAAGCAGGCAACGCTCTCGCGCGAGCCGGCCCGCGGCGGATGCACGAGATGGTACGCGGAGCGGGCCGGCACGCGCTGCACGAACGGTTCGACGAGGGCGCCGCTGCGCAGCTTGTCGGCGATGAGGGAACGCCGCGCGAGGGCAATGCCCTGGCCGCGGATCGCCGCCTGCAGCGACAGCTCGGTGTCGTCGAACACCGGGCCGCGCACCGCCGCCTCGATGCCGAGCGCGGCGAACCAGTGTTCCCATTCGTTGCTCTTCAGGCGCAGCAGCGGCAGGCCGGCGAGTTCATCCGGCGCACGCGGCAGGCGGCCCTGCCGGAACTGCGGGCTGCACACCGGGAAGATCTCGTCGTCGAGGATGCGCTCGCTGACGAGGCCGGGCCACGGACCCTCGCCATAGCGGATCGCCACATCGACGCCGTCGGCGCCGAAATCGGCCAGCGCACGGCTGCTCTGCAGGTTGAACTCGATGTGCGGGTTGCGGGTGAGGAAGTCGCCGAGGCGGTCCATCAGCCAGGCAGCGGCGAACGAGGGCAGTACGCTGACCGTCAGGCCGTGGCCGGCATGGCGTTCGCGCAGGCGGCGCACCGCGGCCGACAGCGCCTCGAAGGCGGCACGCACGTCGCCGGCCAGTTGCCGTCCGCTGTCGGTCAGGCGCATCTGGCGGCCGTCGCGCTCGAACAGGCGCACGCCGAGATCGGCGTGCAGCTGCTGGATCTGGTGGCTGACCGCGCCGTGCGTGAGGTGCAGTTCCTCGGCCGCGCGGGTGTAGTTGCAATGGCGCGCGGCGGCCTCGAAGACGCGCAGGGCGCGCAGCGGCGGCAAACGGTCGATGGCGGCCATAGCGTGAGCCTGATTGACAGTTGCCACGAGAAAATATCGATTCCGGGCGCAATTTGCCAGCCCTAGAATGTGAGCCCGATTGAACCCATATGGCATTGCACCATGTCTGCCAGCGCCCTCGTCCGCCTCGTCCTGCTCGGCATGATCTGGGGCGCGTCGTTCCTCTTCCAGCGCATCACCGTGCCGGTGGTCGGCGCACCGTTCACCGCGGCGGTCCGCCTCGCCCTGGCCGCGGTCATGCTGGTGGTGGTGCTGCGCCTGCTCGGGCGATCCCTGAACCTGCGCCTGCAATGGCGCGACTGGCTGCTGCTCGGCACGATCAACTCGGCGATCCCGTTCCTCTGTTTCGCCTTTGCCGCTCGCCACCTTCCGGCCGGCTATCTCGCCGTGATCAACGCCACCGTGCCGCTGCTGACCGTATTGTTCGTGTGGGCCGCGCAACGCACGCCGCCGTCGCTGTCGAAGCGGGTCGGCGTCGTGGTCGGCCTGGTCGGTGTCGGCGTGCTTGCCCGCTATGGCAGCGTCGCCGTCGATGCCGCCGTGCTCGTCGCCATCGCACTGGCCTTCATCGCGGCCGCGCTGTATGCATTCAGCGCGCTGTGGATCCGCCGTCGCCACGCCGATTCCGACCCGCTCGTGCTGGCCGGCGCGAGCCAGCTCGGTGCCGCCGTGGTGATCGCCCCGCTCGGCCTCGCGGCCATGCCGGCGACCCTGCCCGATCCCGGCGTGATCGCCTCGCTGCTCGTGCTCGGACTCGTCTGCACCGGGCTCGCCTATGCCTTGTACTTCCGCCTGCTGAACGACATCGGCAGCGAGAAGGCGGTGACCAACACCTTCCTCGTGCCGGTATTCGCCCAGCTCTGGGGTGCGCTGTTCCTCGGCGAACACCTGAGCTTCGCCGGCGGCGTCGGCTTCGCCCTCGTGCTGGTCGCCGTCGCCCTCGTGCTCGAGGTGCTGCCGTGGCGGCGGACGGTGAAGCCGCAAATCCGGCCCGACGATGGCGTTGGATCGCGCGGTCTCTCGTAGAGCCAAGCTTGCCCGGCTGAAGCCTTGACCGAAGCCGCAATCGCAGCGGAGCAAAGCTCCAAAAATGCATTCTGGAGAATGCGCTTGCTATCCCTTCTCCCCGTGGCGACGGGGAGAAGGTGCGGCGGCAGCCGCGGATGAGGGGCGCTTCTCTGCTTCACCGGCAAGATCGATGAATCGCCGCTCGCGCACGACTGCAACGCCGATCGCACCCCACCTCCCACGGCCCCTCATCCGGTGCTGCCGCACCACCTTCTCCCCGCTGCGCGGGGCGAAGGGACGGCAATC
>CAKSZY010000029.1 GCA_934526015.1 uncultured Dokdonella sp.
GCCTTCGTCGCCCCACCTTGATCTGCGCGCAGGCAGTGCGGTGACGCATGTGCAGACTTGTTCAGAGCATCCCTAGCGGCCCGCAGGCCGCGATCGGCGGACACGGGGTGCGGCATGTGCGCTCAGTCGTCTTCAGCGCGATGGCGCACGGGAATGTCTTCGGCCGTCTCCACGCGCCCGGCGATGGCATCGTCGGCGCTCACCGCATTGACGGCATGGCAGGCGGGGCACATCACGTCGTCTCCGCGGCGAAGTTCGGCGCGGGCGTCGACGAAATCGACACCGCAATGGGGGCAATGCAGGCGGGTCACTGACATGGACGGTCTCCGGACGTCGCGGATGCCGGCAGTCTTGGCGTCATCGGCTTAACCGGCGCGAACGCAATGTGCGGGGCGGGGGTGGTTCAACGCAGGCTAAGGATCTCCCTGATACCACGAGTGAGTGCGCCGGGAAGGGACGGCGCCCCGACCGGACGAGGAGGTATCGCATGAGCGCGCTTTCCCCCCGCAACACGAAGAAGAAGCCGACCGCAGGGACAAAGCGGGCGGCACGGAAAAAAGCCCCGGTGAACGCTGGCTCCGGCAAGCGCAGTGCGCCGGCCTCGCGGTCCGCAGGCGGGGCGACCGTCACGGCTGCGAAGAAACCCGCGGTGAAATCGGCGCAGCCGCGGCGTTCGTCACGGCCGGCCGGCACCACGCCCGCGACCGGAACGCGCGACAAGGCGAAAGCTTCCGGCACGGCGAAGCGCGCAGCGCCGGCACGCAAGGCGACAGCCAAACGTGCAGCCACGCGCAAGTCGACCGGGCGGAAAGCCGCGGTGGCGAAGAAGGCGGTCGCCAAGCGGGTGGCTGCGAAGAAGGTCGCAGCGAAGAAGGTCGCAGCGAAGAAGGTCGCAGCGAAGAAGGTCGCAGCGAAGAAGGTCGCAGCGAAGAAGGTCGCAGCGAAGAAGGTCGCGGCGAAGAAGGTCGCAGCGAAGAAGGTCGCAGCGAAGAAGGTCGTTGCAAGGAAATCCGCACCGCGCACGCCGGGCGGTCGCGCGAAGGCCGCAAGCGGAACTTCTGCAGCGGCCGCACACAAGGGTCTGCCGGCTGGTCGCCGTACCCCGGCAAAGCCTTCCACGACGAAACCGCGTCGCGCCAGCAGCGCGGTCGCACGGCGGCATTTCCTCGAGGCCCTGGAGGCCCGACAGGAACGCGTGCGCGAGGGGCCGACCTATCCGGCGCCGAATCCGTACAGCGGGCGGACCGACGCCACGCTCGAGCCCGGCCATCCGGCGGATGACGCCGTCGCGGCCCCGGTGACGCATTCGCTGCCGTCACCGGAGGCCGCCCACGTGACGCATCTGCTGCGCGCGCGCGGCAACCAGGGCTTGCGCAAGCAGCGCTGAGCCGCGACCGCATTCGATCCGCCGATGCCTTCGCCGGCCCGGCAGGGAAGCCGGGCCGGCCAGTCCGCTGCGGCGCCAGCGTCGAAAGGTCGCGCGAAGGACACGCCGGCTTGCCGCTGCCGTCGCCCGCCCCCATCTGTGCCGGCAATCCTCGCTGGAGCGTCCCGATGACGGCCCTTTCCATCCTCGATCTCGCCCCGGTCACCGAGGGCAGCGACATTGCTGCCAGTTTCCGCAACAGCGTGGATCTTGCCCGCCATGCCGAGCGCCTCGGCTACCTGCGTTATTGGCTGGCCGAGCACCACAACATGCCCGGCATCGCCAGCGCGGCAACCGCGGTGCTGATCGGCCACATCGCCGGCGCCACGCAGAAGATCCGCGTCGGTGCCGGCGGCGTGATGCTGCCAAACCATGCACCGCTGCAGGTGGCCGAACAGTTCGGCACCCTGGCCTGCCTGTATCCGGGGCGCATCGACCTCGGCCTCGGGCGCGCTCCCGGAACCGACCAGGCCACCGCGCGCGCATTGCGCCGCTACCACGACAGTGCCGAGGCGTTTCCGAACGATGTCGTCGAACTGCTGCAGTATTTCGAGCCGGCGACGCGCGACCAGCCGGTGCGCGCGGTTCCAGGTGCAGGTGTCGACGTGCCGGTGTGGCTGCTCGGTTCGAGCCTGTTCGGCGCGCGTCTGGCGGCCATGCTTGGCCTGCCGTATGCATTCGCCTCGCATTTCGCGCCCGATGCGATGACCGAGGCGCTGGCCTTGTACCGGCGCGAATTCCGGCCGTCGGCCCGGCTCGCCGCGCCGTACGCGATGCTCGGACTGAATGTCGTGGCCGCAAGCTCCGCGGCGGAGGCGCGTCGCCTGTTCACCACCCAGCAGCAGGCTTTCGTCAATCTCCGCCGTGGCCGGCCCGGCTTGATGCCGGCTCCGCTCGACGACATCGAGGCGTTCTGGACGCCGGTCGAGAAACGCGGCGTCGAACATGCGCTGGCCTGTTCGGTGGTCGGTGATGTCGCCGGGGTGGCCGCGGGCCTGCGCGACTTCATCGACCGCCATCGTCCCGACGAGCTGATGCTGACCAGCAACGTGCACGACCACGCCGCGCGCGTGCATTCGTACGAGCTGACCATGCAGGCCCATCGCAGGTCGGCGCCGGCGCAGGCCTGATGCGCGGATGGATTCGCTGACCCAGGTCCTCCTCGGCGGGGCGGTCGCCGCGGCCGTGGTGCCGGGGAACCAGCGCCGCCGCGCGCTGCTGGCCGGTGCCGTGCTGGGCACCGTGCCCGACCTCGACGTGGTGCCACTGGCACTGCTCGGGCTCGATCCGGTCGCGCACATGACCTGGCATCGCGGCCCCTCGCATTCGTTGTTCGTGCTTGCCGTGTTCGGCCTGCTCGCCGCATGGCTGTTGCGGCGTGCCTGGCCCGGCGTGCGCGAGGCGCCGCTGCGCTGGCTCGTGGCGATCGAACTGGCCCTGCTCACCCATCCCGTGATCGATGCATTCACCGTCTACGGCACCCAGCTTTTCTGGCCGCTGCCGGTCGCGCCGGTGATGATCTCGAGCGTGTTCATCATCGATCCGCTGTACACGTTGCCGCTGCTCGTCGCCTTCATCGGCGTGCTCGTGGCCGGTGCGCGTGCGTCGGCGCGCACGCTGCTGGTTGCCGGCATCGCTCTGAGCAGCGCCTATCTGGGCTGGACCCTCGTGGCGAAGCAACTCGTCGAGCGCGCGGCCACGCCCGTGCTCGCGCAGATGGGCCTGGCCGACGCGCCGCGCTTCTCGGTGCCGATGCCGTTCAACACGCTGCTCTGGCGCGTGGTGGTGATGACGCCCGAGGGTCATCTCGAAGGCGTGCGTTCGCTGGTGGCCGATCACGGGCCGATGCGTTTCAGTGCATTCGCCTCGGATGCGCAGGCACTGGCGACCGTACGCGCGCTTTCGCCGGCCGTACGCCGACTCGACTGGTTCGCCCATGGCTTCCTCAAGGGCGACGTGCAGGACGGCCGGTTGATCATCAGCGACCTGCGCATGGTCAGCGAGCCCGACTACACGTTCCGCTTCGCCGTCGCCGACAACACCGGCGGAAGCTGGGTCGCGATACGGCCCGAGCAGCTCGAATGGCCATGGCAGGCGCGTGAGCGTCTCGCCGGGATGTGGCAGCGCATCTGGCAGTCACCGGATCCCGGGCAATGAAAGCAGACGCCTGAAACACGGAGCACACGGAGCACGCGGAGAAAGCCTTCAGTGGAGGCTCTCGCGAAATGTCCCAGGCACAAGAAACGCCACTCCCTCCTTCGCTTGCGAAGGAGGGCGGGGGAGGATGGCGCGGCGCGTCAGCGGCGCGCTGTTTGACGCCGGCCGCTTCGCGTCCGGCGCATCCCCCTCGATGCCCCTTCGCAAGCGAAGGGGGAAGACAGGCGTTGTGTTCTACAGGAACTTCCCTCGCGTTCCGTTCTTCAGGATTTCGCTTTCTTCCGCGTGCTCCGTGGTTCAATCTTTGCCCCGACCCTTCACGCCGCCTTGTCGCTGCGCTTGCCGAGTGCGGCGACGATGTCCTGGGCGCTGCGCAGGCGTTCGCTGGCGCCGTCCAGTTGCAGCTTGATGCGCAGCTTGTCCTGGCCGTCGAGCGCGTACACCTTCGGCAGGGTCTGGATCATGCGGATCACCGTCATCGGGTCGATGGCCGGTTGCGGGGTGAACAGCACGCGGCCGCCGTTGGCGCCGAGTTCGAGCTTGCGGATGCCGAGTGCGGTCGCGCGCAGCTTCAGCGAGGTGATCGCGAACAGGTTCTTCAGCGGATCGGGCAGCAGGCCGAAGCGGTCGACCATTTCGACCTGCAGTTCGTCCAGTGCCTCGTCGCTGCGCGCGCTGGCGATGCGCTTGTAGAGGGTCAGGCGCGCATTGACGTCGGCCAGGTAGTCGTCGGGGATCAGGGCCGGCAGGTGCAGCTCGATCTCGGCCTCGTGGTCGCTGGTGAGGTCGAAGTCGGGTACCTGGCCGGTCTTCAGGGCGCGCACCGCGCGATCGAGCATGTCGCGGTACATCGAGAAGCCGACTTCCTCGATCTGCCCGGACTGGTCCTCGCCGAGCAGTTCGCCGGCGCCGCGGATCTCGAGGTCGTGGGTGGCGAGGGTGAAGCCCGCACCGAGCTCCTCGAGCGAGGCCAGTGCCTCGAGGCGCTTTTCGGCGTCGGCGGTGATGGCCCGCGTGTCGGGCACGATCAGGTAGGCATAGGCGCGATGGTGCGAACGGCCGACACGGCCGCGCAGCTGGTGCAGCTGGGCGAGGCCGAAGCGGTCGGCGCGGTCGATGATGATCGTGTTGGCACTCGGCACGTCGATGCCGGATTCGATGATCGTCGTGCACACCAGCACGTTGTAGCGCTGGCGGTAGAAATCGAGCATGGCCTGTTCGAGCTCGCGTTCCGGCATCTGGCCATGGGCGATGCGCACGCGCGCTTCCGGCACCAGGGCCTCGAGCTCGCGCGCGGTCTTCTCGATCGTCTCGACCTCGTTGTGCAGGAAGTAGATCTGGCCGCCACGCTGCAGCTCGCGCTGGAACGCCTCGCGGATCAGTGCCGGGTCCCAGTTGCCGATGAAGGTCTTGACCGCCAGCCGGTGCGCGGGCGGGGTGGCGATGATCGAGAGGTCGCGCAGGCCGGCCATCGCCATGTTGAGCGTTCGCGGGATCGGCGTCGCGGTCAGGGTCAGCAGGTCGACTTCGGCGCGCAGCTTCTTCAACTGCTCCTTCTGGCGCACGCCGAAACGCTGTTCCTCGTCGACGATGACGAGGCCGAGGTCCTTGAAGCGCACGTCGTTCTGCAACAGCTTGTGGGTGCCGATGACGATGTCGACCTTGCCGTCGGCGATCTGCTTCAGCGCGGTGTCGGTTTCCTTCTTCGACTTGAAGCGCGACAGCACCTCGACGCGGATCGGCCAGTCGGCGAGGCGGTCGCGGAAGTTCTGGTAGTGCTGCTGGGCGAGCAGGGTGGTCGGCGCGAGTACGGCGACCTGGCGGCCGGCGGTCGCGCTGACGAAGGCGGCGCGCAGGGCGACTTCGGTCTTGCCGAAGCCGACGTCGCCGCAGACCACGCGGTCCATCGGCCGCGTGCGGGCGAGGTCGGCGATCACCGCTTCGATGGCCTGCGCCTGGTCGGGGGTTTCCTCGAACGGGAAGGCCGCGGCGAACTGCTCGTAGAGCAGGCGGTCGACCTCGATCGCGGTGCCCTCGCGCGCCTCGCGTTGCGCGTAGATGGCGAGCAGTTCGGCGGCGACGTCGCGGACCTTTTCCGCCGCCTTGCGCTTGGCCCGTTCCCAGGCATCGCCGCCGAGCGAATGCAGTGGCGCGAGTTCGGGCGCGGTTCCCGAATAGCGGCTGACCAGTTGCAGTTGCGCGACCGGCACGTAGAGGCGGTCGCCCTTGGCGTATTCGATGGCGAGGAACTCGCCGTCCTGGCCACCGACATCGAGCTTGACGAGCCCCTGGTAACGGCCGACGCCATGGTCGACGTGGACGATCGGCGCACCGAGGGCGAGTTCGGTGAGATCGCGGATGATCGCTTCGGGATCGCGTGCTGCGCGCTTGCGGCGGCGACTCTGCGCCACGCGCTCGCCAAGCAGTTCGCGCTCGCCGAGCACGGTCAGCGCCGGATCGACGAGGGCAAAGCCGCGGTCGATCGCGGCGACGGTGATGGCGAAGCGTTCGTTGCCTTCGACGAACGCCTTCCAGCCCGGCAGCACGGCCGGTGCGAGGCCGCCTGCGGCGAGCTGTTCGATCAGCAGTTCGCGCCGGCCCGCCGAGTCGGCGGCGATCAGCACGCGACCCGGATAGGCGCGCAGGAATCCGGCCAGCGCGGCGACCGGTTCATCCTGGCGCGGCTGGATCGGCAGGTCCGGTGCCGGCGCGGTGCCGGGATCGGCGGCGGCCTCGGCGTCGCCGCGCGCAACGAGTTCGATGCGCTGGCGCTGGTTGAGGCGTTCGCGCAACTGCTGCGGCGGCAGATAGAGTTCCGCGACCGGCAGGATCGGCCGTTCGACGTCGTGCGCGCGTTGCTCGTGGCGATCGCCGGCCTGCTGCCAGAACTGTTCGGCGGCGCCGAGCACGCCTTCGCCGAGCAGGAACAAGGCATCGTCGCCGAGGTAGTCGAACAGCGTCTCGGTGGCGCCGGCGCGGCCTTCGTCGAAGAACAGCGGCAGGTAGTATTCGATGCCGGCCGGCGCGCCGCCTTCGCGGATGTCCTGGTAGAGCGGGCAGCGGCGCGGGTCGATCGGGAAACGTTCGCGCAGCGTGTTGCGGAAGCTGCGCGCGGTTTCCTCGGTCAACGGGAATTCCCGGGCCGGCAACAGACGCACCTGCTCGACCTTGTTCGCCGAGCGCTGCGTCTCCGGATCGAAGGTGCGGATCGAATCGATTTCGTCGTCGAACAGCTCGATCCGGTAGGGCTCGGCGGTGCCCATCGGGAAGATGTCGAGGATCGCGCCGCGCACGGCGAAATCGCCGGGTTCGAGGACCTGCGGCACGTTGCGGTAGCCGGCGGCGGCGAGGCGGCGTTGTTCGGCGGCGAGGTCGAAGCGCTGGCCGTTTTCGATGACGAGGCTCGAGCCGGCGATGTAGCTGCGCGGCGCGAGGCGCTGCATGAGCGTCGCCACCGGCACCACCAGCACGCCGCGCTTCGCCGACGGCAGCCGGTAGAGCGTGGCGACGCGTTGCGAAACGATGTCCGGATGCGGCGCGAACAGGTCGTAGGGCAGGGTTTCCCAGTCGGGGAAATGCAGTACCTCGAGGTTGTCTCCGGCGAATACGGCGAGCTCGGCTTCAAGCGCGTGCGCGGCCTGGGTATCGCGGGTGACCGCGACCACCGGCGCGGCATGCCGCTGCCCGGTTTCGGCGACCAGCAGGGCGAGGGCGGAGCCATGGGGAACGCGCCAGGGGCGCCGGTGCCGGGGTTGGCTCGGCAGGGGAAGCGTGCGGAGGTTCGGGGACGTCATGAATGGCAAAGCGGAGGCGGTGCCGGTACAGCGGACCGCATGGGGCGCGCAGTGTAGCGCATGCGGTCGAACGCACCAGTGTTTCCCGTGTCCCGGTGCATCGAGCTTGCTTCGCTGCTCGTGCGGCTTCACCGCTTTTCGAGAGCGGAGCCCGCTCCGCTGCTTCGGTCGGCGCTACAGCCGAGCAAGCTTGGCTCTGCGATGCCGCTTCGATCGGTGTTTCCGCCAAGCAAGCTCGGCTCCACGAAGGCGGCGCCATGATCTTGCGCGCCGCCTCAGATCGTCATCCGCACCAGCAGGAGGCCGGGCTCGCCGGCGACGACGGAACGCTCGAAGCCGAGGCGGGCGGCAAGATCGAGCATGGGCCCGTTTTCCGCCAGCACGTGGCCCCAGATCTCGCGCATGCCGCGTTCGCGACTGACCTCGATCAGCTTCGTCATCAACGCCCAGCCGACGCCGTTGCCGGAGAACGCAGGATCGATCGCGATGGCGAATTCGGCCGTTTCGCCGACTTCGTCGAAATGCACGCGCGCTTCGCCGCGGATCTCGCTGCCGTCGTCATCGGTGACGACGAAGGCGGCGACCTTGCCCGGCTCGGGCGTGCACAGGTAACGGGCGACCGGTTCCGGCAATTCGGTCAGCGCATGGAACACGCGCAGGCGGATCTGCTCGCGGGTCATGCGCGAGAACGCGCGCAGCAGGGCGGCGACGTCATCGGGTTCGATCGCGCGCAGGCGCAGCGGGCGGCCATCGCGGGAAAGGAACGCTTCGCCGCGAACGGACGCACGCGCGCTCGACGCCTGGCTCGACCGCAAGGGTGGCCGGGTCACGGTGAGGCGCTTGCGCGCTGCGGGGATGGGAGGGTGTGCGGGCAGGTCCACGCGCGCAATGATGCACTGCACAAATCGAGCTTGCACTCAAATCCGCCGCCGCGTCCGGCCGCGATTCAGGTTCGCGGCAGGCCGGCGTCGAGGTGGCGGTCGAAGGCTTCAACGCGCTCGATGACGTCGGCCACCTCGATCAGGTCCATCACGCCCTTGTGTTCGAGCTTGGTGCCCCACGGCAATGCACTGGCCGGCTTGCCGCGATAGCGCTGTGCGGCGGCGTCGTAACGATCGACGCACCAGCGTCGATCGGAGTAGGGGCCGGAACGATGTGGATTGCTCGCCGCATGCAGGCCGAGCACCGGCGTGCCGACGGCGTTGGCGATGTGCATCGGCCCGGAGTCGGGGGTCAGCACGAGGTCCGCCTGGCGCAGCAGGGCCAGCAGCTGCTTGAGCGTGTCCTTGCCGACCAGGTCGAGCACGTGGGTCTGCACATGACCGAGGATGGCGTCGGCGAACTCGCGCTCGAACGCGCTCGGACCGCCGCACAGGACGACACGCCAGCCGAGTTCGCGCACCGCGTGGTCGGCCACCGCTGCGTACCGCTCCGGGCGCCAGTTGCGCAGGCGGTGGCTCGAGGTCGGACTGACCAGCAGCGTGCGCGGGCCGGGCGGCAGGTGGCGTTCGGCGAACGCCGCGGCCTCCTCCGGGATCGGGATGTCCCAGCGCACCGCGGACTGTGCCAGCCCCAGCGGTTCGAGGAAGCTGGCCATCGCATCGAGGACATGCTGGCCGCTGCGCTCGGCGATGCGGCAGTTGACGAACAGGCCGTGCAGGTCCTTCGAGCGCTTGCGGTCGTAGCCGATGCGCAGCGGCGACTTGACCAGCATGCTCAGCAGGTTCGCGCGCAGCGCCACCTGCATGTGCAGCAGCGCATCGAAGCGGCGCCCGGCCAGCTTCTCGCGCACGGCTCGGAAGCCGTCGCGCTTCGCCGCCTTGTCGAAGACGACGAACTCGACGCCGGCAAGATCGCCGACCAGCCGATGCTCGAGCTTGCCGATCAGCCAGGTGATGGTTGTTTCCGGCCAGTGTTGCCGCAGGGTGTGCACGAGCGGCACCACATGGGTGACATCACCGAGCGCGGAAGTCCGCAGGATGCAAAGCGATGCGGGCGGTGACGCCGGTGCCGATTTCGATGCGCGGGACATGGTGTGGGCGGAGGAGTCTCGTTCGATGCGGCGGGGGTCACGGCCGCTGCCGGTGCAGGCCGCGCTGCCGGGAGGAACCGCGGGAGGCCATGCCGACCTTGTGGAATGGATCGCGGCATCCCTAGACTCCGGCGTGCGGGCCGCCACCGGGCGGCGGCACCTTGGCAGAGCGATGATCGAGGCGCAAGTCCATCCGACGGCACGCGGCGCCATCGTATTCGATGCGCGCCTGCTCGAGCACGTCGACGATGCATGGTTCGACCGCCATGCCGTTGCCGACCGCCATGCCGGCGGGCGCGGCGGCGTGGTCGTGTTCGATGCCGCATTCGGCCCCTGCGTGCTGCGCCACTACCGTCGTGGCGGCATGGTCGCGCGGGTCAACCGTGACCGCTATCTCTACACCGGGGCCCGGCGCACGCGCAGCTTCCGCGAGTTCGATCTGCTCGCCGGCCTGCTGGCCAGCGGCCTGCACGTGCCGGCACCGGTGGCCGCGCGTTTCCGTCGCGAGGGGCCCTGGTATCGCGCCGATCTCGTTACCCGCCGCATTCCCGGTGCATCGACCCTGGCCGAACGCTTCGCGGCCGGACAACTCGACGCGGCCTGCGCGTCGCGGGTCGGGCGCACGATCGCGGCCTTCCATGCCCACGGTGCCTGGCATGCCGATCTCAATGCACACAACGTCATGACCGACGTCAGTGGCGCGGTCTGGCTGATCGATTTCGATCGCGGCCGCCTGCGCAAGCCGGCGATGGCCTGGCAGCAGGCCAATCTCGATCGCCTGCACCGTTCCTTCGTCAAGCTCGGCGCGCGCTCCGCCGAGGCGGCCTTCGATGCGGCCGTCTGGCATCCCTTGCTGGCGGCCTACCATCACGCACTGGCCGACCATGCCGTGCGGGGCAAGTCGACATGAGTCTTGCCCTGCAGTTCCTCGGCGTCGGCAGTGCCAGCGCAGTCGAGCTCGGCTCGGCCTCGGCGGTGGTCGAACGCGACGATGCGCCGCTGCTGATGATCGACTGCGGCCCCGATGCGCTGACCGCCTATCTGGCGCGCCACGCCGGATTGCCGGGCGCGATCTATCTCACCCATGCGCACATGGACCATGTCGGTGGCCTCGAGCGCCTGTTCTTCCGTGCCTGGTTCGATGACGCATGGCGCGGCCGCATCCGCCTTTACGCGCATGCTGCGCTGGTGCCGATCCTGCAGTCGCGCATCGCCGACTACCCCGAAGTCCTTGCCGAGGGCGGTGCCAATTTCTGGGATGCATTCCGGCTGGTGCCGGTATCGCGCGGCTTCTGGCACGAGGGCATCTGGTTCGACGTGTTCCCGACCCGTCATCACGCGCCGATGACCTCGTTCGGCCTCGCCCTGCGCGGCAGTTTCGTCTGGACCGGCGACACCCGGCCGGTGCCGGAGATGTTGTCGGTGCATGCCGCGCGTGGCGAAGTCGTCGCCCATGATTGCGTCGTCCACGGCAATCCCTCGCATACCGGCGTGGCCGACATCGAACGCGAATATCCCGACGAACTGCGCCGGCGGCTGGTGCTCTACCACTACGGCTCGGTCGAGGAGGGGCGCGAACTCGCGGAGCGCGGCTATCGCGTCGCCGAGCCGGGAATGCGTCTGACGCTCGCCGATCCGGCTGCGGATGCCGTGCTGGCCGCCGGAGATGCGGGCTGATGGCCGTGCCGATTCCGCTGCGCATCGACACCACCGGCGTGCACGATCGCCGTGCGCGCGCCTTGACCGACCTGCGCATCTCGGTCATCGACCGCTGCAACTTCCGCTGCCCGTATTGCATGCCGGAGGATGCCTGGCCACGCGACCATCAGTGGCTCGGCAAGTCCGAGCGCCTGCGCTTCGAGGAGATCGAGCGCCTCGCACGCGTGTTTGCCGGTCTCGGCGTGAAGCGCCTGCGCCTGACGGGCGGCGAACCGCTGCTGCGGCGCGAACTGCCGCAACTGGTCGCGCGGCTGGCGGCGATCGAGGGAATCGATGACATCGCCATGACCAGCAACGGCACTCTGTTGCCGGCGCAGGCACGCAGCCTGCGCGAGGCCGGCCTCGATCGCATCACGCTGAGCCTCGATGCGCTCGATCCCGGCACCTACCGTCACCTGTCCGGAGGACGCGGCGAGGTCGATGCGCTGTTCGCGGCGATCGATGCCGCGGTTGCCGCCGGGTTCGGGTCGCTGAAGATCAACTGCGTGGTCATGCGCGGGGTCAACGACGGCGAAGTCGAGCCGCTGGTCGAGCGCTTCCGCGGCAGTGGCCACGTGTTGCGCTTCATCGAATACATGGACGTCGGCACCTGCAACCGCTGGGACGACAGCCTCGTCGTGCCGAGCGCCGAGCTGCTTGCGCGCATTCAGCGCCGCTGGCCGCTGGTTGCGCTCGGGCGCAGCCGCGGCAGCGAGGTCGCCGAGCGCTGGCGTTTTGCCGATGGCGGCGGCGAGATCGGATTCATCAGTTCGGTCAGCGCGCCGTTCTGCGGCGATTGCACGCGTGCACGCCTGTCCGCGGATGGCCGCCTCTACACCTGCCTGTTCGCACGCGAGGGGCACGACCTGCGCGGACCGTTGCGCGCCGGTGCCGGCGACGACGAGCTCGCCGCCCTCGTCGCTGCGGTATGGTCGGCCCGCGACGACCGCTACAGCGAGCTTCGCGACAGCCTCCGGAACAACGCACGGGAACGCATCGAAATGTACGAGATCGGCGGCTGATGGCCGCAAAACCACCCGCACCGTCGAAGGCGTCCGGCTTGACCCACGTCGACGCCGACGGCCGTCCCGGCATGGTCGACGTCGGCGCCAAGCGCGTCACCCGCCGGTTCGCCATCGCCGAAGCGCGCGTGCATTTTCCCGCCGACGTCGCCGCGACCCTGCAGCGCGAGGGCCTGCGGTCGCCGAAGGGGCCGGTCATCGACACCGCGATCATCGCCGGCACGATGGCGGTCAAGCGCACCCATGAACTGATTCCGTTCTGCCATCCGCTGGCGATCGAGCGCTGCCGCATCGAGGCGCACTTCGAGACGCCGCAGGTGCTGGTCCTCCGCTGCGAGGTCGGCGTCGAGCATCGCACCGGCGTCGAGATGGAAGCGCTGACCGGCGCCAGCGTCGCCGCGTTGACCGTCTACGACATGTGCAAGGCGCTCAGTCACGAGATCGTCATCGCCGATATCCGTCTCGTCGCCAAGCGCGGTGGTCGGCACGAGGTCGGCCCGGACGAGGGAAAGCGATGAAGTACCGGCTGTTGTACTTCGCCAGTCTGGCCGACCGAGCAGGTCGCGATAGCGAAACCATCGACAGTGCGGCGACCGACCCCGCTGCGCTGTATGCCGAGATCGCCGGGCGCCACGGCTTCCCGTTCGCGCGCGAGCGCCTGCGCGTTGCCGTCAACGGCGCCTTCACCGGCTGGACGCACGCGCTGGCCGATGGCGACGAGGTCGTGTTCCTGCCGCCGGTGTCGGGCGGATGAGCGGCTTCCGTCTCGCCGATGCCGCGATCGACGTGCGCGCCGAAGCGCTGTGCCTCGATGACGCCGGTGCCGGAGCCGTGGTCTGCTTCGAAGGCCGCGTGCGCGACCACAACGATGGCCGCAGCGTGCAACGGCTGGACTACCAGGCCTACGCCGCGCTCGCCGAAGCCGAGGGCAGGGCGATCCTGGCCGAGGCTGTCGAACGCTACGACCTGCGCGCCTGTGCCGCGGTACATCGGACCGGATCGCTGGCGATCGGCGACCTCGCCGTCTGGGTCGGCGTCAGTGCCGCCCATCGCGACGCCGCTTTCGCCGCCTGTCGCTGGATCATCGACGAGATCAAGCAGCGCGTGCCGATCTGGAAGAACGAGCACTACGCCGACGGCGAGTCGGGGTGGTTGCATCCGGACGGGACGGCGGTGACGACGGACGGCTGAGGCTGGCGGTGTCCCCGGCTCGCGCAGGGCAGGGGCGGGGCCGGATTCCGCATGAGGGTGGCAACCCCGCCAGCCACACCCCGGCACCCGAGTCACTTGCTGCCGTTGCTGCCTTCCGGCCCTGGCGGAGTTCACAAGCTATCGTCGCGAGGGGACCGACGGGGTCGCCGTGAGACGGTTGCGAGGCGTTGCGCGTCGCGATTGAATCAAGTGTGGCGGAGAGAGCGGGATTCGAACCCGCGAAGCGGGGATAAGCCGCTTACACACTTTCCAGGCGTGCTCCTTCAACCACTCGGACATCTCTCCGTTCTGCATCGCACCCGGCGTGCCGGGCGGGATGGTTCGGCGCATCCTGCGCCTCACCCCTCACTTTCGTTCGGGGCCAGCCTTGCGGCTGTCCGGATTCGCTCCCGGCGAATCCGCTGGTACATCCCGCGTCCCGGCCCATGCAAGCGAGGCGCAACGGGTCGCGCAGGATACCGGCCCGGGGCGCCGGCGACAAGCTGGAAGGCCGTGCGGCTTGGTCGCGGCGGCGAAGCGCGGCACAATCGGCGCTTCGCCAATGGATGCACCGATGTCCTATCAGGTTCTCGCGCGCAAGTGGCGCCCGCGAAGCTTTTCCGAGCTGGTCGGGCAGGAGCATGTCGTGCGTGCGCTGTCGCATGCGCTCGATGGCGGGCGCATCCACCATGCCTTCCTGTTCACCGGCACCCGCGGCGTCGGCAAGACCACGATCGCGCGGATCATCGCCAAGTCGCTGAACTGCGTGAATGGGCCGACTTCGCAACCCTGCGGAGAGTGCGGCGCTTGCACGGAAATCGATGCCGGTCGCTTCGTCGACCTGCTCGAGATCGACGCCGCCAGCAACACCGGCATCGACAACGTGCGCGAGCTGATCGACAACGCCCAGTACGCGCCGACGCGCGGCCGTTACAAGGTGTACCTGATCGACGAGGTGCACATGCTGTCGAAGGCGGCGTTCAATGCGCTGCTGAAGACCCTCGAGGAACCGCCGCCGCACGTCAAGTTCCTGCTGGCGACGACCGACCCGCAGAAGCTGCCGGTGACGGTGCTCTCGCGTTGCATCAAGTTCAACCTCAAGCGTCTGACGCCCGAGCAGATCGACGGCCAGATGCGCCATATCCTGGCCGCCGAAGGCATTGATTTCGAGGACGAGGCCCTTGCCGTGCTCGCACGGGCGGCCGATGGTTCGTTGCGCGACGGCCTGTCCCTGCTCGACCAGGCGATCGCCCACGGCGGCGGCAGCCTGCGTGAGGGCGAGGTGCATGCGATGCTCGGCACGGTCGAGCGGGCGCGCGTGCGCGAGCTGCTGGAAGCGCTGGTCAGCCAGGATGCAACCGCACTGCTTGCGGAAATCGAGCGGATCGCCGGTTTCTCGCCGGATTTCGCCCAGGTCCTCGACGAACTCGCCGGCCTGCTGCATGCGTTGCAGTTGCGTCAGCTGGTCGGTGCCGCGGCCGACGAGGACGCCACGCTGGCGGCTCTCGCCGAGCGCATCGATGCGCGCGAGATCCAGCTCTACTACCAGATCGCGATCACCGCGCGGCGCGACCTCGCGCTGGCTCCGACCGCGCGCACCGGTTTCGAGATGGCGATGCTGCGCATGCTCGCGTTTGCTCCGGCCACGGCGGGTGGCGCGTCGTCCGGCAGTGCTGCGCCGCGCGCACGGCCGGCTGCGGCCGGAATGGCTTCCACTGCAGCTGCTCCGCGCGCGAGTGCCGCACCGGTCCCGGCAGCGGCATCGGCGCCACGGACGTCACCCGCGCCGTCCGCACGCGCCGAAACCGTGACTGCGGCCAGCGACCCGCTGCAGGTCGACGACTGGGCAGCGCTGGTGACCCGCGCCGGCCTCGGCGGCCCGGTCGGCCAGCTGGCCCAGCAGGCCGTGCTGCTCGGTGTGGAGGGTGCGCTGCTGCGTCTCGGACTGGCCGCGGTCCACGAACACCTGGTCTCGCCGCCGCTGGTGGCCCAGCTCGAGCAGCGTCTCGGCGCCACCCTGGAACGCACGATCAAGCTGCGGTTCGAGACGGTCGGCGAGGTGGTCAACAGTCCGGCCGACCAGCGTGCCCGTGCCGAAGCCTCGCGTCGGCGCGAGGCGCACGACGCCTTGCAGGGCGATCCCGCCGTGCAATCCCTCATCGACACATTCGGCGCGCGCCTGATTCCCGATTCGGTGCGCCCGCAGGAGAACAATCCATGAAAGGTCCACTTGCCGGTCTCATGCAGCAGGCGCAGCGCATGCAGGAATCGATGCAGCGCGCGCAGGAGGAACTCGCCAGCCTCGAAGTCACCGGCCAGGCCGGCGGCGGACTCGTCAGCGTGGTGATGAGCGGCCGCCACGAGGTGCGCCGCGTGACGATCGACCGCAAGCTGTTTGCCGAGGATGCGGAAATGGCCGAAGACCTCGTCGCCGCCGCGTTCAACGATGCCGTCAACCGCATCGCGAGCGAAACGCAGGAGCGCATGAGCGGCATGACGGCCGGCCTCAACCTGCCGCCCGGGTTCAAGATGCCTTTTTGAGGCAGGGCGAGGGGCTAGGGGCTAGGGGCTAGGGGATAGGGGCGAGGAGCGAGGGGCGAGGGCGCGAGAACCGATGATCGAAGCAAGCTTGCAGTGGTGCGACTAGAAGCGGCTGTACAGTGTTCCGGAGTCGGAAAAAACGCGGTTTTCGCGCCCTGGCCCCAGCCCCATCCCCTAGCCCCTAGCCCCTAGCCCCTAGCCCCTAGTCCCTAGCCCCTAGCCCCTAGCCCCTAGCCCCCAGCCCCCAGCCCCCAGCCCCTAGCCCCTCCAAATGTCCTCCTCCCCCCTGCTCGCCGACCTGATCGAAGCCCTGCGTTGCTTGCCCGGGGTGGGCAACAAGACCGCCCAGCGCATGGCCTTCCATCTGCTCGAGCGCGACCGGCCCGGCGCGCGGCGGCTGGCCGAACGGCTCGTGCAGGCCAGCGAGCGCATCGGCAACTGCCGGCGCTGCCGCAGCTTCAGCGAACAGGAGGTCTGTCCGGTCTGCGCGAACACGACGCGCGACGCGCACCTGCTGTGCGTGGTGGAGTCTCCGGTCGACCAGCTCGCCATCGAACAGGCGACCGGATTCCGCGGGCACTACTTCGTCCTGCTCGGGCGCCTGTCGCCGCTCGACGGACTCGGCCCGAAGGAACTCGGACTGGATCTGCTTGCCGCGCGCCTCGGCGAAGGCGAGGTGCAGGAACTCATCATCGCCACCAACCCGACCGTCGAGGGCGAGGCGACCGCGCACATGCTCGCCCAGCTGGCGCGTGCGGCCAACGTGCGTGCCACGCGGCTCGCGCACGGCGTTCCGCTCGGCGGCGAACTCGAATTCATCGATCGCGGCACGCTTGCGCATGCGTTCGGCGGCCGCCAGAACATCACCTGAGGAGGAGCCACGTGAGCGAGACGATCTTCAGCAAGATCATCCGGCGCGAGATTCCGGCCGACATCGTCCACGAGGACGAGGAGGTCATCGGTTTCCGCGACATTTCCGCCCAGGCGCCCACGCATGTGCTGTTCATTCCGCGCAAGCCGGTAGCCACCCTCAACGACCTCGAGGACGCCGATGCGCTGCTGGTCGGCAAGCTCGTGCTGGCGGCGACGCGCCATGCCAAGGAGCAGGGCCTCGCCGACGACGGCTATCGACTGGTGATCAACTGCAATCGCCACGGCGGGCAGAGCGTCTATCACCTGCACCTGCACCTGCTGGCCGGGCGCCAGATGAGCTGGCCACCCGGCTGAGGGCGGGTCCGCTCAGGGCCGCGGTTGCGGTTGCGGCTGCGGTTGCGGCTTGACGATGACCACCGGCGGTGGTCCCCACCAGCCGCCCCAATAGGAACCCCAACGGCCCCACGAAGGACCCCAGAACGGATCGACGCCGCGATAACGCTGCTCGACCACGAGCGGGCGCTTCGGCCACAGGTAGATGGCGTCGGCGTCGACGTGGGCATAGGTGTATTCGTACTCGCCGACCTTGCCGCGCTCGCTGCCGGTGACGGTGCCGACCACGGTCAGTTCACGGCCGCGCACGAACACTTCCGGATCGTGGAAGCCCGCCCGGCAGGCGACGAAACGGCCGGCGCTGCGGTCGCTCTGACGCGGGCGCGACTGGGCATCGAGTTCGCGTCCGAGCACCTCGAAGCAGGTGGAATCGGCGCGCGGTTCGACGCGGATGATCTGGCCTCCCCAGCGCACGCGCTCGCCGGTGCGTCCACTGGCGACGCTCTCGGCCGGGGTGATCCCGGCGAAGTCGCCGGCGATCGGTGCCGGAGTCGTGGCGCAGGCGCCGAGGGTCAGGGCCAGCGGCAACAGCAACAAGGGCTTGCGCATGGGGATTCTCCGCAAGGTTCGCTTCAGGGACGTGGAACGGTGAGGTTCCGTTGCCGATGTTCGACCTTTCGAGGTGCGCGGGGCAAGCGCAAGGCGCGCACCGATGCGACAAAGTCGCGCACGCGTTCAGCGGGCGGTTCGGCATGCGCGTAACGCAGGGTGACGAATTCATCGACGAGCACGGCCGCCGCGTCGACCCCGGCATCGCGCAGGCGCTGGCGATAATCGATCGGACCTTCGCCGGCGCGCAGGGCGAAACCGGCACGCAGACCCTTCGCCTGCAGCGCCCGCCAGGCTTCGTCGAGCGGATCGCCGCGCCGCGCACGCCCCGTGCGCACGACCCACAGCGTCGCTGCGCCGAGCACGAGGCTGACGATCACGGCAAGCGCCAGCAACAGGTCGTGGCGGTTCGCCTTGTCGATGCCGAACGGCGTCAGCAGGCTCTGCTGGCGCAGTGCATTGAACTGCACGATGGTCTGCGTCCACAGCCGGTTGACGACATCGAGCTGGTTGCGGAGGTTGCGCCACCAGCCGTCGCCGTCGCCGCTGCCGCCGCGGCCATCGGCGCCGCGTTGCACGCGTTCCGGACTGACCGCGGCGGTCGGGTCGACGCGCACCCAGCCGCGCCCGGCCAGCCAGACCTCGGCCCAGGCGTGGGCATCGGAGTTGCGCACCAGCAGGTAGTCGCCGAGCGGGTTGTGCCAGCCTCCCTGGTAGCCGGTGACGACGCGCGCGGGAATGCCGGCGGCGCGCATGAGGAAGACGAAGGCCGAGCTGTAGTGTTCGCAGAATCCGGCGCGGGTCGAGAACAGGAAGTCGTCGACCGAATCGCGGCCGAGCAGCGGCGCCGACAGCGTGTAGGTGAATTCGGCACGGAACAGGGCGAGCGCGCGCTCGATCACCCCGACATCGTCGGCCGACTGCGCGCGCCAGTCCATGGCAAGTGCGCGTGCGCGCGGATTGAAATCCGCCGGCAGGCGCAGCGCGCGGCGGCGGTCGCCGGGGTCGAGTTCGGCGGCCAGCGTGTACCGGATCGTCGATTCGAGGCGGTAGTGACGCGGCGGCGGGATGCGCATCTGCCCGGACAGGATGCGTTCGCTGCCCATGCGCGTGCCGTCGGCGGCCGCCAGCGGCACGTCGAGGGCGACCAGCCATGGATGATCGGTCGGTTCGAGGGTGATTTCGTAGCCGAGCGGCGGCGTCGACGACTCCAGGCTTTCGGTGGGTGGCCGGCGCCAGGCGTTGTCGCGCGTCCACGCGTTGCCGTCGAAATCCCACAGGACGATGGCGCGGAAGTAGCGCGCGGCGGGTTCCGGTGCGGCGGTGTCGAACTTCACTCGCAGGGCCGGGCTGTCGTCGACCAGCAGGTCGGTCATCGAGCCGGGCGCCATGCGGTCGCTGAGGCCGGTGCGTGCTTCCGCATCGAGTCCGGGCGCGCCCCACAGCGGCGTCGCCAGACGCGGCACGAACAGGAAGCCGGCCGCGGCCAGTGGCAGGCCGAGTGCGACGAGCCGCGCACCGGTGCGCAGGCGCTCGCGCCACGGTCGATCGATCTCGAGCGGGGCCGGCTCGAGTGCATTGAGCGCGGCCAGCAGCAGCACGAGCGTCAGGCAGACGAGGACGGTGAAGCCGAGCGTCTGCGAGAACAGCAGCGCGCTCATCAGCACGAAGGCGGCGAAGCCGAGCACGGCGCGGGCATCGCGCACGCGCTCGCTTTCCAGCAGCTTCAGCATCAACAGGCCGCAGCCGAGCGCGCTGCCGGCATCGCGGCCGAACAGGTTGCCGTAGTGAAGGATGACGGCGGCAACCAGCACGAACACCAGCGGCACGCGCAGCCATGCCGGCACCACGCCGGCACCGCGCTGGCGCGCCCGCCAGCGCAGCGGCGCCACCGCAATGAAAGCGAGTCCGAGCCACGGCGGCAGGTGCCACAGGTGCGCGGCCACCGCCGCCAGCGCCGACAGGCAGACGAAATCGAACTGGCGATCAGTCAGGCGCATGCGGCAACAGGGCGAGCGCGCGCAGGCAAGCCGTGCGCTGATGGGTGCCGAGGCCGGGACCGATGGTCTGCTCGGGCGTGCGCAAGGTGTAATTGCGTCCGGCTGCCTCGGCGGCGAGCACCCAGGCGGCGAGGCGGCGGATGCGCGCTTCGCGGTCGCCGAACGGCACCGCGTCGTAGTCGAACACCAGCGAACGGTCGACCAGGCGCTCGTCTTCGCGCACCCGCAGGGTGTCGTGGCGAGCGGATGCCTTCCAGGCGATGTGGCGTGGCGGATCGCCGGGGCGGTAGTCGCGCAGTCCGGCGTATTCGTCGCCACCGCGCGTCGCTTGCCGGCCGTGGCCGCCATCGCCTTGCGGGAACGCCGGTGCCGGTTGCTCGATGGCCGGGTAGACGAGCACGCGCAGGTCCGGATGGACCCAGCTCCAGATGGTGAACAGGCCGAGCGGCTGGGTCGTCCACAGCTTCAGGCGGCCGATCGCAAGCCAGCCGCGACGCGGCGCCGGCACGTCGAGGCGGACCATCGTCGCCCCCTCGGTCGCCGGCAGCGCGAACGCCGTGCGCACGCCATCGCGTTCGAGTTGCAGGTGCGGTCGCGCGCGCTTGCCGGCGTCGAAGCGCAGATGCAGCTCGATGTTTCCGCCGGCGTGGCACTCGGCCGCGCTCGCCGCCACCAGCTGCAGCCCGGCGAGCACGCGAAAGCCGCTGAACAGGCTCATCCACGCGGCGGCGCCGAGCAGGCAGGTCAGCAGCAGGGCCGGATTGTTCGAATAGTTGAGTGAACCGAGCAGCATCACCGCGAGCAGGATCGCGAAGGCGATGCCGAATGCGCTCGGCAGTACGTAGATGCGCCGCCGATGGAGGACGATCGGCAACGCCTCGGCGGCGCGCAGGCGCGTCAGCGCCGGCAGGCGGCGTTCGGCCAGCGCCAGAAGCCTGCGCGACGCTCGCTGCAGCAGCGGCGGGCGGGCCGCGCGCGTGTTCATTGCACCGGCGTGGTGTCGAGCAGGGCGATGGCGAGCTCGTCGCGTCCGCTGCGCGCATTCGAACCCGGGGTGAGGCGATGTGCGGCGACGAAAGGAAACACGGCCTGCACGTCTTCGGGGATGACGTAGCTGCGTGCCTCGATCAGCGCGTGTGCACGCGCCGCGGCAAGCAGGGCGAGACCGGCGCGCGGCGACAGGCCGACGCGGATCTCGCCATGCGCACGACTGGCCTCGAGCAGGCGTTGCACGTAGTCGATCAACGCACCACTGGCGAGCACGCCGGCGGTGGCCGCGCGCAACTCGAGGATGTCGGCGGGGGTCAGGCAGGGGCCGAGCGATTCCAGCAGGCGATGGCGGTCGATCGCGGCGAGCATGGCGCGCTCGGCCTCGCGGTCCGGGTAACCGAGGCTCATGCGCAGCATGAAACGGTCGAGCTGCGAATCCGGCAGCGGGAAGGTGCCGGCAAAGTCGACCGGGTTCTGCGTGGCGACGACGAAGAACGGCGAAGGCAGCACATGGGTGCTGCCGTCGACGGTGACCTGGCCCTCGGCCATGGCCTCGAGCAGGGCGCTTTGCGTTTTCGGCGAAGCGCGGTTGATTTCGTCGGCGAGCAGCAGGCGGGTGAACAACGGCCCGGGATGGAAGCGGAATCCGCCCGACTCGCGCTCGTAGATGCTGACGCCGATAATGTCCGACGGCAGCAGGTCGCTGGTGAACTGCACGCGCTGGAAGTCGAGTCCGAGGGTGACGGCGAGTGCGTGCGCGAGCGTGGTCTTGCCGACCCCGGGCAGGTCCTCGATCAGCAGGTGTCCGCCCGCGAGCAAGCTGACGAAGGCAAGGCGGACCTCGCGCGGTTTGCCGAGCAGGACCGTGTTGACCTGCGCGATGCTGCGTTCGAGCGCCTGGCGCTGGATGGGTCGCAAGGCGGAAGCGGGCTGGGCGGAAGAGGCGTGGGCGTCGGGCATCGTCGGCAAGGGCAAGGTGAAATGGATCGAGGCGCAAGCGATGGGCGCGAGACGGGCAGTGTAGCCGCCATCGACGGTTTGGCGCGCGCAACGGCGCGGTGGCATGCGAAGCACGCGTTCGTCGCTGCGTTCGTCCTCGTCAGTGCCGCGAAACTCTGGCTGGCGGCGAACCTGTCGCCGTTCGGCGACGAGGCGTTCTACTGGCAGGAGAGCCGCCAGCCGGCCTGGTCCTACAGTGACGTGCCGGGTCTCACCGCGTGGTTGATCGCCGCTGGTGAGTCGATCGGCGGCCATTCGACGCTGGCGATGCGCTCGTGGTTCCTGGTCCTCGGCGGCGCCGTGCCGTGGATGATGGTGCTGTTCGCGCGGCGCTGTTTCGGCGCCGATGCCGGCTGGCAGGCCGGCCTGTGGACGCTGGCGATGCCGTTGGCCGGCACCCTCGGCGTGCTCGCACTGCCCGATGTCCCGCTGACCTTTGCCGCGCTGCTCGCCCTGATCGCGCTGGAGCGCGCCTTGCGCACGCAATCGACGGCTGCGTGGGCGCTGGTCGGACTGGCACTGGCCATGGCCTGGCTTGCCCATTACCGCGCGGCGATGCTGCTCGCCTCCGGCTTCGTGCTGTTCATCGCCTCGCCGGGCGGGCGCGCGCAGTGGCGCCGGAGCGGCCTTTGGCTGGCCCTGGCGTTGTCTGCGTTCGGCCTGCTTCCGCTGGTGTGGTTCAACCTGGCCCACGACTGGCACGGGCTCGGATTCCAGTTCGTCGAGCGCCATCCCTGGGCGTTCCACGCCGACGCACTCGTGCAGCCGCTCGAACAGGCGCTGGTGGTCACGCCGCTGCTGTTCATCGCATTGCTGGCCGCGCTCGCCCACGCCTGGCGCCGCCGTCGTGAAGGACTGCCGTGGGACCTCCTCGCCTGGATCGCCGGCAGTTCGCTGATGGCGTGGTTCCTGCTCGGCCTGTTCGCCGACGCCGAGCGTTTCCGCGTGCATTGGCCGTTGCAGGCCTGGCTGCCGCTGCTGGCCGCCGTACCGGTCATGTTGCGCGTCTGGCGCCCCGGCCTGCGTCGCGCGTTCGCCATTGCCGGAGGCGGACTCGGCGTGCTCGGCGGCATGATGGTGATGGCCTGGCTTGCGGCGGCGACCTTGCCGGCGTCGACACCGCCGGCATGGAGCGATCCCTTTCCGCGCCACTTCGTCGGCTGGAACGAAGCCGGCGCGGCCGCGCGACGCCTGCTCGCCGCGGACCGCGACGGCAACATCCTGCTCGTTGCCGACAATTTCATGCTCGCGGCCGAACTCGATTTCGCCTTCGACGGAACGCGGCCGGTGTTCGCGCTCGACAGTCCGCTCAATGCCAAGCATGGTCGCGCGGCACAACTGGCCCTGTGGGATCGCGACGAGGCTGCCCTGCATCGCCACGCCGGTCGGCGCGTGCTGCTGGCGGTCGACGAAACCGCCTTGCGTGAGCGTGATCGCGCGGCCTGGCTCGACGCGCTCTGCCGGCGCGTCGCCGTGCTCGAACCGGTCGAACGCCTCGATCTCTTCGACGGCCGCAAGCGCATCGCCTTCCTGACCGGTGTCGTGCCGGCCGCGGGAGAGGCGGCCGGCTGCGCGTATCCGTCCAGGGCGGGGAGCTTTCCCTGGGCCTTGTGAGGCTCAGGCATCCAACGCGATCACTCGCCGTTCTTGCGGGGCGCAGGCGCGCAGCGCCGAAGTCGAAGGACTTTCGATGGCACCCTGGACTTGCGCCTTCGGCGCGCAGCCTCCCCGGAGCGTGTCGAAGGGATCAGGACGCGCGGTGGAGGCTGGGGATCCGCAGCGGGAGTGCGCTGGAACGGACGGAATCCATGCCGCCACGGCACTTGAGGATTTCCACGCAACTTTCTGATCCAGAAAAGGAAACATGGACACGAAGAGCGGCCGGTGTAGCCTCGTGGCGGGCCCGGGCCGGGCGCAGCAGGAAGGCCAGCGCATCCCCGGTTTCGGCCGCGAGTTGCAGGCGACGCAACTGGCGGTAGTCGGCTTCCGGCAACCAGTGCAGCACGGCGGCACAACAGCCGGCGCGCAAGCACTGTTCGGCACTCCAGTGGCGGTCGGCGGTGGCGGCATCGATCTGCACGAGATGGTCGAGGTCGACACCGGCGGCGGCGAGGGCCGGCGGGTAGGGCACATAGGGCGGGGCAATCATCGCCACGCGCCGGCGCGCCCGGGTGAGTGCGGCGATCGCCGGCAGCAACAGACTCATTTCACCGAGGCCGTCGTGCTCGACGAGGATCTCGGTCAATGCGCCGCGTGGCCAGCCACCGCCGGGCAGGCGTGCATCGAGACGCGCGTCGCCGGTCGGCTGCGTGCGCAGCGACGGCGCGGGAGCATGGCCGCGACGCCAGACTCCCGGATGGCCGAGCACTTCGCCGAGTGCGGCATGGCGGGCACTGGCCGTGGCGGCCGTGAACGGGGAAGTCAGGACCGCAGCCATCAGGTTCTCCGGATCATGCCGACGTAGAGGCCTTCGATCGCGAAGTTCGTGCGTTCGGGATCGACTTCGATCGGCGCGAAGTCGGGATTGGCGGGCAGCAGGCGGATGCGTCCGCGCCTGCATTCGAGGGTTTTCACGGTGACGTCGTCGTCGACGCGGGCGACGACGATGCGGCCGTCGTCGGCGTGGTCGGTGCGGTGCACGGCGATGAGGTCGCCGTCGAGGATGCCGGCGTCGCGCATGCTGAGGCCGACCACGCGCAGGAAGTAGTCGGGGCGCGGATGGAACAGCGAGGCATCGATGCCGAACTCGCCTTCGATGTTCTCGGTGGCGAGGATCGGACTGCCGGCGGCGACGCGCCCGACGAGGGGAAGCATCGTCGCCGTCGGCGTCCGTGAGCGATGGGGCAGGCGCAGGCCGCGATGCGGCAGGCGTTCGAGCGCGCCCTTGCGCACGAGCGCCTCGACGTAGTCCTGCGCCGAACTGTGGCGGGCGAAACCGAGCGCCTCGGCGATCTCGCGCAGGGTGGGCGGGCGGCCGTGCGTGTCGACGTAGGCGTGGATGTGTTCGAGCACGCGGCGCTGGTTATCGGTGAGGCTGATCTCGCTCATACGTACCAATGTACGTATCTGCGCCGGAATTGCAAGCCCCCTCGCCCGGATGTCCCGGCCATGCCGGCCCGGCTTGCGCTCGATGGAGGATTCTGAATAGCCTGAGGGTCGGCAGGGATTCATGAGAATTTCGCAGTTTCACGGATAAGTTCATGAAAGCAAAGCATAATCGGAGCGCGATTTGCCTTGGCGCCCAGGGATCGTCCGGGGCTTTCCCCCGCGCTTGGCCCTCAAGTAAGCATGGCCTCAAGCTCGGCCACGATCACGTCATGGACGATTTCCAAGCACACTTCATAAACGCGGGGTGGAAACCACCCGCAGCTGCGCTGAAGTGTCGCCTTGGCTATGACAGATCCGATGGATGCCCGCCTTGGCGGGCCGCGGGTCACGATCTCAGCAGCCAACGTTCATCTTTTTTGCGGATGCGGTCCACAGCAAGCGCGCGCAGATACGCGTTCAGGTCGTCACTATTAATGCGCTCTTCGTCCAGCCCGGCCTGCATGCCGACCACAGGCGAGTCCGGCCGTAGCGAAGGCTCCTTGAACGCAGCGCCCTCGAAATGCAAAAGCAGCGATTCGCATAACGCCACGACGTTGGCCCAGCGGTCGAAAAGATGCAGCAAGCTGCGGCCACACGGGCCGCTGTCACCTCGAGGCCCGCGACATGTATCACATGACGATGAACTCGATGAATCGACCTGCGGAGATACAGCGGCGTATCATCGAGCGTGGGGTACCTATCCCGATCTTGGTCAAAATGCTCGATTCTGGATACTTCGGACAGCCAAGCACGAACGAGATGCTGTGACGCCTTGGGCAGGCGCGCGCTCAATCAAGGAGACGAAGATGAAACGGGTGTGCTTCAAGAGCCTAGCTGTCTTCATGCTTGCGTTGTGCACGCAAGTCACTCATGCGTTCGTTGATCCGCCGGTCATCTTGCCGGCCGACCCTGTCGCGGGTCAGGTCATGTATGTGAGTGTTCGCTCGGGCGTTTGCGACGGCTTTCTCTCGGATGAACCTGCGCAGGTCATACGAACAGGAAATACGGTTCGTGTCTTACTTGAAGGCGTTCACGAACTCGATCCCCTCCACTGCAACCTGCCCGAATACACGAACGTCTATCCCATCGGCTCGTTCGAGGCTGGTTCTTATACATTCCAGATCGATCGGCACTATGTTCCATTTGGCGGGAGCAGTGTAACGGAGACACTGCACACACTTCAGATTGTGATTGCTGGAGTGCCGGCTGTTCCACTTCCGGCAATTGGCACGCTGGCGGTGATAGCGACCGTACTCGCCTTGCTCGCTGCGGCGGCATTCAGATTGCTGCGACGCCATCCTGGGGCGAATTCAATTCTGAAGTGCACCACCCGATGACGTGAGGTGGCGCAGGCGCGGTAGCCTGCACAGCTTCACCGC
>CAKSZY010000030.1 GCA_934526015.1 uncultured Dokdonella sp.
GGTTCGACAAATTTGCCGGGAGCAAATTTGGACAGCCGCAGGCTGGCCCGCGCAGAGCGCGGGTCCGGCTCAGGAAGAGCCGGACATATCCCACCCTCTCCGCCAGATACGCCAAGAGCCCCCTCGCGGGGCTCTTGGCGTATCTGGTGAAGAGGGTGTGTGGACGAAGCCGCATGGTTCGACAAATTTGCCGGGAGCAAATTTGGACAGCCGCAGGCTGGCCCGCGCAGAGCGCGGGTCCGGCTCAGGAAGGGCCGGACATATCCCACCCTCTCCACAATTCAGCAAAAGGCCCCTCCGCAGGGGCCATTCTTCATGCGCGAATGCGCCGGTCGCACGGCAGCCCTTGTCGCGGCCATGGCAAAAACAATGGATAAATAGCGGTATCCACATCTGCGCAAGACCTGAACCGGTGCCGAATCTTTCGTGTACCGGGCATGACGGCCGTTGCGCGGCAGGCAGCGGATTCAGGGCGCGTGCAATCGCCGCTGCCTAGTGTCGCCTCTCCATCAGCGAAACGGGCATCTGCCCGAGGAGTGCGACCCATGAACACGAAGAGCCTGATCCTTCCGATCGCCGTTGCTGGCGCGCTGGCGCTGGCGGCTCCGGGCTTTGCGGCCGACATCTCCACGCCGCAGGCTCCGGACAACGACTCCGAACAGCCGATCACCGACACCTGGATCACGACCAAGGTGAAAGCCGAACTGGCCGTCACCGACGGCGTGTCGAGCACCGACATCAGCGTCACGACTGTCGACGGCGTGGTCACCCTGACCGGCGTGCTGGCCAGTGCCACCGGCCGCGACAAGGCCATTGCCGCCGCGAAGAGCGTCAAGGGCGTGAAGAGCGTCGATGCGTCCGGTCTCAAGGCCGGTTGATCGCGCGGTCCACCGGCGCGGTCGGCGGCCGCGCCGTGTTCCACACCTCGGTTCGAACGATCCATCGAACCGAACCTCCTGCAATGCATGAAGGAATCGCCATGAACGAAGATCGCATCAAGGGCAAGTGGAAGCAGCTCACGGGAACGCTCAAGGAAAAGTGGGGAAAGCTGACCGACGACGACCTCCGGGTCGCCGAGGGCAACAGCGAATACCTCGCTGGCAAGATCCAGGAACGCTACGGGCTCGCCAAGGATGAAGCCGAGCGCGCAGTCCGCGAGTTCGAACGCGGCCTGTGAAGGATTGATCCATGCGGATCGTCGGGAGGGCGTGTGCGCCCTCCCTCTTTTTTGTGGCCGAGCGCAGGCGCACCCCATGAAGACCGGACGGAAAATCCACAAGCGCGTTCCGCTTGCCGGCCGCAACAGCTTCTTCGACCGCTTTGCCAGGCGGGTCACGCACCATGCCGGATCGCCGGCTGCCTTCGTGATTGCGGTGGTGACGATCCTCATGTGGGCCGCCACCGGGCCGATTTTCGGCTTCTCGGATACCTGGCAGATCGTCGTCAATACCGGCACCACGATCGTCACCTTCCTGATGGTTTTCATCATCCAGCAGTCACAGAACAAGGACAGCGAGGCCGTGCACCTCAAGCTCAACGAGTTGCTGATCTCGCAACGCGGCGCGAGCAACCATCTGGTCTCGATCGAGGAACTGGACCAGTGTGATCTCGACACGCTGAAACGGTTTTACGCGCGCCTAGCCCGCTTGGCACAGGAGCACGGGGCGATCGAAGTCACGCATTCGCTCGAGCGTGCCGAGAAGCGTTCGCAGCGGAAGAGTCGGCCCGGCATGGATCCGGACATCGCCCGGTCCGGGCTGCGCACGGAGCGGACCCGACGCTCCGGGGCCTCCCGATGATGGTTGCCGCCCGGGGATGAAGCGTCATGCCCGCGATGGATCACATTTTCGTGGCATGGTCCACATGTATCGACGGCAGGGCTTGACGCCCCCTTGTGTCACCGGGCGACTCGCGACAGACTCGAAAGCCGGTGCCCCACGCAGGATGCGGACGATGTTGAACATCGTGATCATCGACGACCATGAACTGGTGCGCACGGGGTTCCGCCTGATCCTCGGCCAGCAGGCCGACATCCGCATCGTCGGCGAGGCCGGCGATGGCGACGCGGGCCTCGCCCTGCTGCGCAGCCTCAAGCCCGAGGTGGCCCTGGTCGACGTGCACATGCCGGAGGTCAGCGGCATCCAGCTGACCGGGCGCGCACGCCAGCTCAAGCTGTCGACCCGGATCATCATCGTGTCGATGGTCGGCGAGGCGCCGCTCCCGCGCCGCCTGCTCGAGGCCGGTGCGAGCGGATATCTCACCAAGGATTGCACTGCCGCCGAACTGCTGCGTGCCGTGCGCCAGGTCGCGGACGGCCGTCGTTACCTTGCGCCGGAAATCGCCGAGTCCATGGCCCTGTCCGCGCTCGGCACGAGTCGCGCGTCACCGTTCGAGTCGCTGTCATCACGCGAGCTCGAAGTGGCGCTGCTGCTTGCGCGCGGACAGCCGATGCATCGCATCGCCGCGCGCCTGAGCCTCAGTCCGAAGACCGTGGCGACCTACAAGTACCGGGTGTTCGAGAAGCTCGAGATCGACAATGCGGTAACGCTGGCCCATCTCGCCCACGTCCACGGCCTGCTCGACGCGCCGGCGACCGCCTGAAGGACGGAAGAGGGCGGCTGTCGCGCAGCCGCCCCACCGCTGTGATCAATTCGACTTCGGCGGTTCATCGTTGGCGTTCGCGTCCGTCGCCGGTGTCGCCGCGGGATGGAGCGGACGCGGCGCGGCCGGCTCGGCAGGCCTTGGCGCCGGTGCCGCATTGGAAACCGGTGCCGGAGACGGCGTCGACACGGGAGCCGGAGTCGGAACGGAAGTCGCAACAGGCCGCGGGGCCGGCGTGAGCGCGGGTGCCGGGCTCGTCGCCGGTCGGGCGACCTCGGCATTCGGTGCGGCCGGCCGGGCCAGCGGAGCCGGAGTCTGGGCGGAAGCCGGAGTCTGGACCGGAGCCGGAGTCCGGGCCGGAGCTTGCGCCGGAGCCGAAGTCTGCGCCGGAGCCGGAGTCTGAGCCGGAGCCGAAGTCTGAGCCGGAGCCGAAGTCTGAGCCGGAGCCGAAGTCTGCGCCGGAGCCGGAGTCTGCGCCGGAGCCGGAGTCTGAGCCGGAGCCGAAGTCTGAGCCGGAGCCGAAGTCTGAGCCGGAGCCGAAGTCTGAGCCGGCGTCTGGACCGGAGCCGGAGCTCGGGCCGCAGTCTGCGCCGGAGCCGGAGTCTGCGCCGGAGCCGAAGTCTGCGCCGGAGCCGAAGTCTGCGCCGGTGCCGGCGACCGGGCCGGAGCTTGAGCCGGAACCGGAGCCGGCGTTGCAGCCGGCGGCGGCACGTTCGCGCTCGGTGTCAGCGCATTGCCGTGTTCATCGAGTTTGAGCAGCGGGGACGGCTGGGTCACCGGCAGTTCCTGGCGCGGTGCCGGGCGCGGCACCGAGAACAGGTCGTCGACCGGCAGGTCGCGGCGCGACGTGCCGGCCTCGCCGAGCAGCGGCGACACCGGAGGAGCGGGTGATTTCGCAGCAGAGCCGGCGAAGGCCGGCGTCGGTGCCGGCATGCTCCGCTCGTCGCTTGCGCTCACCGCGGCAGGTGCGGGATCGGCCGGCTTCTGCGCCGCCGTCGTGCGCGTCGGCAGCACCATCGGCTCGTCGTCTTCGTCGTCGAAGTCCTGGCCGTCGATCGACGTCGAGGCATTGTCGGCGCCGGCATCGAGGCCTTCGCTCTTGCGCCGGCGGCGACCGCCGCGGCGGCCACGACGACGCTTGGCCGGCGTCGCCGCCTGCGCGTCGCCGTCGGCCGGAGTCGGTGCGCCGGCGAGGGTCGTGGTGGCCACGGCGGCAGCGGCGGCTGCGGCCAGCCGGGCCTCGTCGGTGGCGGCTGCGGCGCTTGCCGGATCGGTCGGCTTCGCTGCCGCGGGCTGCGCGGCCGGACGGGCGGCCGGCGTCGCCGGTTTGGCAACCGGCTTGCGCTCTTCCCGTGAAGCCTGCGCGGCCTCCTGGCGGGACCCGCGCGCCTGCTGCGGCGAATTCGACTTGCGTTCCTCGCGGGCCTCGCCACGTCCGCCGTCGCGACGGTTGTCGCCGCGGCCGCGGTTGCCGCCCTGGTTGCCGGAGCGTCCGCCCTGGCCCGGACGATTGCCGTCACGGCGATTCGAAGCCTGGCCCTGGCCGCGTGCAGCCGGCTTCGCGGCCGGTTTCGTGGTGGCCGGCGCCGGCTCGGCGGCAGCGCCACCGAACAGGCCACCCAGCCATGCGAAGAATCCGCCGCGCGCCTTGGCCGGAGCCGCGGCCACCGGCGCGGCGACCGGCGCCGCTTCGGGTTCGGGCTTGACCGGTGCCGGCGCGGCGGGGATGACGCGGCTCACCGCCGGCTGCTCGGGTTCGTCACCCGGCGTGGCGAGTTGCGGCAGCGGCGTCGCCTGCACCGGCGTGACCCGCTGGTAGCTCGGCTTGGTGTCGTCACCGAGATCGGAAGCGCGGATGCGCTCGATGTGCAGGTGCGGCGTCTCCAGCTTGTCGTCGGCGACGACGATGACCTGGACTTCCTGACGCTTCTCGATTTCGCTGAGCTGGGCGCGCTTCTCGTTGACGAGGAAGTTGGCGACCGTCGGCGGCGCCTGCACGAGCACCTGGCCGGTGCTGTCCTTCATCGCATGCTCCTCGACCAGGCGCAGCGCCGACAGCGACAGCGATTCGACGCTGCGGATGCGGCCGTGGCCGTCGCAGCGCGGGCAGACGATCTGGGTCGACTCGCCGAGCGAGGGCCGCAGGCGCTGGCGCGACAGTTCGAGCAGGCCGAAGCGCGAGATGCGCCCGATCTGCACGCGCGCGCGGTCGACCTTCATCGACTCCTTGAGGCGTTCCTCGACCTCGCGCTGGTGGCGCGGGCTGTCCATGTCGATGAAGTCGATGACGATCAGGCCGCCGGCGTCGCGGATGCGCAGCTGGCGGGCGATCTCGGCAGCGGCCTCGAGGTTGGTGTTGAACGCCGTTTCCTCGATGTCGCTGCCCTTGGTCGCCTTCGACGAGTTGATGTCGATGGCAGTCAGCGCCTCGGTCTGGTCGATGACGATCGAGCCGCCCGAGGGCAGGCGCACGGTGCGCTCGAAGGCATTCTCGATCTGCGTCTCGATCTGGTAGCGCGAGAACAGCGGAACGGTGTCCTTGTACAGCTTGAGCTTGCGCAGGTTGGTCGGCATCACCTGCTGCATGAACTCGCGGGCGTCGTTGTAGAGCTCCTCCTGGTCGATGAGGATCTCGCCGATGTCGTTGCGCAGGTAGTCGCGCAGGGCGCGGATGATCAGCCGGGATTCCTGGTAGATCAGGAACGGCGCCTGGCGCGTGGTGGCCGCTTCCGAAATCGCCTTCCACAGCTGCAGCAGGTAGTCGAGGTCCCACTGCAGTTCCTCGGCGTCGCGGCCCATGCCGGCGGTGCGGATGATGAGCCCCATGTCGTCGGGGATCGTCAGCTCGTCCATCGCGTCCTTGAGGTTCTGCCGGTCCTCGCCCTCGATGCGGCGGGACACGCCACCGGCACGCGGATTGTTCGGCATGAGGACGAGATAGCGTCCGGCCAGGCTGATGAAGGTGGTCAGCGCGGCGCCCTTGTTGCCACGTTCTTCCTTGTCGACCTGGACGACGATCGCCTGGCCTTCCTTGATCAGCTCGCGGATGCCGGCCTTGTTGGCATCGACTCCGGGCGTGAAGTACTGCCGGGAGATTTCCTTCAGCGGCAGGAAGCCGTGGCGGTCGCCGCCGTATTCGACGAAGCAGGCTTCCAGCGAAGGCTCGACGCGCGTGATGCGGCCGGCGTAGATGTTCGACTTCTTCTGTTCGCGGGAGGGGATCTCGATGTCGAGATCGAACAGCGTCTGGCCATCGACGATGGCCACGCGCAACTCTTCACGCTGAGTTGCGTTGATCAACATGCGCTTCATTGTGGTGTTCCTTCAGGGCGCTCGCACCGCTGCCGCGCGTGACCGCGCCGTCCGGAGACGTCGCGTCGCGCGATCCACTGGACCGGACTTCCGGCCGCGGGAGCGCCTGTGGTGATCAAAGCCGGCGCTTTCCGGGCGCCGGCGCTCATGTGGTGCAGCGTCCCGGGCGACCCTTTGCCACCGCAGGGGCAGCAAGCAATCTCCCAATCGAACCGCTACGATGTCCGCATCCGGACCTGCACGACGCCCTCACAGGGGAACCGGCGGCAGGGCCCGGACGGGCGCAGGGGTCGAATGCGCCATGGATGCCGGAAGAAGTCCCGCCTGGGCAGGCTTCCGCTGGCGGCGCGAAACGCCCGCAGAGTGTAGCAGCCGGGGACTTTTTTTCAATGAAGACACAGACTTCGGCGAAACTTGACGAGCCGGTCTCGGTTTCGGTGCAGATCGTGAAGGTCGAGCCGGGGCGCGGCGGGCAACGCATCGACAACTTCCTCGGCGGACGCCTGAAGGGGGTGCCGCGCAGCCTCATCTACCGCATCCTGCGCACCGGCCAGGTGCGCGTGAACGGGCGCCGGGCCAAGCCCGAGACGCGCCTGGAGGACGGCGACGAGGTGCGCATTCCGCCGGTGCGGGTGGCCGAGCGCGAGCCCGGCGCACCGCCCGCGAACGACCAGCTCGTGCGCATCGAGCGCGCGATCCTGCACGAGGACCGTGACTTCCTCGTCCTCGACAAGCCGAGCGGCGTGGCCAGCCACGGCGGCAGCGGGGTCAGCTTCGGCGCCATCGAACTGCTGCGCGCGGCGCGCCCGCGCGACACCCTCGAACTCGTCCACCGGCTCGACCGCGACACCAGTGGCGTGCTGGTGCTGGCGCGGCGCCGGCCGGCGCTGACCGGATTGCAGGCGGCGATCCGCGAAGGCCGCACCACCAAGCGCTACCTCGCCCTCGTGCGCGGGCACCTGGCGCAGGCTCGGGTGACCGTCGACGTGCCGCTGCGCAAGTCGGTGCTGCAGGGGGGCGAGCGCATGGTGCGGGTCGATCCGCAAGGCAAGGAATCGATCTCCCACTTCATCGAGGTCGAGCGCTACCCGGCCGTGACCCTCGCCGAGGTGGCGATCGAGACCGGCCGCACGCACCAGATCCGCGTCCACGGCGCGCACATCGGCCATCCGCTCGCCGGTGACGAGAAGTACGGCGACAAGGCCTTCAACCAGTCGATGCGCGCATTCGGGCTCAGGCGCCTGTTCCTGCATGCGGCGCGTTTCGAGTTCAACCTCGGCGAGCGCAGCTACAGTTTCAGCGCGCCGTTGGCGGACGACCTGCGCCGCGTCGTCGATGTCCTTCAGAACAGGAAGTAGCGCGCGCCGATCTCCGCCGAGCGCAGCCAGTCCGGCGGCAACCCGCTCGCCAGCAGCAGTCCGCAGGCGGCATGCGCCAGGGTGTTGGCCAACAGGGCGCGATGGAGCTGCCAGTTGCGGATCCAGATCAACCCGCCGAGGAAGGTGAACTGCATCAGCATCGCGTTCGGTGCATGCAGCAGGGCGAAGACGAAGGCCGCCAGCAGCACGGCCAGGCGAGCCGAGCCGGTCAGCCGGGCGAAGCGTTCGGCGACGATCACGCCGATCAGCACCTGCTGCAGCGCGGCCCAGCCGAGATAGCGCAGGATGCGCGCCGGAGGCGGCCAGTCCCAGGGTTGCGAGGGGTCGCGCAGGGCCGCGACCAGCACCGCCGCGATGGCGACACTGACCAGGGCGATGGCCGCGCCGCGCCACCAGGTGCGGGTGTCCGGCTGGCGCGGTGCGCTGCCTTTCAGCAGGCTGAGCGCGAACCCCATGCAGCAGGCCAGCGCGGCCAGGGTCGGCAAGGCGAGATCGTCACCGATCGCGCCACCGGCGAGCAGCGCGAGCGGCACGCCGGCGCTGCCGGCGAGCTCGGCGAGGGCTTGCCCGCGCGGCGAGGTCCATGGCCGCAGGCGCACCCAGGCCAGGGCGAGGGCGAGCAGGCCGACCGCGAGCCACGCGGCGAGGGCGGTGAAGCGCAGCGGTCGCGGCGCGGCAGGCGGCTCCGCGGTCGCCGCGGCCAGCACTTCGGCGAGGGTGCCGGCGGGCACGACGATCGCCGCCGGCGCGACCTCGCGGATGCGGTCGATGGCGAGCAGGGTCGGTTCGACGCGCGCGCCGCCACCGAGTTCGACCAGTGGCCAGCGCGCGGCCGGAACATGCTCGAGCACGAGCAGCGCCATGGCGTCGGCCGGCACGTCGAGCTTGAGCTCCTGCAGCGAGGCGACGGAGAAGGCCGTGCCCGGGCGCAGGCGCAGGTCGCTGAGGCGCATCGTGGCGCCGGCCGGCAGGCCGACGCGCAAGCGCAACATCGCGGCCTTCGCCGGTCGCGCGTCGGTGCCGTCGTCGCAGCGCCAGGCGAGGGCATGCAGGTCGATGCGCACGATCTGCGCACCTTCGCCGATGGCAGTGGGGCTGCTCGTGCAAAGCGCGGCGTCGAGCGCGCGGCGGGCGGTGAAGACGAGCGAGGCGGCGGCATCGGCGTCGACCTCGAGTTCGAGCTTCGCGAGGCGTTCGAGATCGAGCGCGTCCGGCAGCACCAGCCCGATCTCGAAGTCGCTGCCGCGCGAGCGCACCTCGAGGCCGGCGTCATCGAAGCGGCTGGCGGCGGCGCCGAGCGCGCTGCCGGTGACGACATCCCTTGCCGCGGTCAGCGGCCAGCGTGCCGGGGTGTCGTCGTGGACGAGCGCGGCGAGCGTGCCGGTGGCGGTCCCGACGAGGTGGGCGCGCAACTGTGCGCGGGCGAGGCTATCCAGCAGGAACGCGGCGGCGACGATGGCGAGCACCCCCAGCAACGCCGCGGCCGGCGCCGGCAGGCGCGGCCGGTGTGCGGTGTCAGGCGTGCCCAAGCAGGCGTTCGACCTGGGCGGCGCAGATGAAATCATTGAGCGAGAGGCCGCCGACGTCATGCGTCGACCAGCGCAGCAGGCATTTCGCGTAGCCGACCTCGAAGTCCGGATGATGGTCCTCGCGGTGGGCGATCCAGGCGACCGCGTTGACGAAGGCCATGGTGCGATGGAAGTCGTCGAAGGCGAAACTCTTCTCGATCTGTCCGCGTCCGGCATCCAGCGTCCAGCCCGGCAGCATGCCGAGCAGGCGCGCGATTTCGGCATCGTCGAGCGCGTGTTCGCGGCCCTTGCGGGGAACGCAATGCGAGTGCGCGAGCGATTCGGGCGTCATGCGGTGCTCCGGTAAACGGGGTGCGCTATTTAGCGCGGATGTGGTCGCCGCGATCAAGGACTAGAATGGTCGGGATTCCACCGGAAGCACGGCCATGATCGACCTCAGCGAATCCGCGCGCGCGCATTTCCTGCGCCTGATCGAGCAGCAGGACATGCCGGGTCTCGGCATCCGCCTGCGTGCGGTGGCTGCCGGCACGCCGAAGGGCGACTGCGAACTCGAGTTCTGCGAGCCGGCCGACCTGCGTGGCGACGAGTGGGAAGTCGACTGCAACGGCTTCCTGCTGTTCGTCGAGTCGGCCAGCGTGCCGTTCCTCGATGGCGCGACCATCGACTTCGCGAAGGACGTCACCGGCGGTCAGCTGTCGATCAAGGCGCCGCGCCTGCGCGGCACGCCGCCCGATGACGGCGCCAGCCTGTTCGAACGCGTGCAGTACGTGATCGATGCGGAGGTCAATCCGCAGCTGGCCTCGCACGGCGGACGCGTGAGCCTGCGCGAGATCGATGCCGAAGGCGTCGTCGTGCTGCAGTTCGGCGGCGGCTGCCATGGTTGCGGGATGGTCGACGTGACCCTGCGCAACGGCATCGAGAGGACCTTGCGCGAGCGCGTGCCGGGCGTCAGCGGCGTGCGCGACGTCACCGACCACGCCAGCGGCTCGAAGCCGTACTACGCGCGCAACACCGGCTGAAGGTTGCCGAAAAGCATCACGCCTTCAGCGGTGATGCTCTTTCCGTTCGGAAACCACTGCGCCGCAGGCAACGCGCCCTCGCCCCGGTCTCTGGCCCCCAGCCCCTCACTTCGCCTTGAGGTGCTTGCTGAGATCTTCGATGCTGCCGGGCAGCGCCGCGTAGTAGGCGGAGAGGTCGGCGATGTCCTGGTCGGACAGGGTGGTGACGAAGCCGGCCATGATCGCGTTCTGGCGCGAGCCGTCGCGATAGGCATGCAGCGAGTGCGCGAGGTAGTCGGCGTACTGACCGGCGATGCGCGGATACATCGGATCGATCGAGTTGCCGTCGGCACCGTGGCAGGCCTGGCAGGCGGTCGATTTCTGCTTGCCGGCTTCGACATCGCCCTTCGGCGCGGCAATGGCCGGCGCGGCGAACGCGGTCGCGGCAACGAGGGCGAGGGCAAGACGCTGGATCATCGGGACGTTCATCGGGCGGCTCACTTGGCGACGTTCAGGGTGGACAGGAACACCGCGATGTCGCGGATGTCCTGATCGCCGAGGCTTTCGCCCTGTGCGCGCATGGTCGGGTGCTGGCGCTCGCCGGTGCGATAGGCGGTCAGCGCGGTGACCAGGTACTCGTAGTTCTGCCCGGCGATGCGCGGCACGCTGTAGTTCGGGTAGGCGTTCTTCCAGCCGGTGACGCCGTGGCAGCCCGTGCAGGTATAGGCCTTGATGCGGCCTTCTGCGGGGTCTCCCTTGGCGTCCTCGGCGAGGGCTGGGGTGGACAACAGGGCAACGGCAAGCAGCAGCGCTCGGGTCATCTCGAAGCTTCCGGATCCGACTGGGTCAATGGGGCACGCGGCAAGCCCCGGAGTATAGCCGCTCGCGCCATGGGCGCGAAGCGCTCCGCGCCGCGGCCTGTTTTTCCGCGGCTTGCGGCAGCCCGCGTGCGATGCCTGCAACCCGGGTCGGCGTTGGCGCATCCCATCGGCCGCGCAGGGATGACTTCCGTCCCATGCGGTATTTTGGTGTGCTAGTAAAGTAGAACACCAAGCACTGTCCGGGACACCGATCGATGAACATCCGCTTCGCAGCCGCCCCGCGCGGTGCCTGCGCGGTCCTGCTGGGCCTGGTTTGCGCCGTCCTCGCCGCCTGCAAGGTCGACTCGACAGGCAAGGAGGCCGCGGCCGCCCATGCCGTGCCGGTGGAAGCCGTCGCCACCTCGCGCCGCGCGATCAGCGCGAGCTACACCGGCGTGGCCACGCTGGAGGCCGACAGCGAAGCCGAGGTCGCCGCGAAGATTCCCGGCGTCCTGGTCCGGTTGCTGGTGGAGGAGGGGGACACCGTCGTCGCCGGCCAACCGCTGGCGAAACTCGACGACGAAAGCCCGCGCCTCAATCTGGCCAAAGCCGAGGCGACCTTGCGCAAGCTGGAGAACGACTACCGCCGGTCGAGCGAGATGTTCGAGCGCAAGCTGCTCAGCGTCGAGCAGAACGACAAGATCCGCTTCGACCTGCAGACCCAGCGCGCGACGCACGACCTGGCGCGGCTGGAGTTGTCCTGGACGACGATCACCGCGCCGATCGGCGGGGTGATCTCGCGGCGCATGGCCAAGGTCGGCAACTACATCCAGCTCAACCAGGCGCTGTTCCGCATTGACAACTTCGATCCCCTGCTCGCCGTGCTCAACGTGCCGGAGCGCGAACTGCACACGCTCGCACCCGGCCAGCTCGTCGGCATGCGCGTCGATTCGATTCCCGAGGTGCGCTTCGAGGGGCGCATCCAGCGCATCAGTCCGGTCATCGACGCGGCGACCGGCACGTTCCGCGTGACCTGCGAGTTCCGCGATGCCGGCAAGCGCCTGAAGTCGGGCATGTTCGGTCGCCTCGACATCGCCTACGGTCGCCACGACGACGCGCTGGCCATTCCGCGCACGGCCTTGATCGAGGAAGACGGCGAGACCGCGGTGTTTGCCGTCGAGCGCGAAACGCCGGCGGCTGCCGTGGCAACGTCCACAGGAACCGCGGCCGCCGGGTCGAAACCGGCCCCGGTCGTCGCCACCGCGAAGGCGGATGAACCCGGCTGGATCGCCCGGCGCCGTCTGGTCCGGGTCGGCTACGGCGATGCCGCGAACGTCGAGATCCTCGAGGGCCTCGCCGACGGCGATCGCGTGATTACGGTCGGACGCAGTGCGGTGCGCGACGGCACCCGCGTGCAGGTGCTGGAGGGCGTGCAATGAACCTCGTCGAGTTCGCCACCCGCCGGCGCGTGACGGTCGGCATGAGCACGCTGACCCTCGTCCTGTTCGGCCTGATCGCGCTGTCGGGGCTGAAGGTCAACCTGCTGCCGGATCTCTCCTATCCGACCCTGACCGTGCGCACCGAATACGAAGGTGCGGCGCCGATCGAGATCGAGAATCTCGTCTCGCAGCCGGTCGAGGAAGCGCTCGGCGTGGTCAAGAACGTGCGCCGCATCCATTCGGTGTCGCGCACCGGCCAGTCCGACGTGATCCTCGAGTTCACCTGGGGCACCGACATGGAGATGGCCAGCCTGGAAACGCGCGACAAGCTCGACCTGCTGAGCCTGCCGCTGGAGGCGACCAAGCCGGTGCTGCTGCGCTTCAATCCGTCCACCGATCCGATCATCCGCCTCGGCCTGACCGGCGCGGGAAGCGGCGAGACGTTCAACGAGGCCGAGCTCAAGCAGCTGCGCCGTTTCGCCGACGACGAGCTGAAGAAGCGCCTGGAGCCGGTCGCCGGCGTCGCCGCGGTCAAGGTCGGTGGCGGACTCGAGGACGAGATCCAGGTCGCCCTCGACCAGCAGAAGCTGGCCCGGCTCAACCTTTCGGTGGCCGATGTCGTCGCCCGCCTGCGCAGCGAAAACGTCAACATCTCCGCCGGCCGCATCGACGAGGGCAGTCAGCGCTACCTCGTCCGCACGATCAACCAGTTTGCCGACCTCGGCCAGATGCGCGACATGCTGGTGAAGGTCGACAACGGCGTGCCGATCCGCCTGCACGACATTGCCGAGGTGAGCCAGGGATTCAAGGAACGCGAAGGCATCGTGCGCATCGATGCCGCCGAGGCGATCGAACTGGCGATCTACAAGGAAGGCGATGGCAACACCGTCGCCGTCGCCGCTGCGGTCAGGACCGCGCTCGAACGCCTCAAGCCGACCCTGCCGGCCGGCGCGAAACTGACCGTCATCGACGACCAGTCGGTGTTCATCCAGCACTCGCTCGACGAGGTCCGCAACGATGCGCTGCTCGGCGGCGTGCTCGCGGTGCTGATGATCTTCTTCTTCCTCGGCCATGCGCGCAGCACCTTCATCATCTCGCTGTCGCTGCCGGTGTCGCTGGTGGCGACGTTCTTCTTCATGGGCCAGGCCGACCTCGGCCTCAACGTGATGTCGCTCGGCGGCCTCGCCCTGGCCACCGGCATGGTGGTCGACGATTCGATCGTGGTGCTGGAGAACATCGCGCGGTTGCGCGAGAAGGGCCTGTCGGTCGTCGATGCGACGGTCAAGGGCACCAGCGAGGTCAGCATGGCGATCACCGCCTCCACGCTGACCACGGTGGCGGTGTTCTTCCCGCTCGTGTTCGTCGAGGGCGTGGCCGGCCAGTTGTTCCGCGACCAGTCGCTGACGATCACCTTCGCCATGCTGATCTCGCTGGTCGTGGCGATGACCCTGATCCCGATGATGGCCTCGCTGCAGGGCCGTTCGCCGCTGGCGTTCCGCGAGGAGGAGGCGCCGGCGCCGAAGCCGCTGCCGCGCAACCGCGTGCTGCGCGGACTGCGCCGGGTGGCCTCGGCAATCGGCGAAGGCCTGTTCCAGATCCTGCCGCGCGGGCTGGTCGCCGTCGCGGGCCTCGCCGCGCGTGCCTTCGATGCCAGCATCGGGCGGCTGCTGCGGGTGCTTGCACGCTTCGTCATCGCCGCCTACGACTTCGCCGCCGCGCGCTATCACCGGTTGCTGCCGGCGGCGATGGACCGGCCGTGGCTCGTGCTCGGCGTAGCCGCGGCCGCCTTCGCGGCCAGCGTGGCGATGATTCCCTCGCTCGGCATGGACCTCATCCCGACCCTCGCCCAGGGCCGCTTCGAGACCACCATCAAGCTGCCGCCCGGCACGCCGCTGGCGGAGACCGACGCGCTCGTCGCCGGACTCGAGCGCCGTCATGCCGCAGACCCGAACATCGCCTCGATCTACGGGGTCGCCGGCACCGGCACGCGTCTGGATGCCAACCCGACCGAATCCGGCGAGAACATCGCGCGCCTGCTGGTGGCGCTGAAGCCCGGCGTCGGCAATGCCGGCGAGCGTGCGGCGATGGACGCCCTGCGCGCCGATCTCGCCAGCCGCCCGGACAGCGAAGTGAAGTTTGCGCGGCCATCGCTGTTCAGCTTCGCCACGCCGCTGGAGATCGAGGTGCGCGGCTACGATCTCGATGCCTTGACCCAGGCCGGCAAGCGGCTTGCCGCGCTGCTGGCCGCTTCCGACCGCTTCGCCGACATCAAGTCGACGGTCGAGGACGGCTATCCCGAGGTGCAGATCCGCTTCGACCAGGACCGTGCCGCCGCGCTCGGCCTGACCACGCGCCAGGTCTCCGATGCCGTGGTCGGCAAGGTGCGCGGCGAAGTCGCCACCCGCTACAACTTCCGCGACCGCAAGATCGACGTGCTCGCGCGCGCCCGTGAAGCGGACCGTGCCAGCGTCGAGGACGTGCGCAACCTTATCGTCAATCCGGGAGCCGAACGGCCGGTGCGGCTGTCCGCGGTCGCCGGCATCGAGGCCACCGAGGGACCGAGCGAGATCCATCGCGTCGACCAGGAACGCGTCGCCCTCGTCTCGGCGAACCTGCGCCATGGCGACCTCGCCAGCGCGGTGGCCGAGGTCGAGTCGCTGCTGGCGGCGAACCCGCTCGCGCCCGGCGTGTCGGTGCACATCGGCGGCCAGGGCGAGGAGATGGATGCCTCGGCGAAATCGATGATGTTCGCCTTTGCACTGGCGATCTTCCTCGTCTACCTGGTGATGGCCTCGCAGTTCGAGTCGCTGCTGCACCCGTTCGTCATCATGTTCTCGATCCCGCTGGCCCTGGTCGGTGCGGTGCTCGCGCTGAAGCTGACCGCCACGCCGGTCTCGGTGGTCGTCTTCATCGGCCTGATCATGCTCGCCGGCATCGTCGTCAAGAACGCGATCGTGCTGATCGACCGGGTCAACCAGTTGCGCGAGGAAGGCCACGCCAAGCGCGAGGCGATCATGCTCGCGGCCGAATCGCGTCTGCGTCCGATCGTGATGACCACGCTGGCGACCCTGCTCGGCTTCCTGCCGCTGGCGATCGGCCTCGGTGAAGGCAGCGAGGTGCGTTCGCCGATGGCGATCACGGTGATCGGCGGCCTGCTGGTGTCGACCCTGCTGACCCTCGTCGTCGTGCCGGTCGTCTACGAACGCCTCGACCGCAAGCCCGACGCCTGGTACGTCGCGCGCGGTGCACGCAAGGCGCGCGCCATGGACGCGGATCGACCCGCGGCCGCGGATGCGCCGCTGGCGGAGTCGCACGCATGACGGCCGACTTCCCCGCAGCCGCCCGCGCAGGATCGCAGTCCGTGCGCGATCCGGGCGCCATGGATGAGCGGTCGCGCACGCGCTGCGTGTGCGCGGGTGCGTGGTCGTTCGACCGGTCCCGGGCCACGTCATGACCCTCGCCGAACTCAGCCTCAAGCGCCCGGTCACGGCGATCATGTTCTTCGTCTCGATGACGGTGGTCGGCCTGCTCGCCGCCTTCCGCCTGCCGCTCGAGTACATGCCCGACATCGAGGCGCCGTTCCTGTTCGTGCAGGTGCCGTATCCGGGTTCGACGCCGGCCGAGATCGAACGCACGATCACGCGCCCGGTCGAGGAGGCGCTGTCGACGATTCCCGGCATCCAGGTCATGAACTCGACTTCGCGCGCCGACGGCGCCGAGATCTTCATGGAGTTCAAGTGGGGCCAGAACGTCGCCACCAAGGCGGTCGAGGCGCGCGACAAGCTCGATGCGATCCGCGCCGACCTGCCGGACGACCTGCAGCGCTACTTCGTGCTGAAGTTCGCCACCAGCGACCAGCCGGTGCTGCAACTGCGCATCTCCAGCGACCGCGACCTTTCCAACGCCTGGGAGATGCTCGACCGTAAGCTCAAGCGACCGCTCGAGCGCGTTCCCGGCGTCGCCCGCGTGCAGCTGCACGGCGTCGCCCCGCCGGAGGTGCGCATCGAGCTGTCCTCGGACCGCCTGACCGCGCACAACGTCGGCCTCGACGAACTCGCGCGTGCGCTGAAGGAGGCCAATTTCTCCACTTCGGCCGGCCTGATCCACGACGGCGGCCTGCGCTATCGCGTGCAGCCGCAGGGCGAGTGGCGCTCGCTCGAGGACATCCGCAACGTCGTCCTCGACCGCAACGGCCTGCGCCTCGGCGACATCGCCGAAGTCAGCCTGCGCCCGGCCGAACTCGACTACGAGCGCCGCCTCGACCAGCGTCCGGCGGTGGCGCTGGAAATCAGCCGCGAGCGCAGCGCCAACCTGGTCGAGGTCGGTCGCCTCGTGCTCGAGGAAGTCGAGAAGGCCTCGCGCGAGCCGGAGATGAAGGGCCTGCAGCTCTTCTTCATGCAGAACCAGGCCGAGGGCGTCACCGATTCGTTGCGCGAGCTCGGCAAGGCCGGTCTCGAGGGCACCCTGCTGTCGGTGCTGGTGCTGTTCTTCTTCCTGCGCGACTGGCGGGCGACGGCGATGGTGTCGCTGGCGATCCCGGTGTGCTTCGTGATGACGCTCGGCTGCATGTACTTCCTCGGCATCAGCCTCAACATCCTGTCGATGATGGGCCTGCTGCTCGCCGTCGGCATGCTCGTCGACAATGCCGTCGTCGCCGTGGAGAGCATCTACCAGTACCGGGAGAAATACCCCGACCGGCCGTGGTACTGCGCGATCGAGGGCACGCGCGTGGTCGGCATGGCGATCACCGCCGGCACGCTCACCAGCATCATCGTGTTCCTGCCGAACGTGTTCGGCGAACGCAGCCCGATCGCGATCTACCTGACCCAGGTGGCGGTGTCGATGTCGATCGCCCATCTTGCCTCGTGGCTGATCGCGGTCAGCCTGATCCCGATGCTGTCGGCGAAGCTGCCGACGCCGGACTTCATCGGCCGCGAGACGCTGATCACGCGCCTGCAACGCCGCTACGAGCGTTTCGTGCGCTGGTCGCTCGGTCGCCGTGGCCTGACCATGCTCGGCGTGCTCGCCCTGCTGATGGTCAGCCTGGTGCCGATGACGCAGACGCGCAGCGACATGTTCCCGGCCGGCGACACGCGCGACCTCCATCTCGACTACGACCTCAACGGCAACTACCGCCTCGAGCAGTTGCGCAGTGCCGTGGCCGAGGTCGAGCGCTACCTGCTCGACCACAGGGAAAGCTGGGAGATCCGCTCGGTCTACAGCTACTACGACGAGCGCGGCAACGCCTCGACGACGATCCTGCTGACCGACGACGACGATGCGGTGCGACCGGCGAGCGAGATCATGGACGAGATCCGCAAGGACCTGCCGAAGCTCGCCGTCGGCAAGGTGGCGTTCAACCGAGGCGGCGGCGGTGGCGGCAGCGACGGCATCCGCCTGTCGCTGGTCGGCGATTCCAGCGAACGCCTGCGCGAGCTGTCGGAATCGGTGATGCCGGTGCTCGCGCGCGTGCCGGGCCTGCACGACGTGCGCCTCGCCCAGAGTGCTTCCGACCGCGAGGTCGCCGTGCGCGTCGATCGCGAGCGTGCGCGTGCCTACGGCTTCAGCGCGTCCGACGTCGCCCGCTACGTCTCGATCGCGCTGCGCGGGGCTCAACTGCGCGATTTCCGCCGCGGCGACACCCAGATCCCGACCTGGCTGCGTTTCCGCGACGCCGATGCGCAGAGCATCGCCGATCTTTCCGACTACAAGCTGCGCGCACCCGACGGCAGCCAGGTGCCGCTGCTGGCGATGGTCGAGGTGCAGGCGCAGAACGCCGATGCGGTCATCCAGCGCCAGAACCGGCAGACCGCGCTGCCGATCCAGGTCAACGTCGACGCCGAAACCACCCAGGACGAGGCGCGCAAGCGCATCGAGCAGACAATGGAGACGGTCAGCCTGCCGGCCGGCTACCGCTGGACCTTCGGCACCACCTTCCGCGAAGCCGACGAAACCGGCCAGCGCATGGCCTTCAACCTGCTGATCGCGCTCGTGCTCGTCTACGTGGTCATGTGCGCGATGTTCGAATCGCTGATCTATCCGGCCGCGATCATGACCACCTTCGTGTTCTCGGTGTTCGGCGTCTACTGGCTGTTCTGGCTGACCGGCACGACGTTCTCGTTCATGGCCATGATCGGCGTGCTGATCCTGATGGGCATCGTCGTCAACAACGGCATCGTCATGCTCGTGCACATCAACCAGCTGCGCCATGAAGGCATGTCGAGGGTCGATGCGCTCGTGGCCGGCAGCCGCGACCGCCTGCGCCCGGTGCTGATGACGATGGGCACGGCGATCCTCGGCATGGTGCCGCTGTGCATCGGCGGCGTGCAGATCGGAGGCGACGGCCCGCCGTACTTCCCGATGGCGCGCGCGATCGTCGGCGGGCTGGTGTTCTCGACCCTGGTCACCCTGATGGCACTGCCGGTGATCTACTCCCTGCTCGACGACGCCCGCACCTGGCTGCGCAACGTCGTGCGCGACGGCAGCCAGGGGCGCGTGCTGCGCCAGCGCCCAACCGCCGCCGCGGCGGAACGTGCATAGGAAATGAAAGCGGGTTGCAGGAAACGCCTTGCCTTTCTTCCCTCTCCCCTCGCGGGAGAGGGAATCGAAGCTGCGAGGTTCGACGTGCATATACCTCTCTCCCGCAGGAGAGGGGCTGAAGCGGTGCTTGGGGGTTCGGGCGGAGCGCAGCACCGATCCGCATGATGCGCGACACGTCCGCAACCGCGAGCGCGTCGTCCTGCCGCTGCGTTCACGGTTTGCCGCGTTTCCCCTCATCGGCGTAGATCGCGACGTGGATTCCGCCGTCGCGGTCGAGCCATGCGCGAAACATGCCGTCGGTGTTGAACGGCATGGCGATGTTGCCGTCGCGGTCGAGCGCGATCGCGCCGCCGTTGCCGCCGAGCGCGGGGATTTCGCCGTTGATGACCGTGGTCGCCGCCTTTGCCAGTGGTTCCTTGAGGAAGGCGACGCGCGCGCAGATCGAGTGCGCCGCCGCCGTGCGGATGTAGAACTCGCCCCAACCGGTCGCCGACACGGCGCAGCGCGCATCGGCCCAGGTGCCGGAACCGATCAGCGGCGAATCGCCGACGCGGCCCCAGCGCTTGTTGGTCATGCCGCCGGTCGAGGTGGCGGCGGCAAGATGACCCGAGCGATCGAGCGCGACCGCGCCGACCGTGCCGAAATGGCGCGCGGTTTCGTAATCGCTCGACGCGGCCCCGGCGTTCTCCTCGCGCAAGGCCTTCTGCAACTGCTGCCAGCGCCGTTCGGTGCGGAAATACTCCGGATCGGCGAGCGGGATGCCGACCGATTTGGCGAACGCCTCGGCGCCGTCGCCGACCAGCAGGACGTGGCGCGACTGCTCCATCACCGCCCGCGCCAGCGTGACCGGATTGCGCACCGTGTGCACGCCGGCAACCGCACCGGCGCGCCGCGTGTGGCCTTCCATGATCGCGGCGTCGAGCTCGTTGCGCCCGTCGTGGGTGAACACGGCGCCGCGCGCGGCATTGAAGTTCGGGTCGTCCTCGAGGACGACGATCGCCGCGGTGACCGCATCGAGCGCCGGCTTGCCGGCATCGAGTTCGGCACGACCGGCCTCGATCGCGCGCCGGAGCGCCGCGCGTGCATCGCGTTCGATTTCCGCGGTCATGTCCTTGCGGATGATGCCGGCGCCGCCGTGGATCACGAGCACCGGCTGCACCTCGGCGGCGAAAGCCATGCAACCGGCGAATGGCGCGAGCAGGAAGGCGAGGGCAGCGGCTTTCATCGTGGTTCCCATGGCGGACGGTTGGACGCGATGCGAATCATCGCAGCAATGCGGTGTCGGGCCACCCCGGGAATCGCGCGAGAAGAACCTATGCCGGCAGGTTCGCACGGATGAGGGCCGCGGTTTCGGCCAGTTGCCGCGCGGAAGCGCGAACGCGCTCGCGGCGCTGCGCATCCCCACTCGGGTCGTGGACGGCCCCCCTCGTGCGACCGGCGCCGTCGAAGGTCGCGATCTGCGGCGGGCCGATGCCCCAGTCGCTGCCCTTTTGCCGGGGTACGACGTGGAAATGGAAATGCGGCGTCTCCTGACCGCTGTAGACCCCGTTGTTCTGGAACGTGAGGATGCCGAGAGGCTGCCAGGTCGCGACGAGTGCCACCGCGACCCGCTGCGCGGCGAACAGGATGGTCCGGCATTCGTCCGCGGAGAGATCGAGCAGCGTCGCCACGTGTCGCCGGGTGATGACGCAGCACTGGCCGAGTTCGAACTGCCACGGGTTGATCACCGTCAGCGCATGCTCGCATTCGTCGATGACCGCCCATCGCTCCTCCCGGCCCGCCATCCCTTCGCACAGGTCGCACGGATCGCGTACCGGCAGTTCGATCATCGACGTTCTCCATTCAAGCGGGCGGGTTGAAGGTTGCGCGCCGACGAGCGGGGTCTTCCTGTGGATCATTCGATCATCGAATCGCCATCCATGCCACGGGGCGGGTTGAACGTCCCGTGCCAGCCGACGAGTACGCGGCCGAGCGCGTCGGTGAAGTATGGCTCGCCCTTGCGGATCCGGACCACGCCACCGCCATATCCGACCTTCATGTTTACATCGGCCTTGGCCGGAGTTGCCTCGCGCCACCGGTTGCTGGCCGGATGGAGATCCGGATCGGTCTGCGGGGCCCACAGCGAGTCCCGGCCGATCGATGCATCGCGCAGGAAGGCCGCAAGTTCATGATGCCCGTTCTGCCCGGCAACGTCGGCCGGCGTGCGGGAGTCATGGCTCAGCGCATCGACGAATGCGCCCCGGGCGATCAAGGCACGACATGCCCGTGCATGGCCGCAGCGGGCGGCCTGATGGAGAAAGCTCCACGACGAGCCGGGTTCGGCATGGCGACTGCAGCGGCCGGCGAGAACGTCGGAGCGTTCCCACTCCGACAGAAGCCGATCCCATTGACCGGACTTCGCTGCTTCAACGGCGTGTTCGATCTGGGCCGGGGGTTCGCTCATGCTTGCGTGCCTGGCTGTTAGGGTGGCTGACGCCTGGATCAGGCCGCGCCGCAAAACCGCGTCGGCCTGCATGGATGGTCGGGAGACCGTCCGCGCGAAGCGGCGTTCCCTTGGCCCGATGCTCTCGAACCTGGACCGCCGGATTCTGCACGATCGCGATCGCGCGGTTACAGGCGAGCGATCGCATCGGGGCGGCACTTCACTTGCCGGAGTTCGCGTCGATCGGGAATGACGGCGCCCGGAGTCGTTTCCGGGACCGTCGATCCCTGTCGCGGGTTCGAGTGCGGACGCCAACGACCCGGAAGATGCATCGTGTTGGCCGGATGGGCGCAGGCAATGGCCGGACCAGGCCCGCGAACCGTTCCGGCCGGAGCGTCACGCCGGGCCGGGCGAGGATCCTCTTCGTTGTCTGCCGGCCGTGGCGCCCGGCGCCGGCGCCGGCGGCAGCTGCCCGTTGAGCAGCCTGCCGATCACGGTATGCCGGACCAGCCACTGGTAGCTGGCGAACGACAGCAGGAACGTCGCCGCCACCGAGATCGCGAACTTGGCGCTCCAGTGCATCGGCACGTCGAGCAGCCGGTACTGGATCGCCAGCAGCACGGGCAGGTGCACCAGATAGACCCAGTACGAGCCATCGGCGAGCCAGCGCATGATCGCGTTGCGCGCAGCCAGCCACCGCTTCGCGGCGAGCAGGCACCAGAGCGTCATCCAGGCGCCGGCGCATGCTTGCAGCCATGCGTTCCAACCCTGTTGCGCAGCGGATGGCGATGTGGCCGTGTAGCCATCGGTCGCGAGGAACAGGACGGCATGGGCGACGACCGCGCCGGCGGGCAGCAAAGGCGAGAACGGCCGCAGGCGATCGAGCAGTTCGCCATGAAGGAAGAGCTGGTAGCCGAAGGCGAAATAAAGCCCGAAGAACGCCAGCGCCCACAGCGAGGGAATGAAAAAGTCCGGTGCAGGCCAGGGCGTGCCGACCAGCGCCAGCGCAGGTGTCAGCAGCAGCGGCAGGCCCACCACCAGGGCAGATGCGGGCAAGGAGGCAAGCCTGCGGCCGATTCGTCCGGCCTCAAGCGCCGAGGCGACCCACACCAGCACCGTGAACAGCATCAGGTAGAACAGGAACCAGAGATGCGCCCAGCCGGACAACAACGGCACGTGGCCATTCCGTGCGAGGTAGCTCCGGATCCACGCCAGCGCCGGGGACGGCTGGATGGCCGTGACCGCGGCGTGCTCGGTCAGCCAGCTCATGGTGACGAGGATCGGCGGTGCCAACAGCAGCAGCGGCAGCAGCACGCGCCGGCAGCGGTTGGCGAACAGTCCCGCCATGCCGCGGCGTGCCACCAGCAGGGCGGCAAAGTAGCCGGCGATGGCAAAGAACAGCGGCATGCGGAACAGGTGCAGGAACCAGGCGAACGCATCGACGACGACCGAGCTGGCGCCGTCTGCGGCGGGCCAGATCGGCTGCATCAGCGGGCTGTAGGCGAGTGCGGCATGGAACACCACGCCGGCCAGCATGGCCAGCGCGCGCAGGTTGTCCATGCCATGGATGCGTCCATCGTCCTGCATGGCCGCCGGCATCAGAGGAAGGACGGCTTGCGCGCGTGGACCCATCCGGCGATGAGGATGGCGATGAGGATCACCGCCAGTTCACCCGCGAGGATGCCGAGGGCCGCCGGACTCCAGACGATCTGGTCGGTCTGCAGGTGGCGGGCGATGCTGTCGAGCCGACCGATGCCGTAGATGAAGGGTCCGATCAGGGTCATCAACACGAGCATGGTGAAGATGTTCCAGCCTTCCGAATCGACCGCGATGGCCACGCACAGCGACACGCAGAAATTGGCCAGCAGGAACATCGCGACCAGCACGATCCAGGGCACGGTGCCGTCCGGGCGCGCCGTGGTCAGGACCAGTGCGAGCAGGCCGCCGACCACGAGCAGGAACGGCACCAGGTAGATGGCGAGGTTGGCCAGCAGCTTGCCCCAGAACACGTCCATCGGCGTCACCGGCAGGCTCATGATGAAGGGCTGGGTCTGCTGCTTGCGCTCGGCAATGATCGAGGACTGGATCGCGTAGGAGCCGACCACGATCAGCAGTACGAGCAAGAGCAAGGTGCCGGCTGCGGACAGCAGCGGCGTACCCATGCCGACCAGGCCCAACGCGAGCAGCAGTCCGCCGACATAGCCGGCCAGCTGCTTCTGGTAGACCTGCCAGTCCTTGGCGATCAGCTTGCGGACCATCTCGGCATCGGATGCGAGCCAGTTCATGCGTTGTTGCTCCCGCGCACGGTGGTGACGAAGATGTCTTCGAGCGACATCGGCTCGACTTTTTCGACGGTCAGCCCGAGCGCCTGCAGGGCCGGCAGGGTGGTGTCGTCGAAAGCGCCGGTCTTGATCTCCACCAGCGGTGCGCCGTCGCGTACCGAGGCGACGCCCGGCAAGCGGCGGACCGCATCGCTGCTCGTGCCGCGGCACAGGACCCGCCGCCAGCGGTCGAGGAACGATTCCTTGTCGCCCGAGGCGACGATCCTGCCGCCGTGCAGGAAGGTGATGGAGTCGGCGACCTGTTCGATGTCGGCGGTGTTATGCGACGAGAACAGGATCGAGCGCTCCTCGTCGCGCAATACCTCGGCCAGTGCATCGAGCACCTCGCCGCGTGCGACCGGGTCCAGCCCCGTGGTCGGCTCGTCCAGCAACAACAGGCGCGGATGGCGGGCAAAGATCAGCAACAGCACGGCCTTCACCCGCTGCCCGTGCGAGAACCCGCCGAGCGCCTGCTGTGGCCGCAGGTCGAAGCGCCGCAACAGATCCTGCGCATAGGCCTCGTCCCAGACGGGATAGATGCCGCGGATGAAATCCATGTGCCAGCGCAGGCTTTGCCCGCGGTACAGGCGCATGTCGTCGGAGGCATGGCCGATCTCGCGCTTCACCGCGACCTGGGCCTGGGGCAGGCGCTGTCCGAGCACCTCCACCACGCCGCCATCGGCACGCACGAGCCCCATCAACAGGCGCAGCAGGGTCGACTTGCCGGCGCCGTTGACGCCGACCAACCCCATCACCTGTCCCGCGGGCAGTTCGAGATCGATGTCGTGCAGGGCGAAATCGTCGTATTGCTTGCGCACGCCTGCGAGCGCAATGGCGCGAGTCATCGGGATTTCCTTCGATCGGAATGGGGAGTCGGTTGCGCGGAGTCGGCCGGGCCGTCGAGTGCGCTTGCCACCCGTGCCAGCACCTGGCGACGGTCGAGACCGAGCTTTTCGGCGGCATCGACCAGGCCCTGCAACTGCGCCTCGAATTCCTGGTTGGCGAGCGCTTCGGCGGCATCCGGCGCATCGGCGACGAACGAGCCCTTGCCCTGACGCGTCACGATCACGCCGGCGCGCTCGAGTTCGAGATAGGCCCGCTTCACCGTGATCACGCTGACGCGGCAGGACGCGGCGAGTTCGCGGATCGAGGGCAGGAGGTCACCGGCCCTCCATTGCCCCGCCATGACCTTGGCCACGACCTGCTCGACGATCTGCTCGTACATCGGCGTGATCGAATGCGGCGAGAGGAGCAGGTCGGTGGTCATGTCAGCCGTGACGTCTGTGTATAGTGAGTATACACAGTACTGATCGGCAGTCAACGGCGCGCCGCGCCGCGAAGCGGCACCGGCTTGATTTGTCAGACCGCAACAGTCGACTGGCCTGCGGCTGAAACATGAGTAACCGTCACTCGTGGCCCGGCCCATTGCTTGACGCGCCTTGCCAGATCAAGCCCCTCGGAATCGCACGGATACCACGCGCCGTCGGGTTCCTTGCGCCAACCCTGGAACCAGGCGGTACTCCACGCAGAAAGTGCTTTCGACAGATCTTCCGGTGCGCCGTACTCCGACAAATCGGACGTGAGCCATTCGGCGTCTTCCAGTACTTTCACCCAAACGCCACAAGAGCCAGGTTCGCCGCGAACCATGATCTCTTCGACGTCACCGATCGTGCATGTGGAGTTGGAATCGATCATCGTACGGCCTGAAAACACCGGGGTGATGAAACGGAGGCATGTTCAACTGCCTGCGATCCTGCCGAAAGTGAGTCCGACCCCGTTCCCCGGATCGTTCGCCGCTTCCTGCTCAGCCGAGCACCGCTGCCACCGCGTCCTTGAGCGATGTGGTGGGACGTCCGATCAGCCCGGACAGCTCGCGGCCCGTATGGAGCAGCGCGCCTTTTGCGACTTCCACGTCGATTGCCGGCAGCACGTCCGGCCACGGCGCCGGCACCCCGGCTGCGGTCAGCGCCGCGGTGCATTCGGCAATCAAACGGGGTCAGGTTCTGAGGTTTCCCCACGAATTCACGCGGACATGCTCATCTGATCGAGCGTGGCGGCGGGCAGTGTTCGCAATCGTTC
>CAKSZY010000031.1 GCA_934526015.1 uncultured Dokdonella sp.
CGCCAGCCTTCCCTTCGCCCCGCGCAGCGGGGAGAAGGTGGTGCGGCAGCACCGGATGAGGGGCCGTGGGAGGTGGGTTGCGTTCGCCATTGCAGCAATGCGCACGCGCGACTTCATCGCGGCGGCTGCGGTCGACGCTTCAGCCGGGCAGGCCCGGCTCTGCCGCGGCTCCTGCGCGCTATCATGCGTGCAGCACTTCCCACGGTTCACGCATGCCCATGATCGCGCCCCCACGCAGGCCTGCGTGTTGAGCACGGCGAAGCTGCCGACGCGCAGCGCCGGCCGCAGCTGGCCGCACGGCCCGCGCCAACTGGTCACCACCCTGGCCTGGCTGCGCCTGTGCGCGGTGGCCGGCCAGGCACTGACGGTCGCGTTCGTCGCCGGTCCGCTCGGCATGCCGGTGCCGGCCGGGCCGCTTCTGGCCGGCATCGTCCTTCTCGGCACGTTCTCGATGTTCGCGTTCTGGCGCCTGGAGCTGCGCTGGCCGATCGGCGAGATCGAATCGGTCGCCCACATCACCGTCGACACGATCGTGCTCGGCTACCTGCTCTACCTGACCGGCGGCGCAACCAATCCGTTCGTGTCGCTGCTGGTCATGCCGATCACCCTCGCCGCGACCGCGCTGCCGCTGCGCTCGGTGGCTTTCGTCGCCGCCCTCGCGGTGCTGACCTACCTCGCCCTGATGCGCTGGTACCTGCCGCTGCCGACCCAGCACGCGATCGGCACGCCGGGCGGCTTCCGCCTGCACGTGCTCGGCATGGCGACCAGTTTCGGCATCACCGCGACCCTGCTCGGCTTCTTCATCGCCCGCCTGGCGCGTGCCCTGCGCGCGCGCCAGGCCGACGCCGAGCACGAGCGCATGCGTGCGCTGCGCGACGAAGGCATCCTCGCCATCGCCACCCAAGCGGCCAGCACCGCACACGAGCTCAACACGCCGCTGTCGACGATGAGCACCCTGCTGGCCGAACTGGCGCGCGAGCGGGCCGCCGACCCTGCGCTGTCGGCCGACATCGAGCTGCTGCGCGGCCAGGCCGCGCGTTGCCGCGACATCCTGCGCGAGCTGGTCAAGGTCGGCAGCAACCAGCTGGCCGGCGCACCGGAAGCGACCACGGTCGGCGATTTCGCCGCCACCGCGCTCGACTCGTTCCGCCTGCTGCGGCCCGAGATCGAGGTGCGCTCGACCATCGACCCGCGCCTCGCGCCGCATCCGATCAAGGTCGTGCCGGCCCTGCGCCATGCCCTCATCAACCTGCTCAACAATGCCGCCGATGCCTCGCTGGCGAATGCCTCCTCGGTGGTCGAACTGGCCCTGGTCGAGAAACAGGACGAGTTCGAGATGCTGATCCGCGACTTCGGCAAGGGCATCGCCGGCAGCGTGCCGACCTCGGGCCTGCGCTTCGAGACGACCAAGCGCGACGGCCTCGGCCTCGGCCTGGCCCTGGCCAAGGCCACGGTCGAACGTTTCGGCGGCAGCCTCGCCGCCCGTGCCGCCCGCGATGGCGGCACCGAACAGCATTTGCGTCTGCCGCTGCCGGCACGGGAGAATGCGCCGCATGAACACTGAAACCCGCGACCGCATCCTGCTGATCGACGACGACACCACCTTCGTCCACGTGCTGTCGCGGGCGTTGTCCGCACGCGGCTTCGAGGTGCGCGGGGCCACCGACGGTGCCAGTGCGCTGACCGCCTGCGTGGAGATGGCGCCGAAGTACGCCGTGCTCGACCTCAAGCTCGGCAGCGAGAACGGGCTCGGCCTGATCCCGCAGCTGCTGGCCGCGCGACCGGGACTGCGCATCCTGCTGCTGACCGGATACGCCTCGATCGCCACCGCGGTGGAGGCGATCAAGCGCGGCGCGCACGATTACCTGGCCAAGCCGGTCGACGCCGACCAGGTCGTGCAGGCCCTGCTCGGCGAAGCGAAACACACCGACGCCGAACACCTGCCGGATGCGCCGCCGCCGCTGAAGCGGCTGGAGTGGGAACACATCCAGCGCGTGCTGGCCGACTGCGACGGCAACATTTCCGAAGCCGCGCGGCGGCTCGGCCTGCATCGGCGCACGCTGCAGCGCAAGCTCGCCAAGCGTCCGGTGCGCGAAGCCCGCTCACCCTAGGAATGCCGGCCACGGCAGCAACACCGGGGGCGGGCCTGCGGAGGTTCGACCTCGCCGTGCTCGCCGCCCTGCTGCCGGTCGCCGCCGCACTGGCCTGGGCGCTGATGGCGACGCCCGTCGACGATGCCTACATCTACCTGCGCGTCGCCGCCAACATCGCCGAAGGGCATGGCTGGTCGTACAACCCCGGCGAGCCGGCGAATCCCGCCACGTCGACGAGCTTCGTCCTCCTCCTCGCCGCGCTCGGCCGCGTCGCCGGCTTCGGCACGCACACCCTCGCCGCCAGCTTCGCGCTCTGCCTGTTCGCCCTGCTCGCCGCGCACTACCTCGCCTGGCGTCGCAGTGACGGTGTCGCCATCGCCCTGCTGGCCTGCGCGGTCATCGCCTCGTCCTCGCGCCTGCTCGCCTCGGTCGGCATGGAGACCGCCCTGCTGCTCGCCGCGGTCAGCTGGACCGCACTCGCCTGGCAGCGGCGCGGCGACGGCTGGGTGGTCGGCCTGCTCGCCGGCATCACCGCCCTGACCCGACCGGAAGGGCTGCTCGTGCTGGCTTTGATCGGCCTGTGCGCGCTGCTGCAGCGACGGCTCGCCTGGCGCAGCCTGCTCGCCGCGCTAGTCGTCGTGTTGCCGTGGGTGGTGTGGGCGACCCTCGAGTTCGGCAGCCCGCTGGCGCAGACCGCCGCGGTCAAGGCCGCGCAGCGCCACTACGGCTGGTGGGGACAGCAACCCGACTTCCTGATCGCCTTCCTGCAGCAGCCGGCCTGGCCGTGGCTGACCTTGCCGGCGGCGGCGATCGGCATCGTGCTGGCGGCACGACGCTGGCGCGGCGGCGATGCCTTCGCCGCGATCTGCATCGGCTTCGGCTTGCTGCAGGTCATCGGCTACCAGTTCCTCGGCGCACCGCTCGGCTACCCCTGGTACCACGCACCCGGCAACCTGGCCGTCGATCTCGCCCTCGTGCTGGTCATCGCCGCCGCCGCGGCGTGGGCGCGACGGCACTTCACCGGCATGGCGCAAGGCGCGCGCCGGTCCCGCGCCACGGCGGTCGCCACGGCATGCACACTCGCCTGCGCGCCGCTGTTCCTGCGCGCCGGCATGACGCCGGCGGCATGGCCGACGCCACCGGCGTTCGCCGCCGACTACCGCAACAGTGCGGAATGGCTGCGTGCACACGCGGCGCCCGGCGACGAGGCCGCCGCCACCGAGATCGGCCGGATCGGCTGGCATTCCGGCCTGCGCATCCTCGACATCCACGGCCTCATCCATCCGCAGGCGTTGCCGGCCCTGCGCGAAGGCAACCTGCACTGGTGGTACGACGCCGGCCTGCGTCCGCGCTTCGTCGTCAGCCACGTGCCGGCCTGGCACGGTGAACCGGGTTCCGCGGAAACCTGGCCGGAATCCCTCAGCGCGGATTTCTTCGCCGGCTATCGCCTCGTCCACGAACACGGCGTGATGCGCATCCACGAACGCGTTGCCCCGCCACGCTGAAGTCCGCTCCGCGCATCCTGACGCCGCGATTCGTGCCGGTCGGCCCGCTCAGCCGGCGTCGTCGGCGAGGATCGCCACGCGGGGTTCGCCGTCGGCGTCGATCCAGCCGCGGTACATGCCGTCGGTGTTGAAGGCGAGGCTGAAATGGCCCTCGGCATCGATGGCGATGACACCGCCGTCGCCGCCGAGACGCGGCACCTCGACATCGATCACCGCTGCCGCGGCCTCGGCCAGCGAGTTGCCGCCGTAGGCGATGCGCGCGGCGATGTCGTGGGCGACCGCGGCACGGATGAAGTATTCGCCCCAGCCGGTGGCGGAAACGGCGACCCGCGTGTCGGCCCAGGTGCCGGCACCGATCAGCGGCGAATCGCCGACCCGGCCCCAGCGCTTGTTGGTCATGCCGCCGGTCGAGGTCGCGGCGGCGAGATGGCCGTGGCGGTCGAGCGCGACCGCGCCGACGGTGCCGTAATGGATCGCGCGTCCCTGTGCGGACGCCTGCCCGGCGGCTTCGCTGGCGATCGCTTCCTGCAGCTGCTGCCAGCGCGTCTCCGTGCGGAAGTAGTCCGCATCGACGAAGTCGGCGCCGACGTGGCGCGCGAAGGCCTCGGCGCCGGCACCGATCAGCAACACGTGGTCGGACCGTTCCATCACCGCACGCGCGAGGCCGACCGGATTGCGCACGTGGCGCACGCCGGCGACGGCGCCGGCGCGACGCGTCGGGCCGTGCATGATCGAGGCATCGAGTTCGTTGATGCCGTCGTGGGTGAACACCGCGCCGTGGCCGGCATTGAAATGCGGCGAATCCTCGAGCACGACGACCGCCGCCTCGACTGCATCGAGACTGTGGCCGCCGGCGGCGAGGATCGCGTGGCCCGCAGCCAGGGCGCGGGCGAGATCGGCCTTCACCCCGGCCTCGATGGCGGGCGTCAGGGTGGCGCGGATGACACCGGCGCCTCCGTGCACGAGGAGGAGCGGCGGGCGGGAGCGGGCGTGGGTGGTCATGGCTGGGTTCGTCGGAGGCACGGGGCACCGGCGGCCGTCACTTCGGCAGCACGGCTTCCAGCGCGGGCCAGATGTTGTCGAGCAGTTTCGGTTGCGCGGCCGCGGTCGGATGCAGGCCGTCGGCTTGCATGAGATCAGGGTCGAGGGCGATGCCGTCGAGCAGGAACGGGACCAATGGCAGGTTGAAATCACCGGCCAGGTCACGATACATGGCACGCAGGGCGTCGCGGTATTGCGGTCCGTAGTTGACCGGGATCTCGATGCCGAGCAGCAGCACGCGCGCGCCGGCTTCGGTGCCGAGCGTGATGATGCGTTCGAGGTTCGCGCGCGGCGCCGCCACCGGCAGGCCGCGCAGGGCATCATTGGCACCGAGTTCGACGACGAGCACGGCCGGGCGGTGTTCGGCGAGCAGCTTCGGCAGGCGCGCCAGCCCGCCGGCCGTGGTCTCGCCACTGATCGAGGCATTGACGACGGCGCGCGCGGGCTCCGCTTCGGCGAGGCGCGCGCGCAGCAGGCTGACCCAGCCGTCCTCGCTGCGGATGCCGTAGGCGGCCGCCAGCGAATCGCCGAGCACGAGCACGGGTCCGTCCTTGGCCGATGCCATCGACACCGGCAGCACCAGCAGGATCAACCACAGGAAACCGCGCCGCATGAGCATCGCATCCACCACCGTCCTCGAGGCGCGCAAGCTTAGCAAAGCCGTCGAAGGACCCGATGGCCGCCTGGTCATCCTCGATGGCGTCGACCTCGCCGTCGAGCGCGGCGCAAGCCTCGCCATCGTCGGCGCCTCCGGTTCCGGCAAGACCACCCTGCTCGGCCTGCTCGCCGGTCTCGACAGTCCGAGCGAGGGCGAGGTGCACATGGCCGGGCAGTCGCTCGGCACGCTCGACGAGGAAGCCCGCGCGCGCCTGCGCCGGCGCCTGGTCGGCTTCGTGTTCCAGTCGTTCCATCTGCTGCCGGCGCTCAGCGCGGAAGAGAACGTCATGCTGCCGCTCGAGCTCGAAGGGCGCGACGATGCGCGCGAACGTGCGGCCAAGGCGCTCGCCGACGTCGGCCTCGGCCAGCGCCTGCACCACTATCCGCGCCAGCTCTCCGGCGGCGAGCAGCAACGCGTGGCGCTGGCGCGTGCCTTCGTGCACGGTCCCGAACTGCTGTTCGCCGACGAACCGACCGGCAACCTCGACCAGCGCACCGGCGCCGCCGTCAGCGACCTGTTGTTCGCGCTGAACCGCGAACACGCGACCACCCTCGTGCTGGTCACCCACGACGCCACCCTAGCCGCACGCTGTGCGCGCACGCTGCGCCTGCGCGACGGCCGCGTGGTCGGAGAGGACGCATGAAACCGCTGGTGTTCGCCGCACGCAGCCTGCGCCGCGAGTTCCGCCACGGCGAGCTGGCCACGCTCGCCGCCGCACTGGTGCTCGCGGTTGCCGCACTGGCCGCGGTCGGCACCCTCGCCGGTCGGGTCGAGCGGGCGATCCTCGCCTCGGCATCGGAGCTGCTCGGTGGCGACCTCGGCGTCACCGCGCGCCGCAACGACCTGCCGGCGACGTTCGTCGACGAGGCGAAGAAGCTCGGCCTCGCCAGCAACCGCATCGCCGAATTCTCCAGCGTGGTGTTTGCCGGAGAGCGCAGCCAGTTCACCGAGGCGCGCGCGGTCGAGGAGAATTTCCCCTTGCGCGGGGTCCTCAGCCTGCGCGATGCCGCAGGCAACATCCACAGTGCCCGCGGCCCGGCCCGCGGCGAGGTCCATGCCGATCGCGCGGTGCTGGTCGCACTCGAACGCAAGGTCGGCGAGACCCTGCAGTTCGGCGGCCGCGACCTCGTCATCGCCGGCGAGATCGTCAACGCGCCGGGAGGCGCGGTGTTCCAGTTCGCGCCGACCGTGCTGATGAATCTCGGCGACGCCGAAGACGCCGGCCTGCTCGGCACCGGCAGCCGCTCCAGTCGACGCCTGCTGGTGGCCGGAACGGAAGCCGCGGTCGACCGCTATGCCGAGTGGGCACGCGCCCACCTGCCGGCCGGCGCGCGCCTGTCGACGATCGAGGATGCCCAGCAGAACCTGCGCACGGCGTTCGAGCGCGGCGAAAGCTTCCTGCGCCTGGCCGCCCTGCTCGCCGCCCTGCTCGCCGGCATCGCCGTCGCCCTCGCCGCGCAGCGCTTCGCCCGCCGCAAGACCGAGGACGTCGCCCTGCTGCGCTGCCTCGGCGCGAGCCGCGGCGAGATCGTCGGCGCCCTCTGCCTGGAGCTCGCCCTGCTCGCGGTGCCAGCCTGCCTGGTCGGCGCGGCGATCGGCGTCGGCATGCAGGAAGCGGCATTCGCCTTCGCCCGTGGCCTGCTGCCGGGCGAGGCACCGTCGATGTCGCTGGCACCGGCCGCCTCGGCCTTCGCGATCGGCCTCGCCGTGCTGTTCGGCTTCGCCCTGCCACCGCTGCTGCGCCTGCGCGATGTCGAACCGATGCGCGTGTTCCGCGCCGACGTCGGTACCCGCGTGCGCCGCTTCGACGCGCTGTATCTGCTGCCGTTCCTCGTCGGCGGCCTGCTGATCCTCGTCGAAAGCGGCTCGGCCCGCCTCGCCGGCACGCTGGCTGCCGGACTCGCCGGCGTGGCCATCGCCACCCTGCTGGTCACCGTGATCCTGCTGAAGCTGCTGCGCACGGCCGGGCGCGGCCTGCCGGGAGCACTGCGCTTCGGTCTCGCCAACCTCGTGCGCCGGCGTGGCCTGACCCTGGTGCAGGTCGGTGCGCTCGCGCTCAGCCTGACCGCACTCGACCTGCTCGCGGTGATCGGACCGTCGCTGCTCGAGCGCTGGCGCGCCGACCTGCCGGCCGACACGCCGAACTACTTCGTGCTCAACATCCAGCCCGACCAGCGCGAGACCTTCGAACAGCGCCTCGTCGCCCTCGGCGCACGCAACATCAGCACGGCCCCGCTTGCCGCCGGCAAGCTGGTCGCCATCAACGGCAAGGCGCCGCAGGCGTCGGACTATCGCGAGGAACGTCGTGCCGGCAACTGGATCGAGGGCGAAGTGCGCGCGTCGTGGTCCGCCGAGCTGCCGCCGTCGAACCGCATCGTCGCCGGCGAGTGGCACGGAGGCGCAGCGGCGATGCCGCAGCTGTCGGTCGACCAGGGCTGGTTCGAGCTGTTCGGCCTCCGGCTCGGCGACACCATGACCCTGCGTTTCGGAGACGTCGAGATCACCTCGACGGTGAGCAGCGTGCGCGAGGTCGACTGGGATTCGTTCCGGGTCAACTTCTTCATGATCCTCGACCCGGCACATGCGGCCGCATTGCCGCACAGCCTGATCGCGAGTTTCCACGTGCCCCCCGGCAACGCGGGCCTGGCCAGCCTGTCGCGCGAACTGCCGAACATCTCGCTGATCGACATCCAGTCGATCCTCGATCGCGTGCGCGACATCATCGAGCGCGTGTCGGCGGCGGCCACCTGGGTGCTCGGCTTCAGCCTCGCCGCCGGCGTGCTGGTGCTGATCGCCGCGCTTGCGGCGACCGCCGACGAGCGTCGCGTCGAGATCGCCCTCCTGCGCACCCTGGGCGCGCATCGCGGCCAGCTCGATGCCGCCGTGCTCGGCGAGTTCGCCGCCCTCGGACTGCTGGCCGGGCTGGTCGCCGCGGCCGGTGCCGCCGCCACCGGCCTGGCCTTGGCACGCAGCGTGTTCCGCATGCCGGATTACTGGCCGCCGGGCTGGCCGCTGCTCGGCGTCGCCCTGCTCTCGGCCGTTCTGGTCATGCTGGCCGGGCTCGCCGCGACGCGGCGCATCGCGCGCACGCCACCGATGCTCGTCCTGCGTCGCGGGACGTGACGCCGCTCACGCCCGCGGCGCTTGCCGCTGGCGGCGAGCGACCGCTAAGGTGCCCGGCATGAGTGCCGACGAAAAGCGCCGCCATCCCCGCCTGCCGGTGTTCTCGGCGGCGCTGGTCACCTGCAACGGCGAGGGCTGGTTGAGCGAGGTGCGCGACCTCTCCCAGGGCGGCGCCCGCCTCGCCCGTCCCGCCCGCTGGCAGGACGGACAGGTGCGCGAATGCCGCCTGTGGTTCATCTTCGACCAGGAAACCGTGATCGGCATCGACGCCCGCTGCGTGCGCGACGGCAGCGACGACCTCGGCTTCGAATTCCTCCCCGGCAGCGAGGAAACCGTGCAGACCCTGCTGTACGAATCGCGCTTCGCCAACGGCGACCAACCCTGACCAGGCGCATGGCCCACGGCGGGCTCGCCGGGCATCGACGATCATGGAACACTGCGCCGGCGCCGCGAACCTCCGCCCGCCTGCGCGCGCGGGGAGCCGGCGCACCCGCTGCGGCGCCGTCGGCTGCGCGGGTCCTCCCGTCCATCCACGAGCCGCGTCATGGAGAACGCAACATGTGGCCGTACCTCGCGCCGATCGTGCTGTTGACCCTCGCCAACGTGTTCATGACCTTCGCTTGGTACGGCCATCTCAAGTATCCGCACCATCCGCTGTGGCTGGTCGTCATCGTCAGCTGGGGCATCGCCTTCTTCGAGTACTGCCTGCAGGTGCCGGCGAACCGCATCGGCTACACCGTCTACAACGCCGCCCAGCTGAAGACGATGCAGGAGATCATCACCCTCGTCGTGTTCGTCGCCTTCTCGGTGCTGTGGCTCGGCGCCGGCTTCCGCTGGAATCACTTGGTCGGCTTCGCCCTGATGGTCGCCGCCGCCTTCTTCATCTTCATGGACGGCTGAACGCGCGCTGCGCTCAGCTCCCGCGCCGACGGCGCCAGGCCCGGCGCGGCATGCCGGCGAGATGGTGCAGGACGAGGCCGATGCAGACGCAGGCGCGCAGCAACGGATTGCGTGCGGCCGGGTCATGGCGGGTGAAATAGCGCCACAGGCTGCGTTGCTTGTGGCGGGCGACGAAGCCCGCACGGTGACGGCTCGAGCTTCCCTGTTCATGGCGCACGCGGATGCCGCCGGCCAGCAACACCTTCCAGCCGGCATCGCGCAGACGCCGGCAAAGATCGAGATCCTCGGCGTGCAGGAAATAGCCTTCGTCGAAACCGCCGACCGCATCGAACGCGGCGCGCGGCAGGAACATGCAGGCACCGGATACCGCCTCGACCCCGATCTCGCCAGGGTCGTCCGTCCCTGCCGGCACGGCGACGCCGGCCAGCGCCGGGAAGCGCCGCTCGAAGCGGGCCAGGCCGCTCAGGGTCATCAGCGAACGCCGCAGGGTCGGCTCACGCCGGTGCACCGCGCGCTCGGGCCGACCGTTGCCGTCCTCGACGCAGACGCCGACGAGGCCGGCATCCGCATGCCGCGCGAGCACGCCACGCAGGCGCTCGATGGTATCGGCTTCGAGCAGGCAGTCTGGGTTGAGGAACAGCAGCGCATCGCCGCGGGCGAGCGCGGCGCCGCGGTTGCAGGCGGTGCCGAAGCCGAGGTTGCGCGCGTTGTGCAGCATGCGCAGGCGCGCATCGCCGGCGTGGCCGGCCAGCACCGTTTCCGGTTCGCCGTCGGTCGAGGCGTTGTCGACCAGCACGAGTTCGACCGCGGCGCTCGAAGCCAGCACGCGCTGGACGCATTCGCGCACGATCGCACCGCTGTCGGCGGTGACGACGACGACGCTGGTGAGGCCGCGCGCGGACGCTGCCGCCGGCATGCGTGCCGGTCGGCTCAGAGGCCGCTGAGCAGGCGCTCGCCCTGCTCGCGTGCCGCCGTCCACAGGCGCGGCCAGTCGCGCCAGGCCTGGGCGATGTCGAGCAGTTCGGCCCGCGCGAGTTCGCCGCAGGTCGCCGCGTCGGTGTCGGCCGGCCAGTCGCCGAGGCGCGGCGGCGAACGCTTCAGCAGCGCATTGCCGTTGTTCTGCACGATCGTGCGCACGTCGGCATGCCAGTAGACCGGCGCATCGGCGTTCAGCTCGAACTGGTTCTGCAGGCGTTCGACGACATCGGCACGCACGAAGCTGAGGTACTCGTCGAGAGTCGCCTCGAGCGTGCGCGCATCGGCGGCGGCGAGGTCGGCGATGATCTCGCCGAGCAGCACGAGGCGGCGGCCGGGATCGTTCGACTTGAAGCCGCCGGTCTGGTTGCCGATGTAGTCGCGCAGGAAATGGTTGAAGCGCGGCGTGTGCGCGGCCATGGTGACATCGGAACGCTTGCGCGCGCTCTCCTGCACGTGGCCGATCACGGTCGCCAGATGCATGGCCAGCGACCCCGGATGGATGAACTGGGTCGCCGCGCTGGCCAGGCTGTCCTCGCCGCGGCCGTCCGGGTTGGTGCACGGCAACAGCTCGCGGTTGTCGAACACGAACGGGGTGAAGTAGGCCTGCGCCGCCGGCTTGGCACGCAGCCACCCGTACCAGACGCAGCGTGCCTCGATGTTGCGCACGTAGCTGTCGCGATCGCTCCAGAAATCCTTGCGGCTGTCGGCATCGAGCTGGTAGAGCCACAACGCGCTTTCCGCACCGGACGCACCGGTCGTGCCGTTCAGCGAATACAGCACGCGCGCATCCCCGCGCAGGTGTTCAAGGCGTCCGAGATTGATCCCGCGCAGGCTTTCGCGGTCGAGGCGATAGCCCGGCTGGGCGAGGATCGCGCCGAGGCGCTCGCCGGATACGGCAAGATGCTCCTCGAACGGATCGCCGCCCTCTTCCTCGCCGGCGGCCAGCGCATCCTCGATGCGCCGGTAGAAGCGCGCCGAGGCCGCCTGTGCCGGATTCGGATCGATGCCCGGCAGCGCCTCGGCATGGCGGCGCAGCGGCAGGCGGAAATCCTCGTCGAGCATGGCGAACTGGCGGCCGGCCGAAAGCAGCAGGGCCAGGTTCCAGGAACGGCCGCCGCCGCCGCGACGCGTGCGCGGCCCGCGATCGAGCAGCCATTCGATGCTCGCACGCGCTTCCGGCACCAGCTTGAGCAGGCGCTCGCGCAGGCGCGTGCGCTCGGCCGCACCGATGTAGCTGACCGGGTTGCCGACCGCGCGGGCGAATTCACGCAGGAGGTCGCGGTTGCGATCGCGGTTGCCCGCCTCGACCGAATCGTCGAGCAGGACCACGTGGCGCGCCGCGCGGAAGCGCCGCTCGTATTCGGCCAGCGAGGCCAGCAGGGCCTGCAGCTGATCCGGGCGGTCGCAGGCACGCACGTAGACCGCGTGCAGCGAACGCGCCTCGTCGGCCGGAGGCCGCGCCAGTCCGGCGATGAAGTCCTCGTCGGAAACCAGCAGGCCGCTGCGCGCGAGCCCTTCGAGCCCCTTGTGGATGCGCTCCGGCTGGTTCAGGCCCGGCACCACCGAGACGACGCGGGCGACATGCTCGTCGAGCGTGCGGAATTCGCGGCACTGGTCCAGCGTCTGCAGCACGTGATGGCTGAGCACGTGGCGATCACCGCCTTCCTTGGTGATGAAGGCGAACTCTTCGCCGGAAAGCGGCGCGACCAGCGCATCGACGGCCGCGAAACGCGGTGCGTCGGGGGTTTGCCGCGACATGGCCGGCACCACGTTCATGCTGCCGTAGTTGATCTGGAAATCGGCTGTGCTGTTCATCGGGATTCTTCGTGGGCCATCAACGGCCGAGCCAGCGGCGCCACCATGGCGCAGGCGGCGGAGCCGATCGGCGGCGGGCGTCGGCAAGCTCGGCCTCGAGCTCGGCAATGCGCGCACCGGCGGTCATGTTCTTGCGGATTTCGCCATTGTAATGGGCATAGACGGATTCTTCGCGGTCGCCGAACAGGGCCAGGCCCGGCAGCTCGTCCGGCAACGGCCTGCGCGAACAGGCGGCGACATAGTAGAGCGGCGGGTAATCGAGGGAGGCCGCAAGCCGGTCACCGGAGGCCGCGGCGGTCGCCACCGCCACCGGCCCGGCCACGCCGTCCAGCCGCCACAGCACCGACTGGAACAACAGCTTCTGCGCATACAGGCGGACATGGGGGAAATGCGGCGCGAGCAGTTCCAGCAGTTCCTCGCGGTACAGCTCGCGCACGTGGAACTCGTTGCGGAAACCGGCCTGTTCGCTGTAGTTGCGCTTGTCGGGCGAGGAGATCAACAGCAGTCCGTCATCGGTCAGCACGCGGGCGAAGCCGGCCACCAGCGCCTGCTGGGCTTGCAGGTGCTCGAGGGTCTCGAACGAGACGACGACGTCAAAGCTGCGGTCGGCGAATTCGAGTGCGGCGGCGTCGACCACCTCGAAACGGAGGTTCGGCGCGCCGCCGTAGCGCGCACGCGCATGCGCGATCGCCTCGGCCGAGATGTCGACGCCGACCACCGAGGCCGCCTGCCGGGCCAGCAGGGCCGAGCCGTACCCTTCCCCACAGGCCGCGTCGAGCACGCGCCGGCCCGCCACCAGCGGCGCGGCGAACGCATAGCGGTGCCAGTGCTCGTACCAGATCTCGCGCACGCACTCCGGGGTGAAACGTTCGCCGGTGAACGCCAGCGGCTCGTTCGGTTCGTTCATGGGGACCTCGTCGGGCCGCGCATTCCGCGGCATCGGCGTCCCGCTGCAGCAAGGCAGGGCCGCTGCGGGACCGGCGCAGGCGCGGCCGGCTGACATGCTTCGACTGCCGGCAGGACGCGATCGATGCCCCCGCCGGAATCGTGCCGTGCCGTCCCGCTCATGACGAGCGCTCCCGCACGCCACGCCAGCGATGCGACAGGCGCACGAGGCCGAACTCGCGTGACTCCCCGCGCACGACGAAGTCGCGTTCGCGGGTGTCGAACAGGCGCACCCCCTCGGGGTCGAGCACATGCACGCGCACCGAGTAACTTCCCGGCAGCAGCGGCAGCGCGTCGAAGCCGATGTCGGCATGCAGACGTCCGTCGGCGTCGGCGGCGACCTCGAGTCGATCCATTTCGGTACTGACGCCGTAGACCGGCGTGCCGTCGGCGCGCACGATGCCGACCATCAGTACCGGCAGGCGACCGTCGCGCGAGTCGACTTCGGCGCGCACGTGCAGCGGCGAGCCGATGTCGAGCAGCGGTGCCGCTTCGCCGTCGGCGCCGTTGAGGGCCAGCGGGCCGACGCTGAACTCGAGGCCGGCGCGGGTCGCCGCCGATTCGCGCGGGGCCGAGCGCGCCTCGTGCCAGGCGAGGTAGGCCTGGGTCACCTCGAACACGTCGCCGAACGCCGCCACCGTGCCGTCGCGCAGCCACAACGCGCGGCGGCAGAGTTTCTGGATGTGGTACATGCTGTGCGAAACCAGCAGCAGCGTGCCGCCGCCCTCGAGGTAGTCCTCCATCCAGCGCACGCACTTGCGCTGGAACGATTCGTCGCCGACCGCCAGCACCTCGTCGGTGATGAGCAGGTCCGGACGCAGCGAAGCGATCACCGCGAAGCCGAGGCGCACGACCATGCCCGAGGAGTAGTGCTTGACCGGTTCGTCGATGTAGTCGCCGATGTCGGCGAACTCGATGATCGCCGGCAGGCGCTCGGCCAGGGCCTTGCCCGAGATCCCGCGCAAGGCTGCGGCCATGGCGACGTTGTCGCGGCCGGTGTATTCCGGGTTGAAACCGGCGCCGAGCTCGAGCAGGGCACCGATCTCGCCGCGCACCGCGACGCTGCCGGTGGTCGGGGTCAACACGCCGGTGACGAGCTTGAGCAAGGTCGACTTGCCGGCACCGTTCTCGCCGATGATGCCGACCGATTCGCCGCGGCGGACCTCCAGCGAGATGTCGTGCAGCACGCGGTGCGCATCCGCGTCCGCGCGCTTCAGCAGCAGGCGGGCGAGCGCGCGCAGGCGGTCCGAGGAACGGTGGGAACGCGGGTAGGACTTGCCGAGACCGCGCGTTTCGAGGAGGACTTCGCTCACAGGAAGTCCTCGAAATGCGGGTCGAGTCGACGGAACAATGCGCGCCCGGCGAAAAAGGCGAGGACCGCGACCAGGCAGGCGATCGCCAGCGCGTGCAGGCCGATATCGCCGTATCCGAGCAGCAGCGCACGGAACGCTTCGGCGTAGAAGGTGAACGGATTGGCGTCGAGCCAGCCCTGCCAGCGTTCGGGAAGGTTCTCGCGCGCGTAGAACACCGGCGCGGCGAACATGAACAGCATCAGCAGCTGGCCGAGGATCTGCACGAGATCGCGCACGAACACCTGCAGCGCGGCGAGTCCGAGCGCGAGTCCGAAGGCGAGCACGAACAGCGGCAGGTAGAGCAGCAGGGCCAGCGGCAGGTGCAGCAGGTGGATCGGCGTGCCGGCCACGGCGAGCACGAGCACGATGGCGACGAAGCCGCCGATGTGCAGGATGAAGCTCGCCGCGCACGGTGCCAGCACCAGCAACTCGCGCGGCAGGGCGACCTTGCCGATCAGCGGTGCGTTGTCCTGGATGGCCAGCGTCGCGCGCACCAGGGCGTCGGAGAACGCGACCCATGGCCACATGGCAACGACGAGGAACGGCACGTAACCGGGCGCATCCGCTCCCGGCACGCGCGCCTTGAACACGTGCACGAAGACGAAGGCGTAGATCGCCAGCTGCAGCAGCGGCTGCAGCAGCGCCCAGCCGAAGCCGGTGAAGCTGCCGCGATAACGTTCGCGCAGCTCGCGGGCGATGAAGTGCTGGGCGAGTCGCGCGAGATTCATTCGCCGGACCGGACAAGGGAACCGGTGATTGTACCGGCTGGGCTGCCGCGTCACAGGGCGGTGCCGCGGGCGAGTCGACGCGGCGGCTCGCCGATGGAGGTCACCGCCCTGGCCTCGTGCCTGCCGACCTGGTGGATGAGGCGGCCAGGTGCGTGGACAACGAGGTGGATCGGCGGGACGGCGCGCGCGGGCGCAGGGTCACGGGGGACCCGGTGCGGTGCTGCCGGCCGATCGCTACGCGACGGGAACGCCGGACAATCCGGGCGCAGCCCGTTCCGCGTCCGCCCGCCGGGAAAGCCGGCCGGGCGCACGCCCGATCGATGCTCAGTCGCCCTGCGAGGTGGATTCCGCAGCCGCCGCCGGCAGGTAGCGCGTGCGCAGCGAGGCGACCACGTCGGGATTCGCGTCGAGTTCCATGCCGCGCAACTGGTCGACATGGTCCTTGACGCGCGCTTCGGTCATGCGCGTGCGCAGATCATCGATCACGCCCGCGCTGACTTCGTCCCAGCTGCGCGGCTTCGCTTCCTGGCGCTCGACCAGCTTGATCACGTGGTAACCGAAACCCGAGCGGGTGATCGGCGCGAACTCGCCGACCGTGCGCAGCTTGCCGCTGGCCTCGGCAAAGCGCGGGTCCATCTTGGCGGAGCTCGCCTCGCGGATCACGCCCTTGTTGGTTGCCTTGGACGGATCCTCGGAGTACTCGAGCACCAGCGCGTCGTAGTCCTCGCCGTTCCGTGCGCGCTCGAGCAGGCTCGTGGCGAGGGTCAGGGCCTCGTTGTCGGCGCGCTGCTGCACGTCGACGAGGAGGTGCTGGACGACGACGCTTTCCGGGATCTCATAGGCCTTCGGATTCGCGTCGTAGCGCTCCTTGGCGAGCAGCGCGACGTTCCCGAGGTCGAGGTTCGAGCGGTAATGCAGCATGGCCTGTGCGCCGAGCACGTTTTCCTTGCCGAGCTCCATGGCGTGCTTCACGAGCGGATCCTTGTCGAGTCCGGCCTGTTTCGCTTCGGCGGCAAGCTGGCGCGTCAGCAGCAACTGGTTGATCGACTCCTCGATGCGCTTCGGACTGTTCATCATGTCGGCGCGCTGGTTCGGCGGGATGCGCGACAACGAGGCATCGACGTCCGCAAGGGTCACCGACACGCCGCCGCGAGATGCCACGACCTGATCGGCGGGAAACGGCTCCGCCGAGGCGGTCAGCGAAAGCGTGCCGAGGGACAGGGCGAGCAACATTCCCCTGCTCGCAGGAACCGACATCGAACTCATGTGTGAAACTCCGGAAGGTGGGCAATACGAGAGGACGCGCGTATGGAGTTTCTCCCGCGCAGGAAAGTTCCGGCCCCCATGACGGAAAACCACCGGAAGCGAGGGCTTCCGGTGGTTCGGGGTCGGAGGGTTCGACGCGCGTGCGCGCCGGCGTCAGTGATAGGTCGGATGGAACGACAAGGCATACCGTGCCATGCGTCCGGTACACGACGAGGTGTTCTGGCACCAGGAATTGTTGATGATCGCGGTCGGGCCGAGGTTGCCGGTCACCAGCGGGTCGGTCGAGATGATGTTGAGGTAGTAGGTCTTTCCCATCTCGATCGGGCAGACATCCGGGCCGGTGTACGGTTGCGCCGGATCCGATACCACCGCCATGACGCCGGTCTGATCGGAAGTCGGCGTGTTGACCACGCAGGCGGCGGGCAGCGTCACCAGCGAGGTGGACCGGAACTGACCCGGGCACGGCGCGATCGACCAGGCGACGGCGGTTCCGTTCTGGTTCGCGTTGCTCGAGCGTACTTGCGCGGTGACGCCCTTCCAGGCAGCGGCGTTCGGCGCGCGGAACTTCATCGCGATGAACTTGCCGGTCTGGATGTTGTAATCGAACGTGCCGCCGTACGAACCCGGGTAGCCGTAGCCTTCGGCAGTCGGACCCGGCACGGGCACCGTCACCGGCGAGCCGCCCCACCAGATCGTGCCACCGCCGGATTCGCCGAACAGCGCGCTGAAGAAATGCGCATCGTGCGGGTTGTTGCCGTAGCCGCCATTGGACGTGGTGATCAGGGTCTGGCGGCTCGCGATGGTCAAGCCGTCGTGGTTTTCCGTCGGCACGTTTTCGCCGTACGGACAGTCACCGACCGCAACTTCGGCAGCGTCGACGGTGGCCTCGTTGCTCGACACGGGCGGGGCGGAAACAGCGTATCCATTGGAAGTCGTGACCGAACACTGGACGTTGAGGCGGAGCCGCCAGGCTGCGGTCACCGACAGGTTGGTGAAGGTCAACGTGCGGGTCACCGTCGGCGAGCAGGTCGTGCAGAGCGAAGTGCCCTCGGACCAGCCATCCTCGGAAATCAGGCCACTGCCCTCGACATCGCTTGCCGCGCGGATCATGCACGAAGCGCCGGCGGGAATGCCGGTCACGGTCGCCACGATGCCGGAGCTGCCGCTCTCGTGCGGACCGGGCGGAACGCTCAGGGCGATATTGGCCAGGCCCGCCGCGCCACCCGGCAGGGAATCCAGACCGGTGACGTTCTCGAGGGTGACGCGCCCCGACGCGGGGTCGACACTCATGCGGGTGGCCGTGAGGTTGTCGCCGCCGAGGTTGTCGCAGACGCCGACCGCACCCGTGCAGAGGCGAACCGGGAAGGTCTGCGCATGGACGATACCCACGGTTCCGGCCAGCAGCGCGGCCGCACCCATTCCCTTCAGCAAAGATCTGATCACGCGAATTCCGGAAAGCGAGATATGCAGGTGCGTACAGTAGTCCGCGGCAGTGCAAAAGAAAAGCCCCGCCGAAGCGGGGCTTTTCCTGAATCAGTGAAGCGTTGAAGCGTGGTTCAGGAGCAGGCGCCCGTGGCGGTGCCGCCCGTGCAGCTGCGCGAACCCTTGTGCGACCACAGACCGCTGTAGTTGGCCAGCTTGCCACCCACGTTGTTGTTCACGTAGTTGGTCGCAGCGAAGCCCGTCACCGGCAGGCCGTAGAAGATCACGCCTTCCGTCGAAGCCGCCAGAGCGTGCGGCTCGTCGGTCGGGTTCATGCCAACGCGCATCCAGCCTTCGCTGAGGTTGTCGGCACGCGTGTCGACGTTCTCGGCGAGAGCCGAACCGAGCACCGGCGAGGTGCGATCGGCAACGAAGTCGGCAGCGCGCTGGAACGAGATGATCTGCGTCTCGTAACGGAGGACCGGCAGCAGCTCTTCCGGGCTTTCGCACGGCGAGAAGCAGATGTCGCAAGCCGGGTTGCCGGCGTCCGAACCGGTACAGGCGCCCGGACCACGCTCTTCACGATCGAACGGGGTCAGGTCGACGCGGACGCGCGAGCCCGAGTTGTAGACTTCGACGAACGGCGCACGCGCCGGCGAGCCCGCCGGAATGCGGTACGGACGGTCGACGTAGAAGCCCTTGGTCGGGAACGTCACGGCCCAGTCGGTCGTGGCGGCGGCGATGCCACCGAGCACGTACTCGTTGAAGATCGCGTCATGCGTGAACAGCGCGCTGAACGCGTCGATCGGGCGCGAGGTGCCGGTGCCGTAGGTGGCCGTGATGACCTGGCCATTGCGGAACACGAACGCCGTGGCCGTGGTCAGCGGGAAGCCGACGTCGGCGAGCGACGGGTTGGTGTTGCCCGGGTTCGAGTGCTGGAAGCCGCCGGCGGCATAGAAGCCGTCAACCGCATCCGCCGAGTACGCCAGCATCGTGCCGTTGTCGACGTCGACGATGCCGACGTTGCCGAACAGGCCGCCCGAAGCCGGCTGGATGTCAACGGTGTTGTCGACCGTCCAGTAACCCGCCGCCGGATACGCCGCCCACGCAGCGATGACCTGGTTGCAGTTGCGCGGCACGCCGGTCGCCGGAAGGTGGGTGATCGCCGAAACCGAGTTCTGCGCGGTACCACCGTTCTGGCCGGCATTGTTGCCGACGACGCCCATCTCGATCAGCTCGAAGTGGCCTTCACGCGTGTTGGCGAGGCTGCGACCCGCGCTGCCGGCGGCACCGTAGATCGGATCGTTCGCGAACAGCTGGTTGGTGAAGCGGACGTACTTGCGACCGTCGGCCAGCTCGCCGATCGGATTCGGCGAAGCAGCCGCGCCGGTGGCCGTGCGGATCGCCGGCACCGTGCACGAGGTGTCGGTCGTCAGCAGGCTGGCTTCCTGCTCGTTGGGAGCGCGGAAGACGACCGCCGTCCACACGTCGAACGGCGACAGGTAGAGGTTGAAGTCGCGCACTTCGCGGCTGTTGCGGCCTTCGAGGAAGCGGACCTTGACGGCCTTGCCCTGCGCGGTCGTGTTGACGACCGAGAGGTTGGTCGAGAGGTTGGCCGAGCTGTCGTTGTTCGGCGCGTTGACCGTGTAGTACGGGTAGATCAGCACCTGACCCAGACCATCCGGGTTCAGCGTGGCGGCGGTAGCCAGGTTAGCGATGCCAACCGTGCCGGCGATACCGGCGACGACGGCGGTCGTCAAGCTGTTTCTTTTCATTGCAACACTCCTAATTTTGACCACAGGGCTTTGCTTACGGTTTTGCTTTACGGCTAACCCCACTCCGCAGCGTTATTGCGCCTTGTATAGGGCAAGGTTAGGCAACAGCGCCGCAATCGTACGGCAAGGCTCGAAACGGTGCAATCCCCAAGAACGTGGGGGTGGAATGCCCGCCCGGACGCCCTCGGGGACCCGCTGCCGGCTCCCCAGCCTGCCGATTTGCGCGACTGTACACCTTTTCAGGGGGGACGGTTCAAGGGGGAGGCAGAAGACTTTCGAACCGGTTCACATCGCCGGGCCTGATCCTGCCGGACCCGACCCGTACGCAGCGGTCATGGCCAGGCCGATCCGCCCATGCAGCCCGATTCCCGCTGCACATGGGACGGATCGGCAGGGGCGGCCCGAACCTCGACCCTTCAGGGCCCGGTCGTTCTCGGCGTGGGTCCGAGGTAGTACCAGATGCCGTCGTCGGCACGGATCCAGGTTTCCTCGACGAAGCCGAGCGAGGGCATCATGCCGCCGATTGCGGCCATCGGCACCTGGACATCGACCTGCAGGGTGACCACGCAGCTGTCCTCCCTGGCGCAGTCCTTCTTGTAGTACGTGGCCTTCTGCCAGCGCACCGGCCGGTTGTTCATCGCCGAGGCGTAGTCCTCGCGCTTCTCGGTGGCGCGCTTGCCGGGGCTGAGATAGTCGTAGGCCCGTTCGGCCTTGCGTTCGATCAGCAGGTTCCAGCGCTCGAGGGCGCGCTCCTCGGGCGGAACGCCCTTGGCCTTGAGCTTGCCGCCGGTGGCGGCACAGCCCGCCAGGACGGCGGCCAGCAGGGTCAGCAGGATCAGGCGCGGCGTCGGCGATGTCATGGTTCTACTCCTTCGATCGATGGTGACGCAGGCGTCTCGGCGCGCGTCGGCAAGGGCGGTATTCGGATTCACGGCCGGCGCAAAGGTTCCGCGGGACAGCCCGCGAAGCAGGCAGGAAAACCCGCCTCGCTCCGCCTGGCGGCTTGCGCGGGAGCAGCTCCCGCACATTCGCCTTCCGCACCGCCTCCGGCACCTTTGCCGGCCGCTCAGTCGAGCGGCTCGGTCTCCGCCGGGGGCGGTGTTTCTTCGCGGCGCTGCGGGCGCTCGTAGCTGCCCTTCATCTGCGTGCGCAGCGGTTCGAGGGTCTGGAACTGGCGGCGGTAGCTGTCGGTGATCTCGCGGGCCTCTTCCGCATTGCTCATGACCTGCGGCGTGATCAGCACGATCAGTTCGGTGCGGTTCTTGCGCTTGCTGGTGCTGCCGAACAGCTTGCCGAGCACCGGCACGCGATGGACGCCCGGCACGCCGCTCTTCGCCTCGCCGTCGTCCTCGGAAATGAGGCCGCCGAGCAGGATCGTGTCGCCGCTCTGCACGGCGATCTGGGTGTCGATCGTGCGCTGGTTGATCGGCGGATTGGAGTTGCCCTCGGCCGGCGTGCCGGGGCTGCTGACATCCTGCGAGACCTCGAGATAGACGAGGCCGCCCGGATTGACGCGCGGCTTCACGCTGAGCATGACGCCGGTGTCGAGGTACTGCACGGTGCCGTAGCCCGACGAGGCGATGCCGGTGTTGTTCACCGTGCCGGTGTTGATGCCGTAGTTGGTCAGGTAGGTCTGCTGGATCGGAATCTGCGTGCCGACGTTGATCTGCGCTTCCTGGTTGTTGATGACCACCAGCGACGGCGCCGACAGCACCTTGGCCTGGCCGTTGGCCTCGAGCGCGCTGAGTGCAACCTGGAAACGGCTGTTGAGATAGGACCAGAAGATGTTGCCGCTTTCGCCGGGGCCGGCCGCACCCATGCCGCTGCGCTGGCGGTCGAGCGGATTCAGGCCGGCATAGTCGATGCCCTCGTAGGGCGCCTGGCCGCGCAGGCCGGCGAACCACCACTGCACTCCGTAGCGCAGCTCGCCGGTCAGGCTGACCTCGAGGATCTTGGTTTCGATGTGGACCTGCAGCGGGGCGATGTCGAGCTTGCGGATCGCCGCCTGCATCGCGTCCCACTCGACCGGCGTCGCCATGACCAGCAACTGGTTGCTCTCCTCGACCGCGGTGATGCGCAGGTCGCTGTCCGGGTTGGCGCCGGCGCCCGCGGCTTGCGGGGTCGAAGCCGCCGGCGTGCCGCCCGCCG
>CAKSZY010000032.1 GCA_934526015.1 uncultured Dokdonella sp.
GCACAGCTGCAACGTCGATCCCGCCCCACCTCCCACGGCCCCTCATCCGGTGCTGCCGCACCACCTTCTCCCCGCTGACGCGGGGCGAAGGGAAGGCAGGCGTCGTCGCAAGAATGCAAGGCTGCACGCTGGTGAAAGCGATTGCTTTCCCTTCGCCCCGTGAAACGGGGAGGAAGGTCGAAGCCGCCGTCGGGCGGCTGAGGGGCAGCCGCGGATGAGGGGCGCTTTCCGGTTTGCGGTTGCATCGGAGGGCTGCCGGTGATGGCACATCCAGCGCGGTGGGCATCGAGTGTCGGCGGGTCTTCGCGTAGGCTTCGCGGATGACGAGTCCGCATGCGATTGCGCGCCATTTCCTGCCGAGCCGGTACCACTACTGGTACGCGCGCAGCAAGCTCGCGACGGATCCGGTCTACGCCGGCGTCGGCGCGGTGCTCGAAGGCAGCCATGCGCCGTTGCTCGATCTCGGTTGCGGACTCGGCCTGCTTGCGCACACGCTGCGCGCGCGCGGCTTCACGCCCGACTATGCGGGGGTGGATGTCGATGCCCGCAAGGTCGCGGCGGCACGTGCGGCGGCGGAAGCCGGCGCACTCACGGGGGTGCGCTTCGACACCCTCGACCTCGCCCGCGGTTTCCCCGACCACTTCGGCAGCGTCTGCCTGCTCGACGTGCTGCAGTTCGTGCCGCCGCCGGTGCAGGTGCGCATCCTCGACGACGCGGCGGCGCGCCTCGCGCCGGATGCGCTGCTGGTGATCCGCAGCGGACTCGAGCGCGACGGCTGGCGCCTGCGCGTCACCCGTGCAGTCGACCGTTGGTCCGAATGGCTCGGCTGGATGCACGGCGATCCCCCGCGCTATCCGCGGCGCGTCGAGCTGGAAGCGCAGTTCGAGCGACTCGGACTGGAGGCACGCTTCGAGTCGCTGCGCGGCCGCACGCCGTTCGAGAACTGGCTGATCACCGTCCGGCGCAGCTGAATCGCACCCTCGACAATGCCGAGGGACGCATCCGCGTGCGCCTGAGCCTGCCGGTCAAAACCGAGTGATGCGGCATGTCCGGCCGCAGGCCGGCGCGATCGCTCGCGTGCTCAGCCTGCGGATTCGCGTGCACTCAGGCGGTGGGAGTACCCGCGCAGCAGCGGACCCTGCAGGCCGAGCAGCGACCAGACCATGCCGCCGAACCCGTGCGTCCATGGATGACCGTCGATCGCCGGCACGTACGCGGCGAGCAGGATCGAGACCAGCGCCACCGCCGGCACGAACCACCACGACAGTGCATGCAGGCGGTTGGCGACGCGCTCCGCGGCGTCCAGGTCGAGCAGGTCGCGGCGACGCCAGGCATGTTCGGTCAACAGGGCCAGCACCGCGCCCATCGAGCCGAGGGCGAGGCCGAACACGACGAAGACGAAGCGCAGGTCGTCATTCGATTCGAGGGTGAAGCCGCCGACGAGGAAGCCGCCGCTGATCCACTGCAGGAAACTCGCGTACATCGCCTTGAGCGGATAGACGAACACCAGCACGAGGAAGATCAGCAGCAGGCTCAGCAGCACCGACGGCAGGTCGTCGAGGCCGTAGCGGCGCGTGTGGCTGGCATGGCCGTACCAGATCCAGGCGATCATGGCGAAGCTGACGGCAAACGCCGGAATGCCCTTCAGCGCCAGCACGAGTTCGGCGCGCGAGGCCGGGATCGCGTCGATCGAGATCACCAGCAGGGTCACCGCGAAGGCGAAGGCGGCATCGACGAAGGCCTCGATGCGGGTGACCTCGCCGCCGCGCTTGCGGAAGCCGTCGGGCATGCGCGCTTGCGGATCCTGCTTCATGGCCGTGCTCCGGTGGCTGACGAGGACATTCAAGCGCTGCCGAGCGCGAGATGCCAGAGCGGCAGCGTCAGCATCGACAGCACGATGCCATAGCCGATCATCGCCGCGGCGAGCTCAGGGGCCAGCCCGGCCATCGACAGCAGTGCACCGGCGGTGATCATCGACGGCATCGCCGTCTCGTAGACCGCAGCCAGGCGCATCTCGCCGCTGATGCCGAACAGCAGGCACAGGCCGAGCGCGAGCAGCGGCATCAGCACGAGCTTGGCGGCCAGGCCGATGCCGAGCGGCAGCAGGTGCTGGCGCGGCAATCGCAGTTGCAGCTGCATGCCGAGGGCGAGCACGACCAGCGGCAACAGCATGCCGGCGACCATCCGCAGCGAGGCGCCGACCGCCGCCGGCGGTTCGGCCGGCATCAGGGTCAGGGCGAAGACGAGGGTGAGGAACGGCGGGAACGACAGCACGCGGCGCGCGATCGTCCATGGCGTCGGCTTCTTCGTGCCGGCGAACACGGCGAGGATGACGAGCCCCCAGGTGCACAGGAGGACGAAGGTGCCGAGCTGGTCGTAGACCACGGCATAGCCGAGTGCGCCCGATCCGGCCAGCACCGGCACCAGCGCGTAGCCGATGAACGAGGTGTTGCCGAGTGGAACCTGCAGCAGCAGGCAGGCGGTCGCGCCGCGATCGAAGCGCAGGGCTCGCGCCAGCGGCCAGATCAGCACGATCGTGGCCAGCAGGATCAGGTAGGGAATGGCGACCAGGCCGAGCAGTTCCGCCTTGAACGTCATCGCCGGCACATGCAGCAGGATCGAGGCCGGCAGGCAGACGTACAAGGCGACGAGGTTCAGCGTGTCGGGCGCGTTCTCCGGCACCCAGCCGCGCCAGCGCAGCAGCCGTCCGACCGCCAGCAGGGTGAGGATGAAGGCGAAGGTCGAAGTGACGGACATCGGCGATCTTGAGGCGAGGGATCAAGAAGTGGCACCGACCGGCCTCACGGCAAGCGTGCCGGCACCGCTGCCGGGCGGCGCGGCGTGCGCGCGCCCGGCCGGATGGCGCTGCAACTCAGAGCATGCGGCGCAGCACGTCGTCCTTGCGGATGAAATGGTGCACGAGGGCCATGCCGCCGTGGCCGACCAGCATCAGCAGCAGCAGCCAGGCGACCGGTGAATGCAGGCTGCCGCCGAGTTCGGCCAGCCATTCGATCTTCTCGCCACGCGCGATCAGTTCGACGCCGAAGGCATTGAGACCGTAGCCGTTGCCGACGAGGATCGCGATGCCGGTCAACGGCATCAGCACGAGCGCGACGTAGAGGGCGAAATGCCCGGCCCTGGCCAGGAAGGCGACCAGCGGCGGCGGCGGCGCCAGCGGCCGGTTGTTGCGCTGCTTCACCGCCCACAGGATGCGCAGGACCACCAGCAGCAGGATCAGGGTGCCGATCGAGACATGCCACGGCACGAGGGTCTGGCCGACCCAGTGCTCGCCGTCATCGATGCGGTCGAAGAACTTGAGCGCCTGCCAGGCCACCAGCAGGGCCATGCCCCAGTGGAACACGCGCGAGACGGTGCCGTAGCGTTGCCGGGTATCGGGACTCATCGGGCACTCCTGTGCTGGCTGGTGTGCTGGCTGGGCGATCACCGCGACCGGCACGGGGCCGGTCGCGGCAGGTGGGCGGACGATGGAAGCAACGCGGCAACCATACCTGCCGCCGCATCGCCGCGGGAGTCCCGCCCGAAGCAAGGCCGGGCGGGATCGTCCGCTCAGCCGCTGGCGGCATCGAGTTCGGCAATGGCCGCGGCCGGCAGCGACAGCGTCGCCGCGGCGAGGATGTCGTCGAGCTGTTCGAGGCGCGTGGCACTGGCGATCGGCGCGGTCAGGGCCGGACGCGACAGCAGCCAGGCCAGCGCGACCTGCGCCGGCGTCGCCTTCACGTTGTCGGCAACCGTGCGCAGCACGTCGAGCAGCTTCAATCCGCGATCGTCGAAATAGCCCTTGAGGAAGCCCTCGCGCGCGGTGCCGGCCAGATCGTCCACGCTGCGGTACTTGCCGGTGAGGAAGCCGCTGGCCAGCGAGAAGTAGCTGACCACGCCGAGGCCGTGCTCCTTGGCGACGCCGGCCAGTTCCGCCTCGAAGCTGCGGTCGTACAGGTTGTAGGCCGGCTGGATGACTTCGTAGCGCGGCAGGTGGTTGTCCTTCGATACCTTGAGGGCCTCGCGCAGGCGCGCGGCGCCGTGGTTGGAGGCGCCGAGCGTGCGCACCTTGCCGGCCTCGACCAGCCGGCCGAACGCGCCGAGGGTCTCGGTGAGCGGCGTGTCGGCATCGTCGAGATGGGCGAAGTAGACGTCGATGTGATCGGTGCGCAGGCGCTTGAGCGAATCGTCGACCGCGGCGGCGATGTTGCCGGCGGTCAGACCCTTGCGCGATTCCCACATGCCGACCTTGGTCATCAGCACGATGTCGTCGCGACGGCCGCGCTTGGCGAGCCAGTTGCCGATCACGGTTTCCGACTCGCCGCCGACGAGGCCGGGGCCCCAGGACGAATAGACGTCGGCGGTGTCGATGGCGTTGAAGCCGCGCTCGACGAAACGGTCGAGCAGGCGGAACGAGGTGGCCTCGTCGGCGGTCCAGCCGAACACGTTGCCGCCGAAGACGAGGGGTGCGATGTCGGGGCCGTTGAGGCCGAGTTTGCGCTTCTGCATGGTGAGGTTCTCCTGGAACGGATGGGGTCAGGCAATCGTTTCGACCGTGCCGCCGTCGACGCGCAGCGCCGATCCGGTGGTGGCACTGGCCTGCGGCGACGCCGCGTAGACGCTGAGGTTGGCGACCTCCTCCGGTTCGGCGAAATGGCCGAGCAGGTTCGACGGACGGTTCTCGGCGAGGAACAGGCCTTCCATCTCGAGCACGGTCACGCCGCGTTCGGCGGCCAGGTCGGCCATCATCCGCACCGAACCGGCGGTGCGGGTCGGGCCCGGCAGGATCGTGTTGACGGTGACGCCGGTGCCGGCGAGCACCTTGGCGAGGCCGCGCGAGAGGCCTTGCAGGGCGGCCTTGCTGACGCCGTAGTGGACCATCTCGGTCGGGATGTTGAGTGCCGACTCGCTCGACACGAACTGGATGCGGCCCCAGCCGCGTTCGCGCATGCCGAGCGCGTAATGGCGCGCCAGGCGCACGCCGCTCATCACGTTGACCTGCCAGAACTCCTCCCACAGCGCGTCGTCGATGTCGAAGAACGCGCGGGCACCGTAGATGCCGATGTTGTTGACGAAGATGTCGGCGTGCGGACGCGCGGCGACGAGCGCGGCACAGCCGGCGGCAGTGCCGACGTCGGCGACCACGCCATCGGCATCGTCGCGGCCGGTGGCCTTGCCGATTGCGGCCACGGCGGCGTCGACGCGTGCCTGCGTGCGGCCGACCACGCTGACCGCGGCGCCGGCCGCGGCCAGGCCGGTGGCGATGGCGAGGCCGATGCCGCCGGTGGAACCGGTGACGATGGCGCGCTTGCCGGAAAGATCGATCTTCATGGTGGTTCTCCCGGGACGGGCTGCGGCGCGGATCAGCCGAAGCGGAATGCGGAAAGGGTGGTTTTCATGACGACCTGCGAGTAGTCCTTGCGGCCTGCGGAATCCGCGCCGGCGCCGGCGGCGACCAGCAGCGGCAGCAGGTGCTCCTCGGCGCGCGGCGGATGGCAGTCGCGCGCATGCGGTGCGGAGGTCCACGCCGACAGCAGGGCCTCGCGCTGCGCCGGCGCGCTTTCGATCGCGGCGGTCAGCCAGGCGTCGAACTGCGCCGAGACCGGGGTGTAGCGCGGATCGCCATAGCCGCGCATGTTGTGGAAGCTCATGCCGCTGCCGACGATCAGCACGCCCTCGTCACGCAGCGCGGACAACGCGCGGCCGGCGGCGAGGTGCGCGGCCGGGTCCATGTCGTGGCGCAGGGAAAGCTGGATCACTGGCAACTCCGCCTTCGGGAACATCAGCTTGAGCGGAATGAAGACGCCGTGGTCGTAGCCGCGCTGCGCGTCGACTCCGGCCGCCACCCCGCCCTTGGCGAGCATCGCCGCGATGCGATCGGCCAGCGCCGGATCGCCGGGCGCCGGATAGGTCAGCTCGTAGGTATGCGCAGGGAAACCGCTGTAGTCGTAGATCAGCGACGGCCGCGCATGGCCGGTCACGCGGAAGACCGGCTCCAGCCAGTGGCCGGACACCAGCACGATCGCGCGCGGAGTTTCCGGCAGCGTTGCCGCGACGCCCTTCAGATAGGCGGCCATGCGCTCCCAGGTGTCGGCCGGGTTCCAGTCCATGAAGAAGCAGGGACCGGCGCCATGCGGAACGAACAGGACCGGCATGCGCGCAGGCCCTGCGGCGGAGCCGGAACGAGGATCGGGTGCGGGAGTCGTGTTCATGGCGCACAGCATGACCTCCATCCCTGCGCACGAGAACACGGCAAGATGCACCAACACTTCATACCATGGGTATCAGATCAACCACCAAACGCGCAGAAGCCATTCCACCGGCGCCCGCTGCGCGGGGGAGGCTCGCGTGATCGCAAGAATGTGACGCTACAATCTGGAAAAGGCACATGCCTGTCCCTTCTCCCCGTGGCGACGGGGAGAAGGTGCGGCGGCAGCCGCGGATGAGGGGCGCTTTCAAGCTTCTTCTTTTGCAACAGCCGATGAAGTCGCGCATGCGCGCTGTTGCAACGCCGATCGCACCCCACCTCCCACGGCCCCTCATCCGCGGCTGCCGCACCACCTTCTTCCCGCTGCGCAGGGCGAAGGGAGGCTCGCGTGATCGCAAGCATGCAAGCTGCATTTCAGTGAAAGCGCATGCTGGTCCCTTCGCCCCGCTGCGCGGGGCGAAGGGAAGGCTGGCGCTGTCGCAAACATGCAAGGCCGCACTCTGGTGAAAACGGATTCGATTCGCGACTACGATCCGGTCTTCTGCAACAGCCTGCGGACCTGACCGCCATGCGCATCTGGTCGCTGCATCCGCTTTACCTCGATCCGGCCGGTCTCGTCGCGCTGTGGCGCGAGGCCCTGCTGGCCAAGGCGGTGCTCGAAGGCAAGACGCGCGGCTATCGCCATCATCCCCAGCTCGAACGCTTCCGTCGGCACGCGCAGCCGGTGGCGGCGATCAACGCCTATCTCGCCGCCGTGCACGAGGAAGCCAGCGTGCGCGGGTACCGCTTCGATGCCGCGAAGATCGGTCCGTACGCAGCCGTTGCCACGATCGCGGTCGGCAGCGGCCAGCTCGACCACGAATGGGAACACCTGCGACGCAAGCTGGCGCTGCGCAGTCCGGCGCTGCTCGAACGCTGGGCGGACCTGCGCCGGCCGGCCTGTCATCGCCTGTTCCGGCGCGTGCGCGGGCCGGTGGCGGAGTGGGAACGATCCGCCTGAAGAAGGCCGCACACCGCGAGCGGACGAATCTCATGGCGGGCCGGTGGCGGCTCGCGGGCCGGTGATAGATTGCCGGCATGGACCGGATCACCAGCATGCGCGTGTTCGTGCGCGCCGCCAGCGACGGCAGCCTGTCGGCCGCCGCGCGGCATCTCGGCATGTCGCCGGCGATGGCGACCAAACACGTCAACGCGCTCGAGGCCCGCCTCGGCGTGAAACTGTTCCATCGCAGCACGCGGCGACTGGCCCTGACCGAAGCCGGCAGCGACTACCTCGAGGCCTGCCTGCGCATCCTGCCGGAGATCGACGAAGCCGATGCCGCCGCCAGCTCGCAACGCACCAAGGCGAGCGGACTGCTGCGCATGAACGTGCCGCTGTCGTTCGGGCGCTGCTTCGTCGCCCCGCTGATCCCCGCGTTCTGCCGGCGCCATCCGGAAGTGACCGTCGAACTCGGTCTTTCCGACGCCGAACTCGACCTGCTCGCCGGCAACTGGGATCTCGCCATCCGCATCGGCCGCCTCGCCGACAGCCCGCTGCAGGCGCGCCGGCTCGGCGACAGCCCGATGCGCGTCTGCGCCGCACCGGCCTACCTCGACGCGCGCGGCATTCCGCGGCGCGTGGCCGAACTGGTCCAGCACAACTGCCTCGGCTACACGCTGTCGCGCACGCAGGGCCGCGACCACTGGGCGTTCGGCATCGACGGCGCCATCCGCGTGCCGGTCGGCGGCAACCTGATGGCCAACAACGGCGAGGCCCTCGTGGCGGCCGCCGTGCGCGGCCAGGGCCTGATCTACCAGCCGCAGTTCATCGTCGCCGACGCGCTCGCCCGCGGCGAACTGGTGGCGCTGGAGTTCGACCAGCCGGCGATCGCGCTCGGCGGCATCCACGTGCTCTACCCGCCCGACCGGCGTCCGCCGGCCAAGGTGCGCGTGATGATCGACCATCTGGTCGACGCCTTCACCGAAAAGGCGGCCGCGGCGCTCTCCTGAACGGCGTCGTTGCGCATCCGGGCGGCCGGCAGCGGATCGATGTCCTCCCTCGCCATCGCAGCGCGCTTTGAGCAGATGCCGTGCACCCGTGCGGCAAGAAGCTGAACGGAGAACCGTCATGCGCCTGCCGATCCCCTTCCCCGCCGCGGTCCTCGTGCTGCTCGCCCTCGCCGCGCCGGCCCGCGCCGACCAGCTGTCGGTCGGCAGCGGTGCCGGCTGCACCCATGCCAGCCTGCAGGCGGCCTTCAACGCGCTCGACGACATCGGCGGCCACCACCTGATCCGCCTGCGCCGGGAAACCTTCGCGGTGCCGAATGGCGCGATCTACACGCCGACGGTCGGCCAGGGCACGGTGACGATCGAGGGCGGCTACCTCGAATGCGGCGACGCCGCGCCGGGCACCGGCATCAATGACGTCAGCGTCCTCGACGGTACCGGCGGCACCGAGGCGCCGGTGCTGCGCCTGCGCGTCGACGGCCGCGTCGGCAGCGTGCAGATCCGCCGCACGATCCTGCAGGGCGGCGATGCCCTCGACACCGACGCCGCCTACAACGGTGCCGGCGGCGGCCTCGCCATCCATGGTCCGGCCTCGGTGCTGCTCGGCGCCGGCACGGTGGTGCGCAACAACCAGGCCGTGCGCGGCGGCGGCGTCGCCCTGATCGGCGGCCTGCTCTCCGGAACGGTCGCCAACAAGGTCGACCTCTATCTCGACGGCGGCGCCAGCGTCGTCAGCAACACCGCCAGTGCGGAAGGCGGCGGCATCTATTGCGGCGGCAATCCGAACACGGCCGGACCGACCTTCGGCGCGCGCCACGGCAGCATCATCGCGATCGACGCGACCATCGGCTTCAACAGTGCGGGCGGACTCGGCGGTGCATTCGCCTGCTCCGGCACCGTCGAAGGCGGTGGCGGGTTCCAGCCGCGACCGCGCGCGAACGCGGCCGTGCTGATCGTCGGCAACACGACGACGGGCAGCGGCGGCTGCGCGGCCGGCGCCGGCACGCTCGACACGACGGTTGCGCAAGGCAGCGACGGCTATCGCCCGCTCGGCGCGGCCGACGGCGAGAACGGCCTGCTCGCAATCGCCAACAACACCGGCGCGCGACCCGGATTGTGTCTCTCTTCGAGCCGCTCGATCGGCACCGACATCTATCCGGACGGGCCGAGCACGTTCAAGCTGCAGAACCTCATCGTCACCGGCCAGAACGGCAGCGGCACGCTCGGCATTTCGGTCGGCCGCGAGGAATTGCGCCTGCGCATCCAGCCTTCCGGGCGCAACGTCGCCTGCACGTTCTTCGAACCGACACCCTGCGTCTCGTTCAGCGCCAACGAAGCGTCCGGCAGCCCCGGCACCGGTTCCGTCGCCCCGCTGGTCGACAATCTCGGCACGCTCGAACTCGTGCGCGCCTCGATCCGCGGCAACGTCACCCGCAATGCGCTGATCCGCAACTACGCCGGCTCGAACTTCGTGACCAGCAGCCTCATCGAGGGCAACCGCGTCGAGGCGAGCGCATCGGATCCGACCCGCTCCGCGTTCGAGGTCGGCGGCAACCTGTTCACCGGCACGCTGACCGCGCGCCACAACACCGTGCTGTTCGCGACCCCGCTCGACCGTTTCGTCCACCTCGCATTCCCGACCTCGCAGGCATCCGTGCGCGCGAACATCTTCGCCTCGAGCGCATCACCTGCCCCCGCCAACGTCGGCGGCGCGGCTCCGAACGCCAACTTCCGCCGCGAGTGGTGCGGCTTCTTCCAGCGCACCGACGACTTCGCCACCCATACCGTCGTCAACGACCCGACCAGCGGCACGTTCCAGCTGCTTGCTCCCGGCGCGTTCTCGCTCGAACCGGCGACCTTCGCCCCCGGGGACGGACTGGTCGACTGGTGCACGAAATCGGTCAGCGACGATTTCCACGGCGCACCGTTCGGCAGCGTCGCCTACTACACCGGCGCCGGCCCGGCCGACATCGGCGCGGTCGAGAACCGCCTCGACGTGATCTTCGCGCATGATTTCGAGCGCTAGTCGCGTTCGCCGAACGCAGATCCATCCGCGCCTGCGGCGCCTGCGAACACGAACCTGGAGCGGAAATGCCCTGCGCGGCTATCGCCAGCCCGCGTCCCAATGCGGGGAGAGCTCGTATCGCCACTTGCCGCCGATGTCGACGAAGCGCCGTGTGAGTTCGGCGACCGTCCCCCACGGTTCGCCCTTCACTTCCTCGGGCCGTGCCTTGCGCAGCGCGCCGAATTCGTGGAACACGTGGTCGTCCACGGTCGGGCCGCCACTGTAGGCGTAAAGCTCGTGGTAGAGGGCCGGGATGCCGACGTGTTCGGCGACGAAGGACAGATTGGACTCACAGGAACTCGTGATCGCCCGCACCTCGTCCTCGCTGCATTCCCCCTTCAGGAGCAACGCGCCGAACGCCTTGTAGTTGCCGGCATCGCGGTATAGGTACTCGAATATCGCGTGGGGTTCGTTCTCGTCCATCATCCTTCTCCGTCCTCAGCCGGCGGTTGCCAGCATCCTGTTGCGGTGCTTCTGCACGAAGGCCGGCTGCGGCCGGAACCGTTCCGCCAAGGCGATCGGTCGCCCGTCGACCGGCCAGAACACGTCGCGCAGGAAGGTGTCGCGGGTCTGTCTCAGCTGCTTGGACAGGACGATCCGGTGATCGTCGGTCAGCGAGAACAGGTGGTTGTCGAATGCCTTGTCATGGATCGCCGACAGGCAAAGCCCGTTGCCGGGATTCAGGCGGTTGGCCTTGTCCTCGCTCCACGGGACGATGTGGCTGGCCACCAGCAGGCGTGGTTCACTCACGCCCGAGATGCAGCAGCGGTGGCCATAGCTGCTGAGCACCGCACGCCGGAAGAAGCCCTGCTTCGCCCGTTGGGCGACGAGGGCGAGGCGCGTCTCGCCACTGAAGTCGTCGATGTCGAAGCCGGCGTCGCGGATGTCGTGGTTCGGCACCGGTCGGACGCCGTGCGCGCGTTCGAGGCGTTCACGCAAGTCGATGCATTCAACCGCGAGGCGTTCCCAATCCGCATGGAACGCGTCCCAGATCTCGCGGTCGAGTCGCGATGCATTGCCGAGCCCCGCGCGACCGCTCTCGCGGATGGCCGGGTCGAGGCTGGCGAAGTTGCAACACTTCATCGCCAAGGCGCCGGCGCTGCGACCGACCAGTTTTGCCAGTGCGATGATGCGCGGATTCCGGCTGTGCAACTGGCCGAACGGTGTCTGGCAATAAAGGTGGAAGGCGAGCTTCAACTGCTCGCGGGACCATTGCCTTCCGGCGATCGCATCCGGAATCCGTGGATCTTCCATCGTCATCGCCTCGATGAGCCGCGCAGCGGGGGTATCGCACTCTGCGGCAGTCCCGGCCACGCATGCAACGGAACGGCAAGTGGGTGCGGCATGCGGATGCTGTGCTTGGGGTTCGTCCGAATGGATATGCGCAAGCTGTCGATGTGTTGTCGCAATACCTGAGAGGATCGACGACGCGGCCGGCTGGCAGGACCACCGCCTTGCCCGAACCCGTCGCCCTCGCCACACTCCCGTCGCCGGATCGCGCGCGTCACTCGTTCCGGCCTGTCACGTCCGCATCCGCCCACGCGCAAGGAGTCGGTCATGCCTGCAAGCCCCGTGCTCTTCATCGGCCACGGCAATCCGATGAACACGCTGGAGGTCAACCGCTACACCCAGGCCTGGCGTGACCTCGGCCGCCGCCTGCCGCGGCCGCGGGCGGTGCTGATGGTGTCGGCGCACTGGTATTTCGCCGCGACCGCGGTGACGGCGATGGCGCGGCCGCGGACGATCCACGATTTCTACGGTTTTCCGCAGGCGCTGTTCGACTTCGACTATCCGGCGCCGGGCGCGCCCGAACTGGCCGCGGAGATCGCCGAGGTGGCCAAGCCGAACTGGGTCGGCCTCGATCGCGACCAGTGGGGACTCGACCACGGTGCCTGGAGCGTGCTGGCGCACATGTACCCGGATGCCGACGTGCCGGTCGTGCAGCTGTCGATCAATGCGCTGAAACCCGCGGAATACCACCTTGAACTCGCCGCGCGGCTGGCTCCGCTGCGCGAACGCGGGGTGATGATCGTCGGCAGCGGCAATGTCGTGCACAACCTGAAGCGCGTGCAGTGGGATCGCCCGCAGGCCGCGTTCGACTGGGCCGAGCGCTTCGACGAGGCCGCGGTCGCGCAGATGGCGAGCGACCCGGCGGCGATCCTGAAACTTGCCGGGCATGCGGATTACGCATTGGCCGTGCCCACGCCGGATCATTTCCTGCCGCTCGTCTACGTTGCGGGCGTGGTCGCCGCGGGCGAAGGGCGTGCCGCGGCATTCGCCCGCGGCCATGCGCTGGGCTCGATCTCGATGACCTGCTACGCCGCCGGATGCGAGGCGGTCGACGACACCGACGGCGCAGCCGCCGCCGCGCTCCCGGTTGGCGTTCCGCCCGAGCAGACGAATCTTTGACGGCGCCGGATCGTTGCCCGTGGTGTTGCCGCAAAGGCAGCGGAGCAAGCTCCGCTCTACAAGAGCGGTGGATGGTGCGGGCTTTTGTAGAGCCGAGCTTGCTCGGCTGATGCGCCTCCCGGAGCCGGAGACGGACGGAGCCGCACGAGGCGGCTCCGTCGTCGGCCCGTTGCAGGCCGTGGTCAGAACTTCACGGTTGCCTCGACATAGCTGAAGCGGCCCGGCAGGTCGTAGGTCGATGCGTCGTAGCCGTTGAGCGAGCAGCTGAGGCAAATCGGCGGATCCTTGCCGAACACGTTGTTGACGCCGGCGGAGACGGTCAGCTTGAGGTCCGTCGGCAGCTTCCAGCTCGCGCGCACGTCGTGGAACGTGGTGGCGCCGAGACGGTTGGTGTTGGCGGCGAGGTTGCGGCAGATCTCGTAGCCCTCGGCGCCGGCACAGCTCTCGGTGAGGCTGGAGACGTAGCGCGCGGTCCAGCCGGCACTCCAGTCGCCGAGCGACCAGTTCAGGCGCGCGTTCGCCTTCCACTTCGGGATCGCGCTGTCGGCCACTTCGATGCCGACGCGGCGCGGCTCGGCCTGGCCGGAGTCGGTGGCGATCGCCTCGTACTTGCGCACGTAGGTCGCCTGCAGGCTCGCGCCGAAGGTGCCGATGCCGGTCTCGTTGCCGAGCCAGTGGATGCCGAAGTCGAATCCGCGGGTGTCGATGCGGCCGAGGTTGTACAGGGTGTTGTCGAAGGCGTTGATGTTGCCGCCCGAGGAACGGCCGATGCCGTTGCAGAACACCGGATCGAGCGTGGCCACGCAGCGGTCGAGCTGGGTCTGCGCATCCGAGGCCTGGATCGCGTCCTCGATGCGGATGCGGTACCAGGTCAGCTCGAAGTCGAGCCGCTGTGCCCAGTCCGAATCGGCCGCCCATGACGGACTGTAGACACCGCCGATGGTCAGGCTCTTCGAGGTCTCCGGTTGCAGTTCGGGATTGCCGCCGGTGACCACCGAGATCTGCGTGTTCGACTGCTCGAACGTCGCCGGGTCCGGCACGCCGAGGGCGATGCAGTTGGTCGCGGTCTGGCCGGTGGCGAAGTTGCACGGATCCTGGATGGTGGCGTCGAAGCGCGAGAAGGTGCCGTACAGCTCGCCGATCGACGGTGCGCGGAAGCCTTCCGCCCAGGTGCTGCGCAGGGTGAGGTCATCGCCGATCTGCCAGCGCAGGCCGAGCTTGTTGTTGGTGGTGCTGCCGAAGTTCGAGTAATCCGAGTAGCGCGAGGCGACGCTGAAATCGAGGCGCTTGGCGAATGCGGCATCGGCGACCAGCGGCACGTTGAGTTCGAGATAGAACTCGTCGACGTCGTACGAACCGCGGGTCGGGCCGGACGGCACGCCGTTCGACTCGCCGGCGACGACGATCGCGTCGGGCTGGTAGGAACCGCTCTGCTTGCGGTGCTCGTAGCCGGTGGCGAAGGCGAGTGCGCCGGCCGGCAGCTCGAACAGGTCGCCGGACAGGTTGGCCGTCCACGTGGTCAACTTCTGCCGGCTGCGGTCGACTTCGGTGAACAGGATGTAGTCGAGCATTTCCTGGGTGATCGTGCCGGGACCGCCGAACAGGTTCAGCGGCACGCACGGCGCGGTGCAGTCGGCGAGCGGGCCGAGTGCGCGCTGGATGTGGGCGATGTTGTAGGTGCCGGTGACGGTCTGGGTGGCCTTGTTTTCGGCGTTGACGTAGTTGACGTCCCAGAAGAAGTTGCGCCCGCCGGCCTCGAAGTCGCCGTTGAGCCCGGTGGAGAAGTACCGCGTGTCGACATCCTGGGTGAAGATGCGCGGACCGCCTTCGATCGGCCGCCGCGCGACCAGCGTGCCCTCGGGGCCGATGGTGATGCCGAACGGGTTGAACGGATTGGTGACGTCGATGGCGACCGAGTCGCCGAGGCCGTAGGTGCCGGCCTCCGAACCGAGAAAGATCGGTTCCGGTGCCGCCTGGTTGGCCGATTCGCGCTGCGTGTAGGCGCCCTTGAGGTTCCAGTTGACCGCATCGGTCAGGCGGTAGCTGCCGTTGACGAACAGCGACTTGCGCTCCGATGGCGTCAGCAGCAGGTTGAACGGGGCGAAGTTGAAACGGTCGCTGTTGACGCCGGAGCCGACCCAGGGATGGAAGTCGCCGAGGGTCGGCATGCCGGTGGCGCCGTCGCCGGCGATGTTGCAGAAGTTGTCCGGGCAGAGGCCACCAAAATCGGACGGCGCGGCGAACACGAAGCGACCGCCCGGCGTCGCCGAACTGCCGTTGTCGACGCCGGTGCCGGGCACCGGGAAGCGCGACTGGTTCCACACCGCCGAGCTGATCGAATCCTGCTTGTAGTAGCTGATGTCGGCGAAGAAGTCGAAGCGATCGCCGCTGCCGCCGAGCGAGACATTGCCCTGGCGGGTCTGGCCGTCGCCTTTCGAGTAGTCGCCGTAGTGCAGGCGCGCGGCACCGCCGTCCTGCTTCTTCTTGGTGATGATGTTGACGACGCCGGCGATCGCGTCGGAGCCGTACAGCGACGAGGCACCGTCGGTGAGCACCTCGATGCGGTCGACCGCGCTGGCGGGGATGGTGTTGAGGTCGACTGCCGCGGACACGCCGGAGGCCGAGGACTCGCTGACCCAGCGCAGGCCGTCGACGAGGATCAGGGTGCGCTTCGCGCCAAGGTTGCGCAGGGAAATCGTCGTCGATCCGGAGCCGACGCCGCCGCCGTCGGGCGGGAAGCCGAAGTTGCCGGCCGAGTTGAAGCGGGTGTTGAGCGACGAACCGCTGACCGAGAGGCGCTGGACGATGTCGCCGATGGTGCCGAGCCCGGTCGCCTCGATGTCGGCCGAGGTGATGACCTGTACCGGAACCTGACCTTCGATTTCCGCCTTGCGGATGCGTGAACCGGTGACCGTGATCGCTTCGAGCGTCTGCGCGTCGTCGACCGCGGTCGACTGGGCGTGGACCGCGATCGCGGGCACGGCGATGAATCCGGCCGCGATTGCGGCACGGACCGCCTGCGTGAGACTGCAACTGCGAGCTGCCATGTACTCTCTCCAGATGAGTGGTGGTTCCAGGGGCCCCCTGCCTTCCCGCAGCCCTGCGGCTCCGGTTAAAAAAATGTAAACGGTCGCGATTCGGCGCGCCAGAGAAATCCGCCACGAAAGTGAAATATTTCCGCCTGCGGCGGCGCGCCCCTTCCGGGGAAGGCCGCTACACTGGTCACCATGACCTGTCGTCCCACCGGCGCCTGGCGCGCCGCCCTGATCAGCGCCGCGGCCCTTGCCGCGATTCCCGCCACCACCGGCGCCGCCGACCGCGAGCAGCAACGCAGCCAGTTCCGCCAGGCCCTCGAGGCCGTCGCCCGCCAGCCGGGTGACGCCTGGAAGCGTCACGCGATCGACCTCGCCGACTATCCGCTGCTGCCGTACGTCGAACTCGCCGTGCTCGAGCGCGGCAAGGCGCCGCCGGCACGGGCGGACGTCGAAGCCTTCCTGGCCCGCTGGCCCGACACCCTCGTCGCGCGCGGCGTGCGCGAGAAGGCCTTGCGCCGGCTCGCCGAGGCCGGCGACTGGGCGAACCTGCGCCGGCTCTGGCAGGACAGCGCTTCGCGCGACCTGCGCTGCGCCTGGCAACGCGCGCGCATCGACGCCGGCGAGAAACCCGAGTACGCCAGCGACATCGCCGAGCTGTGGATGCAACCGCGCGCCACCCCGGCGCTGTGCGAGCCGCTGTTCGCCTGGGCGCGCACCAACGGCGTCCTCGGCGATGCCGAGATATGGACACGCATCGAGGCCGCCGCGGCGGCAGCCAATCCGGAAACCGTCGCCGCGATCGGCCGTCACCTCGATGCCGCCGGCAAGGCCGCGGCCGACCGCATCGCCGCCGCCGTGCGCGACCCGGCCGGCGTGCTCGCCCAGGCCGCCAACTGGCCCGACACGGCGCGCACGCGCGATGCGATCTCGTTCGGCCTGATGCGCCTCGCGCGGCGCGACAGCGCCACCGCGGAAACGCGCTGGGCCGCGCTCGGCGCGAAGTTCCAGTGGGACCCCGCGCAGAAGCAGCGCATCCTCAACGCGATCGCGGTCTACCGCTCGACCGCTTATTCCGCCGACGCACTGGCGCGCCTGAAGGCACTGCCGGCCGCGGCCGCCGACGACAGCTCGCGCGAGTGGCACGTGCGCGTCGCCCTTGCCACCGGCGACTGGAACGAAACCCTCGCCGCCCTCGATGCCATGAGCGAGACGCAGAAGGCCGACGAGCGCTGGCGCTACCTGCGTGCGCGCATGCTCGACAAGCTCGGCCGCAAGACGGAAGCCGGCGCGCTGTTTGCCGAGGTCGCTCGCGAAGCGAATTTCCACGGCTTCCTCGCCGCCGACTGGATCGGCGCGGACTACGCGATCTGCCCGAACGTCTACGCCGCTGACCGCGAAGCCGAGAAGCGCATCCTCGACCAGCCCGATCTCGCCCGCGCCTTCGAGTGGCACGAACTCGGCCGCCTCGACGACGCGCGTCGCGAGTGGGATTTCGCGATGGCCAAGCTCGAACCGGCCGAGCGCCGCCTCGCCGCCGACGTCGCCTATCGCCGGCACTGGTACGACCGCGCGGTGTTCCTGCTTTCGGCGGCCGAGGAAACCCGCCGCTACTACGAACAGCGCTTCCCGATCGGCATGAAGGCCCACGTCACCCGCGAGGCGCGCAGTGCCGGCATCGATCCGGCCTGGGCCTACGCCATCATCCGTGCCGAAAGCGCGTGGATGAGCGACGCGCGCTCGCATGCCGATGCCTACGGCCTCATGCAGCTGCTGCCCGGCGTCGCGAAGCAGGTCGCCCAACGCGCGAAGCTCGCCTACGCGAAACCTTCGGACCTGTTCAATCCGGATTACAACGTGCAGCTCGGCACGCGCTTCCTCGCCCAGATGGCCGGCCAGTATTCCGGCAGCCCGTGGCTGGCCAGTGCCGCCTACAACGCCGGCGGCGCGCCGGTGAAACGCTGGCTCGACGCACGTGGCCAGCTCGAACCCGATTTCTTCATCGAAACGATTCCGTACAAGGAAACCCGCGAATACGTCGCCCGCGTGCTCGCCTTCAGCGTGATCTACGACTGGCGGCTCAATGACACGGTGATCCCGCTGGCCGCGCGCCTGCCGAAGATCGGCCAGGCCTACCAGCCGCCGAAGGGCGATGCGCAGCGCAAGAAGGTGGCCTGCCCGGCCGGAGTCGCCGACGCGCCCGCTGCACCACCGCCGGCGCACGCCACCGGCGGATGACGCCGTGCGGCCGCCCGGGTGCGACCCGGGCTTCCTCCGCGCGCAACGAAAGGCTCTAATGGCCGCATCGGCTCGGAAGAGGCTTTGCCATGAAACCGCTCAAGGTCGTCGTCCTCGGTGGTACCGGCTTCGTCGGCAGCCGGCTGGTGCCGCGCCTGCACGCGGACGGCCATCGCATCGACGTGCTCTCGCGCAACCGCGACGACCGCCGAGATCTCGGCGTGCTGCCGCGCGTGCGCGTCGACAACTGCGACGTGCACGATCGCGCCGAACTGACCCGGCAACTGGCGGGCGCGGATGCGGTGGTCAACCTCGTCGGCATCCTCAACGAGGCCGGCAGCGACGGGCGCGGATTCCACAAGGCCCACGTCGAGCTGACCGCCACCCTGATCGAGGCCTGCAAGGCGGCCGGCGTGGAACGCCTGCTGCAGATGAGCGCGCTGCGTGCCGGCGAAGGCGCCAGCCACTACCTGCGCACGCGCGGCGCGGCCGAAGCGCGCGTGCGGGCATCGCAGCTGGCATGGACGATCTTCCGTCCGTCGGTGATCTTCGGCCGCGGCGACGGCCTGTTCTACCGCTTCGCCAGCCTGCTGCGCATGGCACCGGTGCTGCCGCTCGCGCGCGCCGATGCGCGCTTCGCCCCGGTGTACGTCGGCGATGTCGCCGAGGCCTTCGCCCGCGCGCTCGTGCATCCGCACAGCATCGGCCACACCTACGAACTGGTCGGCCCGCGCATCGTCAGCCTGCGCGAGATCGTGCGCTGGACGGGCGAACTGACCGGCCGCCGCCGGCCGGTCATCGGCCTGCCCGACTTCCTCGGTGCGCTGCAGGCACGCATCGGCGAATGGCTGCCCGGCAAGCCGATCTCGCGCGACAACTTCCGCTCGCTGAAACTTGATTCGACCAGCGAGAAGGACGGCCTCGGCCAGCTCGGCATCGTCGCCACGCCGATGGAACTGGTGATGCCGGGCCTGCTCGGCGACGACCGCCGCGAAGCCGCCTTCTCGCGCTTCCGCGCCGGCCATCGCGGCTGAAACGTCGAACGCACCCCACCTCCCACGGCCCCTCATCCGGTGCTGCCGCACCACCTTCTCCCCGCTGGCGCGGGGCGAAGGGACGGCTGGTGCTGTCGCAAGAATGCAAGGCTGCACTCTGGTGAAAACGCATGCTGGACCCTTCTCCCCGTGGCGACGGGGAGAAGGTGCCCGGCAGGGCGGATGAGGGGCGCTTTCATGCTTCGTCTGGCGACG
>CAKSZY010000033.1 GCA_934526015.1 uncultured Dokdonella sp.
CCCAAGGCAGCTTGACCCCGCAGGCGATCCACTTATCGGACCGGGCTCAGCTGTTCAAACAACCGGAGCCACTTCTCGATGCGCTCCACCGATCGGGCGAACTCAACCGCCTGTGCGGTAAAGCTCGAAGTCGTAAGAAATACGCCCTTGTTTGCCCGCTGTCCTGCCAAGGCCCCGTAGAAGCCTTGGATCTCCGGCCGCCCCACTACGCCCTGCCAGCGTTTGGCCTGTACATACACCTTCTCAAGTCCCAGCCGATCAAGGGAGATCACCCCGTCGATTCCGCCATCTCCACTCCCACCTACTCGTTGCAGATCGCCACGGCTGGTGCCGTATCCGAGTTTGTGCAGCAGGTCGAGGACGACGGTCTCGAAGTATTTTGGTGAAACCTGAAGCAGAAGATCGAGGAGCTCTGAACTGACGGACGCGCGGATCTCAGCCAGTGCTGTCTGCAAGCGGTCATCGGGGCTCTGCACGTTGTCGGGCAGTCCTTCAGTTTCGTCAGGATCAATGGCGCTGGACGCGTTTGGCCTGAGTCTTACGTCCAGATAGTTCCGCGCCAACGCTTCCACCTGATGCGCCGAAAGCGGTGCCGGATTGTCGGCAATGAACCTGCGCCCTGCTTCGGTCAGGCACCACATCCCGTGCTTGGGGCTGTCCGAGTACCCCGCACGTTTGAGGCGGTCATGTGCCCACCCCGCGCGATTCTTGTAAGTCGCCTGCCCGGTCGGCAGTGAAACCTCGCGATCGGCTTCCGTCAGCCCCAGTGAATCCGCTGCTGCCTCGTGTGCTTGCCGGGCTTGAATCCCCTCCGGACGAGTGGCGAGGAAGCGCAGGATCGGCTCGATGAATTGATCGTAGGTGGGCACGGCCATTTGATTCTCCCCGATCATGCGCCGGAAAACCGGCCCCCATCTTCCTGCGCATTTCCCAGAGCGGACAGCATTTCCAGCAGCGTCGGCAGCCGCTTCTTCCACGCGCTGCAGGCAGTGAATCTGGCTGCGATCTCATCAATCGAGCGAAACCGGGCTGGCAACCTATGGTCACCCGGGAACCATGGTCTGGCCAAATCGGCCAATCTATGGTCCCCCGCACACATGGACAGCTTCGGATTCGCATGTGGTGGGCCCACCAGGACTCGAACCTGGAACCAAGGGATTATGAGTCCCCTGCTCTGACCATTGAGCTATAGGCCCGTCGCGACATGCTGCGCCGTGCGTGGGCGCGGCGCGTGATTGTAGCGCCTGACCGCGAGCGGACGGGGCGTCGGATGGCACTGCTCCGCTGCGTGCGGTGGCGGCGTCGGGCGTGCGATGCTGCGCGCGGATTCCCTGCCGGCGATCGCATGCTCAACCTGCTCTGGCTCGCGTTCTTCCTGGTGGCGGCGCTCGCGGCGATGGCGCGCTGGCTGCTGGGCGGCGATCCGGCGGTGTTCGCGGCGATGGTGGCGAGCCTGTTCGACATGGCCCGGCTGTCGGTCGAGGTGATGGTGCTGCTGTTCGGCACGCTGACCTTGTGGCTCGGCTTCCTGCGCATCGCCGAACAGGCCGGGCTGGTCGATGCGCTGGCGCGCCTGCTCGCGCCGCTGTTCGCACGGCTGATGCCGGAGGTGCCGCGCGGGCATCCGGCGGTCGGCCTGATCACCCTCAACTTCGCCGCCAACGGGCTCGGCCTCGACAATGCAGCAACGCCGATCGGCCTGCGCGCGATGCGCGAACTGCAGACGCTCAATCCCTCGTCGACGACGGCGAGCAATGCGCAGATCCTGTTCCTCGTGCTGAACGCCTCGTCGCTGACCGTGCTGCCGGTGTCGATCTTCATGTACCGCGCGCAGCAGGGCGCGGCGGATCCGACCCTGGTGTTCCTGCCGATCCTGCTGGCGACGAGCATGTCGACCCTGGTCGGCCTGCTGTCGGTGGCGCTGGTGCAGCGGCTGCGCCTGCGCGATCCGGTGGTGCTGGCCTTCCTCGGCGGCGGCGCGCTCGTGTTCGGCGGCTTCGTCGCGCTGCTGGCAACGCTGTCGGCGTCGGCGCTGGCGGCGTTGTCGTCGCTGCTCGGCAACCTGACCCTGTTCGGCATCATCATCGCCTTCCTCGTTGCCGGCGCGATCAAGCGCGTGCCGGTGTACGAGAGTTTCGTCGAGGGCGCCAAGCAGGGCTTCGCGGTGGCGCGTGACCTGTTGCCGTACCTGGTGGCGATGCTGTGCGCGGTCGGCGCCCTGCGCGCCTCCGGCGCACTCGACTTCGCCCTCGACGGCATCCGCTGGCTGGCCACCGCGAGCGGTGCCGACACGCGCTTCGTCGATGCCCTGCCGACCGCGCTGGTCAAGCCGTTCTCCGGCAGCGCGGCGCGGGCGATGCTGATCGAGACGATGCAGACGCACGGCGTCGACAGCTTCCCGGCACTGCTCGCGGCGACCGTGCAAGGCAGCACGGAGACGACGTTCTACGTGCTCGCGGTGTACTTCGGCGCGGTCGGCATCCGCCGCGCGCGCCATGCCGTCGGTTGTGCGCTGCTCGCCGACCTCGCCGGCGTGCTCGCCTCGATCGCGGTCTGCTACTGGTTCTTCGGCTGAGGGCTGCCGGCGGCCGCGGCCGCCGGCAGCGGGTGCGCACGCAATTGCGGGAAGTCGTCGGCACAGTCCGAAGCGAGGATCTCGCGCGACCAGGCCGCCCACCACGCCTCGAAGTCGTGCGGCTCGCGCGCCAGTCCGTGTTCGACCAGTCGCACGTCGCCGCTCCATGGCAGGGCGTCGAAACAGTAGAGGCGCAGCGGCCGGCCCTCGCCGATGACGAGGGCGTGCTCGCGCACGTGGGCGAACACTTCGGCGGTCGGCGGCAGCATCGCCAGCACATTCCCGGCATGCGGATTCACCGGCACGATGCCGCCGGCCATGATGCCGCCCTGCGCATTGCGGGCGAAGGCGGTCGTTTGCCAGAGATCGGGCACGAGGACGACGGCATGCTCGCCGCGCGCATGCGCGGTGGCGGCCACCTCGACGACCTTCGGCAACAGCGCGCGCATGGCCAGGCCGGCCTCGCGCCATGGTGCGGTCGAAACCGCCAGCGCTGCGGCGAACACCGGCAGGATGAACACGGCGACGATCGCCGCGGCCTGCTCGCGGCGCGCAAACGGCAGCACCATCCACAGCGCCAGCCAGGCGCCGGTGGCATAGAACATGCGCGCGCCGAAGCCGCCGGGTTCGCTGCCGTCGAAATGCACGGCCAGGGCGACGATGGTGAGACCGGTGGCGGCGGCCGGCAGCAGCCAGCTTCCCAGCCAGCGGCGTTCGCGCACGGCCAGCCAGGCACCGCCGGCGAGGACCGCCAGCACCGCGGCGACCAGCCACACCGCGCCGGCAGCGAACGGGCCTTCCAGCACCGGTGCCATGCCGGCCACGCGGCGCGGCAACGCGAACACATCGAAGCTGAAGGTCGATGCGTGCGCCTCGTAGACGCGCATGGCCTGGCCGAACAGGTGCCGGCGCAGCAGCAGCACCGCGGCAAGCACGGCGAAGGCCGGCAGCGCATCGCGCACGGCGACGAGCACGGCACGCGCGCACGCGCGCAGGCGGGATTCCCCTTCCGCGGCGGGCGGCGCGACCATCAGCGCGACCAGCACCATCAACGGTGGCGCGAGCATCGCCGCTTCCTTCGAGCTCAAGGCGAAGGCGAGCGCGAGCAGGCTTGCCAGACGCGCGCCATCCAGCCAGCGCCGTGCGGCTAGGTGACGTTCGCAGGCGACCAGCACGCCGGCCAGGGCGAGCTGGTCGAAGCGCGCGGCCGGCCAGACGCTGGCCTCGGGGGCCAGCGGCCACAGCCAGAACAGCGCGGCGGCGAGCCACGCTGCCGCGGCGCCGGACGGGCCGTCAGCGAGCCGGCGCACGAGGCGCAGCAGCAGCCAGCCGCAAAGGACATGAAGGAGGAAGTTGCCGATCTGCCAGCCGGCCGGTTCGTAGCCGGCATGCAGCGCCGAAACCACCCAGCTGACCAGGCCGGTCGGTCGGTAGAACCCGGTCTGCAGGCCTTCCGCTTCGCTGTAGGCGCGCGCCAGGCTCGGAAGTGCCTGTCCCTGCTCGAGCAACTGGTTGGCGCGGAGGACGAGCGCCCAGTCGTCGCTGAGGAATGCGCCGCCCCAGGTGGAGGCGCACAGCAACGCGGCGACGGCCAGGGCCGTCGCCGCGAGGGCGGGAATCAGCACGCGCGGCGCGGTTGCGCGCACGCGCGGCTTACTCGATGTCGAGGAACGAGCGCAGTTGTTCCGAGCGGCTCGGATGACGCAGCTTGCGCAGCGCCTTCGCCTCGATCTGGCGGATGCGCTCGCGGGTGACATCGAACTGCTTGCCGACCTCTTCCAGCGTGTGGTCGGTGTTCATGTCGATGCCGAAGCGCATGCGCAGCACCTTGGCCTCGCGCGGGGTCAGCCCGCCGAGCACGTCGCGCACGGTTTCCATCAGGCCGATGTTGGTCGAGGATTCGATCGGCGAGACGATCGAGATGTCCTCGATGAAGTCGCCGAGGTGCGAATCCTCGTCGTCGCCGATCGGCGTTTCCATCGAGATCGGTTCCTTGGCGATCTTCAGCACCTTGCGGATCTTGTCCTCGGGCATCTCCATCTTGATGGCCAGCTCTTCCGGGGTCGGTTCGCGGCCCATCTCCTGCAGCATCTGGCGGCTGATGCGGTTGAGCTTGTTGATCGTCTCGATCATGTGCACGGGGATGCGGATCGTGCGCGCCTGGTCGGCGATCGAGCGCGTGATGGCCTGGCGGATCCACCACGTCGCGTAGGTGCTGAACTTGTAGCCGCGGCGGTATTCGAACTTGTCGACCGCCTTCATCAGGCCGATGTTGCCTTCCTGGATGAGGTCGAGGAACTGCAGACCGCGGTTGGTGTACTTCTTGGCGATCGAGATGACGAGGCGCAGGTTGGCCTCGACCATTTCCTTCTTCGCGCGGCGGGCCTTGGCCTCGCCGATCGACATCGCGCGGTTGATCTCCTTGATGTCGGCGACCGACAGGAACAGCGTGCGCTCGATCGAGACGAGCTTGTTCTGCTCGCCGACCAGCGCGTCGCGGTGCGTCTTCACCGACGGCGACCACTTCTGGCGCTTGCGCGCGAGTTCGTCCGCCCACTCGAGATTGGTCTCGTTGGACGGGAACATCTTGAGGAAATCCTTTCGCGGCATCTTCGCCTGCTTGATGCAGACGTCCATGATCAGGCGCTCGTGGTGGCGGATGTTGCCGACCACCTCGCGCAGCTTGCGCACGAGGGCGTCGATCAGCACCGCCGGCAGCTTGAGCTTGAGGAACTCCTCGGCGATCTGGTCGCGCAGCTTCTGCGCCTTCTTGTCGGCGATGCCGCTCTTCTCGGCGACCTTCTGGAACTTGGCGTAGCCGGTGCGCAGCTCGTCGATGCGGCGGGCGACCTCGGCCGGATCCGGGCCGGTGTCGACGGTGGTGGTTTCCTCTTCGGTGTTGTCGTCGGACTCCTCTTCCTCGGATTCCTCCTCCGACGCCTCGACCGCGGGTGCGGCCACCGGCGGCTGGGGTTCCTCGACGTCGGCGAAGCCGGCGATCACCTCGGACATGCGCTTCTTGCCCTCGGTCACCTGGTCGTATTCCTCGACCAGCAGCTGGATCGACCACGGGAAACTCGCCAGCGCGGACTGCACCTGGTTGAGGCCTTCCTCGATGCGCTTGGCGATGGCGATCTCGCCCTCGCGGGTCAGCAGCTCGACCGTGCCCATCTCGCGCATGTACATGCGCACCGGGTCGGTGGTGCGGCCGACTTCGGCATCGACCGCCGACAGCACGGCCACGGCTTCCTCGGTCGCGGTCTCGTCGTCGGAAGTGGCCGCAGCCGCCGCGCGCAGGGTCTCGGTATCGGGTGCGATCTCGTGCACCTCGATGCCCATGTCGTTGATCATGCCGATGATGTCTTCGATCTGTTCGGGATCGACGATGTCGTCGGGCAGGTGGTCATTCACCTCGGCATAGGTCAGGTAGCCCTGTTCCTTGCCCTTGGTGATGAGCATCTTGATATCGGTGGTCTGCTGCTCCTGGATGTGCTCGCTGGCCATGAAGTTTCCGCTGTTACCGTAAGCAAAGACTTGGAAGTATAGGAGCCGCGTCAAGGGCGACCCAAACCGTTGATCCGCAAGGGATTTGCATGCAAGGTCGTCTTCGTCGACCAAAACCGCTCAGGACGGCGCCACGCGCAGGTGGAAGGTGACCGGGCCGTCGTTGACGAGGTGCACCTTCATGTGGGTACGGAAACGCCCGGTTTCCACCACCGCGTGCGCTTCGCGGGCCCGTTCGACCAGGCGGGCGAACCAGCGCTCGCCGTCCTCCGGGCTGGCGGCACCCGAGAAACCCGGACGCATGCCGCTCGCCGTGTCGGCGGCGAGGGTGAACTGCGAGACCAGCAGCAGGCCGCCGCCGGTGTCGCGCAGCGAGCGGTTCATGCGCCCTTCGGCATCGGCGAACACGCGATAGCCGAGCAGGCGTTCCAGCATGCGTTGCACTTGCGCCTCGCCGTCGCCGCGCTCGACCGCGACCAGCGCCAGCAGGCCGCCATCGATGCGTCCGACCGTTGCGCCGTCGACATCGACCCGCGCCGATTCGACGCGCTGGATGAGGGCGATCATGCGGGCTCCCGGTTGCGAAAACGGCATCCTCGGCGCTGCGCACGGCGGCGGTCAACGGGATCGTGGCTAGAATCATCGGTTCCACCCCTCGCCTGCCTCCTCGATGACCTTGCCGTTCCGCCTCCTGCTCGCCTTCCTGTCGCTCGCCGGGCTGCTGCCGTTGCGCGTGCTGCACGCGGCCGGCGCGCTGCTCGGTCATGGCTCCTGGATTGCCCGCGGACGCGAGCGCCGGGTCACCGAGGTCAATCTCCGTCTGATCCAAACGCGCAATGGCGCACAAACAGGACAGCGACCGCTCGACGGAAGCGCCGCCGGCGATGTGATGGAGGCACTCGACCCGCGCCGGGTGCTGGTCGAGACCGGCCGCTCGGTGACCGAGATCGCGCGCGTCTGGTGCGGCAATCCGTCGCGCGCGCTCGAACTCGTGCGCGAGGTGCGCGGCGGCGAGCTGTTCGACGCCGCCCTCGCCAGCGGTCGTGGCGTCATCGTCGCCGCGCCGCACCTCGGTTGCTGGGAGCTGCTGAACTACTGGCTGGCCGCGCGCACGCCGCTGGCGATCGTCTACCGGCCCCCGCGCAACCCCGACATGGAACCGTTCCTGCGCGCCGCCCGCGGCGCCGTCGAGGTCGAGCAGGTGCGCGCCGAAGGCGCCGGCGTGCGCACGTTGTACCGGCGCCTGACTGCCGGCGGCGTGGTCGGCATCCTGCCCGACCAGCAGCCCAAGCAGGGCGAAGGCGAGTTCGCCCCGTTCTGCGGCATCGAGGCTCTGACCATGGTGCTGGTGCCGCGCCTGGCCGAGCGCACCGGCGCGACCGTGCTGTTCGCCTTCGCCGAACGCCTGCCGAAAGGTGCCGGCTTCCGCATCCAGCTGTTGCCGGCACCGCCCGGCATCGCCGACCGCGACCTGCGCATCGCCTGCACGGCGCTCAACCGCGGCGTCGAAGACTGCGTGCGGCTGGCGCCGTTGCAGTACCAGTGGCATTACAAGCGCTGGTCGCGGCGTCCGCCCGGCGACACCGCCGGCAACCCGTACAAGCGCGCGCGCTGATCCCCCCGTTCGCGGGGTGGGCGGGCGCGGGCCGCGCCTCCACCATGCGGCGACCAAGCCAGCCGGACCTTCCGGCGCGGCTGCGCTGACAGGGGTTGCGCATGAAGTTGCCATTCCGTTTCGCCCTGCGGGCGGCGCTCGCCTGCCGGACGACCGGCGAGCCCGCGCCATCCGGCGCCGCGGCCCCTGCGCCGCGCCGGTCGACACCGGCGCGCCCGGATCGTTGTCGACGGACGTGGCGGACGCCGCGGGTCCGTGCCGCTGCTCGCGGCCATCGATGCCGCGAGGCCGCCATCGTCGGCGATGCTCGAGACCCGCGCCCTCGACCCCGCGCAGCACTGCGCGTGGCTCGGGATTCCGGCCCGGGATTCCTGCGCGTTCGTGCAGGGCACCGACACGATCTTCCGCGCCCCCTTCGAGAACCCGTGGCCGGACCTCGACCGCGCCACTCCCGCGATCCAGCCACCACCACGCCAGCGCGCGCGCCGACCGCACGCGCGATGACAACCGAAGGATTCCACCGATGAACATCCGTCCGCGCTCGCCACATCCTTGCCGTTGGCTGCAACGCCTGCTGGCCGCCACCGCCCTGCTGGCGCCGCTGTCGGCGCATGCCGTGTTCCAGAACGGCGGCTTCGAGCTGAACTCGTTCGCCGGCTGGACCCTCGAAGGCGGTCTCAACCCGGGCCTCGCCGGCAGCCCGCCGTTCACCGGCGCCAGCGTGCAGATCACGCCCGGCTCGCCGGGACCGGCGAACATCGTCGGCACGCTCAGCGATCCGCGTGCGCCGTTGATCAGCCTGCCGCGCGTCGGCAGCTACACCGCACGCCTCAACGACGAGGCCGGCGGTGCGCGGGTGACGCGACTGCGCCAGGTCGACACCCTGACCGCGGCCGACATCGACCCGGCCGACGGCCTGCCGCACCTGCGCTTCGCCTTCGCACCGGTCCTCGACGACCCGAGCCATGCCGCGCACGAGCAGCCGTACTTCTACGTCGCCGTGCGCAACCTCGCCGACAACAGCCTGTTGTTCGAGCAGTTCGCCTGGTCGGGACAGCCCGGGGTCGACTTCCTGCAGGGCAGCGGCAACTGGAAGTACCTGCCGTTCCAGAACGTGGATGCGGTGCTGCCGCTGTCGGCCATCGGCCAGCCGATCGAACTGGTGGTGATCGCTGCCGACTGCTCGCTCGGCGGCCATGGCGGCTATGTCTACGTCGACGGCTTCGGTTCGACTGCGGTCGGTCAGCCCGGCGGCGGCGGCACCGCGATCGCGGTACCGGTCGGCCATCCCTTCGCGCTCGCGGCACTCGTCGCCCTGCTGGCTGCCACCGGCTGGCGACGCGCGCGGCGGGCCTGAGGGGGAGGTCGGTCGCAGCCCCCGTGGCTCGGCGTGTGCCCGGCCCCCGCACCGGACCGCGGCCACCATCACGGGCGGACGAACGAAACCGCGGACGCATGGCGGTGAAGCCGGTCGTGGAGGGGCGGTGCTTCAGGACGGCGTGACGAGGCGTCGGCGTGCGGCCTCCAGCGTGGCCTCGGCGCGCGTCGACACGCTGAGCTTGCGGTAGATGTCCTTGACGTATCCGGCCGTGGTGTTGCGGGTCAGTCCGAGCATCTTCGCCACTTCCGGCACGGTCAGGCCCTTGGCGATCAGGCGCAGCACGTCGGTCTCGCGCGGCGACAGGGCCACCTCCCCGTGCGCCTGCGGCGCCGGCTGGAACTCGCGCAGCAGGCGGCGTGCAATCGACGGCGACAACGGCGGTTGCCCGGCGGCGATGCCGCGCAGGAGGTCGCCGAGCGAATCCTGCGCCTGGTCCTTCAGGACGTAGCCCTGCGCGCCGGCCCTCAAGGCCGGGAACAGATGGGCATCGTCGTCGAACACGGTGGCGACGACGCACAGGGTGCCGCGTGCGGCGAGGACCTCGATCAGGTCGACCCCGGAACCGTCCGGCAGGCCGAGGTCGACGAGGGCGAGATCGGGACGTGGCTCGAGCCGCGTGCGCGCGCAAGCGAGATCGGCGGCGACCTGCACGAGGATGCCGGGGAACGCACGCTCCACGCTGCGCGCGAGCCACTCGCGGCTCGGCGCGAGATCGTCGACGACGAGGGCGCTGGCGTACCCGCCGCCGATCACCGCGCCACCGCCTGCAGCGGCATTTCCAGCAGCACCTTGGTGCCGCCTTCGGTGCCCTTGACCCAGGCGATGTCGCCGGCCAGCGAACTGGCGCGGTCGCGCATGTTGCGCATGCCGCTGCCGTTGCCGCGCACCGCCGCGGGCGGTCCGTCGCCGTCGTCGGTCAGCTCGATGCGCAGGCGTCCGTCGGCATGACCGACGCGCACGCGCAGGCGCGCGGCGCGCGCATGGCGGATCACGTTGCTGATCGCCTCGCGGACGATGCGGTGCAGGTGCAGTGCGCGCTCGTGGTCGAGCGGCGGATCGGGAATGCCGTCGAGTTCCTGCCAGGCCAGATCGATCGACACCGCGGCGAGTCGCTGGCCGGCTTCGGCGCGGATCCCGGCCAGCACGTCAGCGAGCGTACCGGGCGTGCCGCGCGATCGGGTGACGACGTCGCGCAGGTCCTGCAGCACGGCGCGCGCGCGGTCGGCCTGCTGCGGCGATTCCGCTTCGTAGACGAGCCCGAGCAGGCGCGCGCCGAGGTCGTCGTGCAGGGCCGCGTAGATGCGCTCGCGTTCCTCGTGGGTCGCCTGCGTGCGCGCGGCCGCGGCGGCACGTGCGACTTCGGCGTCGAGCTCGCCGCGCAGGCGGAGCAGCCGGCGCCGCTCGCGCCACCACAGCACGGCGCAGATGCCGGCGACGACCACGGCCAGGGCGATGGCGATGCTCACGGCGCACCGATGCCGGCGCGCAGGCTCCGCGCCTCGTCGCCGCGACCGTTGCGCGCGAGCACGTCGGCAAGACGTTCGGCGGCCTTGCGCGTGCGCGCATGGTCCGGTCCGAGGGTCGCCGCGAGGCGCGCATGCGCCGCCTCGAGCACGGCGATCGCCTCGTCGTCGCGGCGCAGTTCCGTCAGGCACAGGCCGAGGTTGCTGCGGAAGATCGCCACGTTCGGATGGTCGTCACCGAGCGCGGCGACGGCACCGGCAACGAGGACGCGGAACTCGGCCAGGGCATCGGCGGCACGGTCGCGGTCGAGCAGCAACATGGCGAGGTTGTTGCGCGGCGCGAACGTGGTCGGATGGGTTTCGCCGGAACGCGCCACGATCGCCAGCACGCGCCGGTACAGCGCTTCGGCCTCGTCCAGCCGCCGGCGCTGCTCGAGCAGGTAGGCCAGCGCGTTCATCGACGCCAGCGTCTGCGCATGCGACTCGCCGAGCAACTGCTCGAAGCCGGCCAGGGCCTCGCGGGTCAGCGCCTCGCCCTCGTCGAGTCGTTCGCGCGACAGCAGGACATTGGCCAGGGTCTGCATCGTCGTCAGGGTTGCTGCATGGACGTCACCGAGCACGCGGCGCTGCGCGGCCAGGGTCGCCCGCGCCTCGTCTTCGGCCGCGGCCAGGTTGCCGCGGGTGAACTCCAGCGATGCCCGCTTGTGCCGGCTCGCCAGGGTGCGCGGATCGTCCTCGCCGTGGCGTGCACGGCGTGCATCGAGGCTTGCGGTCAGCAGGACCGCGGCTTCCTCCAGGGCACCGCGCTCGGCCAGCAGGATCGACAGGTTGCCGCGGGTGATGTCGAGCAGATCGGCATGGCGCAGGCGCCCGCCCGCGTCGAGGCTGCCGGCATCGATCGCCGCGGCACCGGCAAGCACGCCGCGCAGGCCTTCCGCGGCGACATCGGCGCGCCCGGCTTCCTGATCGAGACGCGCCGCCGTCAACGCGAGTCCGAGCCGATCGAGCGCGGGCGCATCCGCCGGCATCGTCGTGCGCGCGGCGGCGATCGCCTCGCCGGCCTCGTCGAAGCGGCCGAGTTCGGTCAGCATGCTGGCGCGACGCCGCAGCAGCAGGGCGCCTGCCGCGGCATCGAGGCCGGCCTCGGCGGCGCCGGCCAGCGCGCGATCGGTCAGGGCCAGCGCGGATTCGTACTGGCCGAGGCTGGCGCGCGTCGCCGCCAGCGTTTCGAGCACGCCGGCACGCACGCGCGGTTGCCCATCGAGTTCCGCAAGCCCGGCTTCGGCGCGGTCGACGACATCGGCCACGCTGAGTTCGCGCCCGCGCGCGCTGGACGGATCGGCCGAGGCCAGCATCGTGGTCAGGAAACCGTTGACCGCGGCGGTCTCGGCCGAACGCGCCTCGGCCTCGCTGCGCGCTCGCGCCTCGGCGAGGGCGAACCGCAGCGAAACGATCGTGGCGACGACGAGGATGGCGGCGGCAGCGGCCAGCGTCGCCGACAGCGCGCGATGGCGGCGGACGAAGCGTTGCAGGAGATAGCGGCGCGTCGGCGCGCGCGCCTGCACCGGCCGGTGCTCGAGCACCGCGGCGAGATCCTCGGCGAGGGCTTCTGCCGACGGGTAGCGGCGCTCGCGCTCGGTCTCCAGCGCCTTCATCACCACCAGGCTGAGATCGCCGCGTGCGGAGGCGGTCACGGTGTCGAGCGCGGGCGGACGCTCGTTGCGCACGATGTCGACCGCCTCGAACAGGGTCGAACGGCCGAGGCGCGGATGCGGCAGGCGGCCGCTCAGCAATTCGTAGGCGATCACGCCGAGCGCGTAGACGTCGCTGCGCGCATCCAGGCGTGAGCTGTCGCCGTCGAACTGCTCGGGGCTCATGTACGGCACGGTGCCGAGCACCTGGCCGATCTCGGTCATTCCCGGCCCGGCGTCCTCGACCAGGCGGGCGATGCCGAAATCGAGCACGCGCGGCGCGCCGGAGGCGTCGACGAGGATGTTGCCGGGCTTGAGGTCGCGATGGACGATGCCGCGCAGGTGGGCATGGTGGACCGCGCGGCAGATGGCGATCAGCAGGCGCAGGCGCGCGGCACGGTCCAGCGCAGCCGACTCGGCATGGGCGAGCAGGTCGAGGCCCTCGACGTATTCGAGCGCCAGCCACGGCCAGGCGACGTTGCCGATGCGTGCTTCACCGGCCGCATACAGGCGGGCGATGCCGGGATGCTCGAGTTGCGCCAGCAGCTCGACCTCGCGCCGCAGGCGGTCGCCGGCGTCACGACTGAACGAACGCACGACCTTCAGCGCGACCAGACGCTCCGGTTGCGATTCGCGGGCCAGATAGACCCGACCCATGCCGCCTTCGCCGAGCAGACGCAGGATCGCATAGGGTCCGATCACCGACGGCAATTCGGTTTCCGTCGCCGCCGGGTCGTCGGCGCCGAGTGTGGTCTTGCTGGGCGAGTGCATCGGGATCCCCTGATTCCGCACCCCGATCCTGCCACAGGCGACGCGGCGCGAGCCATGCCGCGCCGGCGGGTCAGCGGCCTTCGTGCGGCCCGAGCCGGCGCAGGAACACGCGCATCTCCTTCGCTGCCTGGATGTCGCCGCGGTCCTCGGCGACGGCGATGCCCTGCGTCCACGCGGCCGCCGCGCCGGCAAGGTCACCGGCATCGGCGCGGGCGCGACCGAGCAGCTTCCACGCCGCCGAATAGGCCGGATCGAACGCGGTCGCCGCCTGCAAGGCCTCGACCGCGCCGGCCGGGTCGCCGGCCGCCAGCAGGGCGTTGCCGAGCGAGAAGCGCAACAGCGCTCCGTCGCGCGGCCCGCCGACCTGCGCGCGCAAGCGCTCGACCTGCGCAGGCGTGCTCATGCCTCGCCATCCTTGCGGCGCTTCTGCGCGGCAAGGCGATGGATGTCATGGGTGACCACGCCGACCTCGCGCGCCGGCGGCTCGAACCATCCGGCATGGCGCAAGGTCCGGCGCATGTCGTCGGCGCCGCTGGCCCAGTGCCCGCGCATCGCCGGCGGACTGAAGGCGTAGTCCTTGAACTGCTCCTCGTGTGCCTTGGACCGGTAGATCAGATGGATGATGTTGTAGACGCGGTCGCACAGCCACGGCTGCAACTCGGCCAGCAGTTCCGGCGGCAGGTCGCGGGCGGGCACGCGATGGACGAGTTCGGTCAGCGCGGCGCGCAGTTTCTGCTGGCGCGCGACGGCATCGGTGCCGAGGCGGGTGCGGCTGGAGTACTGGATCTCCTTCTGCCGCTCGAGCACGTCGTCCAGCGTCTTCGGCCGCTCGCCGCGCGCGCTCCAGAGGTCCACCTGCAGGGCCAGGGTGTCGCGCCGCGGCTCGGTCTCCAGCACGTACTGCAGCGGCGTGTTGGAAACCACCCCGCCGTCCCAGTAGGGCTCGCCGTCGATCTCGATCGCGGGGAAGGCCGGCGGCAACGCGCCGGAGGCCATGATGTGTTCGGGGCCGATGCGCGTGGTCGCCGAATCGAACCAGACCACGTTGCCGCTGCGCACCTGGGTGGCGCCGACCGCCAGGCGCACGCCGCCGGCGGCGATGCGGTCGAAATCGACCAGACGCTCGAGCGTCGCCCGCAACGGCGTGGTGTCGTAGAAACTGGTCGCCGCGTCACTGCCTTCGGTTTCGGCGAACGGTGGCGTGCGGCGCGCGCGGAAGAATCCGTCCTGGCCGTGGGCGAGCGCGTCGAACGCGGCCGAGGCGCCGGTCCAGGCGCGCACCGCCGCGGTCTGCGGCCAGGACGACAGCAGTTCGCGCACGGCCGCGCCGGGCCAGGCCCAGGCGGCCGCCGGTTCGACCACCTGCTCCCAGAATGCACGCAGTCGCTCGACACGCCGCTCCGGCGGATTGCCGGCGAGGATCGCCGCATTGATCGCGCCGATCGACACGCCGGCGAACCAGGTCGGTTCGATGCCGCCTTCCTGCAGGGCCTCGTAGACGCCGGCCTGGTAGGCGCCGAGCGCGCCGCCGCCCTGCAGGACGAGGGCGACGACTTCGTAGTTGCGCGCGAGTGCGGCCGGTGTCGATGCCGCAGGCCGCCGCTTGCGCGGCGCACGCGACGTGCCGGCCGGATCCCTGGCGGTCACTGCATGTGCCAGCCGTGGCTGACCGTCAGGCTCTGCCCGGTCAACGCATTGGTCTCGAAGGCGGCGAGGAACAGGGCGACGTTGGCGACGTCGTCGACGGTGGTGAACTCGGCGTCGACGGTGTCCTTCAGCATGATGTTCTTCACCACATCGGCCTCGCTGATGCCGAACTCCTTCGCCTGTTCGGGAATCTGCTTCTCGACCAGCGGCGTGCGCACGAAGCCGGGGCAGATCACGTTGGCGCGCACGCCCTTCGGCCCGCCTTCCTTGGCCAGCGTGCGGGCAAGGCCGAGCAGGCCGTGCTTGGCGGTCACGTACGGCGCCTTCAGCTTCGAGGCGAGATGCGAATGCACCGAGCCCATGTAGATGACCGCGCCGCCCTGGCCGCGCGCATACATGTCCTTCACGCAGGCGCGCGTGGTCAGGAAGGCGCCGTCGAGATGGATCGCCAGCATCTTCTTCCACTCGTCGTAGCTGAACTCCTCGATCGGCTTGACGATCTGGATGCCGGCGTTGGAAACGAGGATGTCGACCTTGCCGAACGCGGCGATCGTCGCGGCGACGCCGGCTTCGACTTCGGCCTCGCTGGTCACGTCCATCTTCACGCCGAGCGCCTTGCCGCCGCCAGCCATGAGCGCCGCAGCCACGGCGTTCGACGCATCCAGGTTGAGGTCGGCGATCGCGACCGCTGCGCCATTGCGCGCATAGACCTCGGCGATGCGCTTGCCGATGCCGCTCGCCGCGCCGGTGACGAGCGCGACCTTGCCTTCGAGTGTCATGGGAATCTCCAGGTCAGGGAAAACCGTTGGCGGCGCCTGGCCGGTCGCGCCCCTGAACGCGCGTGCCGGCGCGGGCGAGGCAGCGGACGCAGCGCGGCGGCCGTGGACGCGAAATGTCCCGGCAAGCGCCGGGCCCTGCAGCGAACCACGACCGACGGCACGACGTCCATCGTCCGAATGGCCAATTCAGTCCTCGCGCCCGGCCAGCTTCGGATCGACGCCGAGGTCCTTCAGCTTGCGGTAGAGGTGGGTGCGCTCCATGCCGACCATCTTGGCGAGCCGGCCGACGCTGCCGCCGGCCTCGCCGAGCTGGTGCAGCAGGTAGGCGCGTTCGAACTGCTCGCGCGCCTCGCGCAGCGGCAGGGCGAAATCGACATCGAAGGTTCGCGCCGAGGGCGCGCGCGGCGGCGCCGCGGCATGGCCGAGCGCGAGTTCGACCTCGTCGAGACCGATCTCCGGCGCATTGCCGAGGATCAGCAGGCGCTGCACGAGGTTGCGCAACTCGCGCAGGTTGCCGGGCCAGGCGTGATTGCGCAGGCGGTTCTGCACGGCGACCGGGAACAGGCGGTACGGCAGCTTGTCGCGGTTGGAGAAGAAATCGGCGTAGTAGCGCAGCAGCTCCGGGATGTCCTCGACGCGCTCGCGCAACGGCGGCACCACCAGCGGCACGACGCGGATCTGGTAGTAGAGATCCTCGCGGAAGCGTCCGGCCTGCACGGCGGCCTCGAGATCCTGGGTGGTCGAGGCGATCACGCGCAGATCGATCGGCACCGCTTCGTGGGCGCCACAGCGCAGCAGCGCGCGCTGGGCGAACACGCTCGCCAGGCGCAGCTGCAGTTCGGTATCGAGATCGGCGACCTCTTCGAGGAACAGGGTGCCGCCGTTGGCCTGCTCGATCAGGCCGTATTGCACGTTGCCGCCGTCGTCGCTGCCGAACAGCGCGGTGGCGGCGTGGTCGCGCGCGATCGACCCCGGAGCGACGGTGACGAACGGACCGGCGCGGCGCGCGCTGCGCTCGTGCAGCCAGCGCGCGAGCGCTTCCTTGTCGGTACCGGGTTCGCCCTGCACGAGGATCCAGGCATCGTGACCGGCGAGACGCTCGGCCTGCGTGCGCAGCGCCTGCATCGTGCGACTGGTCGCCACCGGATCGAGCGGCACCAGCTGGTTGCGCAGACCCTCGTTCTCGCGACGCAGGCGGCTCGCCTCGAGCGCGCGCTCGACAGTCAGCAGCAGCTTGGCCAGCGAAATCGGCTTCTCGACGAAGTCGTAGGCGCCGAGCCGGGTCGCCTCGACCGCGGTCTCGACCGTGCCGTGGCCGCTCATCATGATCACCGGGCACGGCAGGCCGCCGCGTTCGTTCCACTCGCGCAACAGGCTGATGCCGTCGAGGTCGGGCATCCAGATGTCGAGCAGGACGAGGTCCGGCCGCTGGCCGCGCCGCGCCTCGCGCGCCGCCGCCGCCGACTCGGCCGTGGTCACCGCGTAGCCCTCCTCCTCGAGGATTTCCTTCACCAGCCCGCGGATGTCGGGCTCGTCGTCGACCACGAGGATGCGTGCCGAGGTCATGGGTCGCGCCAGTTGCGAAAAAGAGACAGCGAGCATACCCGAAGCGAGTGACGGTTCGGGGCGGCGGGAGCCGCGCGGGCGGGCGGGTCATGGCCCGGAACGGGTGCCGGATGGCGCGGTTGCGCGTGGATTGTGGCGGTTGAGGGGGCGAGTTCGAGCCTGGGGTAGGAGCGCGTCGGTGTTACGAGGCCAACTGACGGAACTTCTGAAGGGCGGCCATGAATTCATCTTGTCGCCAGTCATCAAGAAGGGAAACCATATCCAATAGATTACCCTCGCTTCCAGATTTAGTCGCGCCTTCGATCAAGGCTACTTCCCACGCCCAATTCATTATCGGTACATCAAGCGCAGACAGAGTATATCCCTCCAGGACAAGGGCTCCAAACTCGAACGATATCTCATACATTGACGCTGGATTCTGAACCTTTGTTATACGAACTGGAAATCCCATCAAAGATGATATGCATATCGCCGCAAGGTTCTCGAGCATGTTCGGCGATTCAAACAAAGTCTTTACGCCAGAAAGAACCACTTCTCTACGCGGGTGAAAGCAGTACAGAAACTGCAATGATGCAATTCTTCCAGGAATGGAGCTGGAGGTTGCAAATGAAACCGCAACTTCAGGAGCAAACCGAATCGCCATGTGACACAACTTTTCCGCAATTTCTCTCGGCTCGCAGTACTCCATGCTTTTTGCGCGAGCTGGAGAATATTTGGCGTAGAACGAAGTATGTGGAAATAGCTGCACCAAATCTCCAGTGCAAAGCGAAAGCAGCAGGTCGATACTGTTGATGCGGAAATTCTCGTCGCATTCCGCTTTTGTGATTATTTCCCGAGCAGCAATTACAGAGTTCTCAAACCGCCATCCTTGGTGTACTACCACGTCATACAGAAGCTCCTTGTGCCGCTCAGTAGGCGCGCTCAAGTACTGATCCAGCAGAAATTCAAAGTTGTCACGCCCACTGTCCATCTGGCTTCTCTCAACTGATAGCGGTCATGCCGCTCTCGCCTCAAGCATCCTCCTCAAGACAGACACGCATCGATTCCGTGTGATCCCATCGTAATCGCACTCCCCGCACGTTCCCTTCAAGTGCATCCGTCGGCAGGTCACAACAGCCAGTCGCGCGGCTTGAGGTAATCGGCAAGCCGTGCTTCGGCCGTGCCGGGTGCCGGCGCATACGCGTATTCGAAGCGCACGCGCGGCGGCAGACTCATGAGGATGGATTCCGTGCGTCCGCCGGACTGCAGGCCGAACAGCGTGCCGCGATCGTAGACCAGGTTGAACTCGACGTAGCGGCCACGCCGGTACAGCTGGAATTCCCTTTCGCGCTCGCCGTAGGGCTCGTCACGACGAAGGGCGACAATCGGCAGGTAGGCGTCGAGGAATCCGTTGCCGACCGAGCGCATGAAGGCGAAACTCCGCTCGAAACCGCCCTCGCTGACATCGTCGAAGAAGAGGCCGCCGACCCCACGGGTCTCGTTGCGGTGCTTCAGGAAGAAGTATTCGTCGCACCAGCGCTTGTAGCGCGGATAGAGGTCGTCACCGAACGGCGCGCAGGCGTCCCGGGCGACAGCGTGCCAGTGCCGGACATCCTCGTCGCGAGGATAGAACGGAGTCAGGTCGAAGCCGCCTCCGAACCACCAGACCGGCGGCTCTCCTTCCGCGTGAGCCTCGAAATAGCGCACGTTCATGTGCGTGGTCGGCACATGCGGATTGCGCGGATGGAACACCAGCGATACACCGACGGCGGTCCAGGCGCGGCCGGCAATTTCCGGGCGATGCGCCGAAGCGGCCGGCGGCAGGCGCTGGCCGGACACTCTCGAGAAACCGATGCCGGCCTGCTCGAAGATCTCGCCGTCGGCCAGCACGCGGGTCCGGCCGCCTCCCCCTTCTGCACGTTGCCAGGGGTCTTCGCGGAAACGGGCGCGGCCGTCCACCTGCTCGATCGCCGAACAGATGCGGTCCTGCAGGTCACGCAGGTACCCGTCGACGGATTCAATCTGGCTCGGCGTGTCTTGCATGGGACACCTCGGCGTGTGGGAGGGCGGCTGGGCGTGAGGGACAGTAGCGGTAGAAGGTTGCGCAATAAAAAGCCCCCGCTCGATTGAGCGGGGGCTGGGAGGGGATGCTCAGCGTTGACCTACTCTTGCATGGCTT
>CAKSZY010000034.1 GCA_934526015.1 uncultured Dokdonella sp.
CCCACCTCCCACGGCCCCTCATCCGGTGCTGCCGCACCACCTTCTCCCCGCTGCGCGGGGCGAAGGAAGGCTGGCGCCGTCGCAGGAATGCAAGGCTGCATTCTGGTGAAAACGCATGCGGGTCCCCGTTGCGACGGGGCGAAGGGAAGGCTGGCGTCGTCGCAAGCATGCAATGCCGCACGCTGGATCAAACGCCAGCTGTCCCGTCTGACCGTCGCAACGGGGCAAATGGATTGCAGGCGCTTTCGCCAGAGTGGAGAGCCTTGCACGTGCATGAAACATCAGCCATTGCCGCCGACGGGCGGCGGCGCGCATGATGGGGCATGACCCTGCAGACTCCGCTGGTTCCGTCCGCGCCCGCCGATGGCGATGCCGCGATGATCATGAACTGCGTGGCCTATTCCAGCGATGGCCAGCGCATCGGCGACATCACCCTCGATCGCATCAGCGACGTGCTGCAGCAGCCCGACACCTTCGTCTGGGTCGGCCTGCTCGAGCCCGACGAGGTCCTGCTCGAGAAACTGCAGGAGGAGTTCGGCCTGCACGATCTCGCCGTCGAGGATGCCCACAAGGCGCACCAGCGGCCGAAGATCGAGTCCTATGGCGACTCCCTGTTCATCGTCGCGCAGACCGCGCAGGTGCTGGGTGGCTCGATCGAGTTCGGCGAGACCCACATCTTCGTCGGCCGACGCTACCTCGTCACCGTTCGCCACGGCGCCTCGCTGTCGTATGCGCCGGCACGACGCAGCTGCGAGCAGTCCGACATGCTGATGCTCGGGCCGAGCTACGGGCTTTACGCCGTGCTCGACTTCATCGTCGACAACTTCATGCCGATCGTGCGCAGCTTCAAGGAAGACCTGCAGGAACTCGAGGAGGACATCTTCGAGGATACCTTCAAGCGCGAAACGATCCGCCGGCTGTACGACCTCAAGAAGGAGCTGGTCACCCTGCGCCTGGCCATCAGCCCGCTGCAGGACATCCTCAACCAGCTCACGCGGCTCTATCCGGGCCTGATCCGCGACGAGGTGCGGCCGTACTTCCGCGACGTCTACGACCACGCCGCGCGCATCAACGAGTCGACCGACACGATGCGCGAGATGCTGACCGCCGCATTGAGCGTCAATCTTTCACTCGTGACGGTGGCCCAGGGCGAGGTGGTCAAGCGCCTCGCCGGCTGGGCGGCGCTGCTCGCCGCGCCGACCCTGCTGACGAGCTGGTACGGCATGAACTTCCACCACATGCCGGAACTCGACAGGCCATGGGGTTATCCGGCGATGATCGCCCTGGCGCTCGGCATCTGCGGCGGCCTGTTCTGGCTGCTCAAGCGCGCCAAGTGGCTGTAGTGATCCTTCTCCCGTGCCCCGTCCGGGTTTCAGCGGGGCACGGTGCAAGGCCCGCGTCGTTCACGGATCGAAACCATCGGCGAAAATCGTGTCGGAGCCGGCGACATCGATCGTGATGCCGTCGAACCAGGTGTTCAGCGTGCGCGGCGTGCCCGAAGGTCCGCTTTCGGTGCCGACCAGCGTGATCGTGATCGAGCTGTTCGTCGTCCAGTCGGCCGCCGTGACGCCGACCAGGGCCGGCGTCGCCGGCCGTCCCCAGTTCGCCGTGCTCGACAGCGTGTGATAGCCGCTCGCGTCGACCGCGCCCTGCGTGCAGCCTTCACCGCCATTGCGACGGAACTCCCAGTGCAACTGGGCGATGTCGCCGGCAGCGGCGAAATTGCCGGTGCCGCGCCCCGAGCCGTTGACCGCGTAGAGGCCCGGGCCCGGCAGGTGCACGCATTGCGCGATGCCGCGAACCGCCTGGCCGAATGCGATGTTGGTCTGCGATACCTTCGCCGACCCGGAACCGCTCGCGCCGGTCGCGTTGAAGTTCGTGTCGCGCGTGGTCACACCTGCGGTCACGGTCGACCACAGGTTGAGGTCGACGTCGAAGTCCGGATTGAGCACGAGCGGCAGCAGGGTCGGGCGCTCGTAGGCGCCGATGTCGCGGATGCCCGGGACGACGATCGGCAGGTTCTGGTCGCGCGGCATGCCGAGCACGTCGCGGTCGTCGCCGGTGATCGGAGCGACGGAATCGACCGCAGGCGATGCCGCGCGCAGGCGGTAGTCGCCGCGCGCGGGGTCGATGAAGCGTGGATCGCGGACGGCCACGTAAGGCGTCTGGCCGCCGTCGAGCGAACCGCGTTCGTTGGCGATGACCCACTCGAATTCTCGCGTGCAGCCGTTGCACTGAAGCAGGGTTTTCCCGGGCTGCCACAGGATCGTCCGGCGCACGACGAAGCCGGGTGCCGGGCCGCCGCCCTTGACGAGGACGTGGCTGCCGCCGATGACGTTGCCGGCAAGCGTGATGTCGGTCAGCTGCTGGCGGCCCTGGTCATGCCGGATCAGCACGTCGGTCACCGCATTGTCGGCGACCAGCACATTCCGCATCGACATCGCGCCGGCGTCGGCCTGGATCAGGCGAGCGCCGCGGTTGCCTTCGATGCGCAAGCCGCCGCGTACCGGTGGACCCGCTTGCGGATCGGCGTCCGGGCTGGACGTGTTGATCCAGAAGTTCGTGCCGGAACCGAGCTGGATCACGGCGCCGCTCGTCGGATTGCCGTTCGCGTCCTGCACGAGGTTGTCGACGATGCCACCGCAGAACAGGCCGCTCGGGCAGGTGCCCGGCGAGTCGGGAAAGCCGGCGGTCGAGTTGATCGCGACCCGGATGTCGTCATCACCCGATTCACTGAAGATCGCGGCGCCGGCCGGGGCGTTGTTCGCCTCGACGTCGACGTTCCAGAGAAACGCGTCCGCGCCCACGGAGTCGTCGAAGTCCGCATAGGAGCGCAGGTAGATCGCGCCGCCACGCTGGGTCGCGACGTTGTCGCGAATGCGCGGCGCGACATCGGGTGTCGTCTGCCGCAGGTGCAGCGCGGCGAACGAGCTGATGACCGTCGTCGCGCCTCCGGGATCGTCGCCGTAGACCGCTACGCCTCCGCCGTAGACGGCCGTGTTCGACACGATCGCGCCGAGTCCGGCCTGGCCACTGCCGATGTAGGCGGTCGTGCCGCGGCCCGAGTCGCGGATCATCAGGCCGCCGCCGTAACCACCGCCGCCATTGCCCTGCGCCGTGTTCCACATGATCACGCTGCCGGACTGGTCCATGAAGAACTGGCGCAGGTTGTTGATGTAGACACCGCCGCCGCTGTAGCGCGCGGTGTTGAACGCGACGATCACGTTCGGTCCGAACACGAGCTTGCCATCGAAATCGGTGCCCTGCGCGTAGATGCCCGCGCCGTAGCCGGCCTGGTTCTGGATGACCGACGTGTCGCTCAGTTCGAGCCGGCCGTTGCCGTTGAAAAGGATGCCGCCGCCATCGGCGTCGCTCGCGGGATCGGCATCGCGGATCATCAGATGCTGCAGGCGCACGAGTCCGCCGGTCGGCAGCGTGATGCGAAACACTTGGCGCGCATTGCCGCCGGAGCCGCTCAGCGTCGTCATGCCCGAGGGCGCGGCCGTGTCGCAGGCTTCGAAGCCGCCGACGACGGTCAGTTCCTGGGCCGTGTTGATCACCAGTTCCTGCGCGTTCCAGGCCTGCGTGCGGGTGACTCGGACGGTATCGGGACCGGCGTTGGCCTGGGCCGCATTGATCGCGGCCTGCACGGTCGCGTGCGTGCAACCGTTGCCGGTACCGGCAATGTAGGTGGCCGCGTGCAGCGCGGGGACAGGCAGCAGGGCCATGCCGATCAAGGCAAACGCGAGGCCCGGAACACGGGGTGATGGGAGGTTCATGGCAGTCCAGGGGTTGGGGAGCTGCCTCGGACAACGCCGTTCGACCCGCCGACCTGCCATGCCGCCGGCCGCGGCCGGCGTGCCGCCGTCGCATCCACGCGGATGCCGTGCGTTCAGTTGCCGCGGACGGACCCGGCGATGCGCTGCAAATCCGCGAGCATCGCCGCGTCGGTGCCGACGGGCTTCGGTTCGATCGCGAGCGCTTCGCGTGCAACCGGTGCCGCGTCCCCGTGGCGACCTGCGCGTGCCAGCGCGCGGGCCTCGAGCATCAGCATCGAGAACAGCGTGGACTTCTCGTCGGGCGTCTTCGCCTTCTGCTCGGCGCTGACCGCGCGTGCGAGTTCGAGCGCCTCGTCGTTGCGCCCGAGCGCGAACAGCGCGAGCGCGCGACGGAAACGCGCATAGCGCGCATCCTTCGATTCGAGCGTGCCGGCCCGCGTCGCGATCGCGAGCAGCTCGTCGGTCGTGCGCAGCGCCTCCTCATGGCGACCGCGACGCACTTCGACCTGGGCGCGAAACTGCAACGGTGCGACGAGTTGCGGGCTGTCGTCACCCGACAGCACGCGCTGATTCTCGACCGCGCGTGCGGCGAGGTCGCCGGCCTTTTCCAGTTCGCCTTCGCCGAGCAGCATCTGCGACAGCGATCCGAGCAGGCGCGGACAGACCGCATGCCGGACCTCGCCTTCGCGGCAGCGCTCGACGCCTTCCTCGAACGCCTCGCGCGCTTCTGCGCGCCGCGACTGGCCTGCGCGCAGGCGGCCGAGCGCGGCGATCGCATTGAGCGTGTCGGGATGCGTGTCGCCGAGCAGGTTGCGACGCATCGCGAGCGCACGCTCGACGTACGGTTCGGCTTCGGCGTAGCGCGCCTTCGAGACGAGGAAGCTGCCGTAGACGCCGATCACCCAGGCGGTGTCGGGGTGCGGTCTGGCATGGATGCGTTCGGCGAGTGCGATGGCCTCGCGATAGGCCGCATCGGCCTTGTCGAGAGCGCCCGTGGCCGAGGCCGCCGTGCTGATCGTCGCGATCAGGCTCAGCATGCGCCGGTCGGTCGGTGCGCCGTCGGCTTCCCAATGCGCGCGCGTCGCTTCGGCGAGTTCGAGCGCGGCCGGGAAGCGCTGGGCCAGCACCAGCGCATCGGCTTCGGCGATGTCGACGCCGCGCACGGCATCGCGGCTGCCGGCCCCGAGCTGGCCGGCCAGCGTGCGTGCTTCGGCGAAACTCCGGCGTGCCGCATCGAGATCGCCGGTGGCGCCTTCGGCGATCGCGCGCGCGACCAGCGCATCGATGCCGAGCGCATCGACGCGCACCGGCGTGCCTTCGTCGTCGGCGAGGATGGCCCGCGCTTCGGCCGGCTTCGACGCATCGAGCAGCGCCTGCGCGCGCAGCACGCGCAGGCGCCGGCGCGGCTCGGCATCCGCCGCGATGCGCAGCGCATCGGCTTGCGCGGCCGCGCGATCGAGCAAGGCATGCGTGCGCTCCGCATCGCCGAGCGAGCGCAGCACGCCGGCGAGGGTCAGCAGCAAGTCCAGGCGTGCCTCGGGAACCAGCCGCTGGTCGACACTTGCGCGGTCGGCCGCCCCGTCGACGAGTTCCTCGATGCCGGGACGCCGTTCGCGCGGCACCTCCGGCTGCGCCGCCTCGAACACCGAGACGAGAAAATCGCGCACGGTCTCGGCGCGCCGCGTCTCGGCTGCGGCGAGGGCCGCCTGCTGGCGCGCGACGCCGGCCTGCCAGATCGCGAGGCCGAGTGCGGTGAGGATGCCGAGCACGAGCACGAGCGTGCCGGCCACGCTGCCCTTGTGGCGCGCGACGAACTTGCGCGTGCGGTACCAGGCCGATGGCAGGTGTGCACGCACCGGACGTCCGTCGAGCAGGCGTTCGACGTCGTCGGCGAACATGCCCGCGGACGCATAGCGTTGCTCGGGGTCCTCGGCGATCGCCTTCATGACGATCGTGTCGAGGTCGCCGCGCAACTGGCGGCGGGTGATCGGCGTCGGCGCGCCGGCGTCGACCGCGAGCGCGCCGACGCGGCTCGATGGCGTGCGCCCGCTTCCGTCGTTGACGCGCTCGCCGGTCAGCAATTCGCCGAGCAGGACGCCGAGTGCGTAGACGTCGGTCGCGGTCGTGATCGCGCCGCCGCTGCGCTGCTCGGGCGCGGCATACGCGGGCGTGAAGGTCGGCACCAGCGTGTGGTGGTTCCCCTCATCGCCCTCGAGCAGCTTGGCAATGCCGAAGTCGAGCAGCTTGACCTCGCCGTCGGCGGAGACGAACACGTTCGACGGCTTGAGGTCACGATGCACGATCAGCGCGCGGTGCGCAGCGTCGACGGCCCGGCACGCGACGACGAACAGCTGCAGGCGTGCGCGCAGGGACAGGCCGCGCGCACGCGCGTGTTCGATGATGTCGCTGCCATCGACCCGTTCGAGCGCGATGTAGGGTTGCCCGTCATCGGTTACGCCGCCTTCGATCATGCGCGCGATGTTCGGATGGTGCAGCCGCAGCAGGGCCTGCTGCTCGCGGCGGAACTGGTGGCGTGCTTCGGGGCCGCGCAGGCTGCGCCGCAGCAGCTTGAGCGCCACGTCCTGGGTCGCGCCGGCGACTTCGCGGCGTGCATGCAGCACCGTCGAAAAACCCCCTTCGCCGAGCAGGTCGACGATCTCGAACGGACCGATGCGGCTGCCGGCGGCGGGGCGGGTGCCGGAAACCCCGGCGAGTTCGCCGGCGAGTTCGCCGATGCGGATCCGCGAGGGCGGCTCGTGCGGGTCGATGTCCGCCTCGAGCATCGCATCGAGCGTTGCGCGCAGCCCGGGCGGGCAATGCGCATCGAGGTGTTGCGCCCGCAGCGATGGTTCGAGTTCGACGACCTCGTCGAACAAGGCGCGCAACAGGGCGGAGTCGGGGGTGTTCATGGCTCGGGCGGACAACGCCGGTCGAAGGGGAATCCTGCCATCAGCCGAGTTCGTTCTTGAGGAACGCACGCGCGAATCGCCAGTCGCGGGCGACCGTGCGCAGGCTGATGCCGAGGATGTCGGCGATCCGTTCATGGTCGAGGCCGGCGAACCAGGCGAGCTCGGTCACGCGTGCGGCACGCGCATCGACCGCCTCGAGCCGGCCCAGAGCTTCTTCGAGGGCGAGCGCCTCGTCGGCACCGTCGAGCGCGAGGCGCTCGTCGCGCGCGGTCAGGGTGATCCGCACCCAGTCGCCGCCGGCGCGCAGGCGCTGGCGGTCACGTGCGCGATCGGCGAGCAGGTGACGCATCGCGCGCGCCGCATAGGCGAAGAATTGTTCGGGACGCGCGAAGGTGAGCCCTTCATTGCGCTGGACGCGAAGGTAGAGATCGTGGACGAGGGCGGTCGTGTCGAGTGTGCCGCGTGCGCCGCGCGCGAGCTGGCGGCCGGCCATCGCCTTGAGGCGCTCGTAGACTTCGCTGAACATCGCGTCGGTTTCGACCGGCGCCGCGTCCGACGCCGTCGGGGGTGCAGCATCGTTCATCGCGAACCTCCCGGCGCGGCCGAGTCTATCCGATGGCCCCGGGCACGTCGCCGTTCCGCCGCACGGCGCGCGGGGGCCTTCGCGCCGGGGCGTCGTGCGCGGCGGAATGCCCGGATGGTTGCAGCGCAGCTTGACCAGGTTGCACGGCGGGAACAGGCTGCCGCACCGTTCCCGCGGGTGGCGGAGGAATCATGGGCTCGTTCGCAAGCAAGATCGGCTGGCTCGCGCTGGCCGTACTCGGCGCCTTCTGCCTCGGCACCGTCGCCCTCCATCGCGGCGAAACGATCAATGCGGTCTGGCTGGTGGTGGCGGCGGTGTCGATCCTGTTCATCGCCTACCGCTTCTACAGCCGCTTCATCGACGAAAAGGCGCTGCGGCCCGACCCGACCCGGGCCACCCCGGCGTGGCGGCGCAACGACGGTCTCGACTACGTGCCGACCGACAAGCACGTGGTGTTCGGCCACCACTTCGCCGCGATCGCCGGTGCCGGGCCGCTGGTCGGCCCGGTCCTCGCCGCGCAGATGGGCTACCTGCCGGGAACCTTGTGGATCCTCGTCGGCGTGATCTTCGCCGGCGCCGTGCAGGACTTCATGGTGCTGTTCTTCTCGATGCGCCGCGACGGCAAGTCGCTCGGCGACATGGCGCGCTCCGAACTCGGTGCCGGCGCCGGCACGGTGGCGATGATCGGCGTGATCATGATCATGTTCATCATCCTGGCCGTGCTCGCCCTGGTCGTGGTCAAGGCGCTGGCCGAGAGTCCGTGGGGCACGTTCACCGTCGCCATGACCATCCCGATCGCCCTGTTCATGGGCATCTACCTGCGCTACCTGCGCCCCGGCAAGGTCCTCGAGGTGTCGATCATCGGCCTGGTCCTGCTGATGCTCTCGATCTGGCTCGGCGGCATCGTCTCGAACGATCCGCAATGGTCGGCGGCTTTCCATTTCAGCGGCGAGCAACTGGCCTGGATGCTGATTGCCTACGGCTTCATCGCCTCGGTGATCCCGGTCTGGCTGCTGCTCGCTCCGCGCGACTACCTGTCGACCTTCCTCAAGATCGGCACCGTGGTCATGCTCGCCGTCGGCATCGTCATCGTCATGCCGGAACTGCGCATGCCGGCACTGACGAAGTTCATCGACGGCACCGGTCCGGTGTTCGCCGGCGGCCTGTTCCCGTTCCTGTTCATCACCATCGCCTGCGGCGCGGTGTCGGGCTGGCACTCGCTGATCTCCTCGGGCACCACGCCGAAGCTGCTCGACAACGAGACCGAGGCGCGCTACATCGGCTACGGCGGCATGCTGATGGAAGCCTTCGTCGCGGTGATGGCGCTGATCGCCGCCTGCGTGCTCGATCCGGGCATCTACTTCGCCATGAATGCGCCGACCGCGCTGCTCGGCACGACGCCGGAAAGTGCCGCCGCCGCGATCGCCAACCTCGGCTTCACGATCACCCCGGAACTCCTCGTGCAGACGGCGAAGGACGTCGGCGAAGGCTCGATCCTTTCGCGCACCGGCGGCGCGCCGACGCTGGCGGTCGGCATGGCCCACATCCTCCACCAGATCATCGCCGGCGAAGGCATGATGGCGTTCTGGTACCACTACGCGATCCTGTTCGAGGCCCTGTTCATCCTGACCACGGTCGACGCCGGCACGCGCGCAGGGCGTTTCATGATCCAGGACCTCGCCGGCATCGTCGTGCCGTCCCTGAAGAAGACCGAATCCTGGACCGGCAACGTCATCGCCACCGGCCTCTGCGTTGCCTGCTGGGGCTACTTCCTCTACCAGGGCGTGGTCGATCCGCTCGGCGGCATCAACACGCTGTGGCCGCTGTTCGGCATCGCCAACCAGATGCTCGCGGCGATTGCGCTGACCGTCTGCTGCGTCTGCCTGATCAAGATGAAGCGCGACCGCTACGTGTGGATTCCGGCCCTGCCGACGGTCTGGCTGCTCGCCTGCACGCTGACCGCCGGCTGGCAGAAGATCTTCCACGAGAATCCGAAGATCGGCTTCCTCGCCACCGCCAACCGCTATTCCGACGCACTCGCCGCCGGCGAGGTGATGGCGCCGGCGAAGTCGCTCGAGGAGATGGGCCGCATCGTCTTCAACAACTACGTCAATGCGACGCTGGCCGGCGTGTTCATGGTGATCGTCGTCATCGTCGTGGTGTTCGGCATCCGCACCGCGCTGAAGGCCCGCCGCAGTGCCACGCCGACCGCCCAGGAGACACCGTACGTGTCGATCGATTCGGTGCGCGCGTGAACGTCGCCGACGCCCGCGCGGAACCGTCGGGGAACGCAGTGCAGCCTGCCGGCGTGCGCCTGCGGCAGGCCGTGCGCGGCTTCTGGCGGCACGCCGTGCAGACCGCGCGCCTCATCATCGGGGTGCCCGACTACGACACCTACGTCGAACACACGCGCCGCTTCCATCCGCAGCGTGTACCGATGACCTACGAAGAGTTCTTCATCGAGCGCCAGAATGCGCGCTACCGCGGTGGCGGCGGGCGCTGCTGCTAGGGGCATCCCCGGGGCTTCCTTGGAGCATCCCTGGCCGCAGCCACGCAAACGAACCCGGGCCGACGGCAGCCGGTGGGGTGTCGCCGGCCATCCCGGGCCACGGGTCCGCGCGCTCCGCTCAGCAATCCTCGGTGCCGATCTTCCAGCCGCCGTCTTCCTTGCGCAGCAGCACGTTGCACTCCATGTCCCAGCGGTCGGCGCCGCTGCCGGCGCGCGTCTTGATGCTGGCCACGGCCGCATCATCGAGCAGCTTGATCCCGGTGACCTCGAGCTTGCCGGCGTGGGCCGGCACGAACATCGCCTTGAACATCGCCTCGCCGCGTTCGCCGTGGAGTTCCGTCTGCCGCTTCGCCTCGGCGGCGCGCTGGCTGCTGAACCAGGGCAGCACGTCGCTGGTCGCCTTGGCCTTGCCGGCCGCGGTCCAGTACTTCTCCAGCGCGGCCCTGGCCGCAGCCGCATCGGCGCCGCCGGCCGTGCCGTTCGCGGCGACGCGGTCGGCGAGCGGGGGCGGCGCGAGCGCGATGTCGATCTCGTAGGTGCCGAGCACGTTGCACCACTCGTCGCCGCAGGCCCCCGAACCCTCGAGGAGCTTGCCCTTGAGACGTCCGCCGCCTGTCTCGATTTCGGCGCGTGCGCTCGGGATGTCGTTGATCACGCTGACGCCGCGCGAAGAGCACATGCCATCGGCATCGCAATCCATGATCGCGTCGGGTGCGTTCTTGTCGTCGAGTTCCCAGCGCACGACCGGGGCCCTGGTCTGCAGCATCCATGCGCTGATGTCGCCGCTGCGGTTCTCCGCATCGTTCCACGCTGCGGCCGGCGGTTCGCGATCGAACAGGTAGATCAGGGTGTGGGGCTTGCCGCCGCGCGCTTCGGTCCAGGCATAGGCATGCCCGATTTCGGGCTTGTCGGCGACGCGCACGCTGTCGGCATGGGCCGCGCTGGCGGCGAGGATCAGTGGGATGGCGATGAACGTTGCGTGGATCGAGGTGCGCATGACGGGCCTCCGTGGGTGTGGAGGACGGAACACGCCGCGGTGTCCGCAGCGAACGGGGGCAGGTTCAAGCCCCCGCTCGTTGCCGTCGCCTCGATTCCGTCCTGACCTTCCAGAACGGCGTTCGGCGCGGGCCGGGGACACGCGCCGGCCCCGGCTCCCTCAGCGGCGCACGCGTACCGGCAGCGGCGGCGGCGCGGACTTCGCCGGCGCGGCCTTGTCGAGCGCCTCGAGGGCGATCTCGATCGCGCGCTCGAGTTGCGGATCGCGTCCGGCGGCGACTTCGGCCGGCCATTGTTCGACCTCGATGTCGGGTGGCACGCCGACGTTCTCGATCGCATAGCCTTCCTCGGTGCGGATGGCGAGGTTCGGCGCGGTGATGCTGCCGCCGTCGATGAAATCGGGGAAGCCGAGAATGCCGACCAGGCCGCCCCAGGTGCGCTTGCCGACGATCGGGCCGAGTTCGAAGCGGCGGAACATCCACGGCAGCAGGTCGCCGCCCGAGCCGGCCGTCTCGTCGGTGATCATCACCTTGGGGCCGAGAATCGCGCCGCGCGGGCTGACCAGGTCGGCGCCGTAGCGCAGCTTCCAGTGCGCGATGAGCGGCCTGCGCAGGATGTCGATGTAGTAGTCGGCGACCTGGCCGCCGCCGTTGAAGCGCTCGTCGAGAAGGATGCCGGCACGGTCCGACTGCGGGTAGAAATAGCGCTTGAAGCTGTCGAAGCCGGCCGTCGAGGTATTCGGCAGGTGCACGTAGGCGAGCCGGCCGCCGCTGCGCGCATCGACGTGGCGCAGGTTGCCCTCGACCCAGTCCCGATAGCGAAGGTTGTTCTCGCTGGACACCGGCACCACGGTGACCTCGCGCGCGCCGCTGCCGTCGGCGTTCGGACCGACGCGCAGGCGCACCTGGCGCCCGGCCTTGTTCTCGAACGGCGCATGCACGCTGGTCGGCGTGCGCAGCTCGATGCCGTCGACCGCGAGCAGGTACTCGCCGGGGCGAACCTCGACACCGGGCGTGCGCAACGGCGAGCGCAGCTCCGGATCCCAGTTGAGACCGCCGAGCACCTTGGCGAAACGGTAGCGGCCGCCGTCGACGACGTAGTCGGCACCGAGCAGGCCGACCTCGATCTTGTCGGGCTTCGACGGATAGTCGCCGGGGCGCAGGTAGCTGTGGCCGACGGCGAGTTCGCTCAGCATCATGCGGATGACCGTGTCGAGGTCGTTGCGGGTTGCCAGGTGCGGCAGGAAGGCCCGGTACTTCTCGCGCATCCGCGGCCAGTCGGCGCCGTGGAAGTTGTCGGCGTAGAACCAGTCACGGTTGATGCGCCAGGCGTCGTCGAGGATCTGGCTCCACTCCGCGCGCGGCTCCACCCGCACGGCGACCCGGTCGAGCGCGAGCTTGCCCTTGCCGGACGGCAGTTCGTCCTTGACCTCGCCGGCGAACCAGTCCTTGCCGACCTGCCAGGCAATGCGCTTGCCGTCGCGGGAAAGATGGAAGTCCTCGACCTTCTTCGCCAGCGTCTTCGTTTCCCGATCCTCGAGGCGGAAGCGCTTCAGCTCTGCGCTGCCGCCGAAGGCATCCATCGAGCGGCGCCCGGCGGTCTCGAGAAAGAAGATCTCCCCGCTCGCGCCGACCTTGAGACCGCGCCGCGTGCCGTTGCCGGCCGGCAGGGCAACGATGCGGTCGCCGATGCCTTCCGCGTCGATGCGCACGCGCACGCCCGCCGGCGACTTGTCCTTGCCGCCCTTGCTGCCGTTGTCGTTCTTGCCGGCCGGGGCGGAAGCGCCGGCGGCGGCCTTCAGCTCGACTTCGTCGCTCTGCGGCGGCAGCGGATTCGGTCCGTCCCGGCGCAGGGTGACCGCGTACAGGGCATGGCTCATCGCATTGTCGTTGTTGGCCTGCGAGAACCAGTCCTTGAGCGGGCCGGCATCGGTCGAGGCGAGCACGTAGAGGAACTCGCCATTCGGGTCGAACACCGGCTCGACCATTTCCGAGTATCCGTCGGTGATGCGCAGGGACGTTCCGCTGTCGACCGACCAGGCATGCACGGTCTGGATCAGGCCGGCGTTCTGCACCGTGTAGGCCAGCCAGCGGGAGTCGGGCGACCAGTTCGCGCGCATGAGGTCCAGAGGCGAGTACACCGGCTCGGAAGCGATCTTCGTCGTGCGGCCGCTGGCCAGTTCGATGACCCACAGCGACTGGCTGTTGTCCTGGAAGGCGATGCGCTTGCCGTCCGGCGAGAACAGCGGGCTGTCGTAGTAGCCGGCGCCGTCGAGCCGGTAGCGCCGCGGCGTGCCGCTGCCGTCCTGCGCGCCGACGTGGAGCGCGTATTCGCCATCGGCATCGGAGAACCAGGCCAGCAGGCGACCGTCGGCCGACCACGCCGGCGAATGGTCGTTGGCGCCCGGTGCATGGGTGATCTGGCGCGGATCGCCCTTTTCGGCCGGTACGGTGACGATCTCGCCGCGGTAGTTGAACGCGAGCCGCTTGAGGTCCGGCGACGGCGCCGACTCGCGCAGCCACTTCACGTCGGCGGCAATGCGCGGACGCGTCTCGGCGAGGTCGGACACCGCCGACACGACGATGCGTCGCAGGCTGCCGCTGCGGGTGTCAAGTTCGTGCAGCCAGCCGGCCTGTTCGAACACGATGACACCGCCTGCATCGGCGTCGGGCGAGGTGACCGGAAAATCGTCGAAGGTGGTCATCCGCGTCGACTGCGTGGAAGCCGCGTCGTAGCGGTAGAGGTTGAACTCGCCGTCACGGTCGGAGTTGAAGTAAAGCGTCGCGCCGATCCACATCGGGTCGGTGTCGTTGCTGCCCCCGGCCGGTTTCGGCACTTCCTTCACCGCAAGGCTCTTCAGGTCCAGCAACCAGATCCGGCTCTGCGTTCCGCCGCGGTAGTTCTTCCACTGGCGGAACTCCTCCGAGTTCGGCGAATAGGCGAGGGTCGTGCCGTCCGGCGAGATCGCCGCCTTGAATCCGCTCGGCACCGGCAGGCGCTGCGGCACGCCGCCATTCACCGCAACGGTGTACAGCGAACTGAGGCGCCGGGTGAACTGGGCCTCGTCGGACTGGAACAGCACCTCGCCGCCCGGGGTGAAGCCGCGCACGAGGTCGTTGCCGGGATGCCAGGTCAGGCGTCGCGCCTCGCCGCCGGTGGCCGGCATCACGTAGACGTCGACGTTGCCGCCGTACTCGGCACTGAAGGCAAGCCAGCGGCCATCCCGGGAAAACTTCGGCGCGAACTCGCGCCCCGTCGCCTGGGTCAGGCGGCGTGCGCTGCCGCCGGAGCGGTGCACGAGCCAGAGATCGTTGTCGTAGCTGAAGGCGACGCTCTCGCCATGCACGGCCGGCTGGGCCAGCAGGCGGGTATCCGCCGGATCGACGCCCTGTGCCGTCGTCCCCCACGCAAGTGCTGCGCATGCCGCGAACCCGGTCAGCTTTCCCATGCGGTGCTCCGTGTCGATATGGATGAGTCGGCACGAGCATAACCATCCGATGCGGGTGCTGCCCACGGAAGGAAGTCACCGGGGCCCGGCCCGCGCAAGGGCCGGGCCGACGCGGGTGGCCGCCGCGATCCGCCGGCCACGTCGGGCGTGCGGACCGCAGGGCAGGGATGGGCAGTGGACGTTGCGGGCGCCCGCCTCGCGGTCGCATGCGCGCGGGGCTGCGGGGCCGGCGCGCTGGCGGCGGGCGCTCTCCGCTCGTTGGAGCGCCCCGATCATGGGGCGCCCCGTCGCTGCAGGCGCGCACGCCGTGCGCGATCCCGCGATCAGAAGTGGGCGGACTCGAAGCCTTCGTCGAGCGGCGTCTCGCCGCCTTCGGCGAGGCGGATCTTGAGGGCGAGGCCGTCGCGCGAGTCGGCCTTCGAAAGCGCTTCCTCGAGTTCGATCTTGCCTTCCTTGTAGAGCGCGTAGAGCGCCTGGTCGAAGGTCTGCATGCCTTCCTGCAGGCTGCGGTCCATCGCTTCCTTCATCTCGTGGATCTGGCCGCGGCGGATCATGTCGCGGATCAGCGGCGTGTTCAGCAGCACTTCGACGGCCGGCAGGCGGCGTCCGTCCTTGCCCATGACGAGTCGCTGCGAGATCACCGCGCGCAGGTTCAGCGCGAGGTTCATCAGGATGTTGCGATGGGCCGATTCCGGGAAGAAGTTGAGGATGCGCTCGAGGGTCTGGTCGGCGTTGTTCGAGTGCAGCGTGGCGAGGCAGAGGTGGCCGGTCTCCGAGAACGAGATTGCCGCCTCCATCGTTTCGGCGTCGCGGATCTCGCCGATCAGGATCACGTCCGGCGCCTCGCGCATCGCGTTCTTCAGCGCCTCGTGGTAGCTGTGCGTGTCGAGGCCGACCTCGCGCTGGTTCACCACCGACTTCTTGTGCCGGTACAGGTATTCGATCGGATCCTCGATGGTGAGGATGTGGCCCGACGTGTTCGAGTTGCGCTGGTCGATCATCGCCGCCAGCGTGGTCGACTTGCCCGAGCCGGTCGCCCCGACCACGAGGATCAGGCCGCGCGGCTCCATGATGATTTCCTTGAACAGCTGCGGCAGGCGCAGTTGTTCGATGGTCGGGATCTCGCTCTTGATCGCGCGGATGACCATGCCGACTTCGCCGCGCTGCTTGAACACGTTGATGCGGAAGCGGCCGGCGTCCTTGACCGCGATGGCCATGTTGAGCTCGAGCGCCTTCTCGAACTGCGGCACCTGGCCCTCGTCCATCAGCGAGTAGGCGATCTTCTTGACCATGCCGCCGGGCAGGCCGGTATTGCCGAGAGGGTAGAGCTTGCCCTCGACCTTGATGTTCACCGGGGCGCCGGTGGTCAGGAACATGTCCGATGCGCCCTTTTCGGTCATCAGCTTCAGGAAGTAGCCGATATCCACAGTTTTTTCCCCCTTCGCGGTGCGCCTTGCGCCGCGGCGTTGCCAAAAGTGCCGCCGAGTCCAGACAATAGGGCCATACTCGACCGCACAGAGCGCGTTTATGACACCAAGTCGACCGAAAATCCATGCGGCGGTCACGGTTTTCCTTTTCGTGACACTGGCGGCCTGCGGGCCCACCCGTCCGCCGCCGGACCTGCTCGGTTCGGCGCAGTCGCAACTGCGTGCCGCGCGTGCCGAGGGAGCGCCGACCTATGCGCCACTCGAGATGCGCTTCGCCGAGGAACGTCTCGACCAGGCCCAGGCCGCGCTCGACGAGCGCGATTACGACGTCGCCGCCAACCTGGCGGCCGAATCGGCAGTCAACAGCGAGCTGGCCGCGCTGAAGGCCCGCGTCGGCAAGCGTCGCGAGGCCGTCGAGGATCTGCGACGCCGCAACGGCGAAATCCAGCGCACGCTCGGCGCCGGCGTGGAGGGCACGCCATGAAAGCGCTTTCCCTCACCCTGATCGCATGGCTGGCGCTGGCCGGCCTGGCCACGCAGGCCGTGGCGCGTGACCTCGACCACGAACGCCTGTCGCGCAGCCTCGCCGAACTCGAGGCCGATCCGACGATCGCACCGTACGCCGGCATCGAGATCGCCTCCGCGCGCGCGGCGCTGGCCGGCCTGCTGGAGAACAACCGCGGCAAGCGGCGCGCGCATGCGCTCTACATGGCCGAGCGCCGGGTCGACATCGCTTGGGCGGCCGCGCGCCTGGCCGACCTCGACCGCCAGCAGCGCGCGCTGCAGAGCGAACACGACGGCCTGCTCGTGCTGGCCGCGCGGCGCGAAGCCGAACAGGCACGCCGCGAACTCGAGCGCCAGCATCTGCAGGCGCAGATCCGCGCCGAGGAAGCCGAACGCGCCACGCGCGAAGCCGACGAGGCCCGCCAGCGCGAGGAGGAGGCGACCGCGTCGGCGATGCAGGAGGTCGAGCAATCGCGACGACTGCTCGACGCCCAGGCGCGCGAAGCCGAACTGAGCCGGAAGGAGGCCGAGATCACCCGCGAGCTGGCCGACGCCGAAATGCGCGCAAGGCTCGAGAGCCAGCAGCCCGAACGCGTCGCCGACGGCCTGCAGATGACGATCGACGACGAGGCCTTCGGCGCGGGTCGGGCGAGCCTGCGTCCGCAGGCGCGCAATGCGCTCGGCGGCATCGTCGCCTTCCTCGAACGCGAGCCGGCCAAGGCGATCCGCATCGAGGGCCATGCCGATTCCAGCGGCAAGGACGAAGCGAACCGCGTGATCTCCCGCAAGCGCGCCGAATCGGTCCGGGATGCGCTGGTCGCCGCCGGCATCGACGCCGGCCGGATCCGCGTCACCGGCCACGGTTCCGACCAGCCGCGGGCCTCCAACGACACCGCGGAAGGCCGCGCCCGGAACCGCAGGGTTGCCGTTGTTATCCTTGATTAACAAGGGGTTACACGTTAAATCCATATTGTGTTGCGATCCCGAAAGCAAAGGAGTAGCGTCAGCCCCCCATGCGACCCGGGTTTATCTGGTACCCGCATGGGAGAAGCCCAGCCCATGAGCCCAGTACCTGCCGCCGTGGATCAGCCGTCTCCTCCCGAAGGGACGGGGTTCCATGGTCCGGTGCCTGGCAGTGGCGCCAAACCGTGTCGCCGACCTTCAAGGTCCCCGCGTCGCACGCACTGTGCTCTCCGGCCGGGCTGGCCCGAATCCCGACGGGCCATACGCGTCAACGTTCCATCGTCCCCGCACCGCCATGGCGCGACGTCCCCACGACGTCGCCCCATGGCGGCTGCGCTTTCCCGTCACAGAGGAGTAGAGGTCGATGTTCGAGCAGCACGATCAGGAAGCCGTTGAATCCCTGATGCACCGCGATGTCGAGTTCCGCCAGTTGTTCCACAAGCACCGCGAACTGGACAGCAAGGTGCGTGACGCCGAACTCGGTGTGCTGCCAATGGACGAAGTGACCCTGCACAACCTCAAGAAGGAAAAGCTGCGCGCGAAGGACCGCCTCACGCAGATGTGGGCAACGCAACAGCGCGCCTGACGGCGTTTGCGGTCACCCGATTCCCTCCCTTGCCCCGACAAGATCGCGGGCAGGCATTCCGGTTTGCGGTATCGCAAGAATGCCCAGATGCATTCTGGAGCAAGCGCATGCCTGTCCCTTCTCCCCGCTGACGCGGGGCGAAGGAAGGCTGGCGCTGTCGCAGGAATGCAAGCCTGCAGCCTGGAGAAAACGCCAGCTATCCCTTCTCCCCGTTGCAACGGGGAGAAGAGCCTGCCCCGGACTCGATCCGGGGTGCGGCGGCAGCCGCGGATGCGGGGCGCTTTCGTGCTACTTCTTCTGCAAAAGCAGATGAAACGGCGCTTGCGCACGGCCGCAGCGTCGATCGCACCCCACCTCCCACGGCCCCTCATCCGGTGCTGCCGCACCACCTTCTCCCCGCTGCGCGGGGCGAAGGGACGGCTGGCGCTGTCGCAGGAATGCAAGGCTGCATTCTGGAGAACGCGCATGCTGGTCCCTTCTCCCCGCTGCGCGGGGCGAAGGGAAGGCTGGTGGTGTCGCAAGCATGCAAGCTGCACATCCGAGAAAGCGCATGCCTGTCCCTTCTCCCCGTGGCGACGGGGAGAAGGTGCGGCGGCAGCCGCGGATGAGGGGCG
>CAKSZY010000035.1 GCA_934526015.1 uncultured Dokdonella sp.
CGGGGAGAAGGTGCGGCGGCAGCCGCGGATGAGGGGCGCTTTCCTGCTTCTGCGACAGCCGAGGAATTGGCGCTGGTGCGCGCTTGCAACCTCGATCGCACCCTACCTCCGACGGCCCCTCATCCGGTGCTGCCGCACCACCTTCTCCCCGCTGCGCGGGGCGAAGGGAAGCTGACGCTGTCGCAAGAACGCAAGGCTGCACTCTGGTGAATGCGCATGCCTGTCCCTTCTCCCCGTGGCGACGGGGAGAAGGTGCGGCGGCAGCCGCGGATGAGGGGCAAGCCCGGCTCTACAAAGCCCGCACGTTTCGACGCCGGCGCAGAGAGGAGCTCGCTCCGCTGCCCTTGTGCGTTCGGTCGACACCTCAGCCGGGCAAGCCCGGCCCTGCGGGAGCTGCGCTGTTGCAGAGCTTGCCCCGCGGCTCCGCCTGCTCAGGTCGAAGTCTCGATGCGCGTGCGGCGCAGCCAGATCGATACCGCGATCAGGCCGGCGCCGACCACCACGCCGATCCACAGCTTCGCCGTGCCGAGCAGGGCATAGACGCGGGCCGGGTCGAACACGCCGAGCACTTCGGCGCCGTCGCCGATGCCGCGGAAATGGCGGCCGAGATCGAGGCCGTCGCCCGACAACCAGGCGCCCGGGAAGATGCCGAACAGCAGACGCATGAGGACGTCCTCGACGAGAAACGATCGGCTCATCGAGGGCGCGCCGAGCATGCCGAGCCAGCTGTTGGCGATCAGCACGAACAGCGGCACCAGCACGGCCCACAGGAACGGCTTGCTGCGCGCGAATGCCGACCAGAACATCAGCCAGCCGACCGTCGGCAGTGCCCACAGCGCATCGACCGGAATCGTCAGCAGCATGCGCCAGAACAGGCCGAACGGATGCGAGGCGGCGATCGCCGGCAGCGGATTGATGCCATGGGCCACGGCCCACACGGCGACCACGACCAGCAGGCCGACCCAGGCGAGGGTGGCGACGATGAAGGCGATGAACGGTGCCAGCAGGACGGCGGCGGCCACCTTCGACAGCACGGTGCCGGTATCGGTCACCGGCAGCGACTTCCAGAACAGCACGCTGCGGTCGCGGCGGTCGTCGTAGAGCGAGCCGAGCAGGTAGAAGAACAGCACGAAGAACAGCGGGATGCAAAGGATGCCGGCGAGCGCGATGTAGGCGACGTCGAGCCCGGCCCCGGCCTGGGCGAGATCGCCGGCGGTGAGGCGCTCGGTGATGACCTTCCACGGCACGCCGCCGTTGACCTCGACGCGCGCGCGCACGACTTCGGCGGTGATGATGCCGAACACGGTCAGGACGAGCATGACCGCGCTGACCCAGATCGGCGTCCACAGGAAGCCGCCGCGGTGTTCCCAGTATTCACGCTTGACCAGCCAGGCCATGGTGTTCATGCGTAGGTCCCCTTCATGGTGGCGACGAACAGGTCGGCGATGCTCGGCTTGTGCACTTCACCGAGCGTGGCCAGGTTTGCGCGATCGACGCCGTCGAACAGGAAGATCGACTTGCCGAAGATCGAGCGCTCGTTGAGCGGCCCCAGTGCGCGGGCGGCGTCGGCCTTGTCCGGGTTGACCATGATTTCCGTGTAGCGGTCGGCGATCGCCTCCATCGAGGAGTCGAGCACGATGCGGCCGTCGCTGATGAAAATGAGGTCGGTGAGGATGTGTTCGATCTCCTCGACCTGGTGGGTGGTCACGATGATCGTCTTCTCCTCGTCGAAATAGTCCGACAGCAGGCTTTCGTAGAACGTCTTGCGGTAGAGGATGTCGAGACCGAGGGTCGGCTCGTCGAGCACCAGCAGGCGCGCGTCGATGGCCATGACGAGGGCAAGGTGCAGCTGCACGATCATGCCCTTGGACAGCTCGCGCACGCGCATCGACCGGGCGATCTTGGTGCCGGCGAGGAAGCGCTCGCATTTCTCGCGCGAGAAGCGCGGATGCACGCCGGCGACGAAATCGATCGCCTCGCCGACGCGCAACCAGCGCGGCAGCACGGCGACGTCGGCGATGAAGCAGACCTGTTCCATCAGTTGGGCGCGCTGCGAGCGCGGGTCGAGGCCGAGCACGCGCAGGTCGCCGTCGAACTCGCTGAGGCCGAGGATCGCCTTCAGCGCGGTGGTCTTGCCGGCGCCGTTCGGGCCGATGAAGCCGACGATGCGGCCGGAATCGATGCTGAAATCGACGTTGTCGAGCGCGACCTTGGCGCCGTAGCGCTTGCTCAGGCCGCGTGCCTGGACGACCGCGCTCATCGCTGATCCCCTTCTTTGTGGCGCGCCTTGCCGAGCAGGGTCTCGAGGTCGAGCCCCATGCGCTGCATGCGTGCGAACAGCGCCGGCCATTCCTCGTTGAGGAAGTGCTCGCGCTCGGACTTGAGCAGGGCGTCGCGCGCCCCTTCGGTGACGTACATGCCGAGTCCCCTCCGTTTCTCCACCAGGTTCTCGTCGACGAGTTCCTGGTAGGCCTTCGATACCGTGATCGGATTGATCTGGAAGTCCGCGGCCACCTGGCGCACCGATGGCAGGGCGTCCCCCTGTTTCAGCGCGCCGTCGAGGATCATCGCCACCACGCGTTCGCGCAGCTGGCGATAGATCGGCGTGCTGTCATTCCAGGCCATGCTCATCGGATCAGTCCTTGTTCGTGCCGGGGATCAGCGCGCCGAACGAATAGAACGGCATGTCGATGCGGGCGCGCGGCACGAATCCGCCGCTGGAGTCGCTGCTGCTGCCGGACGCCGGAAGATCGCGGTCGTTCGAGGCGAGCTCGAATGCCGCCGCCAGTTCCTCGGCACCCGGCCGCACGATGACCAGCGGCAGGATCGGCACGTCGTCGTTGGCATGGACGACGATGGTCGGCAGGATCGGCATCGGCGCGCTGGCGGCATCGACCGCAGCCGGGGTCGTGCGGGCGGCGAGCGGGGCTTCCGGGGAGTGCGTGGCGCTGAAGGCGAGCGCCGAAACGGCGCCGGCGATGGCCAGGGCAACGAACAGGCGGACGTGGATGGCTCGGTTCATGGCGATCTCCTTCTGGTCCATTGATGAAGTAGTGTTGTAGGTAACTATAACACCAAAACCGCGGATGTCAACAGCTCGGCCGGGCGTACCCCCTGCGGTCCGCCGGGCGCACAATGCGGCTTTGCCCGAGGAAGCCGCGATGTCCCGTCTGTTGTCCGTCCTGCTCCTGCTTGCCGCCGCCGGCGCGGCCGAGGCTTGCCCCGACCTGCTCGAGGACGCCCGTTTCCGGCCGCTGGCCGGCAAGGAGCCCGTCGATCTCTGCACGGCCTACGCCGGCCAGGTGCTGCTGGTCGTCAACACCGCCAGCAAGTGCGGCTTCACCCCGCAGTACGACGCGCTGGAAAAGCTCAACGAGAAGTACCGCGGGCGCGGCTTCGCGGTGCTCGGATTCCCGTCCAACGACTTCATGGGCCAGGAGCCCGGCAGCGAGGCCGAGATCCGCGAGTTCTGCACGCTGACCTACGGCGTGCGCTTCCCGATGTTCGAGAAGGTCAGCGTCAAGGAAGGCCAGGCGAACCCGTTCTACGTCAAGCTCGCCAGCGAAGCCGGCGGGCACTATCCCGGCTGGAACTTCCACAAGTACCTGGTCGACCGCAACGGCAAGGTCGTTGCCGACTACGGCAGCCGGGTCAAGCCCGACGATGCCGGGCTCGTGGCGAGGATCGAGGCGCTGCTGGCGGAAACCGCGAAACCCGGCAGCCCTTGAACGGATGCGGACTCCGGCGGAAGTTCGACAGGGAACCCCCTTGCGGAGCGTGGCCATGAAACGTGTCACCGGAATTGGTGGAGTGTTCTTCAAGTCGCGCGATCCGAAGGCGCTCGGCGCCTGGTACCGGACCCATCTCGGCATCGACGTGCAGGAGTGGGGCGGGGCGGCGTTCCGCTGGAACGGAGCGGACAATCCGGACGGCGTCGGAACCACGATCTGGAGTCCGTTCGCGCCCGGCACGGCGAGCTTCATGATCAACTACCGCGTCGACGACCTGCACGCCCTGCTCGCCGCGCTGCGCGCCGAGGGCGTCCAGGTCGAGGACAAGGTCGAAGAGTCCGGGTACGGCAAGTTCGGCTGGGTCATCGATCCCGACGGCAACAAGCTCGAACTCTGGCAGCCGCCGGCCGGACAGTGACGACCGCCGGGTCCGCGCGCGCGGACCCGCAAGGCACGGCGGTCATGCGCCGCCTGCGATTGGCCGCACGGCCTCCGGGCCGCTACGATGAGCGGCTTTCCCCACGCCGTTGCCGGATGCCCGCATGACGACGAAAACCCTCCTGGTCACCGGTGGCGCCGGTTTCATCGGCGGCAACTTCGTGCTCGAGGTGCTGCGGCTCGGCGGCTACCGCGTGGTCAACCTCGACGCCCTGACCTATGCCGGCAATCCCGACACGCTCGCCACGGTCGCCGGTCACGACGATCACGTCTTCGTCCACGGCGACATCGGCGATCGCGCCTGCGTGCAGGCCCTGCTCGCCGCGCACGAGCCGACCGCGATCGTGAACTTCGCCGCCGAGTCGCACGTCGACCGCTCGATCGACGGTCCGGCTGCGTTCGTGCAGACCAATGTGGTCGGCACCCTCATCCTGCTCGAGTGCGCGCTGGCCTATTGGCGGGCGTTGCCGCTGCATCGCCAGGACGCGTTCCGCTTCCTGCATGTGTCCACCGACGAGGTGTACGGCTCGCTCGGTCCGGTCGGGCGTTTCACCGAGGATTCGCCCTGCCAGCCGAATTCGCCGTATTCGGCCTCCAAGGCCGCCTCGGACCATCTCGTGCGCGCCTTCCATCACACGTATGGCTTGCCGGTACTGACCACGAACTGCTCGAACAACTACGGGCCGTTCCAGTTTCCCGAAAAGCTGATCCCGCTGATGATCCAGAAGGCGCTGGCCGGGGCGTCGCTGCCGGTCTACGGCGACGGCCGCAACATCCGCGACTGGCTGTACGTCGGCGATCACTGTGCGGCGATCCTGCGCGTGCTCGAGATCGGCCGCGTCGGCGAGGTCTACAACGTCGGCGGCGATGCCGAGCGCGAGAACATCCATGTGGTGCGGACGATCTGCGCGCTGCTCGACGAGCGCCGCCCGCTCGCCGATGGCCGCCGCCGCGAATCGCTGGTGACCTACGTGAAGGACCGGCCGGGGCACGACCGCCGCTACGCCGTCGACGCCTCGAAGATCCGCCGCGAACTCGGCTGGCGTCCGACCGAAAGCTTCGAGTCCGGCATCGCGCGCACGGTCGACTGGTACCTCGAGCACGCGTCGTGGGTGCAGCGGGTGCTCGACGGCAGCTATCGCATGGAGCGCCTCGGCGACGCCTGATCGATGCCGCGGCCGCGGCGCCGGATCAGGGGGCTGCCGCCGGCCCGCCGTCGTCGCGTTCGGCTGCGCCGGCCACGCGGGCTCCGATCAGCGCGGCGGCGGCGAGCACGACCGCCGCCAGCAACAGGCTGGTGCCGATGAACGGGATCATCGCGTCGGTGCCGCTGGAGATCGAGTAGACCCAGCCGAAGAACAGCGGCGAGAAGATGCCGGCGATGCTCGCCACGCTCATGTTGGCGCCCTGCAGTTGCCCCTGTTCGGATTCCGACACGCGTCGCGTCATCAGCGCCTGCAGGGTCGGCATGGCCAGGCCCCACAGCGCGTTCGGCAGCATCGTCAGCGCGAACAGCACGCCGTTCGGGGCGAGGCCCATGCAGGCAATGCCGATGGCGCCGCCGGCGAGGCCGAGCACCATCGTGCGACGGTCGCCGAGCCGCTTCGCCACCGGTCCGACCAGCACGCCCTGCACGAGCATGTCGAGCGCGCCGGCGAAGGCGAGCACGAGGCCGACCTGCAGCGCGCCCCAGCCGTAGCGGTGCCCGGCGTAGAGCACGAACACCGCCGAGAACACGTGGTGGGCGAAGTAGAGCAGGAAGTTGACGATGGCGAGGCCGGCGAGTTCGGCATGCGAGCGCAGCAGGCGCAGCGCACCGAACGGGTTGGCGCGCCGCCAGGCGAAGGCCATGCGGTTGGCCGCGGGCAGCGATTCGGGCAGCACGAACCAGCCGTACAGGAAGGCGAGCCCGCTGAGTGCGGCGGCGAACCAGAACGGTGCGCGCGGCGACCACTCGCCGAGCATGCCGCCGAGCATCGGCCCGGCGATGAAGCCGCCGGCGAACGCCGCGCCGATCAAGCCGTAGGCACGCGCGCGTCCGGCCGGCGGCGTGATGTCGGCCATGTAGGCATACACGGTGGTGAAACTCGCCGAGGTGACGCCGGCGATGATGCGGCCGAGTGCCAGCCACCACAGGTCCGGCGCCAGCGCCATCAGCACGTAGTCGGCGGCGAGTCCGGCGGTCGAGATCAGGATCACCGGGCGCCGGCCGACCTGATCCGACCAGGCGCCGATCACCGGCGAGGCGATGAACTGCATGACCGCCCACAGGGCGACGAACACGCCGTTGATGATGCCGGCGCGTGCGTTCGAGCCGGTGAACTCCTCGATCAACGGCGGCAGCACCGGCATGACGATGCCCATCGCGATGATGTCGAGCGCCGCGGTGACGAGGATGAAGGCGATCGCGGCCTTGCGCCGCGCGCCCGGGAAGGTCGACATGGTGACGGTTCGCCCGGTGCCGGTGGTCAGACGGTCAGGTAGCCGCCGTCGACGGCGAGCCAGGCACCGGTCGTGTAGCTCGACGCGGACGAGGCGAGGAAGAGCAGGGCACCGGCCATCTCGGCGGGATCGGCCGCGCGTCCGAGCGGGATGTGGCCGAGCGCCTGGGCGAGGATCGCCTTGTCGTTGATCAGCGCACCGGCGAACTTCGTCTCGGTGAGGCCCGGCAGCAGCGCGTTGACGCGCACGCCTTGGGGCGCGCATTCCCTGGCGAAGGCCTTGGTCATCGACAGGATCGCCGCCTTGCTGATCGAGTAGATGCCCTGGCCGGCGCCGGGAACGACGCCGTTGACCGAGGCGACGTTGATGATCGAGCCGCCGCCGCGCGCGGCCATGCGTCGCGCCGCCGCCTGCGACATCAGGAAGTAGCCGCGGACGTTGACGTCGATGGTCTTCTGGAAGGCGCCGGCGTCGGTGTCGACGATCGGGCCGAAGTACGGATTCGCCGCGGCGTTGTTGACCAGCACGTCGAGTCCGCCATGGCGGGCGTCGATCGCCGCGAAAGCGGCTTCGATCGAGGCCGGTTCGCCGATGTGGCAGGCCAGTGCCTCCGCGCTTCCGCCATCTGCGCGGATCGACTGCGCGACCGCCTCGCAGGACTCGATGCGGCGGCTCGAGACGATCACGTGCGCACCGTGCGCGGCGAGCAGGCGGGCGCCGGCTTCGCCGATGCCGCGGCTGGCACCGCTGACGAGGACGACCTTGCCGTCGAGCGAGAACGTGGCGGGCATCGGCATGCGAATCGACTCCACGGTGCGGACAGGACGGTGCGCAGGATACGTGGCGCGGAACGCGCTGGCGGATTCCCTCAGCGCGCCAGCGCCGGCGTCAGTTCGGCGGCGATCGCCTTGATCATGCCGCCGACGACGTGGATGCCGCCGGCGACGAGGTTGCCGCTCTCCGGGATGCCGTCGCGGCCGGCGAGGTCGCAGTAGCGCCCGCCGGCTTCGCGCACGAGCAGGCAGCCGGCTGCCATGTCCCAGGGCTTGAGGCCGGTCTCGAAATAGCCGTCGAAGCGCCCGCAGGCGGCGTAGGCGAGATCGAGCGCGGCCGAGCCGCTGCGGCGCAGGTCCTCGGCTTCGGCGAGCAGGGCGCGCGTCATGCCGAGTTGGGCGTCCAGATGGGCGCGCTGGCGATACGGGAAGCCGGTGCCGAGCAGGGCGCCGCCGAGCTGGCCGCGCAGGCTGGCGCGGATGCGCCGGTCGTTGAGGTAGGCGCCGTCGCCGCGACTGGCGGTGAACAGCTCGTCGCGCAGCGGGTCGTAGACGACGCCGTGCATCGGCTCGCCGTTCTCGAGCAGGGCGATGGAAACGGAGAAATGCGGGATGCCGCGCAGGTAGTTGTGGGTGCCGTCGAGCGGATCGATGACCCAGACGTGCCTGGACTTGCCGTGTGCGCCGCTCTCCTCGGCGAGGATTGCGTGTGCGGGGAACGCGCGCCTGAGCTCGCGTATGATCTCGGCCTCGGCGGCGCGGTCGACCTCCGACGCGAAATCCATGCGCTGCTTCTCGACGACGGCGAGTCCGTCGATGCGGTTCATGTGGCGCAGGATGATCTGGCCTGCGGCGCGCGCGGCGCGCACGGCGACATTGACTGCAGGTCTTGCCATGGTGGAGGCGTCGGGGTTCGGATGGGAAAGAACGCGCGAATGCCGGCTGCGCGGCCGGCAAGCGTAGCAAAATCGCCGGATTCCGGCCATGCGCGGCCGTCCTGCGTGGCGCCCGCCGGGCGCGGATGCGGCGCCGGGGAGGGCCGATGAGCGTCGACGAAGAACGCAGTGCGAGGGCCGCGCGGGTGCGCTTCGTGCTCGTCAACACCTCGCATCCCGGCAACATCGGCAGCGCCGCGCGGGCGATCCGCACGATGGGTTTCGAGCGGCTCGACCTCGTCGCTCCGGAGTCGTTCCCGCATGGCGACGCCTATGCGCTGGCCGCGGGTGCACTCGACGTGCTCGATCGCGCGCGCCGGTCGGCGACACTCGAGCAGGCGGTCGCCGACTGCACCCTGGTGGTCGGCGCGACGGCACGCCTGCGCGGGGTGTCGCTGGAGGAATGGACGCCACGCGAGGCGGCCGCGCGCGTGCTTGCCGCCGCTGCCGGCGGCCGCGAGGTGGCGATCGTGTTCGGCAACGAACGGGTCGGCCTCAGCAACGACGAGATCCGGCTCTGCCATGCGGCCGTGCACATCCCGAGCGATCCCGGCTATTCCTCGCTGAACCTCGCCCAGGCCGTGCAGGTGGTCGCCTACGAGTTGCGCATGGCCCAGCTCGAAGGCATTGCCCTGCGCCAGGGCAACACCGACGCGCCGGCGACCAGCGCCGAACTCGAGGGCTTCTTCAGCCACCTCGAGGCCACCCTCGACGACATCGACTTCCACAAGGGGCGCTCCCCGCGCACGATCCTGCGCCGGCTGCGCAAGCTGTTCCTGCGCGCGCGGCCCGACCAGCGTGAACTGCGCGTGCTTCGCGGCATCCTCGCCGACGCCCAGCGCATGGCGCGGCTGGCCGGGGAGCGCGGAATGCAGGACGGGGATGCGGGAACGGAACGCGGCGGGTAGGCAAAACCGGATCCGCCGGGCCGGACGGAATGCCGGACGGCACCGGCCGGGCAGGGCACGCGTCATCTTGTTGTAACATTCGCCGCCCGCGCGCCCTCCCTCCCGACGGACCCACCACGCATGTTTTCGTTGCAGACGATCTTCGGCAAGGGCGACAAGTTCTATGGCCTGCTCGAAGCCAGCGCCGATGCCGCGCGGCAGAGCGCGCGCGCGCTCAATGCCATGCTCGCCGAGCGCTCGCGGGAACCGGCCCTCGACGAGTTCCGCCTTGCCCGCAGGCGCGAAAAGGAACTGCTCGCGCAGATCAACCTCGAATTGGTCAACACCTTCGTCACCGCGCTCGAGCGCGAGGACATCGAGGCGCTGGCCGGGGCGCTCTACAAGATCCCGAAGACGGTGGAGAAATTCGCCGAGCGCTACGCGATGTTCGCCGACCGCCTCGACGATGCCGACTACGCGTCGCGCGCGCTGATGCTCGAGCGCGCCTGCGACGTCATCGTGCAGATGGTCGGCGAGCTGCGTCGCGGCTTCAAGCTCGAAGTCCTGCACGACCTCAACGAGCGCATGCAGTCGATCGAGAGCGAGGCGGACCGCCTGCTGCTGGAGCTCTATCGCGAACTGTTCCTCGACGAGAAGGACGTCGGTCGCCTGATGCTGCGCAAGGACCTGTTCGAACTGCTGGAAAAAGCCATCGACAAGTGCCGCGACGCGGCCAACGTCGTCTACCAGATCGCCCTCAAGAACTCCTGAGCGCCGGAGCAGGCACCGTGACCCTGAGCCTCACCCTGGTCCTGCTCGTGGTCGTCATCGCGCTCGTCTTCGAGTACATCAACGGCTTCCACGACACCGCGAACTCGATCGCCACGGTGGTCGCCACCAAGGTGCTGAGTCCCGGCCAGGCGGTCATGCTGGCGGCCGGCACCAACCTCGTCGGCGCGCTGTGGGGCACCGCGGTGGCGAAGACGATCGCCTCGGGCCTGGTCGACACCGGGGTCGTCGCGGTCACTCCGCAGGTGCTGATCTGCGCGCTGCTCGGCGCGATCATCTGGGATCTCATCACCTGGTGGTGGGGCCTGCCGTCGAGCTCCTCGCACGCGCTGGTCGGCGGCCTCTGCGGTGCCGCACTGGCCGCCGCACACGACAATTGGGCCTCGATCATCTGGTGGGAGGCCGGCGAGCACTGGTGGTCGGGCAGGGGGCTGATGCCGAAGGTGATCCTGCCGATGTTCAGTTCGCCGCTGATCGGCTTCGTGTTCGGCTTTCTCATCATGGGAGTCATTTACGCGCTGGTCGGCTTCCTCGGCGCGCGCGAGGGGCGCCTGCAGAAGTTCGGCCGCCCGCGCTTCCTCAACGGCTTTTTCGGCAAGGCGCAGATCCTCTCGGCCAGCGCGATGGGCCTCTCGCACGGCATGAACGACGCGCAGAAGACCATGGGCATCATCGCGCTCGCGCTGGCCGGGGCGACCGCCGCCGGCACCTTCGAGGGGCTGCCCGACATGCTGTCGTTCCTGCGCATCGAGGAGGACGCCGGCAAGCAGTTCGAGATCGCCCTGTGGATCAAGATCGTCTGTGCGCTGGTGATGGCCGCCGGCACCGCGGCCGGTGGCTGGCGGATCATCAAGACCCTCGGTCACAAGATGGTCAAGCTGCATCCGGTCAACGGTTTCGCCGCCGAGACCGCGTCGGCGACCGTCATCATTGCCGCCTCGCATTTCGGCATTCCGGTGTCGACCACCCACAACATCTCTTCGGCGATCATGGGTGTCGGCGCGGCCAAGCGCTTCTCGGCGATCCGCTGGACCATCGTCGAACGCATGGTCTGGGCCTGGCTGCTGACCATTCCGATCACCGCTGCACTGGCCTGGATGCTGGTGCGCGTGCTGCAGTCGCTCGGGCTCGACTGAGGGGCCAGCCGGGCGACAGCCGTTGCCACGGCGAGGCCGGCGCCGGTCAGAAGGCGTCGCCGCCGGCCGAGATCGACAGTTCCAGGCGGTCGCCGAGCAGGCCGAGTTCGCGCACCACGCGATCGATCTCGTCGCCGGTCAGCAACTCGTACGGGCGGTTCTCGCACAGGTGCAGGTAGGGCGAGCCGTCGAGGTCGCTGAGGGCGAGATAGCCGATCCGCTGTTCCCAGTTGAAGCGCAGGCAGCGCGCCGGATCGATGCCGGTGGCCGGACCGATCGGGGTCGAGATGCGCAGGTGCTTGCTGCCGTCCTCGTCCTCGAGCTCGGTCAGGTAGATGCCCTGGTGGCGGCCCTTGGCGAGACTGAGGTCGAAGCTGATCAGGTACGGATCGTTCGTGCGCAGGTTGTGCCGTTGGCTCGCATGCGAGCGGATCTGTTCGAAGCTGTGCACGTCGGGCTCCCCGATTCCGGATCGACGGTATGCTAGGGATGCTCCGATCGATTCCGCAAGGCCGGCAAGTCCGCACCGCTTCGCCGCAGGCGCGCGCGGACCGCGGCGTCCGCTCGCGGCACGCGAAATCGGTCGAGGCAGTCCCGTGCCAACCGTTCGAGTCAGGCCCGATGCGCTCCCGCAAACCGGTCATCGATCCGCCAGCGCCGCCGGTGTGCGCGAAGCATGCGGCGATCCACCGCGCCGTGCTGGCGATCCCGCGTGGCCGCGTCGCCAGCTACGGCGAGATCGCCGCGCGGGCGGGGCTGCCGGGGCGTGCCCGCCTGGTCGGCCGCGTGCTCGGCGAAGCCGGGGCTGCGGTCGCGCTGCCATGGCACCGCGTGCTGCGTGCGAGCGGCGAGCTGGCGTTCCCGCCGGGAAGCGCGGAATTCCGCGAACAGAAGCGCAGGCTCGCTGCGGAAGGCGTCCCGCTGCGCGGGCGCCGCGTCGAACTGGCGCGCTACGGCTGGCAGCGCGACCTCGATGCCGAACTGTGGGCGCCGCCGCCGCGCACACGTCGTGCTTGAACCGGCTGCCCGTCGCCCCGATGCTTGGCCCCTCGCCGTCGCCGCGACGGCCCTTGTCTGACGGAATCCCCGATGCGATTCGATCTGCCGCCGGTGACGCGGGCCCTGCTGATTGCCAATGTCGTCCTGTTTGGCCTGCAGCAGCTCTTCAACGAGGCCCTGCTGATCCATTTCGCCCTGTGGCCCATCGGTGATCGCGCGATCGCCGGCGTCGGCACCGTCGGATTCGAGTTGTGGCAGCTGGTCAGCTACGGATTCCTGCACGGCAGCCTCACCCACCTGCTGTTCAACATGCTGGCGCTGTGGATGTTCGGCGGCACCATCGAGCGCCTGTTCGGTTCGCGCCCGTTCGCCGTCTATTACCTGGTCAGCGTGATCGGTGCCGCGCTGGCCCAACTCGCCGTGATCGCCTGGTTCACCGGTGGCTTCTATCCGACCGTGGGCGCATCGGGCGGCGTGTTCGGCGTCCTGCTTGCCTTCGGCATGATGTATCCGCACAACCGCATCATGCTGATCTTCCCGCCGGTGCCGATGCCGGCGTGGCTGTTCGTCACCGGCTACGGCCTGCTGGAACTCTATCTCGGCATCACCGGCACCCAGGCCGGCGTCGCCCACTTTGCCCATCTCGGCGGCATGGCCGCGGGTTTCGTGCTGATCCAGTACTGGCGCGGACGGCTGCCGTGGAAGCCGCGCCGCATCCTCATGCGCTGAGCGGACCTCCGGTGCAGTCATCGTCACCGCGCCCGCTGGCCGGATGGCTCGACCATCTGCAGGCGATCCATCCGCAAGGCATCGCGCTCGGCCTCGAACGCGTCGCCGCAGTCTGGCAGCGCCTCGGCGCGCCGCGGCCTGCCGCGCGGGTCATCACCGTCGGCGGCACCAATGGCAAGGGCTCGACCGTCGCCTTCCTCGAGGCCTTGCTGGCGGCCCGCGGACTGCGCCTCGGCAGCTACACCTCGCCGCACCTGCTGCGCTACAACGAGCGCGTGCGCATCGACGGGCATGAGGCCGCCGATGCGGACCTGGTCGCGGCCTTCGAGCGCATCGAGGCAGCGCGCGGCGACATCACCCTGACCTGGTTCGAGTCCGGCACCCTGGCCGCACTGCTGCTGTTCGCCGAAGCCGGACTCGACGTGGCCGTGCTCGAAGTCGGCCTCGGCGGCCGCCTCGATGCGGTCAACCTGATCGATGCCGACGTGGCCATCGTCACCACCGTCGCGCGTGACCACGAGGACTTCCTCGGCAACGACCTCGACGGCATCGCGCGCGAGAAGGCCGGCATCTTCCGCGCCGGTCGTCCGGCGGTGATCGGCGACGCCGGTGCGCCGGCGGCCCTGCTCGAGCGTGCCGACGAGATCGGCGCGCAGGTGCTGCTGGCCGGGCGCGATTTCCGCGCCGAAGCCGGCGCGCACGGCTGGTGCTGGCACGGTTGCGGTCGTCGCATCGAACTGCCGGAGCCTGCCCTTGCCGCGCCTTGCCAGCGGGCCAATGCCGCCGCGGCGATCGCGGCCGTGCATGTGCTCGAGGCCGACGGCGACTGGCCGGAGTCGGCGATCGCGCATGCGCTGGTGTCGGCAAGCGTGCCGGCCCGCCTGCAGGTGTTCGGCGGCGATCCGCCGGTGGTGGTCGACGTCGCCCACAATCCGCAGGCTGCCGGAGTGCTGGCCGCATGGCTGGCGGCGCATCCGCCGGCCGGGCGCAACCTGGCCGTGTTCGCCGCCCTCGGCGACAAGGACATCGCCGGCATCGTGTCGCCGTTGCGTGAGGCGTTCGCCAGCTGGCACCTGGCCGGCCTCGATGGCGCCAGCACACGCGGACTTCCGGCCAGCGTCCTCGCCGCGCGCCTGCCGGCCGGCCTGCCGGTGCGCAGCCACGCAGGCGATGTGGCCGGCGCCCTCGCCGGGGCGCTCGGCGAGGCCCGACCGGGCGATCGCATCATCGCCTTCGGCTCGTTCTTCGTCGCCGCCGAGGTGCTTGCGCTGAAAGCCGGCGATCCGCCGGCTGCATGAACGGCACCGCGCCGCGGCAATCACGCCCGGATCGGCCGCGCAGTCCGGCACATCGACGTGCCTCACGGCTTCCTGCGTGACGGGGTGCGTATAATCGCGCCGACACGACTGCCATCGGCTCGCCATGGATTCCGCCCTGAAACAGCGCCTGCTCGGCGCCGCCGTGCTGATCGCGCTGGCGGTGATCTTCCTGCCGATGATCTTCAGCGGATCGGCACCGAAGCAGGAATCGGCGACGCTCAATCTCGAGATCCCGCCTGCGCCGGACCGCGAGCTCGACACGCGCGTCCTGCCGGTCGATCCGGGCCGGCCGCCGGCCGTGCAAGCACCGGTGGCCGAGCCGGTGGTGGCGGTCGAGGTGCCGGCGCCGACGCCTGCACCTGCGCCCGCGCCCGCCGAGCCGGTCCCTGCGCCTGCGCCAAGCACCGCCGCACCCGCGCCTGCGCCGGCCGGCCCCGGCGAGGCCGCGAACGGCCGTTTCCTCGTTCATCTCGGCGTCTACACCACGACGAAGAATGCCGAGGATCTGGTCGCCGCGCTCAAGCGCGACGGCTTCAGCGCGTTCAGTGAACCCCACGAGTTCCAGGGGCGCAGCGCACGCCGCGTGCGCGTCGGTCCCTACGCCGACCGTGCCGCCGCCGAGGCCGCGCGCATCCGCATCCGCCAGGCCAAGCCGGACGTGCCGGGCAGCGTCGTGGCGGTCGCCGAATCGGCCAGCAGCGACGCACCGGCCGGCGCGGTCCCGGCCGATCGTGCCGGGGGCTGGGCCGTGCAGCTCGGTGCGTTCAAGACGCTCGACGAGGCCAACAAGCTGAAAGGGCGCCTGCAGACCGCGGGTTTCGTCGGCTACGTCGACAAGCTCGTCACCGACGAGCAGACCCTCTGGCGCGTGCGTGCCGGTCCGGAAACCGACCGCTCCGGCGCCGACAAGCTGCGCGGGCGCATCCGCGACAAGTTGAAGGTCGACGGCATCGTCGTCACCCAATGAGGTCGATGCCGGGATCCGTGGCGGCTGATCCGGCCCTCGCCGCCGGCGTGCCGATCGCGGCGTCCGCGTGAACGGCTTCGACTACGCGATCAGCGGCGTGCTGGCACTGTCGGTGCTGGTCGGCCTGTGGCGCGGCTTCATCGCCGAGGTGCTCGCCCTGGCTTGCTGGGCGCTGGCCTTCTGGGTGGCCTGGATGTTCGGTCCGGTTCTTGCGGATTCGTTTTCCGCCAGCATATCGGTGCCGTCGGTGCGCGCGATGCTGGCCTATGCCCTGTGCTTCATCGCCGTGCTGATCGGTGGCGCCCTTTTGGCATTCCTCATGCGCAAGCTGGTCAGCGGCAGCGGCCTGTCGGGGACCGACCGCCTGCTCGGCATGGTGTTCGGTCTCGTGCGCGGGGCGGCACTGGTGGTGCTCGTGGTCATGCTGATGAAATTCACGCCGCTGGTTGAGGACGACTGGTGGCAGGCCTCGCGGCTGCGGCCGACGTTCGAGCAGGGCGCGGACTGGGTGACCTCGCGCCTGCCGCAGGAGGTGTCGCGATATCTCGGCCCGGCTGCGGCATTGCCGACCGTCTTGCCGGACAATGCGCCCGCCGGCGAGCCGCCGGCCCCATCCAATCCCCAACCGACGGTGGACTGAACCATGTGCGGAATCATCGGAATCGTCGGCAAGTCCGAGGTCGCTTCGGCGCTGTACGACGCCTTGACCGTGCTCCAGCACCGCGGCCAGGACGCCGCCGGCATCGGCACGACCGACGGCTCGCGCCTGCGCCTGCACAAGGGCGACGGCCTCGTCCGCGACGTGTTCCAGCGCGAACAGCTGCTCGAACTTCGCGGGCGCATCGGCATCGGTCATTGCCGCTATCCGACCGCCGGCTCGGAAGGGACCGGCGAGGCGCAGCCGCTGTACGTCAATTCGCCCTACGGCATCGCCCTTGCGCACAACGGCAACCTCGTCAACACCGCCGCGCTCCGGCGCGAGATGTTCGAGGACGATCGTCGCCACATCAACACGGATTCCGATTCGGAAATCCTGCTGAACGTGCTCGCCCACGAGATCCAGATCCAGGACCGCCACGCGCTCTCGGCCGACAACCTGTTCAAGGCCGTCGCCGGCGTGCACCGGCGCTGCATCGGCGGCTATGCGGTGGTCGCCGTCGTGCTCGGCTACGGCATCCTCGCCTTCCGCGACCCGCACGGCATCCGTCCGCTGGTGCTCGGCGAGCGCGACACTGCCGAGGGCAAGGAGTATGCGGTCGCCTCGGAGTCGGTCGCCTTCGACATCCTCGGCTTCCGCCTGCTGCGCGACGTGGCGCCGGGCGAGGCGGTGCTGATCACACTCGACGGCGAAGTCGCCGCGCGCCAGTGCGCGGATGCCGTGCGCCACGCGCCGTGCATCTTCGAGTACGTCTATCTGGCCCGTCCCGATTCGATGATCGAGGACGTTTCGGTGTACAAGGCGCGCCTGCGCATGGGCGAGAAGCTGGCCGCGAAGATCCAGCGCCTGGGTCGCGATCAGCGCATCGATGCGGTCATCCCGATTCCCGACACCTCGCGCACGGCAGCGTCCTCGCTGGCCCAGGCGCTCGGCGTGCCGATGCGCGAAGGCTTCGTCAAGAACCGCTACATCGGCCGCACCTTCATCATGCCGGGACAGAGCGAGCGGGTGAAATCGGTGCGCCGCAAGCTGAACGCGATCGGCCTCGAGTTCCGCAACAAGCACGTGCTGCTGGTCGACGACTCGATCGTGCGCGGCACGACCTCCCGGCAGATCATCCAGATGGCGCGCGAGGCCGGGGCGAAATCGGTCGGCTTCGCTTCGGCGGCACCGCCGGTGCGCTACCCGAACATCTACGGCATCGACATGCCCGCCGCGGCGGAACTGGTCGCCCACGGCCACAGCGAGGACGAGATCGAGAAACTGCTCGGCGCCGACTGGCTGGTTTTCCAGGATCTCGACGACCTCGTCGCCGCGGTCGCCGAAGGCAACGACAAGCTGGTCGAGTTCGATACCTCGTGTTTCTCCGGCGAGTACGTGACCGGCGTCGAGCCAACCTACCTCGACCAGCTCGAGTTCATGCGTTCCGACGAAGCCAAGAACCGTCGCCGCCAGGCGGTTTGAGGTCGCGCATCAGCCGAGCGAGCTCGGCTCTACAAAAGCCCGCATGCTTTCACGCCCTTGTAGAGCGGAGCTTGCTCCGCTGCTCCGCTTTTTTCTGCGCGAGATCGCAGCAATCTCGAGAAACGCATGCGGATCCCTTCTCCCCGTTCGCCACGGGGAGAAGGGGCAGGCATGCGCATTCGCCAGAGTGCAGCCGTGCGTTCTTGCAACAACGCCAGCCTCCCTTCGCCCCGCGCAGCGGGGAGAAGGTGGTGCGGCAGCACCGGATGAGGGGCCGTGGGAGGTGGGG
>CAKSZY010000036.1 GCA_934526015.1 uncultured Dokdonella sp.
AACCTCAGATGCTGGTCCCTTCTCCCCGTGGCGACGGGGAGAAGGTGCGGCGGCAGCCGCGGATGAGGGGCGCTTCTGGGCTTCTTCTTCTGCAGCCGCCGATGAAATGGCGCTTGCGCACGGCTGCAACGTCAATCGCATCCGACCTCCCACGGCCCCTCATCCGGTGCTGCCGCACCACCTTCTCCCCGCTGGCGCGGGGCGAAGGGACAGGCATGTGCTGTCGCAAGAACGCAAGCTGCATTTCAGTGAAAACGCATGCTGGTCCCTTCTCCCCGTGCGACGGGGAGAAGGTGCGGCGGCAGCCGCGGATGAGGGGCGCTTTTGGGCTTCTTCTTCTGCAGCCGCCGATGAAATGGCGCTTGCGCACGGCTGCAACGTCAATCGCATCCGACCTCCCACGGCCCCTCATCCGGTGCTGCCGCACCACCTTCTCCCCGCTGGCGCGGGGCGAAGGGACAGGCATGTGCTGTCGCAAGAACGCAAGCTGCATTTCAGTGAAAACGCATGCTGGTCCCTTCTCCCCGTGGCGACGGGGAGAAGGTGCGGCGGCAGCCGCGGATGAGGGGCGCTTTCGGGCTTCAGGGACGGCCACGGCGCATGCGCGATCGGCCCGGCGCGGCTGCGTCGGCGTGCCGCGAACGTGGTCGCGGGCGGCCCTGATAGACTGCACGCCGCCCTACGCCAAGTCCGCGCCGCACCGATGCCGATTTCCCCACGCATCGATCGATCGCCGTGCCGATCCCCGCATCGGCGTCGCCGCTGATGGATCTGCTCGACACCCTGATCCGCTTCTTCACCGAGAACGGCTACGTGGCCGTGTTCGTCGTGCTGATGATCTGCGGTTTCGGCGTGCCGATTCCGGAGGACATCACCCTCGTCGCCGGTGGCGTGATCGCCGGACTCGGCTACGCCAACGTGCATGTCATGTTCGCGGTCGGCCTGTTCGGCGTGCTGGCCGGCGATTCCCTCATGTTCATGGTCGGGCGCGTGTTCGGCACGCGCGCGCTGCGCCTGCGCTGGGTGGCCTACCTGCTGACCCCGCGCCGCTATGCGCGCGTGCAGGCCAAGTTCTCCCGCCATGGCACGCGCCTGATGTTCGTCGCGCGTTTCCTGCCCGGCCTGCGCTCGCCGATCTACCTCACCGCCGGAATGACCCGGCGCATCCCCTTCCTCAAGTTCATCCTGCTCGACGGCCTCGCCGCCCTGATCAGCGTGCCGTTGTGGGTCTATCTCGGCTACTACGGCGCGCAGAACCACGAGTGGCTGCTGACCTGGCTCGGCCGCGGCAAGGTCGTCGTGTTCGCCGTGCTGGCGCTCGTCGCGATCATCGTCATCAGCTACTACTGGCGGCGCATCTCGCGGCGCCGCAGCCTGCTGCGCCTGCGCGCCTCGCGTCGCCAGCCACGCGACGGCTGACACCCCCGCGTCCCCCGTCGACGCGATCATCCGTGGTCGAAGCGTGACCGGTTGCCCTGATCGGGCCGGCACATGCACGCACAGTGCGTGGCACGGCGGCGCCGCCGCGGGCAACGGACGGATGCGCAATGACTGCGATCAGATGGGGAAAAGGGTCGATGAAGCTCGCTCGAGGACTGGCGCTGGCCGGCGCCTGCATGTCGATGATGATTGCCGCGAAGGCGTCGGCGGCGCCGCCCGCGCAGGCCGCGGTGCTGGCGAACCCGGTCCTGTTCGTCACCCAGTTCCCGATCAGCGAGGACTTCGCCTCGATCGGCTCGGTGTTCGCCAACCACTCCGGAGCGATGGCCTCGGCCGGGCGTGGCGGTGATCTCTGGATCCGCTATGCCGATGGCAGCCTGCGCAACCTGACCCAGGAAGCCGGTTACGGAATGAGTGGCCTGCAGGGCGCCGATGCGATCGCCGTGCGCGACCCGGCCGTGCACTGGAGCGGCACACGGGCGGTCTTCAGCATGGTCATCGGTGCGCCGAACCAGTACCAGTGGAACGCCTACTACTGGCAGCTTTACGAGATCACCGGTTTCGGCCAGGGCCAGACGGTCACGATCACGAAGGTCGCCAACCAGCCGGCCGACACCAACAACGTGCAACCGGCCTACCTCTCCAACGGCGATCTCGTCTTCGTCAGCGACCGCACGCGCAACGGCGCCCGCCACCTCTATCCGCAGCACGACGAATACGAATCGACGCCGACCCCGACCGGCCTGTGGAAACTCGTGCCGGCGACCGGCGCGCTGACCCTGCTGCAGCACTCGCCGTCGGGCTCGTTCACCCCGCTGGTCGACCGTTACGGGCGCATCGTGTTCACCCGCTGGGACCACCTGCAGCGCGACCAGCAGGCCGACGCCGTCGACAGCGACAACTTCAACTGGGCCTCGGAAGCGGCCGATGCGCCGCGTCTGGCGAGCACGGCCGAGGTCTTCCCCGAGCCGCGCTACGACACCGCAGCCGCGTTCGGACATCGCATGAACCTGTTCCTGCCGTGGATGCTCAACCAGGACGGCAGCGGCGAGGAAACCCTCAACCACATCGGTCGCCACGAACTGACCGGCTACTTCAACCGCAGCCTGCGCAACGATCCGGCGCTGGTCGATTTCAATCCCGGCGCGCGGCCGAACCCGAACGTCACCGAGAACTGGCTGCAGATGGCCGAGGATCCCGGCGTGCCGGGCCGCTACCTGGCGATCGACGCGCCGGAGTTCGACACCCACGCCTCGGGACAGATCGTTGCCATGACCGCACCGCCGGAGCGCAACGCCGACATCATCACCGTCGAGTACCTCACCCCGCGCAGCACGCGCGGTGTCTACACCGGCACGCCACCGGCCGATTTCAGCGGTCACTACCGCAACGCGATCGTGCTCGCCGACGGCCAGGTCATCGCCGCGCGCAGCGCCGATCCGCGTTCGGCCGGCAATGACGGCACGCGCGCCAACCCGATCCCGCGCTACCGGTTCCGCCTGCATGCATTGACGATGTCGGGCGGCGTGCTGGTGCCGGCCGCCGGCGGCGAGCTGACCGGCGGCATCAGCAAGACGATTTCCTACTGGGACCCCGACGTGCGGGTGAACTACAGTGGTCCGCTGTGGGAGTTGTCACCGGTGGAGGTGCGTGCGCGCAACGTGCCGCCGACCCCGACCCAGCCGCTCGAGGCGCCGGAGGCCGCGGCCTTCGCCGAGGCCGGCGTGGCCACGGCCGATTTCCGCGATTTCCTTGCCCGCAACGACCTCGCCGCGCTGGTCGTGCGCGACGCCACCACGCGCGACGACGCCGACCGCCAGCAACCGTTCAACCTGCGCGTGCCGGGCGGCGTGCAGCACGTCGGCAGCGTCGGCCCCGTCCACGACATCGCCTGGATGCAGTTCCTGCAGGCCGACCAGATCCGCGGCATCGGCGGCATCGACACGCCGACCGCAGGCCGGCGCGCACTCGCCCAACCGCTGCACGACGCCGCCGCGTTGCGCTTCATGCCGTCTGCGGCCGGAGCGCCGGACGGTGCCGTGCGCATCGCCGAAGACGGCTCGGCCGCCGTCCTCGTGCCGGCCCGTCGCGCGATGGCCTGGCAGAGCACGGCCGCCGACGGTACGCCGGTCGTGCGCGAGCGCTACTGGATCTCGGCGCAGCCCGGCGACATCCGCGCCTGCGACGGCTGCCACGGTGTCAACCAGGCGAGCCAGTCCGGCGGCGGACCCGCGCAGAACCGCCCGCTCGCGCTGCGCGACCTGCTCGTGCATTGGCGCGACCACGTCGACCGCCTGTTCGGCAACGGCTTCCAGTAACGCGGAATCGCCCTGCGGTGGCCGTTCGCGGGCGCGCGGCCTTGCGGTGAACGGCGGGGCAGGGTCAGGCAGATCCGAAACGGGCGTCCACTTCGGCGCGGGTCGGCATCGCGATCGAGGCGCCGATCTTTTCGGTGCTGAGCGCGGCGACGCGGTTGGCGTGGCGGATGGCGTGGCGGAACGGAGCGTCGGGGTCACTCGCGAGGGCGGCGGCGAGCGCACCGTTGAAGGCATCGCCGGCACCGACCGTGTCGATCGCCTTCACCCGCTCGGCGGCCACGCGGTAGCAGGCGGCCTCGTCGCCACGCAGGTCCTCGCCATGCGACACGAAGCAGCCGGCGACGCCGAGCGTCACCACCACGGTCGGCACGCCGAGCTTGCGGCACAGCGCGTGCAGCCGGGCCTGGTCGAGCAGGCCGAGGTCGTCGGCCTTGATGCGTTCGCCGACGAGGCGATCGAGCAGCTGCACGAACTCGTGTTCGTTCGGCGTGATGAGGTCGCAGGCCTCGAGCAGCGCGGCATCGACGTCGCGGTGCACCGGCGCCGGGTTGAGCAGGCGGAGCAGGCCGTGGCTGCGGCCGAGCGCCAGCGCACCCCGCACGGCGGCGATGTCGCTTTCGAGCTGGCACAGCAGCACGCGGGCCTGGTCGAAGGCGTCGGCTTGCGCGGCGATGAAGCCCTGGTCGAGCTCGAGGTTGGCGGCGAGATGGACGAGGATGCGGTTCGCCCCGCGCGGATCCACGGCGATGCTGGCGGCGGCGGTCGGTGTCGACGTGCTCGTGTACCAGCGCGCGTCGAGTGCCTCGCGGGCGGCGAAATCGCGCGCGAACACGCCGAGGTGGTCTTCGCCGATGGCGCCGACGAAGGCGACTCCGGCACCCTGGCGGCGGCAGGCCACGGCCTGGTTGAAACCCTTGCCGCCGGGACCGGTGGCGAAACCCGTCGCGGCGAGCGTCTCGCCGGTTTCCGGAAAGCGCTCGGTGAGCCAGACATGGTCCTGCACGTAGCTGCCGACGACGACGACGTCGATACGATTCGATGGCATGGCGGAGATCTGCGGTCCGGTTCCCTCTGGGCTGCGGATCGTAGCAGGCGCGCCGGCAGCGACAGCGCGCGCGACCGCGATGCAGACGTCTCGCCCGGGGCGATCGAGGCCCGCACGACCCCCTGTGCAATGGAGGTGGCGGATGCTAGCGTTCGGCTTCCGCTGCATCCATCTCCCGGGGAGTTCCATGCATCCGTTCATCCGTCTGCGGGGCCGCACCGCCCTGTTCACCGCGATTGCCTGCGCCTCGCTCGCCGCGCAGGCCGAAACCATCTCGGTCCGCGTCGACGACATCGCCGCCGTCACGGCCGCCGGCATCACGCCGGTCTACGCATCACGCTACGAGGGTTTCCACTGGCTGCAGCTCGATGCCCAGCAGTACGCCCGGATGCAGGCGCTCGGGATCAAGGCCAGCGTCGCCGAAGACGCCAACCGCATCCGCTTCGGCCGCGTCGATTTCGATCCGCTCGCCGACGCCGTGCCGGCGGCCGGCTCGGCGTGGTCGGTGGATGCCAAGCAGTACGGCCTGCGCATCGTCCAGTTCCATGGTCCGACCAAGGCCGAGTGGCTGGCCGATCTCGAGCGCCGCGGCCTGAAGCCGCTGCAGTACTACCCGCACAATGCGGTGCTGGTGTGGGGCGCGGCCGACGCCGCCGGGAGTGCCGAGGCCGGCAACCACGTCCGCTGGCAGGGCGCTTTCCTCGATGACTGGAAGATGGACGACGATCTCGTCGCGCGCAGCGGGCGGATCCGCAACGTCGACGTGCACTTCTACAACGACGGCAATGTCGAGGCCGTCATCGCGGCGCTCGAGGCGGCCGGTGCGACCGTGCTGACGAAGGCGCCGGCGCAACCCGACAAGGCCTTCTACGATGCGTGGATCGAAGTCGACCGTGCGGCCCTCGCCCGCATCGCGCAGATTCCGCAGGTGCTGTGGTTCGGCTACGCCAGCCCCGAGCCGAAGCTCGACGACGAACTGGCCACGCAGACCCTTGCCGGCAACTACAACGCCAGCAACGTGCCGCAGGTCGGTTACCTGCCGTGGCTGGCCTCGATCAACTACAACGGCAGCGGTGTCACCTGGGCGGTGATCGACACCGGCGTCGATCTCACCCACCCCGATCTCGCTCCGGTCATCGCCGGTGGTTTCTCCTATCCGGGCTGCAGCACGACCGGCGGCAACGACTTCTCCGGCGGCGGCCACGGCACTCACGTCGCCGGCATCATCGCCGGTCAGGGCGTCGGCAACGGCTCCGGCGCGATCACCGATGCCAACGGTTTCCTCTACGGCCTCGGCGCGGCACCCGGTGCACGCATCTATTCGTTCTCGACCGTCGATTGTGGCGCGTCGTGGCCGCCGGCCGGCGGCTGGCAGGAACTCAGCAAGCGCGGCCTCGCCGCCGCCACCCAGGGCGCCAATGCCAGCTGGACCACCGGCGAAGGCAGTGCCCACGGCTACAAGGCCTCCGAACGCACCTTCGACACGATGATCCGCGACGGCGACTTCGACACGCCGGCCAGCGAGCCGTACATCTTCGTGTTCTCGGCCGGCAACTCGGGCCCCAACGCGACCACCCTGACCGCACCGAAGGAGGCGAAGAACCCGATCATCGTCGCCAGCAGCCGCAACCACCGCGCCGGCGCGATCAACACGATCTCGAGCTTCAGCAGCCGCGGCCCGGCCGTCGACGGCCGCACCCTGCCGAACATCGCCGCGCCGGGCGAAGCGATCGCCTCGACCCGGCGCGTCGCCGGAGCATCGAGCTGCGGCACCGCGATCGCCGGCACCGCCAACCTCTATTCGCTGTGCAGCGGCACCAGCATGGCGGCGCCGTCGGTGTCGGGCTCGTCGGCCCTGCTGATCGAGAAATGGCGTACGGCGAACGGCGGCGCCACGCCGAGCCCGGCCATGGTCAAGGCCCTGCTCGTCAACGGCGCGGTGCCGAGCGACACCGCGCCGATCCCGAACAACACCCAGGGCTGGGGCCGCGTCAACCTCAGCAACAGCCTCGCCCTCGCCAGCAACGCCCACTACATCGACCAGACCCAACTGCTCAGCGCGACCGGCACCTCGCACGATCTCGTTGTCGGCGTCGTCAATCCGTCCGAGCCGCTGCGCGTGACCCTGACCTGGACCGATGCGCCCGGCGCGATCAACGCCAACCCGGCGCTGGTCAACAACCTCGATCTCGAAGTCATCGACGGCGCCAACACCTACCTCGGCAACGTGTTCAGCAACGGCGCCTCGGTGACCGGCGGCACGGCAGATGCGAAGAACAACGTCGAGAACGTCTACATCGCCAATCCCGGCGGCGCGGTGACGATCCGTGTCAAGGGCACGGCGATCGTCGGCGATGGCGTGCCCGGCAATGCCACCCCGCTCGACCAGGACTTCGCCCTCGTCTGCACGAACTGCGTGCAGCAGCCGACCTACACCCTGGCGGTCGATCCGACGACGGCGGCGATCTGCGCACCCGCCGACGGCAGCTTCGATATCGACACCGCTTCGGTGCTCGGATACACCGATCCGGTCACCCTCTCGACCACCAACGTGCCGGCCGGGGCGACGGTGGCGTTCAGCGCGAATCCGGTCAGCCCGGGTGGCAGCAGCACGCTGACCCTCGGCAACACCGCGGCGGTCACGGCGGGCAGCCATGCCTTCCAGGTCAACGCCAGTTCGACCAGCGGTCCGCAGTCGCGCAACGTCGACGTGCATGTGGCCGGCGCCACCGCCGCGGCACCCGCGCTGGGCACACCCGCCGACAATGCCGGCAACGTCGCCGCCACGCCGACCTTCACCTGGGCGGCCGATCCGGCCGCGCAGGACTACACGATCGAGATCGCCAGCGATGCGGCCTTCAGCTCGATCATCGCCACCGCCACGGTCACCACGCCGAGCTATGCGCTGACCGTGCCGCTGGCGACCAGCACGCGCTACTGGTGGCGTGTACGCGGCAACAACGGATGCGGCACGGGCAGCTTCGGCACTGCCTTCTCGTTCACCACGATCCCGGCGCCGGGCGATTGCCCGATCGGCGCGTTCGCCAATACCGTGTTCGAGGATTCGATCGAGAGCGGCATGAACGGCTGGACGACGAGTTCGCTGGCCGGCACCAACAGCTGGGCGATCTCGACCGCGCAGTCGCTGAGCCCGACCCACTCGTGGTTCGCGCCCAACATCGCCGCCATCAGTGACACCGTGCTGGTATCGCCGGCCATCGTCGTTCCGGATGCGGCCTCGGCGCCGCAAACCTTCGAGTTCCACAGTCGCCACACGATGGAAGCCAATGGCACCACCGCCTGCTACGACGGTGGCCTGCTGGAAATCTCCGTCGCCGGCGCGGCCTTCGTCCAGGTGCCCGCGGCGCAGCTGCTGACCAACCCGTACACCGGTGCGATTTCCTCGAGCTTCAGCAATCCGCTCGGTGGTCGCCAGGCCTGGTGCGGCACCAAGCCGTTCACCCGCACGATCGTCGACCTGACGTCGTACGCCGGCCAGAGCGTGCAACTGCGCTTCCGCATCGGCACCGATTCCTCGGTCTCCGCCGAGGGCTGGTACATCGACGACGTCAAGGTGAAGGGTTGCGCGTCGTCGGACGTGATCTTCGCCGACGGTTTCGACGACTGACGGACGGATGGCGTTGCGGCCATACCGCGCGGACACGCGGGGTGGCCGGGGTCCGAAACGGGGTCAGGTTCACTTCCTGTGGCAGCCAGGGAAGTGAACTTGGCTCCGTTTTTCGTTTTGCTCGAGGCTCCCGCCGAGCAGGAGAGCTATCGCTTCGCATTCTCCGACGCGAGAACGCCGGTGCAGAAGAAGTTCCGTTTCGTGGACTTCCACAAGCTGACCTGCCAGCTCCTGCTCGGCGAGACCCCGTGCTCGCTCCCGACACGAGCCGATGTCGGAATGTGCTAATGTGGGTTTGGTACATTGCGAGGCTTGAGCATGAGTCGCCTGACCATTGACATTACCGATCAGCAACATCGGAACCTGAAAGCCTTGGCCGCGCTGCAAGGCAAAACCATCCGTCAATACGCGATCGAACGTCTGTTTCCAGACGATGTGATCGGCGATTCGGCTTGGCTGGAACTGAAGGCGCTGCTGGCTGCACGTGTCGAAGCGGGCCTGACGGGCAAGGTGTCCAACAAGAATGTGGCTCAAATTCTGGGTGAAGAACTCGCGCAGGAACGCGGTGCTTGAGGGGCTATGCGCTGACCGACGAGGCCGAAGCCGATCTGCGATCCATCATCCGCCGTACGCGCAAAACCTGGGGCAACGATCAGGTGCGCCGCTATGTGGATTTCTTGGAGCAGGGCATGGCGCGACTGGCTGCCGGGGAAGGTCCGTGCAGGGAAATGAGCGAAATCCATCCGCGCTTGCGGATGACTCACTGCGAACACCATTACCTGTTCTGTCTGCCGCGCGATGATGCGCCCGCCCTGATCGTGGCCATTCTGCACGAACGCATGGACTTGATGGTCCGGTTGATCGGCAGGCTTTGAGTAGCGCCTCGCGTGTTCGATCCTCGCGGATGTCGCGCTGCCCTTGTGGAGTGGATCGGAGCATCCCTGGACTGCAGGATAACGGGGGCAGGTCAACTTGCCTGGACAGAGTGGTTGGATCGGATGGCGGAGCCTCAGGACACCCGTCATTCCCGTGATTTGTGGGGTCCTTCACCGGCCAGTCCCCGAGGAAGCGGTGGGATCAGGGGGGCAGGACGGACGCTTGCGATACGGTTGCATACTCCGATGATGGACAGGTTGCCCTCCGTGCCCGGTTTCCCGGCGTCGTTTTCTTTCCGTACCGCATGCCATCGCGAAGCGCGCCGGTGAAGCTTCTGCGCCACATCGCCAACCTCGGCTACGGCAGTCGTCGCGAGGTGCAGGCGATGTTCCGCGAGGGGCGCATCACCGATGCCGGGGGCGAGGTGCTGTATGCCGACGACGTCGTCGCGCACGAGCGTGTGCGCATCGACGGCGAGCCGCTCGATCCGCCGCCCGGCCTCGTCCTCATGCTCAACAAGCCGCTCGGCGCGACCTGCTCGATGCGCGATGCCGGTCGCATCGTCCACGACCTGTTGCCGTCGCGCTGGCGTGCGCGCTCGCCGGCGTTGTCGACGGTGGGCCGGCTCGACCGCGACACCTCGGGTCTGCTGCTGCTGACCGACGACGGCGCCTTGCTGCACCGGATCATCTCGCCGCGCCAGCATGTGCCGAAAGTGTACGAGGCCGAACTGGCCGGGGACCTGCGCGGCGACGAGGGCGCGCTGTTCGCCAGCGGCAGGCTCATGCTCGATGCGGAAACGACGCCGCTGGAGCCGGCGTGGCTGGAAGTGCTCGACGCGCGTCATGCGCGCCTGACGGTCACCGAAGGGCGCTACCACCAGGTACGGCGCATGTTCGCCGCGACCGGCAACCGCGTCGAGCGCCTGCATCGTTCGCGCATCGGCGAGCTCGAACTCGGCGACCTCGCGCCGGGGGCTTGGCGCGTGCTCGATCCTGACGATGTCGCGCAGGTGTTTGCGCTGCCCTCGTAGGCTTGCTCCGCTGCTTGTCCACGGTTTCGCTCAACGCCTCAGCCGAGCAAGCTTGGCTCTACAAAAGCGCGCACGATGCAGTGCTTTTGTAGAGCGGAGCTCGCTCCGCTGCCCTTGCGGCTTCGTTCCAATCTCGAGAAACGCATGCGGGTCCCTTCGCCCCGCGCAGCGGGGAGAAGGTGGTGCGGCAGCACCGGATGAGGGGCCGTGGGAGGTGGGGTGCGTTTGACGTTGCAGCCGTGCGCACGCGCGACTTCATCGGCGGCTGCAGAAAAGGCCCGAAAGCGCCCCTCATCCGCCCTGCCGGGCACCTTCTCCCCGTCGCAACGGGGAGAAGGGACCAGCATGCGTTTTCACCAGGGTGCAGCCTTGCATTCTTGCGACAGCGCCAGCCTCCCTTCTCCCCGTCGCAACGGGGAGAAGGGACAGGCATGCGTTTTCACCAGAGTGCAGCTTGCATTCTTGCGACAGCGCCAGCCTTCCTTCGCCCCGCGCAGCGGGGAGAAGGGACAGGCATGCGCCAACTCCTGCTTGCACCGCTGCATTCCAATGCATTTTTGGAGCTTGCTCCGCTGCCTCGGCTTTGGTTCTTTTGCGAAGTCTCAGCCGAGCAAGTTCGGCACTACAGAGGCTGGCGTGGTCCAGCACGTTTGTGGAGCGGCTTGCTCGCCTGCCCGGGGCGTTCGCGAGATCCCGGCGTCCTGGTTCCTCAACGCGCGAGCACGAGCCCTTCCGGCAGCGTCAATGTCGCCGCGATCGGCAGGTGGTCGGAGACGAGGTGGGGCAGGGTGCGCAGTTCGTCGAGGGCGAGCGATTCGGAGACGAGGATGTGGTCGATCGCGCGTTTCGGTGCCCAGCTCGGGAAGGTCGGTGGCGGTGCGTCGGGGGTGACCAGCGCCGTGCGTGCGAACAGGCTGCGCAGTTCGGGGCTTTCCACCGGCGTGTTGAGGTCGCCCATCAACACCGCGTTCGGATGGCCCTCGAGGAGTTCGGTGATGTAGCCGAGCTGGGCCGCGCGCGCGACCGGGCCGAGCGAGAGGTGGGCGATGACCACGACCAGCGAATCGCGGCCCTCGCCGAAGCGCGTCCACAGCGCGCCGCGACCGCGGATGCGACCCGGCAGCGGGTAGTCGATGATCTCGCTCGGCTTGAGGCGGGCGAGCAGGCCGTTGCTCGAGGCGGCGACCTTGGCCATGCGCCGGTTCGGCTGGTGCGTCCAGTACGGAAAGCCGGCCACTTCGGCGAGGTACTGGGTCTGGTTCATGAAGCCCGAACGCAGGCTGCCGAAATCGGCTTCCTGCAGGCCGACCACGTCGAATTCGCCGATCAGGCCGGCCAGACCGTCGAGGTTGGCGCGCTTGCCGACCGGCACCACGTGCTTCCAGCTGTGGGTGACGTACTCGCGGTAGCGCTTGACGCTCCCGCCGCCGAGGATGTTGCAGCTCAGCAGGCGCAACCGGTTCGGCTGCGCGGGCGTCGGCACAAGGGCGGTATCGGCGGTCATCGGTTCGGCATTCGGCATGGCGGGCGGCAGCATGCCTGCCTCCGCATGAACGAAGAGGCCGCCCGCGGGCGGCCTCCATGCGGCGACAGGCGTGGCGATCCGGCTCACTTTTTCTTCGCGGGGGCCTTGCGGGCAGCCAGCTCCTCGGCGACCAGTTTCTCGACGAGGGCGAGCAGCTGCGGATAGCCGCCGGCCGAGGCGCCGGTGATGCGGTACTTGCCGTTGACGATGACCGTCGGCGTGCCGTCGACGCCGTACTTCGGCACCATCTCCTTCGCCCGCGCGACCTTGCTCTCGACTTCGAACGATTCCGCCGTGGCCTTGAACTTGGCGACGTCGACGCCGTGATCGCCGTACAGCGCGGCGATGTCGTCGAACGAGCGCAGCGGGCGCTTGTCGCGGTGCACGGCATCGAACACCGCCTGGTGCGTGCGCTCGAGCACGCCGAGCGACTGCGCGGTGTAGAACGCCCGCGCATAGGCTTCCCATTGCGCGTTGAAGATCGCCGGCATGTAGCTGAAGGTGGCGTCCTTCGGCAGCTTGGCCTTCAGCTCGTCGGCGTAGGGCTGGAAATGCGCGCAATGGATGCAGGCGTAGCTGAACACCTCGAGCACCTCGACGCGATCGCCGGCCGAGGTCGGCTGCGGCGGCTCGACGAGGAAGTAGTTCTTGCCGACTTCGGCGGCGCCGGGCGTGGCCGCCGGTGCATGGTTGTGGCCGGCATGGTCGTCGTGGGCGGCGACGGCCGGGAATGCGCAGGCCGCGAGCAGCACGGCAAAGGCGAAAGCGAGGCGCTTGAACATCGGGGACTCCGGGAATGCGGGGGCGGGGATCGGCGGGCAGCGCGGCAGGATCAGCCGCCGCTGCTCTCCAGGGCGACGAGATGGCGGATCAGCGCTTCGAGGTTCTCGTAGCCGCCGGCGGTCCGGCCGCTGAAGCGGTACTTGCCGTTGACCACGAACGCCGGCGTGCCGTCGATGCCGAGCGCCTTGACCAGCGCCTCGGCGCGCTTGAGGCGCGTCTCGATGGCGAACGAGGTCGAGGTGGCGAGGAAATCGGAGGCGCTGACGCCGTAGCCGGCATAGAACCCGGCCAGGGCATCCATCGTCGGGGTCGCGCTGTTGATCTTCTTGTCGACGTAGATCGCGCGGAACAGGTCGGCGTGTGCCTTCTCGGCAATGCCGAGCGCCTGCGCCGTGTAGAAGCCGCGGGCGAAGATCTTCCAGGCATCAGAGCCGAACTGCACCGGCAGGTAAACGAACGCGGCATTGGCCGGCAGCGATTTCTTGATGCTCTCGACGATCGGCGCCGCCTGGTTGCAGGCCGGGCAGGCGTAGGAGAACGCCTCGAGCACCTCCACCTTGTCGCCGGTGGCGGTCGGCTGCGGCGACTGCACGAGTTCGTAGTGCTTGCCTTCCTGCCACTGGGCCGCGTCCTGCGCATGGCTGGCGGCGGCCAGGCCGAGGCCGAACAGGAAGGCGCTCAGGATCTTTGACATCATCGGTACTCCGGGACGGGTGCGTGCAACGCGAAAAGGGGTACGCATCCCGGCTTCGGACAACGGATGCGGCAGAAGATTCACTTTGCCCGCGGGGCCGTGTGCAGACCCTGCGCGTACGAGGCAAGGGCGGCGATGTCCTGCTCGGACAGGCGCTTGACGATCTCCGGCATGATGCTGGCGTGCGCGTCGTCGCCCCAGCTGGTGCCGTTGCGCCACTCGGTCATCTTGGCCTGCACGTAGTCGGCCCACTGGCCGGCGAGCTGCGGATAGGCGGAGCCGGCCATGCCGCGTCCGTCGGGACCGTGGCAGGCCATGCAGGCCGGCACGCCGAGCTTGGCATCGCCGCCGCGGTAGATCTGCTGGGCACGCGCGACGTAGGCCTCGTCGGCCTCGGACGGGGATGGAAGCTTGTCGGCATAGAAGGCGCCGATGTCGGCCATGTCCTGCGGGGTCAGGTCGACCACGAACGGCGCCATGATCGGATTGTCGCGCTGGCCGGACTTGAACTGGGCGAGCTGGCGGGCGATGTAGGCTTCGTTCTGGCCGGCCAGTTTGGGATACATGGCAATGGCCGAGTTGCCGTCGGCGGCATGGCAGGCCGCGCAGACCGCCGCCTTGCCTTCACCGGCCTTGGCATCGCCGGGATTGGCCGGTTCGACCGTCGCGGCCTGGGCCAGACCCGCTGCGGCGACTGCCAGCAGAGCAAAAACGCGCCGAAAAAACATACACTGACTCCGCTAGGGGGCTGGGAATGCGTCGGTTGCGGTGCGCTGAAGCACCGGACCGGCGGAAACCGCCGGATTATCCGCACCCTTCCACGGGCGGTCAAACCGGCTTGCCATCGGCGATCGTAACAGCCACGGATTTCCATGCACATTCTGCACACCCTCAAGTTCTCCCGGAGCGCCAATGCGATGCGCGACCTGCCGCCCGACGAGGGCGCCGAGGTCGCCTTCGCCGGACGCTCCAACGCCGGCAAATCGAGTGCGCTCAATGCACTGGCTGCGCACAAGGGCCTCGCCCGCGTGTCGAAGACGCCGGGTCGCACCCAGCTGATCAACATCTTCGACCTCGACGGCGAGCGCCGGCTGGTCGACCTGCCGGGCTACGGGTACGCCAAGGTCCCGGTGACCGTGCGCGACCACTGGCGCGGCCTGGTCGACAGCTACCTCAAGCAGCGCAAGTCGCTGAAGGGCGTGGTCCTGATCATCGATTCGCGGCATCCGCTGAAGGAGTTCGATCGCCAGATGCTGGCCTATGCCGAGGCCATCGACCTCGCCTGCCATGTGGTGCTGACCAAGTCCGACAAGCTCTCGCGCAGCGAGGCCGCGCGCACGCTGGCGGTGACCCGGGCCGAACTCGGCGCCGACGGCAGCGCCGACGCGCGGGTCAGCGTGCAACTGTTCTCGGCCACGGCCAAGGTCGGCCTCGACGAGGCGCGCGACGTGGTCATGCGCTGGCTCGGCGGAACACGCTGAGCGGGTCCGGCTTGCGCCGTTCCGCTGCATCCCCATATCGCCGGACCGACCGTCAGGATTCCCCCCATGTCCGGACCCAGCGCCGCCACGGATGAGCCGATCACGCACCGCGGACAACTGGTCGAGACGATCGCGTCCGGTGCCAAGCCGCCGGCCGACTGGCGCATCGGCACCGAACACGAGAAGTTCGGCTTCCTCATCCCCGGAACCGGCACGCCGCCTGGGCAGGCGCTGCGGCCGCCGACCTGGGAGGGCGCGCACGGCATCGGCGCCCTGCTCGAGGGCCTGACCCGGTTCGGCTGGCAGCGCGTCGAGGAGAACGGCAAGCTGATCGCCCTGCAGCGCGGCCAGGCCTCGGTCACCCTCGAGCCCGCCGGCCAGCTCGAACTGTCCGGCGCACCGCTGGCCACGATCCACGAAACCTGCTGCGAGGTCAGCGGCCACCTCAACGAGGTCAAGGCGGTCGCCGACGGACTCAGCATCGGCTTCCTCGGCATGGGCTTCCAGCCGAAGTGGGCGCGCGCCGACATGCCGTGGATGCCGAAGGGCCGCTACCGGATCATGCGCGAGTACATGCCGAAGGTCGGCGGGCTCGGCCTCGACATGATGACGCGCACCTGCACGGTGCAGGTCAACCTCGACTTCGCCGACGAAGCCGACATGGTGAAGAAGTTCCGCGTCTCGCTCGCCCTGCAGCCGGTCGCCACCGCGTTGTTCGCCGATTCGCCGTTCACCGAAGGCAAGCCGAACGGCTATCTCAGCTACCGCTCGCACATCTGGACCGACACCGACCTGGATCGCACCGGCATGCTCGATTTCGTCTTCGAGGACGGCTTCGGCTACGAGCGTTACGTCGACTACCTGCTCGACGTGCCGATGTATTTCAGCTATCGCGACGGCATCTACCATGACCTTTCCGGGCGCTCGTTCCGGCGCTTCCTGGACGGCGGCCTGGCCGAACTGCCCGGGGCGCGGCCGACGCTGAAGGACTGGTCGGACCACATGACCACGGCCTTCCCCGAGGTGCGCCTGAAGAAATACCTCGAGATGCGCGGTGCCGACGGCGGGCCGTGGAACCGCCTGTGCGCGCTGCCGGCGTTCTGGGTCGGCCTGCTCTACGACGCCGCCGCGCTCGACGCCGCCTGGGATCTCGTCAAGGACTTCAGCAACGCGGAACGTCACGCGCTGCGCGACGGCGTGCCGAAACATGCGCTCAAGCTGCCGTTCCGCGGCGCCAGCGTGCGCGAACTCGCCATCGAGGCGTTGAAGATCTCCGCCGCCGGCCTCGCCCGCCGTGCGCGCGCCAACCGCAACGGCGCCGACGAATCGATCTATCTCGAACCGCTGCTCGAAATCGCCGACTCCGGCCAGACCCCGGCCGAGTACAAGCTCGAACGCTTCCACGGCGCCTGGAACGGCCGCATCGACCCGGTGTTCACCGAGTTCGCCTATTGAGTCGCAGGCAGGCAACCTCCGGGATGGCGAGCCGGGCAAGGCCCGCTCCACCCATGCCGGGACAACCTCGTCTCCCCATGTAGAGCGGAGCTCGCTCCGCTGCCTGTGCTTTGGCGCGTGGGAGAAGGGACCAGCATGCGTTTTCACCAGATTGCAGCCTTGCATTCTTGCGAACGCGCCCGCCTTCCCTTTGCCCCGAGCAGCGGGGGAGAGCCTGCCCCGGACTCGATCCGGGGTGGTGCGGCAGCACCGGATTAGGGGACGTGGGAGGTGGGCTGAGATCGCCGCTGCAGCCGTGCGCGAGTGCTGCTTCATCGGCTGTTGCGGAAGAAGCACGAAAGCGCCCCTCATCCGCGGCTGCCGCCGCACCTTCTCCCCGTCGCCACGGGGAGAAGGGACAGCTGACGTTTTCGCAGGAATGCGACATTGCAATCTGGAAAAAACGCATGCCGGTCCCTTCGCCCCGCGCAGCGGGGAGAAGGGATTGCATGCGCATTCACCAGAGTGCAGCCGAGCGTTCTTGCGACAGCGCCAGCCTCCCTTCGCCCCGCGCAGCGGGGAGAAGGTGGTGCGGCAGCCGCGGATGAGGGGCCGTGGGAGGTGGGGTGCGATCGATGTTGCAGCAGCGCGCAGACGTCAGTTCATCAGCCTTGCCCG
>CAKSZY010000037.1 GCA_934526015.1 uncultured Dokdonella sp.
ACCTCCCACGGCCCCTCATCCGGTGCTGCCGCACCACCTTCTCCCCGCTGCGCGGGGCGAAGGGACAGGCATGCGCTTTCTCGAGATTGCAACTTCGCATTCTCGCAATAACGCTTGCTGTCCCTTCTCCCCGTTGCGACGGGGAGAAGGTGCGGCGGCAGCCGCGGATGAGGGGCGCTTTCGGGCTTGCGGCGGCCGTGTGCCGCGAGGCGGGGTGGCCGTGCCGATGACCCGGGCCGGCTTCCTGCGCCTGCTCGCGGCGGCCGCGATCGCCCCGTTGTTGCCGCGCAGCGTGCGCGCGCAATCGGCGACGGAAACCACGGCCCACGATTTCCGCTTCACCCGCCTCATGTACGAATCCGGCGACTGGGATGTCGACCAGCGCATGCCGTCGAACCTGCTCGATGCGCTCGTGCAGTACACCACCCTGCGCGTCGATCCGCGCGAACACGTCATCCCGCTGGCCGACCCGCGCATGCTGGCGGCGCCGTTCTGCTATCTCGCCGGGCACAAGCTGGTCGAGTTCAACCCCGACGAACGCCGCAACTTCGAGACCTACGTGCGCAACGGCGGCTTCGTCTTCGTCGACGACTGCAACCACGACATCGACGGCCTGTTCGCGCGCTCGTTCGAAGCCGAGATGGCACGCATCTTCGGCCGCGACGCCCTCGCCAAGCTGGCGAACGACCATCCGCTCTACCGCAGCTTCTTCCGCTTCGACGGCCCGCCCGCCACCGGCTTCGAACTCAACGGCTGGGGCGACGACCTCGTCCACGACTACCTCAAGGGCATCGAGATCGACGGCCGCCTCGGCGTCCTCTACAGCAACAAGGACTACGGCTGCGAGTGGGACTACGACTGGCGCAACAAGCGCTTCCTCGCCGAGGACAACACGAAGTTCGCGGTCAACATCGTGATGTATGCGTTGGCGTCGTGAGGGGCGGCACCCAGCTCCTTTGCCTAGTCTCTTCGCATTCTCTTGGGTGTGTCGAACCCCGGTTCCGCTCGCCTCGGCGATTCTCATCGTTGTCATCCCCGCGGATGCAGGCAACCCGCCCCTGGCTTTGGTTCTTCGCTCTCTCTTGGGTGGGTTGAACCACGGGTTCCGCTCGCCTCGGCGGCGAGCGGGTCACTTTCTCTTGCTTGCCCAAGAGAAAGTAACCAAAGAGAAGGGCACCCCGGCAGTCGCGCCGGACGGACTGCGTCCGCCCGGTCCCCTGCGGTGCTCGCCAGCCACCGGCCGGCGAACAACTCGGCCATCCATGGCCTCAAACAGTTCGCCTTTCCCCGGTGTCTGACTGCGCTCCTCGGCGCGACTGAGGGGGGAACGTCAAGAGCAGAGCCAGAGCAGAGCCAGAGCAGGGCAAAAGCAGAGCAAACGCACATGCTGTTGCTCTGGCCGTTGCCGTTGTCGTTGTCGTTGCAGTTGCAGTTGCAGTTGCAGTTGCAGTTGCCATTGCTGTTGCCGTTGCCGTTGCCGTTGCCGTTGCCGTTGCTCTGGCTCTGGCTGTTGACCCACCCACCCCTGCAGGAGCGCCGAGGAGCGGAGCCGACCAGCGGGGAAAGGCGAACTGTCTGAGGCCATGGATGGCCGAGTTGTTCGCCGGCCGCTGGGCGGCGAGCACCGCAGGGAACCGATCGGGCGCAGCCCGATCGGCGCGGATGCCGGGGTCGTCTTTCCTTTGGTTACTTTCCTTTGACGAGACAAAGGAAAGTAACCCGCTCGCCGCCGAGGCGAGCGGAATCGAGGTTCGACACACCCAAGAGAAAGCGAAGAGCCAAGGCAAAGGAGCTGGATGCCGGCCTCCCTCCACCACCCCAACAATGACGATGTGCAGGTGCGCACCACCTCCCGGCAGGTGAAGATGGCGGTGGTTCCGCTGGACAAATGACGACAGGCGAAGCGATGGACGAACACGACATCCAGGCGCGCGTGGCGCGGCTGGCGGACCTGCGCGAGGCGATCGGGCGGGTGATCGTCGGTCAGGACGAGGTGGTCGAGCAGATGCTGATCGGCCTCCTGGCCGGTGGCCACTGCCTGCTCGAAGGCGTGCCGGGACTCGGCAAGACCCTGCTCGTGCGCTCGCTCGGCGAGGCGCTCGCCTTGCCGTTCCGGCGCATCCAGTTCACTCCGGACCTGATGCCGAGCGACATCCTCGGCACCGAGATCCTCGAGGAGGACCACGGCACCGGCAAGCGCCATTTCCAGTTCCAGAAAGGGCCGGTGTTCACCAGCCTGCTGCTCGCCGACGAACTCAACCGCACGCCGCCGAAGACCCAGGCGGCCCTGCTCGAGGCGATGCAGGAACACACGGTCAGCTACGCCGGCACGACCCATGCGCTGCCGCAGCCGTTCTTCGTGCTGGCGACGCAGAACCCGCTCGAACAGGCCGGCACCTATCCCTTGCCGGAAGCCCAGCTCGACCGCTTCCTGCTGCACATCCGCGTCGGCTATCCCGACGAGGCCGAGGAGCGCGCGATTCTTGCCCGCACGACCGGAGCGGCCGGCGCGCGCATCGAGCCGGTCATGGACGGCGCCGAAGTCGTCGCCCTGCAGCAGCTCGTGCGCGAGGTGCATGTCGGCGACGACCTGATGACCTGGATCGCCCGCCTCGTGCGCGCCTCGCGACCGGCCGACGACGGCATCGCCGAGGTGCGCGAGTGGGTGCGCTGGGGTGCCGGGCCGCGTGCGGGCCAGTCGCTCGTGCTCGCCGCCAAGGCGCGCGCGTTGCTGCATGGTCGCCTTGCGGCGACCCGCGAGGACGTGCGCGCACTCGCCCCGGCCGTGCTGCGCCATCGCCTGCTGCTTTCGTTCGCCGCCGAGGCGGCGCGCCGCAGCGCCGACGACGTCGTCGAGGTGCTGTTGCGTGCGGTCGCCTATCCGGCCTGAGTGGCACGGAGCCGCCGCATGAATGCCGACCGCCCGATGCAGGGGCTCCGCGCGCGGCACGCCGATCGGCGGCATCCGTGACGGGCGCGCCGCGGCCGATTCCCGCTGCCCTTCGCGCGCAGTTGCGCGAGCTGCGCCTGGTCGCGCGCACGGCCGCCGCCGCCGGCGGCATCGGCCAGCACGTCAGTCGCAACCGGGGCGCCGGCCTCGAGTTCGCCCAGTACCGCGGTTACGAGCCAGGCGACGAACCGCGCCGCATCGACTGGAAGCTCTATGCGCGTTCGGATCGCTGGTTCGTGCGCGAATCGGAGCGCGACAGTCCGCTTTGCGTGTGGCTTGCCGTGGATGCCAGTGCCTCGATGGCGCAGGCCGATACGGCGCGGCGCGACTGGAGCAAGCTCGACGCCGCTCGCCTGCTGGCCGCCTGCGTGATGGAACTGGCCCTGCGCCAGGGCGACCGCTTCGGCCTCGTCGTGCTGTCGGCGCAGAACCCGGTGTTCGTTGCGGCTGCCGGCGGTGCGCGCCAGCACGATCGCTGCCGGTTCGAACTGGAACGCGTCCAGGCGGCCGGCGCATGGCCCGACGCGGCCCTGCTGCAGCCGATGTGGGAGCGCGTGCACGCCGGCGATCTGGTGCTGCTGTTGTCGGACTTCTTCGACGAGGCGGCCGTCGAACTCGCCGGGCGCCTGGCCGTGGCCGGTCGCGACGTGCTGACGATCCAGCTGATCGGTGCCGACGAACGCGACTTCCCGTTCCGCGGCGCACGGCGTTTCCGCGATCCGGAGAGCGGCCTTGAGAAGCGTGCGGACGCCGCCGCCGTGCGCGAGGACTTCATCGCCCGCTTCGCCGCAGCCCGCGCGGCGCTGGCCGCCGGTTTCGCCGCCGCCGGCATCCGCCATGCCGAACACGTGCTCGACGAACCGCCGGAGCGCGTGCTGCGCCGGCTGTTCGCCGTGCAGGCCGCGCAGCGGGAGGGCGCATGAGCCTGTTGCTGCCGCTCGGCCTGGCCGCGCTGGCGGCGCTGGTGGTGCCGATCCTCATCCACCTGATCCGGCGGCCGACCCGGGACGTCATCGACTTTCCCGCCCTGCGCTGGCTCGGCGAACGCGCGCGGCCGCAGCGCCGGCTGCGTTTCGACGATCCCTGGCTGCTGCTCGTGCGCCTCGTCCTGCTGGTGGCGCTGGCCTTGTTGCTGGCGCAGCCGCTGCTCGAGCGCGGTCCGCAGGGCGACGGTCCGCTGGTCGCCGTCGTGCCGGGCATCGAGCCGGCGGCGGTGTCGGCAAGCGTGGACGCCGGCATCGTCGAGCGCCGCTGGCTGGCCGCGGGTTTCCCCGCACTCGGGCAGGCGCCGCCGGTCCGCGCCGATGGCATCGCCAGCCTCGTGCGCGAACTCGATGCGCAACTCGCGCCGCAGCGTGCGTTGATCCTGGTCGTGCCGGCAACCCTCGACGGACTCGATGCCGAGCGCCTGCGCCTGCAGCGTCCGGTCGACTGGCGGATCGTGGCGGACGCGGCGACCGCCGTGCCGACGACGTCGGCTGCGGATGCAGCGCGCGAACTGGTCGTTGCCGGCGCGCAAGCGGACGATCCCGCGCTCGTCTGGCTGCGCGCCGCCGTGGCGGCATGGAACCACGCCGCCGCCGGCAGCGCGCGCCTCGTCGTGCAGGGCGAACCGGTCGCGCCGGCCGCCGGCGCCTGGCTGGTCTGGCGCGGCGAGGCCCTGCCGGCGCCGCTGCTGGACTGGGTGGAGCAGGGCGGTCGCGTCCTGCTGCAGGCCGACGATGAGGCAAAGGCCGGCCGCATCGTCGCCCGCGATGCGGATGGATCGGCGCTCGCGCGCCTGCGCGCTCACGGCCAGGGCCGCATCGTCGGCCTGCTGCGACCGTGGTCCGCAGAAGCCTGGCCGGGTCTGCTCGAAGCGGACTTCCCGCGCGTCCTGCACGGGCTGTTCGCCGATGCCGCAGCGCCGCCGATGCGCGCGCCGGCGATGGCGGTCATGCCGCGCACCGGCGCGCCGCCGTCGACGCCGCCGCCGTTCCCGCTCGAGCGCTGGCTGGCGGTGGTCGTCGCCGCGTTGTTCCTCGTCGAACGCGCACTGGCTGCGCGCGGGCGCAGGCCGGCATGAGCGCGTCGCGCCTCGACCTTCTCCTGCGCACGATGCGGCGACGGCGCGTGGCGATCGTCGGCGCGTTCGCCGTGCCCCTCGGGCTGGCGCTGGCCGTGGCCGCGCTGCGACTCGCCGGGCCGGCGGCCGCCTGCACGATTGCCGTGGCCGCACTCGCCATCGCCCTCGTCGCGGCGTGGCGTGCGGCTCGCGCGGTCAGCCTCGTCGAAGTCGTGCGCGGTCTCGATGCGCAACGGCCGGCCTTCGAGGACAGCGCCGAACTGCTGCTGCGCGCGCCGTCGGACGTGTCGCCGTTGCAGCGCCTGCAGCAGGCCCGCCTGCGCGAACGCCTCGCCGTCGCCGTGCTGCCGGATCTGCGCCGACGCTGGCCGTGGCGGGCCTTGCTCGCGAGCGGACTGCTGGCCGCGGGGATCGCGGTCACCGCCTGGCGGTGGCCATCGCCGCAAGCGCCGGCGGTGACGGCCGTGCCGGTCGTCGCGGCGACCGACCCGGTGCGCGCGACCGCGCTGACTTCGGTGCTGCTGGCGATCGAGGCGCCGGCCTACACCGGCCTCGCCGCGCGTCGCGAGTCGAGCCTCGATGCCGAAGCGCCGGAAGGTTCGCGGTTGCGCTGGAGCCTGGCGATCGAGCCGGTGCCCGACGCGGTGGAGCTCGTCTTCCACGACGGCACGCGGCTCGGGCTGCAGGGCGACGGCGAACGCTGGAGCGGCGAGCACCGCCTCGTCACCTCGATGCTCTACCGCATCGAAGTCGTCGGCGTGCCGGCGCTGCAGGACGCGGGCCTGCACCGCCTCGACGCACAGCGCGACCGTGCGCCGGAGCTGCGCGTGATCGAACCCGCGCAGACGCTGACCGTGCTGGAAAGCAGCCGGCCGGCATGGAACCTCGCCTTCGAGGCCAGCGACGACCACGGCATCGCCGGCGCGCAGCTTTCCGTGACCCTCGCCCAGGGCAGCGGCGAACAGGTCACGGTCCGCCAGCACGATCTCCGCCTGCGCGCGGAAGCCGGCACGGATGCGCGCCAGCGCCGCTATCGCCATCGCCTCGACCTCGCCGCACTCGGCTTCGCGCGCGGCGACGACGTGATCGTGCGCCTCGCGGTCAGCGACACGCGCGAGCCGGAGGCGAACGTCACCCGCAGCGCGAGCTTCATCCTGCGCTGGCCGCCGGAAGTGGCGGCCGAAGCCGAAGGCATCGACGGCATCGTGCAGAAGGTGCTGCCGGCCTACTTCCGCAGCCAGCGCCAGATCATCATCGACAGCGAGGCGCTGCTGGCGCGGAAGCCGGCCCTCGAGGCGACGGAGTTCGTGCGCCGCGCCGACGCGATCGGCGTCGACCAGAAGATCCTGCGCCTGCGCTACGGCCAGTTCCTCGGCGAGGAGTTCGAAAGCGGGGCCGCGCCGGCGTCCGCCGCAGGCGACGACGACGATCATGGCGCGGCCGGCACGGCGTTGCCGGAAGGCCACTCCCCGGACGACGGCCACGACCACGCGGATGCCGCGTTCGGCGACGCCGCCAGCCTCGTCGCCGCCTACGGCCACAGCCACGACCACGCCGAAGCGGCGACCCTGCTCGATCCGCAGACCCGGCGCATCCTCAAGGCCGCGCTCGACGAGATGTGGCAGGCCGAACTGCATCTGCGCAGCGGCGATCCGCGTGCCGCCCTGCCGTTCGAGAACCGCGCGCTCGATTACATCAAGCAGGTGCAGCAGGCCTCGCGCATCCATCTCGCCCGGGTCGGCCTCGAGTTGCCGGCCGTCGATGAATCGCGCCGGCTCGGCGGCGATCGCAGCGGCGTGTCGGCGCCGCGCGGCCTGCTTTCGCCACGGCAGGCCGACGATGCGGTGGTGGCCGACTTCGCCGCCGCGCTCGCCGATGGCGAAGCCGGTGATGCCGCCGCGCTGACGGCCTGGCTGCACGCACATGCGGACGAGGTCGACGACGTGCTCGGCGTGTTCGCCGCCCTCGATGGCTGGCAGCGCGACCGCGCGTGTACACCCTGCCGCGAACGCCTGCTCGATCGCCTGTGGCCGCTGTTGCCGACGCCGCCGACGGGGGTGCCGGTCCGCGTGTCGCCGGATGCCGCCGGTGCGGCCTATCTCGATGCGCTGCAGGCGGAGGACGCGCGATGAATGCCGCCGTCGTGGTCGCCGTGATGCTGGCGCTCGGTTTCGCCGTTTCCACCTGGAGCAGCCTGCGTCGGCGCGTGCCGGCGGCAGCCGTGCGCATCGGCCTCGCCGCTGCCAGCGCGGTCCTGCTCGGCCTGCTGCTGTTTCCGCCCGCGGTCGATCAGGCAGGAGGCGAGTTGCGCGTGCTGACCCCGGGTGCTGCGCCCGCCGCCGATGGCGCGGGCAAGGTCGTGGCCTTGCCGGGCGCCGACGCGCCGGCCGGCGTCGAACGCGTGCCCGATCTCGCCACCGCCCTGCGCCGGCATCCCGGCGTGGCGCAGATCGAGGTCGTCGGCAACGGCCTGCCGGCACGCGACCGCGAGGCCGTGCGCGGCCTGCGCCTGCGGTTCGGTCCGGCGGCCGAACCGGACGGCATCGTCGAACTCGCCGTGCCGGCGCGCATCGTCGCCGGTTCGCTGTGGACCCTGCACGGCCGCGCCGTCGGCGCGCGGCAGATCGAACTTCGCGATCGCGCCGATGCGCTGGCGGCGCGGAGCGAAGTCGATGCCGACGGCCGTTTTGCGCTGGAGGTCCGCAGCAAGGACGCCGGCATCAGCCGTCACCTGCTGCGCGCGCTCGACGCCGACAACGGCATCGTCGAGGAGCTGCCGCTGGTCACCGACGTGGAGGCCGGCGATCGCTTGCGCCTCGTCGTGCTGGCCGGTGCGCCCGACGGCGAACTCAAGCACCTGCGCCGCTGGGCCAGCGACGCCGGCCTCGATCTCGTCTCGCGGATCGCGCTGACGCGCGGGGTGGACCTGCGCGAAGGCGGCTTGCGCATCGATGCCGAATCGCTGCGCGCGGCCGACCTCGTCGTCATCGACGAACGCGCCTGGGCGGCACTGCCGGCGAACGAGCGCGAGGCCCTGCTGGAAGCGCTCGAAGGCGGACTCGGCCTGCTGCTGCGCGTGACCGGCCCCTTGCCGGCGGCGGTCGCGCGCGACTGGGCCGCGCTCGGTTTCGACATTTCCGCGGCCGAGCTCGGGCAGCAGGTCACGCTCGGGCCGACGCCGGCCGGGAGCGCGCGGCCGCCGTCGCTGCTGCGCCGGCCGCTGGCCGTGCGCAGTGCGCGCGCCGCCGTGTTGCTGGCCAGCGCGCAGGACGAACCGCTGGCGCTGTGGCAGGCGCGCGGCCGCGGTCGCGTCGGCCTGATCTGGCTGGTCGAGTCGTATCCGCTCCTGTTGGCCGGCGACGCGGCCCGTTACGGCACGCTGTGGAGCGGCATCGTCTCCACGCTGGCGCGGGCGCGCGGGGCGGCGCATGCCCATGTGCAGGGAACCGCGCGGGTCGACCAGCGCACGACCGTTTGCGGCCTCGACGCCGATGCCAGGATCGAGGCGCCGGATGGTTCGCGCAGCACGCTCTTGCCCGATCCGGCCACGTCGGCCTGCGCCGCCTGGTGGCCGGCCGAAAGCGGCGTGTACCGGCTGGTCGATGCCGGCGGGCAGCGGGCGATCCACGTGCGCGCGCCCGACGAGGCGCAGGCGATGGCCCGGTACGAGACGATGCAGGCCACCCAGGCCCTTGCCGAGGCGTCCGTCGCGGCACCCGCCACCCATCGCGCACCCGGCTCGCGCTGGCCGTGGTTCATCGCCTGGCTCGCCGTCAGCACCTTGCTGTGGTGGCTGGAGCGCCGGGCTCCGACCTCGTAGATCGCCACGCGTCGTGATCACGCATGCCGCACTCCATCCGGCCGCGACGCTTTTCCTCCCTCTCCCCTCGCGGGAGAGGGACCGAGGGAGAGGGGCAACGAAGCCGCAACGTCCGGACGGCATGACTCCGCGGGTAATCGCGTCATCGTGCGTTCGCCTCAAGCCTGCGGCTCGCCTTTCGCCACCACCGGCTCGTGGTGCTGCTCGCGGGCCAGGCGGGCTTCGCGGCGGGCGATGTAGAGGCTGGCGCCGATGACGATGCCGGCGCCGAGCACCGTGTAGCGGTCGATGACCTCGCCGAACAGCAGCCAGGCCAGGGCGGCGACGACCAGCAGCTGCAGGTAGCTGAGCGGTGCCAGCGCCGAGGCATCGGCGAGCTTGAGCGCGCGCGTCCAGCAGTAGTGGCCGCCGGTGCCGAGCGCGCCCGAGAGCACCAGCCACGGCCAGGCCTCGAGGGTCGGCCACTGCCAGACCACCAGCGCGCCGGGCAGGGTCATCGGCACCCACAGCAGGGTGGTCAGCAGGACGATGCGGTCGGGCGGTTCGCTGCGCGAGAGGAACTTGATGCTGATGGTGACCAGGCCGCTGAGGGCCGCCGCGGTGAGGGCGACCAGGGTCGCCGAGCTGAAGTCGCTGCTGGCCGGACGCATGATGACGACCACGCCGATGAAGCCGGCGACGACCGCGCTCCAGCGCCGCATGCGCACGACCTCGCCGAGCACCAGCACGGCGCCGATGGTGACGAACATCGGCGTCGAATAGGACAGCGCCACCGCCTGCGCCAGCGGCAGGTGGACGAGGGCCCAGAATCCGCACAGCATCGAGGCGGTGCCGACCAGGCAGCGCGCCACGTAGAAGCCGAGCCGCTGCGTGCGCAGGATTCGCCAGCCGTGCACGTGGATCAGCGGCAGGGCGAACAGGGCCCCGAACAGGCAGCGGAAGAAGGCGATCTCGAAGGCGTGCAGGCTGTGCGAGGCGTAGCGGATCGCCACCGCCATCAGCCCGAACAGGGTCGCGCTGGCGACCATCATCAGGGCGGCGCGCGGGGGCAGCCCCGAGGGCGGGCGGGCGGGGCGGAGGGCGGGGTCGTTCAAGGCGGGGGCACTGCGACAACAGCGCGCATGATAAGGCCTTACCTTTGTGGCCAAAATGAAAAAGATTGGCGTTCTGCCGGGCCCCGACAGTCCGCGGCCGCGCGCCATGCCTAGAATCCCGCCCTGGAGTGCAGAAGGATGCCGGCAAACATGGATACCGCCCACCAGAACCCCAGCTTGCGCTTCGTGGTCGCCATCCCGGCCCGCCACGGATCGCTCCGGCTCCCCGGCAAGCCGCTGCTGCCGCTCGCCGGCGAACCGATGATCGTCCACGTCGTGCGCCGCGCCCGCGATGCCGGTGCCCGCGAGGTGGTCGTCGCCACCGACGACCCGCGCATCGCCAACACGCTGATGGACCTCGAGGTCGATGTCGAGATGACCCGTCTCGATCACGCCTCCGGCAGCGACCGCCTGGCCGAAGTCATCGAACTGCGCGGCTGGTCGGACGACACCATCATCGTCAACCTGCAGGGCGACGAGCCGATGGCGCCGGCCAGCGGCATCCGCCGCGTCGCCTACGCGCTGGCGGCGAACAAGGCGCCGATGGCCACCCTGGCCACGCCGATCATCTCGGCCGAGGAACTGTTCGATCCGAACTGCGTCAAGGTCGTGCGCGACATGCACGGCAACGCGCTCTATTTCAGCCGCGCGCCGATGCCGTGGCCGCGCGACGCCTTCGCCGCCGACCGCAGCCAGTTGCCGGACGGCATCCCGTTCCTGCGCCACATCGGCATCTATGCGTATCGCGCGAAGTTCCTGCGCACGCTGACCCGGCTCCCGCGCACGCTGCTGGAAAAGACCGAGTCGCTGGAGCAGTTGCGCGCGCTCGAGCACGGCCATTCGATCCACGTCGCCCTCGCCCCGGATCCGTTCCCGGCCGGCGTCGACACGATCCAGGACCTCATCCGCGTCGACCGTGCGATGACGACCGCCAAGGGCGGCAAGTCCAGGGTGCGCTGAGAAAAGCGGGGTCAGGTTCACTTTTCCGGACGCGCTCTCCGGGCCACCGGTGCAGCTGCGCGGAAAGGTGAACCTGACCCCGTCGTTCCCGGGGCGCTAGAATCGGGCTCGTTTTCCACCGCAAGCGCCCGCCATGAACACGACCGCCCAGTCCCTGCCCACCCGTGATCCGTCGAGCCAGAGCTCGCCGCTGCGCTTCGTCACCGCGGCCAGCCTGTTCGACGGCCACGACGCGGCGATCAACATCATGCGCCGGCTGATCCAGGCGCAGGGCGCCGAAGTCGTGCATCTCGGCCACAACCGCTCGGTCGAGGACGTCGTGCGCGCCGCGCTGCAGGAAGACGCCGACGGCATCGCGCTGTCGAGCTACCAGGGCGGCCACGTCGAGTACCTCAAGTACATGGTCGACATGCTGCGCGAGCGCGATGCCTCGCACATCCGCGTGTTCGCCGGCGGCGGCGGCACGATCACGCCCGAGGAGATCCGCGAACTCGAGGCCTACGGCGTCGAGCGCATCTACCACCCGAACGACGGCATGCACATGGGCCTCGTCGCGATGATCGAGGACGTCGTGCGCCGCGCCGCCGCCGCGCGCCTGCCGGTCGAGAAGCCGCACAAGGTCGCCTTCGACAACGAGATCGAGATCGGCCGCATGCTCTCGGCGATCGAGGAGTCGGCGCTCGACGAGGCCGAGCTCGCCCACCTGCGAAAGGAATGGCAGCTCGCCGGCGGCCGCACGCCGGTGATCGGCATCACCGGCACCGGCGGTGCCGGCAAGTCCTCGGTCACCGACGAACTGCTCAACCGCTTCCTCGCCAGCTTCCCCGAGATGCGCATCGCGGTGATCTCGGTCGACCCGACCCGCCGCCGCACCGGCGGCGCGCTGCTCGGCGACCGCATCCGCATGAACTCCCTGCGCAGCCCGCGCGTGTTCATGCGCTCGATGGCGACGCGCCGCCAGCACATGTCGACCAACGTCGTGCTCAAGGACTGCATCGGCTTCCTCAAGTCGCTTGGCTACGACCTCGTCATCGTCGAGACGGCCGGCATCGGCCAGTCCGATTCCGAGATCGTCGACCTCGTCGATTTCCCGATGTACGTCATGACCAGCGACTTCGGCGCACCGAGCCAGCTCGAGAAGATCGACATGCTCGACTACGCCGAACTCGTCGTGCTCAACAAGTTCGACAAGCGCGGTGCCGAGGACGCGCTGCGCGACGTGCGCAAGCAGTGGAAGCGCAACCGCGTCGCTTTCCAGATGAAGGACGAGGACGTGCCGGTCTATCCGACCATCGCCAGCCAGTTCAACGACCCCGGCATCAGCTGGATGTTCGCCAACCTGTGCCGCCTGCTGCGCGAGAAAAAAGGAAAAGGGGGTCAGGTTCACGTTTCAAGTGCGTCAGGCGGCAGCGGCGAGGGGAGTGGTTCGAAAAGTGAACCTGCGCCCCTTTTCCCCTTGCCGGATATCGACACCACCCTGAAGGAACCGCGCGCGACCGTGCTGATCCCGGGCCAGCGCGTGCGCTACCTCGCCGAGATCGCCGAGCAGGGCCGTTCGATCAATGCGCGCATCGAGTCGCAGGCCGAAGTGGCCGACCGCGCGCAGTCGCTGTGGCAGGCGCTCGGCGAGCTCGGCGACGCCGCGCGGCCGAAAGCGCTCGACCTCTACGCCGCCGAGGCGCTGGTCGAGGGCGACGACCGCAGCCTCAGGACCCTGCGCCAGCGCTACAACGACGCCGTGCAGTCGCTCGACTCCGAGGCGATCAAGCTGCTGCGCGAGTGGCCGACGCGGCTCGCCTCGATCACCGAGGACGTCAACGAATACCAGGTGCGCGACAAGACGATCCGCGTCGAGAACTACCGCGAATCGCTGAGCCACCAGAAGATCCCGAAGATCGCCGCGCCGACGCTCCGGAGCTGGGGCGAGCTGCTCGTGTTCCTGCAGAAGGAGAACCTGCCGGGTTACTACCCGTACACCGGCGGCGTCTACCCGTACCGGCGCACCGGCGAGGACCCGATCCGCATGTTCGCCGGCGAAGGCACGCCCGAGCGCACCAACCGGCGCTTCCACTACCTCAGCGTCGGCCTGCCGGCCGCGCGCCTGTCGACCGCGTTCGACAGCGTGACGCTGTACGGCGAAGACCCGGCACCGCGCCCGGACATCTACGGCAAGATCGGCAACTCCGGCGTCAACATCCCGACGCTCGACGACATGAAGAAGCTCTACTCGGGCTTCGACCTCTGCGCGCCGACCACCAGCGTTTCGATGACGATCAACGGCCCGGCGCCGATCATCCTCGCGATGTTCATGAACACGGCCATCGACCAACAAGTGGAAAAGCATCTCAAGGCGGATGCCGCTCGCTGGAACGATGCCCAGGCGCGCATTTCGAAGCTTTTTGAAGACCGTCCCCGCCCGCGCTACCACGGCGACCTGCCGCCGACCAACGACGGCCTCGGCCTCGGCCTGCTCGGCGTGACCGGCGACCAGGTCGTCGACGCCGGGACCTATGCGCGCATCAAGGACGAGACGCTGCGCACCGTGCGCGGCACCGTGCAGGCCGACATCCTCAAGGAGGACCAGGCGCAGAACACCTGCATCTTCTCGACCGAATTCGCGCTGCGCATGATGGGCGACATCCAGCAGTACTTCGTCGAGAACCGCGTCCGCAACTTCTACTCGGTTTCGATCTCGGGCTACCACATCGCCGAGGCCGGCGCGAACCCGATCTCGCAACTGGCGTTCACGCTGTCGAACGGCTTCACGATCGTCGAGTACTACCTCGCGCGCGGCATGAAGATCGACGACTTCGCGCCGAACCTGAGCTTCTTCTTCTCCAACGGCATGGACCCGGAATACACCGTCATCGGCCGCGTCGCCCGCCGCATCTGGGCGCGCGCGATGCGCGAGCGCTACGGCGCCAACGAGCGCAGCCAGATGATGAAGTACCACATCCAGACCTCGGGCCGTTCGCTGCACGCGCAGGAGATCCAGTTCAACGACATCCGCACGACGCTGCAGGCGCTGTACGCGCTGTTCGACAACTGCAACAGCCTGCACACCAACGCCTACGACGAGGCGATCACGACGCCGACCGAGGAATCGGTGCGCCGCGCCGTCGCCATCCAGATGATCATCAACAAGGAATTGGGCCTCAACTTCATCGAGAACCCCTGGCAAGGCAGCTTCGCCGTCGACTACCTCACCGACCTCGTCGAGGAAGCCGTCTACAAGGAGTTCGAGGCGATCAGCGAGCGCGGCGGCGTGCTCGGCGCGATGGACACGATGTACCAGCGCGGCAAGATCCAGGAAGAAAGCCTCTACTACGAGCACAAGAAGCACGACGGCAGTCTGCCCCTGGTCGGCGTCAACACCTTCCTGCCGAAGGAACACGGCGGCGACATCGTCACCGAAATCGAGCTGATCCGCAGCACCGAGGAAGAGAAGGGCCAGCAGATCGAGAACGTGCGCGGCTGGCAGCGCTCACGCAACCGGTTGGCGCCGGCCGGCGAAACCGGGCATGGACACATGGTCGAAGACGAAGGCGCCGCGGCGACCGAGCCGCACGACGGCCACGGCCTCGGCTATCTGCAGAAGACGGCGCGGGAGCGCAGGAACGTGTTCGAGGCGCTGATCGAGGCGGTGAAGACGCACAGCTTGGGGCAGATCAGCCATGCGCTCTACGACGTCGGCGGCGAGTACCGGCGCAACATGTAGCGCCGCATGGCCTTCAACGTCCGCCAGATCTTCGCTGCATTGAATGACGCCGACGTCGAGTACGTCGTCGTTGGCGGAATGGCCGTGATCCTGCATGGCTACCTTCGCGCCACCGCGGACCTCGATCTCGTCATCGGCCTTGCCCCCGAGAACTGCAGGCGGGGATTGGCCGCCCTGGCCAGCATCGGGTTCAGGCCGCGCTTGCCGGTCGCGATCGAGGACTTCGCCGATCCCGATAAGCGTGCGGAATGGATCGAGCAACGGAACATGCTCGTGTTCCAGCTTTGGGATCCGGGTAATCCGCTGCGCTCTCTCGACATGTTCGTGAAGGAACCGATCGAGTTCGAATCGATGATGCGCGATGCACAGATCAAGGACGTCGATGGCCTTGCCGTCCCCGTCGCCAGCATCGAGCACCTGATCCAACTGAAGCAGGCGGCGGGTCGGCCGCGCGACCTGGATGACATCGCGAAATTGCGGCAGATTCACGAGGAAGGCGCACGGTATGGACAAGGTTGACGACAAGCGTGTCGCTGCAGCCTTTTGCGAAGCCGAGTTGGCCAACCTGCGCACGTGGATGGCGCTGAGCGGCGGGCAGAAGATCGACTTCTTCGAGGAAATGGTGGAACTCGCCTGGCGCAGCGGCGCGTTGCGGCCCGAACGCCTGGCGTTGAGGGACATCACCTCGGCGGACGGCGATCCGAACGGCCGTGCGCGCGCTGCATCGAACCTTGCTGAAAAGTGAACCTTGTGGTCGACTCCGTACCCGTCGACACCACAGGGGGTGAAGATGAGGGATGGAACCCACGCGCATCGCGCGCGTGTTTCGTGGCTTTGCCTTGGCTTGATCGTTTCGTCGCTGGTTGCTTGCGCGCGCCAGTCCGATGAAGACCGCGCTCCGCCACCGCGCAAGCCGGAGCAGGCCGGTCAAGCGATCAATCCGGTGAAAACGGTCGCGCACATCGCCGGCGCACGCCTGGCTGCCGTCACCGGCGACCAGAATGCCGCCGAGGCCCATGTCCGCGCCATCGGCGACGACCTGCGCCGAACCGCACGCCTGCCCGACGTCCATCGTCCGATCAACCGCGAAAGCGCACGCGCCGCCGTGCGCCCGTTGCCCGGCGTGAAGTCCGTGATCTGGATGGACCACGAAAATCTCATCGTCATGGTCGACGGCCAGCGCCACCGCAGCAAGGCCAAGATCGACGAAGTCTGCCTCGCACTCGAACCGCTCGGCGACACCCTCGCCGTCGTCGTCAACCTGCGGGACGCCACCGCGCGCAACGGCGAGGAGGCAATGACCCTTTCGAGGAACTGCCAGTTGCCGGAAGGGCAGAGGGCGTTCATGCAGAAGAAACGTCAGATGGATGTGGTGGATCGGGAGACGAGGGAGGCGTTCAAGGGGAGGCAGGGGGAGGGGATATGAGGGGTGGGCTATGGCTGTTGCGGTGGGTTTGAATAGGTCGACTCTGGCCCCTGTTTCTCCCCTGTTTCCGGACCCTGTTTCCGACACCATGTACCAGCGCGGTAAGATCCAGGAAGACTACGAACACAAGAAGTGATCTTGCTCCCGCTCGACGGACACCCGGTTAAGCGATTCACTATCGCAAACCGAGGTGGACAGCATGGCAACGA
>CAKSZY010000038.1 GCA_934526015.1 uncultured Dokdonella sp.
ACTATCAACAGCAGCGTGAGTTCGCCATGGCGGCGTGACTCACACCAACGAGTCTCCGAGATTCCCGGGGCGATTCATGGCGACGGGGAGAAGGTGCGGCGGCAGCCGCGGATGAGGGGTGCTTTCGAGCTTCTTCCGCAACAGCCGATGAAGCAGCGCTCGCGCACGGCTGCAGCGTCAATCGCACTCCACCTCCCACGGCCCCTCATCCGGTGCTGCCGCACCACCTTCTCCCCGCTGCGCGGGGCGAAGGGACGGCTGGCGTCGTCGCAAGAATGCAAGGCTGAACTCTGGAGAAAGCGCATGCTGGTCCCTTCTCCCCGTCGCGACGGGGAGAAGGTGCGGCGGCAGCCGCGGATGAGGGGCGCTTTCGGGCTTCTTCCGCAACAGCCGATGAAGTGGCGCTCACGCACGGCTGCAATGGCGACCCCGCCCCACCTCCCACGGCCCCTCATCCGGTGCTGCCGCACCACCTTCTCCCCGCTGCGCGGGGCGAAGGAACCCGCATGCGGTTCTCGAGATTGCTGCGATCTCGCGCAAGAAGGCGGAGCAGCGGAGCGAGCTCCGCTCTACGAAAGCATGCAAGCGTGCGGGCTCTTGTAGAGCCAAGCCTGCTCGGCTGAAGCCTTGACCGAAGGCGCACGAGCAGCGGAGCAAGGTCTGGTGGTGAAGTGCGGCCTCAACCGCCCTCGGTCATCAGGCGCAACTGGTCGACCTGGTCCTCGCGGGTCAGCGTGTCGACGAGTTCGTCGAGGTCGCCCTGCAGGACCTCCGGCAGGCGGTACAGGGTCAGGTTGATGCGGTGGTCGGTGACCCGACCCTGCGGGAAGTTGTAGGTGCGGATGCGCTGGCTGCGGTCGCCCGAGCCGACCTGCAGGCGGCGCGACTCGGCCTGGGCCGCGCTTTGCTTGCTGCGCTGGTCGTCCAGCAGGCGCGCTTTCAGCAGGGACAGCGCGCGGGCGCGGTTCTTGTGCTGGCTGCGCTCGTCCTGGCATTCGACGACGACGCCGGTCGGCAGGTGGGTGATGCGGATCGCCGAATCGGTCTTGTTGACGTGCTGGCCGCCGGCACCCGATGCGCGGAAGGTGTCGACCTTGAGATCGGCGTCGCGCAGTTCGATGTCGTCGACCTCGTCGAGCTCGGGCAGGATCGCCACGGTCGCCGCCGAGGTGTGGATGCGGCCCTGCGATTCGGTGGCCGGCACGCGCTGCACGCGGTGCGTGCCTGATTCGAACTTGAGGCGCGAATAGGCGCCCTTGCCTTCGATGCGGGCAACGACCTCCTTGTAGCCGCCGTGTTCGCCGTCGCTGGCGGACAGGATCTCGACCTGCCAGCGCCGACGCTCGGCGTACTTGAGGTACATGCGCAGCAGGTCGCCGGCGAAGATCGCCGCCTCGTCGCCGCCGGCGCCGGCGCGCACCTCGAGGAACAGGTTGGCCTCGTCGCGCGGATCGTTCGGCAGGAGCAGCAGGTTCAGTTCGTGGTCGAGTTCGGCGAGGCGCGCGTCGAGCGCGGCGATTTCCTCGCCGGCCATCTCGGCCATCTCGGCGTCGTCGAGCAGGGCATTGGCGGCGGCGCGCGCGGCAACGGCCTCGTCGTAGGCGGCCAGGGTCGCGGTCAGCGGGGCGAGGCGTGCGTGCTCCTGCGAAACCTCGCGCAGGCGCCGGGCATCGGCGGCGACCTCGGCGCTGGCGAGCAGGCGTTCGAGCTCCTCGTGGCGTTCGGCGAGTTGTTCGAGCTTGCGGCGGATCGAGGGGTTCATCGGCATTCCGGGCCGCATCCCCGCGGCGCGCGCATGATACGCGAGCCGCCGCACGCCCATGACTTCATGGACGGGCGCTGCCGGTCGGCTTGTCTAGAATGGCCATCCCGCCCCGCAGGAAGTTCCCCCATGTGCAAGCGTGCGATTTCCTGGGTGCTCGCCCTGGCCTTGCCGACGTCGGCGCTGGCTGCCGACGGCGACCGCGACCGCTGGCAGTTGCCGGTGGCGGTGAAGACGCTCGACAACGGCCTGACCGTCGTCGTCAGCGAAGACCGCACCTCGCCGACGATCGGCGTCAGTGTCGTCTACCACGTCGGCATGCGCCTCGAACCGAAGGGCCGCACCGGCTTCGCCCACCTGTTCGAGCACCTCATGTTCCAGGGAACGCCGGAGGCGCCGAAGGGCGTGTTCGACCGCGTCATCAGCGGCGGTGGCGGTTTCAACAACGGTTCCACCCGCGGCGACTACACGAATTACATCGAGACCGCGCCGGTCTCCGCGCTCGAGCCGATCCTCTGGCTCGAGGCCGACCGCATGAAGACGCTCGACTTCTCGGCGGAGAACCTCAAGAACCAGCAGGACGTGGTCAAGGAAGAGATCCGCGTCAACGTGCAGAACCGGCCCTACGGCCTGTTCTTCTGGGACGGCCTCAATGCGCTGGCCTTCTCGAAGTGGGAGAACAACCACGACGGCTACGGCAGCTTCACCGACCTCGAGAACGCGAAGCTCGACGACGTGCGCGCGTTCCACCGCGACTTCTACGGCCCGAACAACGCGGTCATCGCGATCGCCGGCGATGTCGAGGCGGACGCGGTGTTCGCCCTCGCCGAAAAGTACTTCGGCGGCATCGCCCGGCGCGCGGTGCCGACGGGTACCGACGTCGACGAGCCGCTCAACACGAAGGAAAAACGCGAGAAGCAGACCGACGCATTGGCCCAGGTGCCGGCGTTCGCGGCCGGCTGGAAGATGCCCGCGCGCGGCAGCGCCGACCACGCGCCGATGGCCGTGCTCGCCCAGGTGCTCGTCGGCGACACCGCCTCGCGCCTCTACCAGGGCCTGGTCAAGGGTCGCGAGCAGGTGCTCAACATCGACGGCGGGCTCAACTGGCCGCTCGGCGATGCCTGGGACTACGACGGTCCGACCCAGTTCGTGCTGTTCGGCCTGTACAAGCCGAACGCGTCGATGGATGCGATCCTCGTCGCCATCGACGAGGAAATCGCGCGCGTGGCGAAGGACGGCGTAGACGCGGCCACCCTGGCCCGCGTGAAGACGAAGATGATCGCCGATTACTACAACGGCCTCGATGCCTTCATCTCGCGCGCCGACGCGCTGGCCAAGGCGCAGGTGCTGTGGGGCGATGCGACGGTCGTCAACCGCGTGCCGGGCTGGATCGATGCAGTGGCCAGCGACGACATCCGGCGGGTTGCCGCCAAGTATCTGGTCGCCGCCAACCGCGTCGCCATCGACCGCGTGCCAGCCGTTGTCGCGGCGCCGTCCGCCGCTCCGGAACAGAAGTGAGGCCGCCGATGAAGACCCTGACGCTTTCCCTTGCCCTGCTGTGCACCGGCAGCCTTGCCGTCGGCGCATCGGCCGCCGAGCCGTTCGTGCCGAAAGACATGCCGAAGTACGGCGCCGACAAGCCCCTGCCGGTCCCCGAGATTGCCAGGAAGACGCTCGCCAACGGCCTGGTCGTGTGGGTGCTGCCGCGTACCGGCGGCAACCCGAAGGTCGACCTCGTGCTCGCCGTGCGCGGCGGCAAGGCGGCCGATCCGCGCGAGCGCCCGGCGATGTCGGACCTGCTGGCCGACCTCCTCGTCGAGGGCACGCCGAGCCGCAGCTCGGCGCGCATCGCCGAAGAACTGCAGGCGCTCGGTGCCACCCTTGCCGCGAATGCCGGCAACGAGGGCATCAGCCTGCGCGCGGCCGGCATCGCCTCCGCTGCCGAGGCGCTGACCCTGCTGCTCGCCGACGTCGCCCGCCATGCCGAATTCCCGGCGGCCGAGATCGAGCTGGCCAGGGGCAATGCGCTGCAGGCACTGAAGGCCGCCGAGGCCGAACCCGACTACCAGGCCGGACAAGCCTTCGACGGCGCCGTCTATGGCGACCACCCGTACGCACGCTCGCGGCCGACCGAGGGGTCGATCAAGGGCACCGATCGCGCGGCCCTCGTCGCCGCGCACGCGGCGCGCTTCCGTCCCGACCGCGCCCTGCTGGTGATCGCCGGGCCGATCACCGCCGAACGCGGTTTTGCCGTCGCCGACAAGGCATTCGGCGACTGGAAGGCGAGCGGCAAGGCGATCGCCGACACGCCGCCGGCGAAGGCGGATCGTCCGCCGCAGCGCGTCTTCGTCGAACGTGCCGGCAGCGTGCAGTCGGCCGTGCGCATCGGTCGCCCGGCCTTCGTCGCCGGCAGCGCCGACGAAATTCCGGCGACGATCGCCAACGCGGTGCTCGGTGGTGATTTCTCCAGCCGCCTGTCGCGCGTACTGCGCGAAGAGAAGGGATACACCTACGGCGCCTACAGCGGTTTCTCGGCATACCGGGTCGGTGGCGCGTTCGTGGCCTCCGCCGACGTGCGCAACGAAGTCACCGGCGCCGCCGTCGGCGAGTTCCGCAAGCAGATGCAGGGGCTGGTCGACACGCCGGTCGAGGCCGAGGAGCTGACCCGCGCGAAGCGTTCGACCGCGGGCAGCTACCTGTTCCGCAACCAGTTGCAGGGCGCGGTCGCCGCCTCGCTGGCGAACGGCTGGCTGCTCGGCCGCCCGCCCGAATACCTCGGCGAGTTCGTCGGCCGCACCAACCAGGTCACCGCGGCCGAAGTGCAGGCGATCGCGAGGAAGTACTTCGATCCGGATCAGCTCAGCATCGTCGTGGTCGGCGACAAGGCCGTGGCGGCGCAGCTCGAGCCGTTCGGAAAATTCGCTGCGAAAGCCGACTAGGGATGTTCTGAACAAGTCTGCACATGCGTCACCGCACTGCCTGCGCGCAGATCAAGGCGGGGCGACGAAGGCAGACTGGACGTCTGTCGAGTCGACCCGCCGCGGAGCTGCGCGCAGGCAGTGCGGCCCCAACTGCTTGAATCCAATGACGGGGTGATGTCCACGAGGCCCTCCCGCCGGCGCGCGCGGCTTGCCCAGGCAACCCGCCTCAGCGGCGCCACGCACACCACCGGGCGAGCCTCGTGGACATCATGCCGCATGCGCAGACTTGTTCAGAATATCCCTGGACGCCTGCAGGGTCCTTCGATCCTGCAGGGATCCGCGATCGGGAATCGGGCCGGAATTGCGCCGACCCGGCCTCACTCGATGCCGAGTTTCTCCAGGCGGTAACGCAGCTGGCGCAGGGTCAGGCCGAGCTGGCGCGCCGCCGCGGTGCGGTTCCAGCGCGTGGCGTCGAGTGCCTTCATGATGACCGCGCGCTCGGTCTCGGCGACGGTGGCGGCGAGATCGCCGACATACGCCGAATCCGGCAGCATGTGGGCCGGTGCCTCGGTGGCCGGCGGTGGTGCCGGCGCCGGCGCCACCGCCGGCTGCAGGCTGCTGGTGTTGGCCCAGCGTTCGGCGTTTTCGCCGGTCACGCCGGGCGCACGCGCCACCAGGCGCAGGTCCTCGGCGCTGATCGTGCCGTTCTCGCACAGGGCGACGGCGCGCTCGAGCACGTTTTCGAGCTCGCGCACGTTGCCGGGGAAATCGTAGGCGAGCAGGGACTTCAAGGCATCGGGCGTCAGTCGCGCCGGTGTCGTGCCGGCTTCGCGACCGAGCCGCTCGAGCACGCGCCCGGCCAGCTTGGGGATGTCGTCGCGGCGTTCGCGCAGCGGCGGCACGCGCAGTTCGATGACGTTGATGCGGTAGAACAGGTCCTGGCGGAAGGCGCCGAGGTCGACCAGCTTGGCGAGGTTCTTGTGCGTGGCGGAGAGGATGCGCACGTCGACCGGGACCTCGGCGCGCGCGCCGATCGGCCGCACGGCCTTTTCCTGGATCACGCGCAGCAGCTTGACCTGCATGTGCACCGGCAACTCGGCGACCTCGTCGAGGAACAGGGTGCCGCCGTGGGCGGCCTGGAACAGGCCTTCCTTGTCCGCATGGGCACCGGTGAAGCTGCCCTTCTTGTGGCCGAAGAACTCGCTCTCCATCAGCTCCGAAGGGATCGCGCCGCAGTTGACCGGCACGAACGGCGAGGCCGCGCGCGGGCCGAGTTCGTGGATCAGCCGCGCGACCAGCTCCTTGCCGACGCCGGATTCGCCGGCGATGTAGACCGGCGCCTGGCTGCGCGCGACCTTGGCGATCGTGCCGCGCAGTTCGTTCATCGCCGCCGAGTCGCCGATCAGGCGCGACTGGCTGGCGTCGCCGGTCGAGCGCTTTTCCTCGGACAGCTTGAGTGCGGTCTGCACGAGCCGGCGCAGCACGTTGATGTCGACCGGCTTGGAGACGAAGTCGAAGGCGCCGGCCTTCAGCGCGACGACGGCGGCGTCGACGTTGCCGTAGGCGGTGATCATCGCCACCGGCGTTTCCGCGTAATTGGCGGCGATGTGCTCGATGATGTCGTGACCGGTGCCGTCGGGCAGGCGCATGTCGGTGAAGCAGAGCGCATAGCGCTGCTCGGACAGGCGGGTCTTGGCTTCGGTGACGGTGGCCGCCGTCTCGACGATGAGGCCCATGCGGCCGAGTGTCAGGGTCAACAGCTCGCGGATGTCGCGTTCGTCGTCGATAACCAGTGCGTAGTGCTTGCTCATGCCTTCCCGGGGTGAGGGGTGAGCCATCTGGCCAAGGGTAAGGATGTTGCGGTCAATACTCAATTCCATTCGGCCAGCGCAGCGCTGCCCGGCTGCCCGGCGGGATCGGCGATGGCGAACCGCAAGCGTGCCGGGATGCGATGAAACCCCGCCGGGACCGCCGCTGCCGATGCCGGCCGGCATGGAAATCAATCAGTTGGACAGTGACGCAAGAGCGGAATCGCTCGCGTCATCGGCGATGACGGGCCGGTGGTGGGCAGGAGTCCAGCGGAGCGCGGGTGCGTCGAAGCTCAGCCGGATTCGTCCGCCGAAGGCGATTCGCGATCGGTGGTGGTGAACAGGCGTTCGGCCGAACGCAGCAGTTCGATGTCGCCGCGCAGGGCGGCCGCGCGCAGGTTGGCGCTCGGCGCGTGCAAGAGGCGGTTGGTCAGCGTGTGGGCGAGGAAGTCGAGGGTTTCCTCGGCCGGGCGGCCGCGGGCGAGCATGGCGCGTGCACGCGCCAGCACTTCGTCGCGGCTGAGCTCGGCCTCGCGGCGCAGCCCGCCGACCGGATTGCGCAGGTCGAGCGCGCGCCACCAGCCCATGAAGTGCTCGACCGAGAGCTCGATCATCGCCTCGGCCTCGCGGGCGGCCTGCTGGCGCGAGCGCAGGTTCTCGTCGATGACCTCGCGCAGGTCGTCGATGGTGTAGAGGAAGATGTCGTCGAGTTCAGCGACCGTGGCTTCGATGTCGCGCGGCACGGCGATGTCGACGAGGAACATCGGCCGGCGCCGGCGCTGGCCGATCGCGCCGGCGACCATTGCCCGGGTCAGCACGGGATCCTGGGCGGCGGTCGAGGAGATGACGATGTCGGCCTCGGCGAGGTGGCGTTCGAGGTCGGACAGGGCGATCGCGTACCCGCCGAAGCGGCTGGCCAGTGCTTGCGCATTGTCGAGCGTGCGATTGGCGACGATCAGGCGGCGCACGCGCGCCTCGGTCAGGTGGCGGGCGGCGAGTTCGATCGTCTCGCCGGCACCGACCAGCAGCACGCAGGCATCGGCGAGATTGGCGAACACGCGCTCGGCCAGGCGCACGGCGGTGAATGCGACCGACACCGTGCTGGTGCCGATACGGGTGTCCGAACGCACGCGCTTGGCCACGGCGAAGGTGTTCTGGAACAGCCGCTCGAGGGGCGCGTCGAGCGCGCGCGCCTCGCGGGCGAGGGTGTAGGCGTCCTTGACCTGGCCGAGGATCTGCGGCTCGCCGAGCACCATCGACTCGAGCCCCGTCGCCACCCGGAACAGGTGACGCACGGCGTCGGCATCGTGGTAGCGATAGGTGAATTCGTCTAGGTTCGAGCCGGTCAGCTGGCGATGCCGGTGCAGCCACTCGAACGGAGAAGCCTCGGCGCCGGCTTCGACGTTGCAGTAGAGCTCGGTGCGGTTGCAGGTCGACAGGATCGCCGCTTCGCGCACGCCGGGCTGGGTGATGAGCTGGCCGAGCGCCGGCGCGGTGTGCTCGGGCGCGAAGGCCACGCGTTCGCGCAGCGACACCGGCGCTGAAAGGTGGTTGAGTCCGAGAGCGATCAGGGCCATGCGTGCGAAATCGGCTAAGCTTGCCCGTGAACGAACAGGTGCGCGACGGGTGGCGGCGAAGCCGGTCCCGGATGCAGGCCCCACCCGCGGGTGGTGCGGTGCAATCGCACCGGATTGTGCGGTCGCCTCCCCGCGAGTTCAAGCAAGTCCCGGATTCCGAAGGTGCTCCGCGCGTGTCGATCGGTTCCCGCAGTCCCCTCGTCCCTGTCCGCGCGGTGCGCATTGGCGTGGCTGTGGTGCTCGCTTGCGGCCTTCTCCTCGTCGGTTGCGCGACCCCGCAGGCGCGCCCCGACCTGCGGCAGCCTGCCACGCAGAGCGTGCACCCGGTCGCCCCCGAAGACGACCTGCCATTGCAGCTGATTGCCGGCGAACTGGCCCTGCAGCGCAGCGACAGCGGCGAAGCGGCACGTCGGTATGCGCGTGCGGCGACACTGTCGGCCGACCCCGCGATCGCCGAGCAGGCGACCCGGCTGGCGATCGCGGCGCGCGCCTGGAGTGATGCGCGTGCGCCGCTGGAACGCTGGCGGCAACTGGCCCCGGGGGCGCGCGGGATCGTCCAGGCGCGCGCCTGGATCGCCCTCGGCGAAGGCGATGTCGAAACGGCGGCGACCGAACTGGAACGGCTGCTCGCCGACTCCGGCGACCGTGGCTGGCGCGCCGTCGCGCAAGTGCTCGCCGGCGCTGCCGACAAGGAATCGGCGGCGCGCCTGCTGGCGCGGATCGCCAGCGCGGAACGGCTCGGCGATCGCGAGGCGGACTGGTTGGCGATGAGCCAGCTGGCGCTGCGCCTTGGCGACGCTGCGCTCGCCACCCGCCTCGCGGACGCCGCACGGGCGCGCTTCGACAGTGCCGGCAGCCATGCCTGGAGCGCCCGGCTGGCGATGGATCGCGGTGAACTCGATCTTGCCCGTCGCCATTACGGCGAGGCGCTCAAGCGCGACCCGGACGACCTGCGCACGCGCACGGGCTATGCCGCACTGCTCGGCGACCATGGCGACAACGCCGGCGCGGCCAGGGTGCTGGCAGCCGGCCCGCAGAACGACGTCACCTTGGGCGCGCGCGCGGCCTATCTGGTGCGCGCGGACGACCAGCGGCAGTTGGCGGCGCTGTACCGCGAGATGCAGAAGGGTGGCGCCGATCGCTCGGCCAAGCGCTTCATGCTGCTCGGCGAGGTGGCCGAAATCCTCGAGCGTCCGCCGCACGAGGCGATCGACTGGTATCGCGCGGTCGCCGAGAGCGACGAGCGCTGGTTCGACGCCGGCATGCGCATCGTCGTGCTGGCGGACCGCGGCGGCGACACCGACGCCGTGCGCACGCAGCTGGCCGAGCTGCGCGCGGTGGCCGGCGCCGATGCCGATCGCGCCGTCGACCTCTACCTGCTCGAGGCCGAACTGCTGCTCGGCAAGTCGCTGCACGCCGAAGCGATCGTGGTCTACGGGCGCGGACTCGACCAGTTCCCCGGCGACGCGCGCCTGCTGTATGCGCGCGCGATGCAATGGATCGACGGCGACGAGCTGGCGTCCGCCGAGCGCGACCTGCGCGAGATCATCGCCGCCGATGCCGACAACGCCGATGCCTTGAATGCGCTCGGCTACACCCTTGCCGATCGCACCGATCGACATGCCGAAGCGCTGGAGCTGATCCGCCGCGCCCTGGCCATCAAGCCCGACGAGGCCGCGATCATCGACAGCTACGGCTGGGCGCACTACCGCCTCGGCGACCTCGGCGAAGCGAAGACACAGTTGCGCCGCGCCTATGCGAAGTTGCCCGATGCCGAGATCGCCGCCCACCTCGGCGAGGTGCTGTGGGTCGACGGGGAACGCGACGAGGCACGCCGCATCTGGGACGAAGCGGGACGCCGGGATCCCGACAACAGGATCCTCGCCGAAACGCGGCAACGGCTCGATCCGTGATGCACGCCCTGAAGGTTGCCCGCGCGGGTCGGCTGGTCGGTCTCGCCTTCGGCCTGGCCTGGCTGGCCGGTTGCGCGACGCCGAAGCTGCGTCCCGACGCCGTGCTGCTGGCGGCGCAGGAGCAGCGCGAACGCACGCTCGCCGCGCGGCCGGACTGGAGCCTCAGCGGACGTCTCGCCGTGTCCACGCCGGATGATGCGGGCAGCGGCTCGCTCGAGTGGTCGCAGGAGGGCGACCGCTACCGCTTCACCGTGCATGCACCGGTCACCGGCAAGACCTGGACCCTGCGTGGCGATGCCGGCGGGGTCGAACTGGTCGGCCTGCGCGCCGGACCGGTGCACGATGCCGACGCCGCGGCGCTGCTCGAGCGTGAACTCGGCTGGAAGGTGCCGGTCGCCCAGCTCGCCTCCTGGGTGCGCGGCGCGCGCGCGGGCGGGCGCGGCGAACTGGAGTTCCGGCCCGACGGCCTGCCGGCGGCGCTGGTCGAGGACGGCTGGCGGATCGAATATCCCGATTACCTGGCGGGCACCGAGCCGCCCCTGCCGCGGCGGATCTTCGCCAGCCGCGACGGTTATCGCGTGCGCCTCGTCGTCGCCCGCTGGCAGACGCCATGAGCGACCGTGCCGGAGACGGCTGGAGCGCCTGGCCGGCGCCGGCCAAGCTCAACCTGTTCCTGCACATCGTCGGCCGCCGCGCCGACGGTTACCACGAACTGCAGACCGTGTTCCGCCTGCTCGACTGGGGCGACACCGTGCATCTGCGCGCGCGCCCGGATGGTCGCATCCGGCGGGTATCGGACCTGGCCGGGGTGGCCGAGGACGAGGATCTGGTCGTGCGTGCCGCGCAGCGCCTTCGCGAGCACGCGGGTCGACCCGGGCTCGGTGCCGACATCGCGGTCGACAAGCGCATCCCGCTCGGCGGCGGCCTCGGCGGTGGCAGTTCCGACGCGGCCAGCGTGCTGGTCGGCCTCGACCGGTTGTGGGGCCTCGGCCTCGGCATCGACGCGCTGGCAGCGCTCGGCCTCGGCCTCGGCGCCGATGTGCCGGTGTTCGTGCGCGGGCGCAGCGCCTTCGCCGAGGGCATCGGCGAGCGGCTGACGCCGCTGCAGCTGCCGCCGGACGAGTACCTGGTTGTCGACCCCGGCGTCCATGTGCCGACCGCCGAGCTGTTCCAGGCCGCTGAATTGACACGCGATACGCCACGGTTGACAATTCGCGGCTTTCTCGGCGGCGAATCGACCCGAAACGCATTCGAACCGATCGTGCGGGCACGCCATGCGGCCGTCGCACGAGCCTTCGACTGGCTGGCACCCCATGGCGAACCGCGCCTGAGCGGCTCCGGGGGCGCGGTTTTCATGGCCGTCGATGGTGCGGGTGCGGAGCAGCTGGTCGCGACGTGCCCCGCCGGGATGCGTGCATGGATCGCGCGCGGCATCGACCGCTCCCCGTTGCTGGCAATGGCCGGCGCCGCGGACTGAGCGATGCAGGACATGCGGCTGGCGGCGAGCGCCGAAAGGTTTCCGGGTTTCCGCTGGGGCGTCGCCAAGTGGTAAGGCACCGGGTTTTGATCCCGGCATTCGCAGGTTCGAATCCTGCCGCCCCAGCCACGCCGCGACGAGCGGAAACCGCCCATGCCGGCGGGCTGGCGGCACTGCGTTGACGGGGTGGCGAGTGAATACGGCGGCGAAATCCAGCGGCATCCTGGTGTTCAGCGGCAACGCCAACCGTGCGCTTGCGCAGACCATCTGCGAGGAACTCGGCATTCCGCTCGGAAAGGCCCAGGTCGGCCGCTTCAGCGACGGCGAGGTCCAGGTCGAGATCGAGGAAAACGTGCGCCGCCAGGAGGTGTTCGTCATCCAGCCGACTTCGGCGCCGACCGCGGACAATTTCATGGAGCTGCTGGTGCTGGTGGATGCGCTCAAGCGCGCCTCGGCGGCCAGCGTCACCGCCGTGCTGCCGTATTTCGGTTATGCGCGCCAGGACCGCCGGCAGCGCTCCGCGCGCGTGGCGATCACCGCCAAGGTCGCGGCGAAGATGATCGGCACGGTCGGCACCGACCGCGTGCTCACGGTCGACCTGCACGCCGACCAGATCCAGGGCTTCTTCGACATCCCGCTCGACAACGTCTATGCCTCGCCGGTGCTGCTGGCCGACATCTGGCGCTACTACGCCAGGGACGACCTCATCGTGGTCAGCCCCGACGTCGGCGGCGTGGTGCGCGCGCGGGCGATCGCCAAGCGCCTCGACGACGCCGATCTGGCGATCATCGACAAGCGCCGCCCGCGCCCGAACGAGTCGACCGTGATGAACATCATCGGCGAGGTGCGCGACAAGGTGTGCGTGCTCGTCGACGACATCGTCGACACCGCCGGCACGCTCTGCGCCGCCGCCGCCGCGCTCAAGCGCAGCGGCGCGCGCAAGGTCGTCGCCTACTGCACGCATGCCGTGCTGTCGGGGCCGGCGATCCAGAACATCGAGGGTTCGCAGCTCGACGAACTCGTCGTCACCGACACCATCGCGCTGTCGCCGGCCGCTCGCGACTGCGCACGGATTCGCCAGTTGTCGGTGGCCGAGTTGCTTGCCGAGACGATCCGCCGCATCGCCTACGGCGAATCGGTCAGTTCGCTTTACGTGGATTGAGGCGGGGCGCGCAGGCGCGCCGTCGAGGTCCATCCAAGGCTCCCCTGGTCGCGGGGGAGCTCCTTCGCCGCCGCGAGGCGGTCCATTGCAATACAGGTAGTTCCATCATGGCAAAGTCACACAAGATTTCGGTCCAGCTCCGCAAGGACGAGGGGAAAGGTGCGAGCCGCCGCCTGCGTCGTGCAGGGCAGGTGCCGGCCGTCGTTTACGGCGGCAAGCTCGCTCCGGTCAGCATCCAGATCGAGCACGAGGCCGTCTGGCTCGCCTCGCAGAACGAATCGTTCTATTCGGCGATCCTCGATCTCGACCTCGACGGCGACGTGCAGAAGGTCCTGCTGCGTGACATGCAGCGCCATCCGTTCAAGTCGCAGATCAACCACATCGACTTCCAGCGCGTGCTCGACGACCAGGCCATCCGCCTGCGCGTTCCGCTGCACTTCCTGAACCAGGAACAGTCGGTTGCCGGCAAGACCTCGGGCGTGATCATCATGCACGAGCTCAACGAGGTGCTGGTTTCGTGCCTGCCGAAGGACCTGCCGGAGTTCATCGAGGTCGACCTTTCCGGTCTCGGCATCGGCGACATCATCCACCTCTCCGAGGTCAAGCTGCCGGCCGGTGTCGAAATCCCCGAACTGAAGCTCGGCAAGGAGCACGACATCGCCATCGTCATTGCCCGCGAAGCCAAGGAAGAAATCGACGTCGTTCCGGCCGAGGGCGAAGCCGCCCCCGCCGACGCGAAGAAGGACGACAAGAAGGACGCCGGCAAGAAGGACGCGAAGAAGTAAGCGGCGGTTGCCGGCACCATGGCCGGATTGCGCCTCGTGGTCGGCCTCGGCAATCCCGGGGCCGAACATGCCCGGACCCGGCACAATGCCGGGTTCTGGCTGGTCGATGCGCTCGCCCGGCGCGAGGGCGCGCGCTTCGGCATCGAGTCGAAGCTGCATGCGGAGACGGCGAAGATCGTCGTCGCCGGCGAACCGCTGTGGCTGCTGAAGCCGACCACGTACATGAACCGCAGCGGGCTCGCCGTCAACGCCGCGTTGCGCTACTGGAAGATCGAGCCCGGGCAGATGCTGGTCGCGCATGACGACCTCGACCTGCCGCCCGGCGTCGCCCGGCTCAAGTACGACGGCGGCCACGGTGGCCAGAACGGCCTGCGCGACCTCTTCGCGCACGTCGGCCACGGCCGCTTCCACCGCCTGCGCCTCGGCATCGGCCATCCCGGGCACAAGGACCGTGTCACCTCCTGGGTGCTCGGGCGTCCGTCCATCAGCGACGAGAACGCGATCATCGGCGCGGTTGCCGATGCCCTCGACGTGCTTGCGCTCGCCGTTGCCGGCGACTTCAATGAAGCGATGAAGCGGCTGCATACCGATAGCCGGAACTAGATCGATCGCGGGTCCGCGGCGGCCAGGACTGCCCTGTGCCGGCGCTCCGGATCCCGGCTTCCACCCCTCTCCAATCCCCAATCCCGGACTTTCAAGCCATGGGCATCAAATGCGGCATCGTCGGTCTGCCAAACGTCGGCAAGTCGACCCTGTTCAATGCGCTGACCAAGGCGGGCATCGCTGCGGCCAACTTCCCGTTCTGCACGATCGACCCGAATATCGGCGTCGTGCCGGTGCCCGATCCGCGCCTCGAGGCGCTGGCCGGCATCGCCCGGCCGTTGAAGATCATCCCGACGACGATGGAGTTCGTCGACATCGCCGGCCTCGTCGCCGGCGCGTCGAAGGGCGAGGGCCTCGGCAACAAGTTCCTCGCCCACATCCGCGAGGTCGATGCGATCGCCCACGTCGTGCGCTGCTTCGAGGACACCGACATCGTCCACGTCGCCGGCCGCATCGACCCGATCTCCGACATCGAGACGATCGACACCGAACTGGCCCTGGCCGATCTCGAATCGGTCGACAAGGCACTGGCCCGCGTCGAGAAGGCCGCGAAGGCCAACGACAAGGACGCCCTGGCGCGCCGACCGGTGCTGCAGAAGCTGCGCGCGGCCCTCGACGAGGGCCGGCCGGCGCGCAGCCTCGGCCTCGACGAGGAGGAGCGTGCGCTGGTCCGCGAACTGTTCCTGCTGACCCTCAAGCCCTTGATGTACATCGCCAACGTGCGCGAGGACGGCTTCCGCGACAACCCCTTCCTGGAGCGCGTTCGCGAACGCGCCGCCGCCGAGGGGGCCGAGGTGGTGCCGGTCTGCGCGGCCATCGAGGAAGAGCTTGCCCAGCTCGACGAGGCCGACCGCGCCGTCTTCCTTGCAGACATGGGCCTGGACGAGCCCGGCCTGAACCGGGTGATCCGCGCCGGCTACGCCCTGCTGGGCCTGCAGACCTACTTCACCGCCGGCGAGAAGGAAGTGCGCGCCTGGCAGGTCAAGGTCGGCGCCACCGCACCGCAGGCGGCCGGCGTCATCCACACCGACTTCGAGCGCGGCTTCATCCGCGCCGAAACCATCGCCTACGACGATTACATCCGCTACAAGGGCGAATCCGGCGCCCGCGAGGCAGGTCGCCTGCGCCTGGAAGGCAAGGAATACGTGGTCAAGGAAGGCGACGTCCTGCATTTCCGCTTCAACGTCTGAGGCAGCCCGCCAAGGCCGCCGCGGCGGTGCCATCCGGCCGCCTTCTGGCGGCGGGCGGCTGTTGACACCCCGATGCCTGTCCGCGAGAATGCGCGGCTCCGTTTTCCGGAGGGCGGGATGCCCGGCGTCCGCCACTTCCGGGTGGCCGGCCGAGAGGTTGCAGAGAGTCGAAAGCGAGTTCGTGGAAGGATACCCAAGCGGCCAACGGGGGCAGACTGTAAATCGGCTGGCTCACGCCTTCGTTGGTTCGACCAGGTTCGCCGGGAGCGAACTTGAACGCGACGCGCAAGCGGCGCGGCCCCGGAGGGGCGAAGGGCAGGATGCCCTGAGTCATCCACCTCCCGATGGCGGCATGACAGTTTTTGCGAGTTGAAAGAACGAGTTCACGGAGGGATACCCAAGCGGCCAACGGGGGCAGACTGTAAATCTGCTGGCTTACGCCTTCGGTGGTTCGAATCCACCTCCCTCCACCAGCACCACCAGTTCCACCGCGACGCGAAAGCGGCGCGGCCTGTTCAGATTCAAGGAGTTCGGTCCGGGCGGGAGTAGTTCAATGGTAGAACCTCAGCCTTCCAAGCTGATTGTGCGGGTTCGATTCCCGTCTCCCGCTCCATTGAACGATCCGCGAGGTCCTTGGAAACACGCGCTCACGTAGCTCAGTCGGTAGAGCACTTCCTTGGTAAGGAAGAGGTCGATGGTTCGATTCCATTCGTGAGCACCAGATGCCGAAGCGGTCATTCGTGATCGCAGAGTCAGATCGGCGGCCATCCATGGCCGCACTTCCACTGAAAGAACGCACATCCAACTCTTCATCAGCGAGATAGGCAGTCATGGCAAAGGGTAAGTTCGAGCGCACCAAGCCGCACGTGAACGTGGGCACGATCGGTCATGTGGACCACGGCAAGA
>CAKSZY010000039.1 GCA_934526015.1 uncultured Dokdonella sp.
CCGCCTGTTTTGCCCGAGATCGCAGCAATCTCGAGAAATGCATGCCGGTCCCTTCGCCCCGCGCAGCGGGGAGAAGGGACAGGCATGCGCATTCACCAGAGTGCAGCCGTGCGTTCTTGCGACCGCGCCAGCTTCCCTTCGCCCCGCGCAGCGGGGAGAAGGTGGTGCGGCAGCACCGGATGAGGGGCCGTGGGAGGTGGGGTGCGTTCGCCGCTGCAGCTACGCGCAAGCGCCGATTCATCGGCTGCTGCAGAAGAAGAAGCACGAAAGCGCCCCTCATCCGCGGCTGCCGCCGCACCTTCTCCCCGTCGCCACGGGGAGAAGGGACAGGCATGCGCATTCACCAGAGTGCAGCCGTGCGTTCTTGCGACAGCGCCAGCTTTCCTTCGCCCCGCGCAGCGGGGAGAAGGGACAGGCATGCGCCATCTCCTGCTTGCACCGCTGCATTCCAATGCGTTTCTGGAGTTCGCTCCGCTGCCCTTGCGGCTTCGTTCGGCGCTTCAGCCGGGCAAGCCCGGCTCCACGAAAGCGCGCTGCAGCCGGGCAAGCTTGCCTCTACAAAAGCTTGCGCGGAGGCCCGGCTCTCTCTCGCCGTCATCCCGGCGAAGGCCGGTGTCCAGTGCCTTGGCTTGGATGCTTCGCTCTCTCGTGGATGTGGTGAACCACGGGTTCCGCGCGCCTCGGCAAGTCTCATCGCCGTCATGCCGGCGAAGGCCGGCATCCAGTGCCTTGGCTTGGATGCTTCGCTCTCTCTTGGGTGTGTCGAACCAAGGGTTCCGCTCGCCTCCGCGGCGAGCGGGTTACTTTCCTTTGTCTCGTCAAAGGAAAGTAACCAAAGGAAAGACGACCCCGCAGTCGCGCCGGTCGGACTGCGTCCGCCCGGTTCCCTGCGGTGCTCGCCAGCCACCGGCCGGCGAACAACTCGGCCATCCATGGCCTCAAACAGTTCGCCTTTCCCCGGTGTCTGACTGCGCTCCTCGGCGCGACTGAGGGGGGGGGAACGTCAAGGGCAGAGCCAGAGCAGGGCAAGAGCGGAGCAAGAGCAGGGCAAACGCACACGCTGTTGCCTTGGCTGTAGCTATAGCTGTAGCTGTAGCTGTAGCTGTAGCTGTAGCTGTAGCTCTGGCTGTTGACCTACCCACCCCTGCAGCAGCGCCGAGGAGCGGAGCCGGCCAGCGGGGAAAGGCGAACTGTCTGAGGCCATGGATGGCCGAGTTGTTCGCCGGCCGCTGGGCGGCGAGCACCGCAGGGTACCGATCGGGCGCAGCCCGATCGGCGCGGATGCCGGGGTCGTCTTTCCTTTGGTTACTTTCCTTTGACGAGACAAAGGAAAGTAACCCGCTCGCCGCCGAGGCGAGCGGAACCCGTGGTTCAACACACCCAAGAGAGAGCGAAGAACCAAAGCCAGGAGCAGGATGCCTGCTCTCGCTGGAATGACGATGCCAGGACACCACCGAGGCGAGCGGAACCCGTGGTTCAACACACCCAAGAGAGAGCGAAGAACCAAAGCCAGGAGCAGGATGCCTGCTCTCGCTGGAATGACGATGCCAGGACACCGCCGAGGCGAGCCGAACCCGTGGTTCACCCCAACCCAGCGAATGCGAAGAGGCAAGGCAGAAGTTGAGTGATCCCGCCAATCGCGAGGCAATGCCACAGCACGCCCGGTCCACGCGACCGCAATCCTCGCGGATCAGCGCGCCCCGGAATCCGCCGGCAGGGCGTGCGGCGACGCGGCCGCGGCGACCGGTGCCGGTTCGAGGGCAACCGGCACGCGCTCGGACGGCAGGGTGCTGTTGAGTTCCACCTCGGTGGTCAGGCCGATCGTGCGTGCCGGCCGGCACAGGTTCGAGCCGGTCCAGCGGCGGCAAGCCGTGTCGGAATCGCCCTCGGCAATGCCGCGCGAGATGCCGAGGAAGACGAAGTTCTGGCGGAAACGCTGGCCGGCGACGCGGGCTGCATCGTTGGCATCGAAGCGCCACATGCGCAGCGCCTGGCGGGCCGCGGAGGCAAAGCTTCCGCGGGCGTCGCCGGAGACGACGCTGATGTCGCGCACGCCGCCATTGCGCTCGATCGAGAACTCGAACTCGACATGCCCGCGCGAATCCTCGGACGGCACGTCCGGATACACCGGATCGATCCGGCGCACGAGCTGCGGCGCACGCCGCTCCACCTGGACGACGTCGGGAACCTCGACCGCCGTCGCCTCCAGCGCCAGGTCTTCGATGTCGAGCGCAATGCCGTCGGCCTGCGCCACGACAGGCGCCGGCGCCGATACGGTCAGCGGCTGGGCGGCCAGCGCGGGTGCCGGGATTTCGTCGACAACGGCGAGCGCAGGGACAGAAGGTTGCGCCTCGGCACGTTCGGCCGGCAGGTCGAGCGCGGCCCAGGTGATCGCCGGCCGCGCGTCCGCCAGCGGCACGATCGGGGCGTCGAGTTCGGGCACCGGCCGTTCCGGCGAGGTCGAAGTCACCGCCATCGACGCCGGCACGCTGTCGGTGTCGCGCGTGACGTGCCAGTCGAACAGGATGGCGGTGGCGGCGAGCAGGCCGGCGCCACCGGCGAGCGCGAACCAGATGCCGCGCGGACGTCCATGCGACGACGGCGAGCTGACAATGCGGCGGACCCGGTCGAGCAGGTGACCTCCGGTGGCGGCGACGGCCAACTGCGGCGGAAACTGGCGCAGGCTCTCGAGCGCGGCCAGCGTGCGCGCGTACTCGCACGGCTCGCGTTCGGTCCTGTGCAGCACGAGGCGGTCGCAGCAGACTTCGCGCTCATGGCGGACCTCGCGCGAGATCCAGTGCACGACCGGGTGGTAGAACAGCAAGGTTTCGATCGCCGTCTGCACGAGGTTGACGATGTGGTCGCAGCGGCGCAGGTGGCCGAGCTCGTGGGCGAGGATCAGTTCGAGCTGGTGGCGCGGAAAGCCGAGCACGACCGCCGCCGGCAGCAGGATGACCGGGTTCACCCAGCCGATCAGGGTCGGCGTGTCGATATGTCTCGAGACGAGGATGCGCACGCGGCGGATGCCGCCGAAGTGCGCGGAAACGCGCGCGAACATCGCCTCGATGCCGGCGTCGCGCCAGGCTAGGCGGTTGGCGATGTGATCGAGCGTCCGCCACTGGCCGATCGCGCGCGCCGTCACCAGCACGACGCCCAGCGCCCACAGCGCGACCAGCCAGGAAAGATCGATCGGGGCGCCCATGCCGGTTGCCGCCGCGTCGGCCTGGGCGGTCAGCACCGGCGCCAGACTCGGCACGTCGGTGGCGGCAGTGACCATGCCGGACGGACGCAGCAGCCACAGCGTGGCCAGCGGGCAGATCGCCAGCGCCGCGAGCGCGGCGAGACCGATCGCATAGCGGGCCTCGGCATGGTCACGCGGAACCAGGGTCCGCGCCAGGGCGAAGGCGAGCCCGACCAGCGCGCCCTGCCAGATGAAGTGCGTCAGCGTCCAGCCGAACGCGTGGATCCACGGCTGCAGTGCGGCGAGGCTCACCGGTCGATCCTCGACTCGATGCGGTCGAGCAACGCGCGGATCTCCTCGAGTTCGGCGCGGCTGGCATTCGATCCGCCGCCGAGCGCGCGCAGGACCAGCTGGGAGGGCGAACCGTCGAACACGCGCTGGACGAAATCGGTGAGGAAGCGCTTCTGCGTCGACTCCTTGCTGATCGCCGGGCTGTAGACGTGGGCGCGCTGCGAGTCGTCGCGCTCGACCAGGCCCTTCGCATGCATGATCTGCAGCATCTTCAGCGCCGTCGTGTAGCCGGTGCCGTCGTCGCGATAGAGCGTCTCGTGGACATCGCGGACGGTGGACGGACCGCGTTCCCACAAGGTGTTGAGGATCGCCAGTTCCGCCTCGGTGGGCTTTGGCAGTTCGTGGTTCTTGCCCTGCATCGTTCCGGACTCCCTTGACCGCCCCTGCACGAGGCCGCTGCCGCGGTGGACGGACCGCGCGCCGACCGCCGTGCGAATCAGTTGCCCTTGCTTTGCGCCTGCGGGCGCAATTCCCGCAGGTCCGCCCTCGCCGCGTCGCTGCGCTCGCGCCGCTCGCCGACCGTCATGCAGACCTTCTGCATGCGGTTCGAGCCGATCGCGCGACGTTGCTCGCAGATCAGGCGGTCATCATCCTTGCCGCTCAGCACCGCGTTGATTTCCTCGCTCGCGTTGACCAGGGCGACTTCGTCCTTGCGGGTGAATTTCTCCCGCATCGCGTGCTTGTCGTAGAGCTTGGCCAGCACATCCAGCCGGGAGTCGACGCGCTTGTGCTGCTCGTCCGACAGGTTCGCGTACTTGCCGCCCTCGGCCATCTCGCGGCGCAATTCGTCGGCCTGGCGATGGAACTCGTCGGCGCTGGTGGCGTCGAGCGGGAACGGTTCGGCGGCACGGGCTCCCGCCGGCAGACAGGCGGCCAGCACCAGCGCGAGGGCGGGAAACAGCAGCCGGTTCATCGGCAGACTCCGGGAAACGAAGGACGCAGCCTATGCGGCCGTTGCCGGCATGTCAACGACAGCTGTCGTAGGTCTGCGGTCGCAACGGGAACCGGCGGCGGCGTTCAGTCGAGGTCCGCCGCGGCGAAGACGCGGTCGCCCTCGACCCGCACCGGCACGCCGACCAGGCCGCTGCGGCAGGGGCCACCGAGGCAGGCGCCCGAGGTCACCGCGAAGGTGGCGCCATGGGCGGCGCAGACGAGGCGGCTTTCCTTGACGAGGAAACGGCCGGGCGCGTAGTCGAGCGGGCGGCCGGCGTGCGGGCATTCGTTGTGGTAGGCGAACACCTGTTCGCCCTCGCGCAGCAGGATCAGGCCGAAGCCGCCGGTCGAGGATTCGATGGTCACGCCGAGGGCGCCGCCGTCGGGAATCTCGTCGAGGCGGCACAGGGGAGAAGCTTCGTTCATGCCAACCTTCGACACTTGCGCGCACTGCGCATCGCCCCAAGACTAGGGACACTCCGATCCCCTTCGCAAGGGCGACCCACCCTTGCGAAGTCGATCGCTCGTCCACGGGCTCGTGCCGTCCGTGGATGCGTCTGCCGAGTTGCCGCACGAGGAGTCGCCATGTTCCACGCCACGTTCCGCCCCCGCCATCCGCTCGCGCGCCTGCTCGCCGCCGTGGTGGCCGTGCTGGTCGTCGCCGCGGTGTTCGCGCTCGGCGTGTTCGCCCTGGCCGCGTTCGTCGTCGGTGCGCTGCTGGTGTGGGGCGGCAATGCCTTGCGCAATGCCTTCCGCAGTCGCCCCGGGAAACCGCCGGCGCAGGCGTCCGAAGTCATCGACGGCGAGTTCACCGTCGTGCGCGTGCGCCCGCCACGCCCGTTCGTCTGATTCCCGATTGGCTCCCGTGCGCCGGGCCGCGATGGCGCTGGCGCGGGTCGGCGGCGGCCGCCATGCTGCGCCGGCCGCCTTGACCACGGCTGCTGCGAAGCCCTTCCGATGCCGCTGACCATCCCTCCTCGCGTGCTCGTGCCATTGGCCCTGCTCGCGGTCTATCTGGTCTGGGGCTCGACCTATCTGGCGATCCGCATCGCGCTGGAGAGCTGGCCGCCGTTCACCATGGCGGCGATCCGTTTCCTCGTTGCCGGCGCCCTCCTCTATGCCTTCCTGCGCTGGCGCGGCATGGCATCGCCGACGCGCCCGCAATGGATCAATGCGGCGATCACCGGCACCCTGCTGCTCGGCCTCGGCAACGGCCTGGTCTGCTACGCCCAGCAGTCGGTGGCCTCGGGCCTGGCGGCCGTGGCGGTGGCCGGCATGCCGTTGTTCGCGGCGATCTTCGCCGGACTCTACGGCCACTGGCCGCGAAAGCTCGAATGGCTCGGCCTCGCGGTCGGCTTCGCCGGGGTGATCCTGCTCAACCTCGGTGCCGGCATGAGCGCGGCGCCGCTCGGCGCGCTGGCCCTCGTCGCCGCGGCGGCGTCGTGGGCGTTCGGTTCGGTCTGGAGCCGTCGCCGCGACATGCCGCCGGCGGCGATGAACACCGCCACCCAGATGCTCTGCGGCGGCGGCATGCTGACCCTCGGCGCGCTGCTCGCCGGCGAACGCCTGCCGGCATCGCCGGGCGCCGGCGCGACCCTCGCCCTGCTCTACCTGATCGTGTTCGGCTCGCTGGTCGCGTTCAGCGCCTACCTCTACCTGCTCGAACACGTGCGCCCGCTGCTGGCGACCAGTTACGCCTACGTCAATCCGCCGGTCGCCGTGCTGCTCGGCGCCGCGTTCGCCGGCGAGGCGGTGCACGCCGGCGACCTGCTCGCCATGGCGATCATCCTCGCCGGCGTCGCCCTCATCACCCTGACCCGGCAGAGAGCGGCGGCGCGCTGATCGCGCCGCAGGCTCAGGATTCGCGCAATGCCGTCGTCACCGGCAGGCGCGCCGCGCGCAGGGCCGGCAGCAGGCCGCCGATGAAGCCGATCGCCAGCGCCCACTTGAGGCCGTTCGACAACAGCTGCGGCGACACGCTGAACTGGAACACGACCTGGCTGAAATTGGCGCCGAGGGTCGACACCGAATAGTTGTCGAAGATCAGCCAGGCGATCAGCCCGCCGAGCACGCCGCCAGCGAGCGCCAGCAGCATCGTCTCGAGCATGACCGAGACGATCACCGGCGGTGCGCGGAAACCGATCGCCCGCAGCGTGGCGATCTCTCGCGCGCGCGTCGCCACCGCCGCGTACATCGTGTTGAGCGCGCCGAAGATCGCGCCGATCGCCATGATCACCGCGATGGTGATGCCGACCACGCGGATCACCTTGCTGAGGTTTTCCGATTGCGCGGTGTAGTAGTCGAGGGTGGTCTTCGCATCGACCTTCAGGCGCGGATCGGTGGCGATCGCCGCCTTCAGCTCGTCGAGCGACTCGGGCGAAGTCAGGCGCACGGTCATCGACTGGTAGCCACCGGTGCGCCGGTACGCGGCGGCGACGGTGTCGACGTCGCCGAGCAGTTCCGATTCGTGGGCATCGCCCGACTCGAACATGCCGACGATCGTCCACTGCTGGTTGTTGAGGTTGATCTCGGTGCCGGGATCCAGCCCGGCGAACTGCGCGCGTGCGCCCTTGCCGACGACCATCTCGCGCAATCCCGGGGTGAACGCGCGGCCCTCGACGATCTTCACGTTCGGCCGCAGGGCCCAGGCCTGCGGGCCGATGCCGCGCACCTCGACGTTGGCGTCGCTGCCGGTCGACTTCTTCGGCAGGTTGGCGACGACGACGAGTTCGGGCGAGGCGATCGGCTTGCCTTCGGCATCGCGCAGGATGCCGGGCAGCTGTCCGATCAGGGTGACGTCCTCGCGACCGAGTCCCGAGCTCAGCTCCGCCGTCGCCCCGCCGCGCAGGATGATCGCGGTCGAGGTGTCGCCGGTACTGCGCAGGGTTTTGGTCAGGCCCTCGCCCATCGCCAGCAGGGCGACCAGCACGCCGACCACGCCGGCGATGCCGACGACGATGACCGACGAGGCACCGAGGCGCTGGCCGATCGTCGACACGCCGATCCAGGTCGCCGATGACGCCTGACGGCCACTGCGCGTCAGCAGCATCCACACGCCGAGCAGAACGGCCAGCGCGAACAGGAGCGGCCACGGCAGCATGATCCAGAGGGCGACCGAGAGGGCAATCAGCACGGCGATGCCGAGGCCGCGCAGGAACGACTTGAGGATGTTCATGCAGGTCTCCTATCGGCCCGCGAGGGCGTCGACGATCTTCAGGCGCATCGCGCGCAGGGCCGGCAACACGCCGACCAGCACGCCGATCACCACCATCATGGCGATGCCGACGCCCCAGGTGCCGGCGCCGACCGGCGGCAGCTGCAGCATGCCGCCGCTGGCCGCGGACACGCCCGGCAGGATCAGTGCGACGAGGCCGAGGCCGAGCACGCCGCCGAGCACGATCAGCAGCACCGCCTCGGCGAACACCAGGCCGAGCACGCTGCGGTCGGAGAATCCCATCGTCTTCAGCGTCGCCAGTTCGGGGATGCGTTCGCGCACCGCCTGCGCCATCGTGTTGCCGGTCAGCAGCAACAGGGTGAAGAACACCGCCGCCATGATCGCGCTGACGATCAGGCCGATGTCGCCGAGCTGCTTGGCGAACGAGAGATTGAACGCCTGCTCGGTCTGCGTCTTCGTCTCGTGGTCGGAATTCGCCGAGATCGCGTCGATCGCCCGGGCGACGCTGTCGGAATGGTCGGGATCGTCCACCTTGACGATGATCCAGCCGACCTCGCCGGAACCGTAGGCATTGGCCTCGTCGAAATAGTCCCAGCGGAAGAACAGCTGCTGCTCCATGCCGCGCAGCTTTTCCTCCTTCACCGTGAAGGTGCCGACCATGTCGAAGGTCCAGGTCGTCTCGCCCGTTGCCTTGTCCGGGAAGATCGCGCCGGTGACGACCACCTTGTCGCCGGTCTTCCAGCCGAAGCGGTTGGCCAGCGCCTCGCCGATGACGGCACCGGTGCGCGTGCGCTGGAACGCCTCGCGCACTTCGGGCGTCACTGTCATTTCCGGATGGACGTCGAAGAAGTTCGGCGCAATGGCGATGTTGAAACCCTGGTTCTTCGGTTCCTTGTAGTAGCCGCCGAACCAGTTCGCCCAGGTCACCGTGTTCACCCCCGGCACCGCCTCGATGCGCGGCAGCAGGCTCTGCGGCAGGCTCTGGATGATCGAGAAGCGCGAGGAAACGATCATGCGATCGACCCCGGCGGCATCGCTGCCGGCGTTGAACGCCACGCGCACGGCATCGAGCAGGCCGAACAGCAGGAAGGCGGCCATCACCGACAGCAGGGTCAGGATCGTGCGTGCCTTGCGCCGGAACAGCGCGGCCCAGATCAGGTGGAAGTATTTCATCGGCGTGCCTCCGCTCAGGCCGCGGCCTGTTCGACCAGCGAACCCTTGTCCAGATGCAGGGTGTGGGTGGCGTACTCGGCGGCCTTCGGATCGTGGGTGACCATGATGATGGTCTTGCCGTGGTCGCGATTGAGTTGCTGCAACAGGGTCAGCACGTCCTCGGCGGACTGGCGGTCGAGGTCGCCCGTCGGCTCGTCGCAGACCAGCAGGTTCGGATCGGAGACGATCGCGCGCGCGATGGCGACGCGCTGTTGCTGGCCACCCGAAAGTTCGTTCGGCTTGTGGCTGGCGCGGTCGGCGAGTCCGACCAGCTGCAAGGCGATCGCCGCATTGCGCTTGCGTTGCGCGGCCGACAGTTTCGTCAGCAGCAGCGGCACCTCGACGTTCTTCTGCGCGCTCAGCATCGGCAGCAGGTTGTAGAACTGGAAGATGAAACCGACGTTGGCGGCGCGCCACTTCGCCAGCGCGCCGGCACCGAGACGGTCGATGCGCTGGCCACCGACCGCGATCGAGCCGCTGCTCGGCGAATCGAGTCCGCCGATGAGGTTGAGCAGGGTCGTCTTGCCGGAGCCGGACGGACCCATCAGGGCAAGGAAGTCGCCCTCGGCGATGTCGAGATCGACGCCGTGCAGCACTTCGACCTTCTGCTTGCCGCGCGCGTAGACCTTGCTGACGCCGCGGATTTCAACGATGTTCGCCATGATGCCTCCGATGTGCGTGCCTGGCGCCGAACCCTGCGTCGACGCCCCGTTCAGTTGATCCGCCGTTCCCCGGCTGTCCGGGAGGAAGGCGGCGCGGCGGCGGGCGACGCGCTGCCTCGGACCGGAGGCCTCGTCCTGCGTCCATCCCGCTGCGCGGACCTCGGCGCGAGCCGGTCCCGCGTTCCACACTAGCGACCCGCAATCTCCACGCGCGCACCGTCCTTCAGCTCGACCGGCGGCGCCCGCACCACGCGCGTCGCCGCGGCAATGCCCTCGACGAGGCGCAGGTCACGCTGCGCCTGCCCCGGCGTCACCGCCTGCATGCGCGCACGATCCGCATCGATGACGAAGACGACACTGCGCCCGTCGCGCTCGACGATGGCCGTCGCCGGCACCAGCACGCCCTTCGCAGGCGGTGGCGCATCGGCGACAGCCGGTTTCGCCTCCTCCAGGAACGACACGCGCGCGCCCATGTCGGGCAGCACGCGTGGATCCTTCTGGTCGAGGCCGATGCGCACCTTCACCGTCGCCTTGCCGCGGTCCGCGGTCGGAATGATGGCGATCACGTGCGCCGGGATCGTCCAGTCCTGGTAGGCGTCGAGCACCGCATGCGCAGGGGCGCCAGCGCGCACGCGGTTGATGTAGGACTCGTTGACATCGACTTCGATCTCGAGCGAGTCCATGTCGACGATGGTGCCGACGCCGGTGCGGGTGAAGCCGCCGCCGGCCGACAGCGGCGAGACGATCTCGCCGACCTGGGCGGCCTTGGCGATGACCACCCCGGCGAACGGTGCGCGCACGGTGGTGTAGTCGAGCTGCACCTGCGCGCTGCGCTGCTGGGCCTCGGCGAGTTCGACGTACCGCTGCTGCGCGGCGAGCTGCGCGGCGAGCGCATCGGCTTCGGTGCCGGCGGCTTCGGCGGACTGGCGCGAGACGAGCTTGCGCCCGACCAGATCGTCGAGGCGCTCGCGGTCGCGCCGCGCCTGGGCGAGGCGGACGCGCACCTCGCCGACCTGGGCGCGCGCCTGGGCCAGTTGCGCCTCCGCCTGGCCGAGCGCGGCGCGCTGCGCGGTGTCTTCCAGGCGCGCAAGCACCTGGCCTTCCTCGACGCGTTCGCCTTCTTCGATCAGGACTTCCTTCAGCGTGCCGGTGATCTGCGCCGAGACGGTCGCCTGGCGGCGTGCGGTCACATAGCCGGTGGCCTGCAACACCGCCGCCGGAGCGGCACCGGCGCCCGCCGGCAGCGCCGCCACCGCGGCCTCGACCACGACCGGCTTCGCCGCGCCCGCCCACCACCAGGCCGCCGCACCTGCCAGCAACACGGCGGCGACGATCGCGGCGACGATCCACGGCCCCTTGCCGGCGGGCTCGGGCGCGGCACGGTCGATGCGCAGCTGCTTGAGCAGTTCAGCCTTGGAGTCCATGACGATCCTGCAACCTGTCGAGGTCGGCGAGTCTGCCATAGACTGGTGCAGGCACGACCTTGCCGAAAGGCACTTTCTTCACCCTTCCGGGATGACGCCTGTCATGCCGCGCAGGCGCCACGACCGCTTCCATCGACCGCAGCCAGGCCCATGACCTACGCCCTTGCCCCGCATCCGATTCCCTCGATCCCGGTCGCCGGTTCCGACCTGCGCTTCGCGGTCCGCCGCATCCATTGCATCGGCCGCAACTACGCCGACCATGCCGCCGAGATGGGCGCCCGCGTCGATCGCACGCAGCCGATCTTCTTTTCCAAGCCGGCCGACGCGATCGTCATCGACGACGGCGACGTGCCGTATCCGTCCGCCACCGGCGACCTCCACCACGAAGTCGAGATGGTCGTCGCCCTCGCCCGCGGCGGCCGCGACATCCCCGTTGCGCATGCGCTCGAGCATGTCTACGCCTACGGCGTCGGCCTCGACCTCACCCGCCGCGACCTGCAGTCGATCGCGAAGAAGAACGGCAATCCGTGGGACACCGCCAAGGGGTTCGACCATTCCGCGCCGGTGTCGGCGCTGCGCCGGGTCAGCGACAGCGGCCATCCGCCGGCGGCGACGCAACTCGCGCTCGAGGTGAACGGTGCGCGCCGCCAGGCCACCGTGCTCTCGCAGATGATCTTCAGCGTTGCCGAGATCATCCACGAGCTTTCAAAGTTTTACGAACTGCAATCCGGCGACCTGATCTTCACCGGCACGCCGGCCGGAGTGGCCGCATTGCAGCGCGGCGACCATTTCCGCGCCGAACTCGAGGGATGGGCCACACTCACGGGTCGCGTCGTCTAGTCCCACGCAAGCCTCGACACCCGCGGCGACGCGCGGAAGAATGGCGGCGCCCGGCAACGCCCTGCTCGACGGCGCCCGGACGCTCTTTCCCGATCCGTCCCAGGAGTCCCCCATGAGCTTCTTCTCCGAGTTCAAGACCTTCGCGATGCGCGGCAACGTCATCGACCTCGCCGTCGGTGTCGTCATCGGCGCCGCCTTCGGCAAGATCGTCTCCTCGCTGGTCGACCAGGTCATCATGCCGCCGATCGGCTGGCTGATCGGCGGTGTCGACTTCTCCGCGTACAAATGGATCCTCGTGCCGGCCGGCGCCGACGGCAAGGGCGAGGTCGCGATCCTCTACGGCGCCTTCATCAACACCATCATCCAGTTCGCCATCGTCGCCTTCGCCATCTTCCTCGTCATCAAGCTGATGAACCGCATGATCAAGAAGGAAGAAGCGGCACCGGCAGCACCGGCGGAAGACGTCGTCCTGCTCGGCGAGATCCGCGACCTGCTGAAGGAACGTCGCGCCTGAGCGTGCCTGCACGGGCACCGGCTGCGGTGCCCGTGCATGACCAAAGCCACGGCGTGCGCCTGCGCGGCTCTGGCATCATCCGCGGCTCCTTTGCCCCGGGGCCACCGCCGATGCGCCTGTCGATCCTTGCCTTCGTCCTCGCCTTCCCGCTGACCGCATCGGCCGCACCGACGACGATCCCCGATGCCGCGCTGGAGACCGCCGCCGGACTGCGCGAGCGCGCCCTCGCCGACACCCTGGCCTGGGAAATCACCGAGGGCCTGACCACCGAAGTCGGCCCGCGCCTCGCCGGCAGCGAAGCCGATGCGCGCGCACGCGAGTGGATGATCGCGAAGTTCAAGGCGCTCGGCTTCGACAAGGTCTGGAGCGAGCCGGTGACGTATCCGAAATGGGTGCGCCGCAGCGAGCACGCCGAAGTCGTTTCGCCGTTCCCGCAACCGCTGGCGCTGACCGCACTCGGCAATTCGGCGGCGACGCCGGACGGCGGCCTGCGCGCCGAAGTGGTCGCCTTCGAATCGCTCGAAGCCCTCGAAGCGGCTGCGCGCGAAGCGGTCGAGGGTCGCATCGTCTACATCGGTTCGACGCGCATGGACGAGAAGGCCGGGCGCGGCTACGGCCAGGGTTCGCGCGTGCGCGGGCGCGGCCCCTCGGTCGCCTCGACCAAGGGCGCCGCGGCCTTCCTGCTGCGCTCGGTCGGCCCCGAGGACACGCGCCTGCCGCACACCGGCATGACCCGCTTCGAGGACGGCGTCACCGCGATCCCGGCCGCCGCGCTGTCGAACCCCGATGCCGACCAGCTCGAACGCATCCTCGCGCGTGGCCTGCCGGTCACCCTGCGCCTGGCGCTGGACTGCGGCATCGAAGGCGAATACACCGGCGCCAACGTCATCGCCGAGATGCGCGGACGCAGCCGGCCGAACGAGTACTACCTCACCGGCGGCCACCTCGACTCCTGGGATCTCGGCACCGGCGCGGTCGACGACGCCGCCGGCATCGGCATCACCACCGCCGCCGCCCACCTCATCGCACAGTTGCCGAAACGGCCGGCGCGCAGCATCCGCGTGGTCGCCTTCGCCAACGAGGAATCGGGGCTCTACGGCGGCAAGGCCTACGGGGAAACCCATCGCAAGGAAATCGCCCGCGCGATCCTCGGCAGCGAGTCGGACGCCGGCTCCGACCGCATCGTCAAGCTCACCGCCACCGTCAAGCCGGACGCGCGCGCCGCCATCGACCGCATCGCCGAAGCGCTCGCCCCGCTCGGCATCGAATACGACCGCGAGGCGCCGGGCGCCGGCGGCTCCGATCTGTCCGCCGTGCATGCGGTCGGCATGGCCGGTCTGTCCCTGCACCAGGACACCACGCGCTACTTCGCCTGGCATCACACCGCCAACGACACCCTCGACAAGGTCGACCTCGACGCACTGCGCCAGAACGTCGCCGCCTATGCCGTGGCGATGTACCTCGCCGCCGAAGCGAAGGGTGACTTCGGCTCGAAGCCGGGGGCGTTTGCGAAGAAGCCGTGATGGCGTGGAGCGCGGATCGGCGATTCGCGCCAGGGGATTCGGACTCCCGCTCCGTCCGCGCGCGTGAAGCCGGACGATGTCCCGCCTCGGTTCAGGAGGGCGCGCGCGTCGTGCGGCCCTGGCCGGCGTCCGCCACGCTCCAGCGCCGCCGGTACTCGGCGAGGAACACCGCAGCGCTGGCGGCGATGTTGAGGCTTTCGACGGCGCCGCTGCCGGGGATGGTCAGGCGCAGGTCGGCCGCATCGATCAGGGCGCTGCTCATGCCCTCGCCTTCGGCGCCGAACACCAGCACGAGGCGTGATGGAAGATCGGCGCCGAACACGTCGCGGCCGTCGCGCGGCACGCTGGCCGCGATCGCATAACCGGCCGAGCGCAACGCCGCGAGCGCGACGGCTTCGTCGTCGATGCGGGCGAGGGCAACGAACTCCGCTCCCCCTTCGGCAACCCGCGCAGCGGCGCCGGAGAGGTCGAGCGACGAGGTGCGCGGCACGATCACGCCGCCGGCAGCGAAATGCGCGGCACTGCGCAGCAAGGCGCCGAGGTTGTGCGGATTGCCGACGCCGTCGAGCCAGATCAGCAACGACGCCGCCGGCGCGGGCGGTTGCGCGGCGAGCAGTTCGCCGAGCCCGAGCGGTTCCGGCCGGCGCAGGTCGAAGCAGACGCCCTCGTGATGGCGCGAACCGGTCAGCTTGTCGAGATCGGCCGCCTCGACCACGCGATAGCCGAGCCGACGCTGCACGCACCAGGCCAGCACCGCCTTCAGCGCAGGAATCCGCGACTCGACCAGCCAGACCTTGCGCAGGTCGCCGGGACGTCTCGCGAACGCGGCGAGGCAGGCGTTGATCCCGTACAGGCGGATCTCCGGCGCCGGTTTCGATGCCGCCGCAGGCGCGACGTCGACCCGCGCGGCCGGCGGCGTCCGCGGCGGCTTCGCCTCTGCCGACCCGGCGCGCGTCTTCCACGGCGACGCCGCAGCAGCCGGTCGCGGGCGACGCTTGTCGTGATCGGTCATCGCACGGCTTCCCTGGAATACCGCCGACGATTCCACACGCTCTGCCCGCCCTTCGCAAGCTCCGCAGCATGGCCATGGATGGGACCAGCATGCGCTTTCACCGGAATGCAGCCGTGCGTTCTTGCGACGACGCCGGCCTTCCCTTCGCCCCGCGCAGCGGGGAGAAGGTGGTGCGGCAGCACCGGATGAGGGGCCGTGGGAGGTGGGGCGCGTTTGCCGCTGCAGCAGTGCGCAAGCGCCGATTCATTGGCTGCTGCAGAGATGAAGCACGAAAGCGCCCCTCATCCGCGGCTGCCGCCGCACCTTCTCCCCGTCGCCACGGGGAGAAGGGACCAGCATGCGCCATCACCAGCGTGCAGCTTGCATTCTTGCGACAGCGCCAGCCTTCCCTTCGCCCCGCGCCAGCGGGGAGAAGGTGGTGCGGCAGCACCGGATGAGGGGCCGTGGGAGGTGGGGCGTGATCGGCGTTGCAGCAGTGCGCGAGAGTCACTTCATCGGCGGTTGCAGAAGAAGAACAAGAAGCACGAAAGCGCCCCTCATCCGCGGCTGCCGCCGCACCTTCTCCCCGTCGCAACGGGGAGAAGGGATTGCATGCGCATTCACCAGAGTGCAGCCGTGCGTTCTTGCGAAAGCGCCAGCTTCCCTTCGCCCCGCGCCAGCGGGGAGAAGGTGGTGCGGCAGCACCGGATGAGGGGCCGTGGGAGGTGGGGTGTGATCGACATTGCAGCCGTGCGCAGGCGCCGCTTCATCGAATGCTGCAGTGATGAAGCACGAAAGCGCCCCTCATCCGCGGCTGCCGCCGCACCTTCTCCCCGTCGCCACGGGGAGAAGGGACAGGCATGCGTTTT
>CAKSZY010000040.1 GCA_934526015.1 uncultured Dokdonella sp.
ATGCTTGCGACGACGCCAGCCGTCCCTTCGCCCCGCGCAGCGGGGAGAAGGTGGTGCGGCAGCACCGGATGAGGGGCCGTGGGAGGTGGGGCGCATTCGCCGTTGCAGCTGTGCGCACGCGCCGATTCATCGGCTGCTGCAGTGAAGAAGCACGAAAGCGCCCCTCATCCGCCCTGCCGGGCACCTTCTCCCCGTCGCCACGGGGAGAAGGGACAGCGAGCGTTTTCTCTGAAGTGCAGATTGCAATCTTGCGATGGCACCAGCCGTCCCTTCGCCCCGCGCAGCGGGGAGAAGGGACAGGCATGCGCTTTCTCCAGAGTTCAGCCTTGCATGCTTGCGACAGCGCCAGCCGTCCCTTCGCCCCGCGCAGCGGGGAGAAGGTGGTGCGGCAGCACCGGATGAGGGGCGGTGGGAGGTGGGCTGCGATCGACGTGGGGAAGGACGCATGCCGATGCCCGCCCCCACCCTGCCATCGGGCGGCTAACCCTCGAACGCCTCCAGCGCCCAGGCATGCAGTGCCGGCGGTCCGGCCAGGGCGCTGCCGAGGTCGAGGCCGACGGGGCTGCCGTCGAGGGCGGTGAAGACGCCGCCGGCTTCGCGCACGATGACGACGAGCGGGGCGACGTCGAGGATGTTGAGGTCGGATTCGATGACGAGGTCGATCGCGCCGCGGGCGAGCAGGTGGTAGTGGAGGAAATCGCCGTAGCCGCGGGTGCGGCCGCTGCGCGCGACGAGGCCGGCCAGCACGTTCCAGCGGTGCGGGTCGCGGGCGAGCGACTTCAGGTTGCCGGTGGAGATCGCCGATTCCGGGCCGGGTTCGCGCGCATCCGATACGCGGATCGCGCGACCGTCGGACGCATTCGTGCCGAGGAAGGCGCCGCCGCCGCGGGTTGCCCAGGCGCGCTCGCCATACTCTCCGGCAGCCGACACGCCGAGCACGAGTTCGCCTTCGTGCATCAGCGCGATCTGGGTCGAGAAGAATGGATAGCCACGCACGAACGAACGCGTGCCGTCGATCGGGTCGATCAGCCAGAGGAACGGGCTGTCACCCTCGCGGCCTTCCTCTTCGCCGAAGTACGCGTGATCGGGAAATGCCGCGCGCAGCACGCGCTTGATCGCCGCTTCGGCTTCGCGATCGGCCACGGTCACCGGCGTGGCGTCGGATTTCGTCTCCACGGCGAAATCGCGCGCGCGGTAACGCGCACGGATGCCGGCCTCGGCTGCGTCGGCGGCGGCGTGCGCGGCAGCCAGTGCGCGATCGAGGAAGGTCCGCGGCAAGGTCATCAGAACAGCTTGAACAGCTCGCCGCGGATGACCAGGTGCGAGGAACCGTCCGCCTGCGGCTGGCCGATGTACTGCAGGGCCTCGGTCACGCGCGGGTCGTCGTTGCGTGCCGACAGGAAGGCTTCGGCGCTGAACGCCACCGGCGAGACATCGAAGCGGCCATTGACCTCCAGATTGCCCTTGCCGTCGTCGGCAATGGTGCCGGCGATGCTGCCGTCGGGACGCGAGGCGAAGTCGGCGAGGATGTCGGAAAAACGTGCCTCGGCCCGCCCGCTGACCCCGGCCTCGCTCCAGCGCGCATTGCCGAGCGCATCACGGACGCGGCCCTCGGCGAAGCTCGCCTTGCTGAAAGTGCCGGTGACCGACCCGAACAGGGTCAGCGAGGGGATGTCGAGCGCCGGCGCGAACAGCGTGGCCGGCACGCGGAAGCGCACGTCGCGCGCATCGATGCGGCCATCGCTGGCACGTTCGACCAGACCCGATCCGTCGATGTCGGCGCCCTTGATGCGCAGGTCGGCGGCGATCACCCGGCGCAGCAGCGGCATCTTGTCGATGCGCCAGTCGAGTTCGCCGAGGTCGCGGCCGAACACGCTGACGCCGTCGGCGTGGCCTTCCCAGACCGTGCCGCGCACGCCGACCAGGCTCACCGGCCCGGCCTTCGGGGCGAAATGGCGCCAGGCCACGTCGGCCGGCATCGTCCACGCCGCCACGCCGGCGATCACGAGGGCGAGCACGAACAGGACGAACAGCCACTTGATCAGTTTCATCATCGGTCTTTCGGCAAGGCGGATGGAGAGAGGTGCGACGCGGTGGAGCGGAGCTGGCTCCGCTGCTTTTGCTTTTCGAGATCCGGAACGCCGCGGAGCAGGCTCCGCTCCGCGACTCCGGCCTGCGCCGGAATGACGGGAACATGCGGACTCATGGTACGTCCTCGAGCGTTACCCGCGCGTTCACCAGCCCGGTGGTGTCGATGCGATCGGCGGAGAAGTCCGACACCTGCACGCCGTGCTCGCGGGCGAGCGCCTCGATCCAGTCCATCAGGCTGTCGAACGCGGCGAACTCGAAGCCGGCGCGCACGCTGCGCGGGCCGACCGGCTCGATGCGCTTGAGCACGCCGTCGAGGCCGCCGGCGCGTGCGCTGGCGTCGGCCAGCGCGAGCAGCGACTTGCCCTGGCGATCGGCGCGGGTCTGCGTGCCGGCCGTACGCAGGCGGGCGATCTCGGCGGCCGAGCCGCGCACGAAGGCGAGTTCGCGGCGCGCCTGGTCGAGACGTTCGCTGCGCAGGTCACGCTCCACCCCCAGCGGATGCCAGGCGAACGCCCACAGCAGCACGCCAGCGACGGCGACCGCACCGAACTTCAGGATGCGCTGGTCGCGCGCGCTCTGCGCATTCCACCATTCGCCGATCATGGCGCCACCGCGCGGATGCGCAGGCGACCGTCGGTCGCGTTGTCGAGCGGATTCGTCGCGGTCAGCTCGGCGGCCAGGCCCGGCGTCGCCGCCACCTGTTCGCGGATGCCGTCGAGTGCCTGCACGTCCGGTGCGCGCAGGTTGATCTCGAGCGTGTCGTTGCGGAATTCGACTCCGCGCAGCTGCACGCGCGTGGTGGTGCCGAGGATCGGCGCGATGCGCCCGAGCATGCGCAACAGGCCGCTCGAGGCATTGCCGCCGCGCAGACCTTCGAGGCGCGCGCGCATGACCAGTTCCGGGGGACGATCGCGCTCGGCAGCGCCGAGGTCGGGGAAGGCTTCGGCGAGACTGGCCGCACTGGCCGCCTCGACCCGCTCGAGACTGCGCCCGAGTTGCACGACCTCGACGATGCGATGGACGAAGGCCAGCACGACCACGGCGGCGGCCAGCGCGGCGGCGCGCCGCCACCAGCGCGTTCCGCGTGCCTGGCGCGGGCGGCCGGCGAATTCGCCATGCAGCAGGTTCAATTCCGGCGTGCCGAGGTGGTGGCCGAGGAAAGCGAGTGGATCGTCGATGCCGCCGTGCGAGCGCAGTTCGATCGCCTCGACCGGCGCCGGCGACGTGGTCGAGCCGACCACATGCAGGTCGAGCGGAACCAGCGCATCCGCCGCGCGCGCTTCGGCCAGCCAGGTACCGAGATCGCGGACCGGACAGGCGACCGCCGACCACGGCGCCAGCCGCGCGATGGCGCGGCCATCCTCGACCAGCAGGCTGGCCGCTGGCAGCGCGAGGGTTTCCGGCAGCAGCAGGTCGGCGCGGATGCCGTCGGCGGCGAGGCGCTCGATCCATTCGCGCAAGCGCGTGCGGGAGACCACGGCAATGCCGGTCTCGCCGGACGCGGTCGGCGCGGCGGAGAAATGCAGATCCTCGACGTTGCCGAGCAGTTGCTCCTCGACCGCGTACGGCACCGCCTGCAACAACTGCGCGCGGTTGCGCGCGCCGATCTTCGCCGAGGTCAGCAACACGTCCTCGGCCGGCACCAGCACGATGACCTCCACGGCCGCGGCCAGCACGGCCGCAGGCGGCTTGCCGGGCTCGCTGGCGTGCCTTGCACGCGCATCCGCCGACAGGCGGCGCCAGCTCAGGCGGCCGTCATGGGCAAGGCGGATGAGAAGGCGTTCGGACATGCACGGGTTCCGGCTGAACCGCGCGATTGTACGGGAAGCGGGGAAACAGGTTCGCAGGCACGAAAGCAGCGCGCCCGAAGCCTGTCCGTGCGACCCCGCGAAGGTCCGCTCTTGCGGAGTCGGGCTTGCCCGGCTGAAGCGTGGGCCGGAGCCGCAACAGCAGCGGAGCGAGTTCCGCTCTGCAAAAAGCGGGAGCGCGCGCAGGGCGGTCGGAGTTCCGCCCGCACGATTCCGCAAAGAGTGAAAAAAAGGAGTCGGCCGTTAAGCCGGGTTCTGTCGTGGACAGTCATTCCTCTAGGCCCTGCGTCGCCGCAGGGCTCGAGCGACCAACCCGGGAGCGACGCGGGCAACGTCATGACTCCCCTATTCGGTCTTGCTCCAGGTGGGGTTTGCCGTGCCGTGCGGCGTTGGCCCCGCACGCGGTGCGCTCTTACCGCACCGTTTCACCATCACCACGCATGTCCGCACCCACCACGACAATGCCGGGGCACTTGGGCGCCAACGCTTGCGCGCTGACGCCAGTGTCGACTTCGCTGCTGACTTGCGCCAGCCCGTGGCAGGTGCGTGCGGACACCGTTCGGCTGTCTGCTCTCTGTTGCACTTTCCGTCGGCTCGCGCCGCCCAGGCGTTACCTGGCACCTTGCCCTGTGGAGCCCGGACTTTCCTCGGCACGCGGATGCGTGACGCGACTGCCTGGCCGACTCCAGCGCGCAGTGTAGCGGTGAACGCCTCGTCACGGGAATGCCGATGGCGGCAGCGGGAAGCGCATGACCGCGTTGCGTGCGTCGGCATCGACGATCAGCAGGTCGAATGCGTCGCCGGGACGCGGATCGACGAGGTAACCGTCGAAGCCGTCGCGCTGGCCCATGAGGTGGCGCAGGATCGATCCATCGGTCGCGACGAAGCTCGGTTTGGCCATGCCACGCAGCACGCCGGCGGCATCGGCGAACACGATCACGCCGTGACGCGGCATCAGGTTCGGTCCGGGCAGGACACCATCGATGCGCACGATGCGGCGGCCATCGTCGTCGCGGAACTCCGAACCCGCACGCAGCCAGAGGCCCGCCTGCGGCGGCAGCAGCGACGCCGCCGGCGCTTTCCAGGCTGACCGCCAAAACGCGTAGCCGGCCTCGCCGAACATCGACAGCCGCCGCTCTCGCATCAACTCGAGTGTGCGCAGCACGTCGGCCTTGCGTGCGTCCGGGCTGTCCGGGAAACGTTTCGGATCGTGGATGCCCATCTGCGCAGCGACGGCCGAAGCCTGGTTGCCGTGATGGACAGCCGCCGCCCAACCCGCCCACCAGCGTTGGCTCGGATAGAGAACGACAGCCAGGCCCAAGGCCAGCACGGCCGCAGCCGCGTCGCGTCGCCACGACGGCTGCTTCGCCGCAGCCAGCGCGTACAGCGCAAGCCCGAGCCAGAACAGGCAGCTCCACGGCAGATAGCGTTCGGCCAGCACGTCGCCGGGGCTGCTGCGGAAATGGCCGAGCCGCGCGAGGCAGATCGTCGCGCCGACGGCGAGACCGAACGTCGCCAGTCCGAACGCGACGAGACGGCCGCGCGAAACCTCGTTGCGACACGCATGCCGCAAACAGGCCAGCCAGGCGACCACGCCACAACCGCCGACAAGCACGCTTTCGATGCGATACGCATTCGTGCCGAGGACGCCGTGCACGAGTGCCGCGCTGCCGCGCACGAATCCTTCAAGGGAATCGGTATCGGCGTGCTCGGGCATCCAGTCGAACACGGCCGGGTTCGCGAACCCGAGCCAGGCGTGCATCCATGGCGCCGACAGCCAGCGCAGGCCGACCATGAGATTGTCGAGCGGCGCCACCAGCAGCGAATTGCGCACGCCCGAATCACCCGGCATGCCGGCCAGGTAAAGACCGATCGCGGTGGCGAACACAAGCAAGGGCAGCAGCCACGCGCGCCATGGCACGCGGGCGACGAAGGCGCAGACGAACAGCGCCGCGAACACCGCCATGCCCGAGCCGAAACTGAACACGGCGCCGAGCGCGCAGGTTGCGGCAACGGCCATCCAGCGCACGGCGTGACCCCGGGTGGCCGCGTGTACCGCCCACAGCGCGGCGACGGCGAACGTCGTCACGAGATAGGCATGCACGAGCTCGTTGCCATGCACGAGCATGCGCGCATTGCCGAGCCAGAGCACGCCGAGGACGCCGAGCAGCCAGACCGTCGCTCCCTGCAACGGCGAGCGCCCGTCCCGGCGGCCGGCGAGGCCGATCAGGGCGATCGTCGCGAGGACCAGCGCGACACCGACGCCGAGCTGCAGGAGCTGATTTGCGCCGAACCACTCGATCTCGAGCAGGCGCACGAGCGCTGGCAGCACCGGACGATGACCGTTCTCGAGTTGGAGTGCCGAATCCGGGAACGCCAGGCCGAGATAGAGCGGGTAGAGCCGGAACTGGTCGAACGCCGGATAGCGCAGGCCATGGACGACGATCACCAGCAGCGACGCCGCCATCCATGCGCCGGCAACCAGGGCCGTCGACCCGGCAAGCAGTCGGGCGCCGAGCGGCAGCGGCGTTGGCCTGGAACTGGATCGATCCTGCATGCGGGTGGCAAGGTCCTTGTGCGTCGGGGCCGGCGCGACGGTCGATCGCCACGCCGGCTTCCCCGATTCCGTGATGACCGTCGACCGGGGCGACCGCGCGGTCTTCGGCAACGGGCCAATCGTGGGGCCGCCGATGATCGCCGACACGCATTGCTCGCGCAAACGCAAGCTGCCACAGCACGGCGGCGGCGCCGGTTGCGCAATTGAGCCTTTCCGCACGCTTCGGCTATGCTGCCGCGCCGCATCCGCGGTTCCGACCGCAACGCGCCTCCGTTGAGCAGCCGACCCGTCGTCCCCACCGCGAAATCGACCTGGCGCGCGCTGCTGTTCGCACTCACCGTGGCCGCGCTGAACTTCGGCCTGTGGGCGTTCCTCAACCGTCCGGTGCAGATCGCCGACTGGACCGGGCGCGTCGAGGGCTTCGCCTACAACGCGTTCCAGCGCGACCAGGACCCGACCAGGGGCCTGTTCCCGAGCGAGAGCGAACTCGCCATCGACATCCGCCTGATGGCGAAGTACGCCAAGCGCCTGCGCACCTACTCGTCGATCGAGAGCCCGCAGATCCCGCGCATCGCCGACTTCTACGGCCTGGAAGTGATGTCGGGCGCCTGGCTCGACCGGCGCATGAAGAAGAACGACGAGGAGATCGACGGGCTGATCGCGCTCTCGCGCAAGCACGACAACATCACCCGCGCGATGGTCGGCAACGAGACCATCCTGCGCGGCGATCTCTCGGTCGAGCAGCTGATCGCCTACATCGACCGCGCGCGCGCGCAGCTCGACATTCCGGTATCGACCGCCGAGCCGTTCTTCGTCTGGGAACGCAACCCCGAGCTGGCCCGCCACGTCGACTTCATCAGCGTGCACCTGCTGCCGTACTGGGAACACATCCCGCGCAAGGATGCGATCAATTTCACCCTTGGCCAGTACTACCGCCTGAAGGAGCTGTTCCCCGACAAGCCCGTCGTCATCGGCGAGGTCGGCTGGCCGTCGAATGGCGACCGCAAGACCTACGCGCAACCGTCGGTCACCGACGAGGCACAGTTCCTGCGCGAATGGTTCGCCGTCGCCGAGCGCGAGAAGATCGACTACTACATCATGGAGGCGATCGACCAGCCGTGGAAGGAAGGCCACAGCGGGTTGCGCGTCGAGGCCTATTGGGGCGTGTTCAACGCCTGGCGCGAGCCGAAGTTCGCCTTCACCGGCAAGGTCGTGGCCGACCCGACCTGGAAGATCAAGGCGCTCGCCGCCTCGCTGCTCGCGCTGCTGCCGATGTTCTGGTTCGCGCGCCACTTCATGCGCTTCTACACCACCGGCCTGCTGTTCTTCCTCGGTCTGCTGCAGTTGTCGGCCTCGGTCATCGTGTGGTCGATCAGCCTGCCGCTGGCCTTCTACCTCGGTCCGCTCGACTGGACGATGCTGCTGCTGCTGTTCCCGGCCCAGCTCGCCATCATCCTCGTCCTGCTGATCAACGGCTTCGAGTTCACCGAAGTGCTGTGGCGACCGCGCTGGCTGCGCCATGCCGGCCTGCTCGAAGCGAAGGACGGCGCCGCCCAGCCATTCGTGTCGATCCATCTGGCCTGCTGCAACGAACCGCCGGAGATGGTCATCCTCACCCTCGACTCGCTGGCGGCGCTCGACTACGCGAACTACGAAGTCCTCGTCATCGACAACAACACGAAGCGCGAGGAAGTGTGGCGCCCGGTCGAGGAATACTGCGCGAAGCTCGGGCCGAAGTTCCGCTTCTTCCACCTCGACCCGTGGCCGGGTTTCAAGGCCGGCGCACTCAATTTCGGCATCGGCGAGACCGATCCGCGCGCCGAGGTGATCGCCGTGGTCGACGCCGACTATGTCGTGCGCAAGGACTGGCTGAGCGCGCTGACCGGTCATTTCGCCGACCCGAACGTCGCCGTCGTGCAGTGCCCGCAGGCGCACCGCGATTTCGAGCACAACCGCTTCCGCCGCATGACCGCGTGGGAGTACGACGGCTTCTTCCGCATCGGCATGCACCACCGCAACGAACGCAACGCGATCATCCAGCACGGCACGATGACGATGGTGCGCAAGCACATGCTGGTCGACACCGGCTCGTGGTCGGAATGGACGATCTGCGAGGATGCCGAGCTCGGCCTGCGCCTCATGCACGAGGGCTACGACCTCGTCTATGTCGACGAACTGATGGGCAAGGGCCTGACCCCGGCCGACTTCACCGCCTACAAGTCGCAACGCTACCGCTGGGCGTTCGGCGCGATGCAGATCATGAAGGCGCGCTTCGGCTGGATGGTGCGCAGGGACAGCCCGCTGAGCCGCGGCCAGAAGTTCCATTTCCTCACCGGCTGGTTCTCGTGGTTCGCCGATGCCCTGCATCTCGTCTTCACGATGATGGCGATCGCCTGGACGATCGGCATGGTCGGCTGGCCGACCGTGTTCACCCTGCCGATGGAGCTGTTCCTGATCCCGGTCATCGGCTTCTTCATCAGCAAGGCCGTGTTCGGCATCGTGCTCTACCGCAAGCGCGTGCCGTGCGGCTGGTACGACACGATCATGGCCTCGATCGCCAGCATGGGCCTCAGCCACGCGATCGCGCGCGGCATCTTCCTCGGCCTGTGGAAGAAGAAGGGCGAGTTCGTGCGCACCGCCAAGAGCCGGCGCCTCAGCGGCAAGCCGAGCGCGTTCAGTTCGGTGCGCGAGGAACTGCTGATGGCGATCGCGCTGGCCGGCTGCATCATCGGCATGATCCACTCGACCGGCATCCACTACACCGAAGGCAAGCTCTGGGTCGGCATCCTCGCCGCGCAGGCGATCCCGTACGTGTCGGCCCTGATCGGCGCCTGGGTGGCGCACCGCTCGGGCGATGCGGTCGGCTGAACGCGCGTCCGGCGCCGGGTGCCGGCGCGGCCGCCCGCGGGCGGCGACAACATTCGTCAACACTCCGTCAAGGCGGGTGCTGCTATAACCCCGCACAGGCCACATCCGCACAGGCAATGACCCGGCTCCGAATCCGCTCCTGCATGCGCCTCGTCGTCGCCGGCCTCGTCCTCGGCTGGGCCGCGGCCGCCGAAGCCGCGCGCATCCGCGTCGAACTCGACGGCATCGACGGCGAGCTGCGCGCGGTGGCCCTGGCCGCCCTCGAGATCAGCCAGTACGCCGGTCGCGAGATCAGTCCGGCGCAGGCGCGCCGCCTGTACCGGCGTGCCGAACGGCAGATCCAGGGCGCACTCGAGCCCTACGGGTACTACAACGCGACCGTCACCGGCGAGTTGCGCGAGGAAGGCGGCAGCTACGTCGCCGCACTCGATCTCGCGATCGGACCGCCGGTGAAGGTGGTGGCCGTCGACCTCCGCATCGACGGCGAGGTCGCCGGCATCCGCGCCATCGAACGCGCCCGTGCGGCCTTCTCGCCGCGCAAGGACGAAGGGCTCGACCATGCCGCCTACGAGCGCAGCAAGGCGGCGATCCATGCCGCCCTGTTCGGCGCCGGCTTCCTCGACGCCGAGCTGGACGTCCATCGCGTCGAGGTCAGCCGCGCGGAGAACACCGCGAAGATTGAGCTGGCGTGGCGCGCCGGCGAGCGCTACCGCTTCGGCGACACGCATTTCGAGGGCGGCCAGTTCCCCGATCGCTTCCTCGAGCGCTACATCCCCTGGGAGGTCGACGACTACTACTCGCAGGACGACCTGCTCGCCCTGCAGCAGCGCCTCGTCGACGCCAACTATTTCTCCATCGCTCAGGTGGCGCCGGATACCGCCAGCGCGGCCGGCGGCCACGTGCCGATCGCGGTCACCCTGGCGCCGGCCAAGCGCACCGTCTACACCGGCGGACTGTTCGTCGGCACCGACACCGGCCCCGGCGTGCGCGGCGGTGTCGAGCGGCGCTGGGTCAACCGCCGCGGCCACAAGCTGAAGTTCGAGACCATCCTCGCCCAGCGCCTGCGCACCTTGTCGACCCTGTACCAGATCCCGCTGCCGGGTCCCGACAACCACAGCGTCAACTTCGGCATCGCCTTCCGCGACGAGGACACCGACACCAGCCAGTCGAAGACCCTGCGCCTGGCGGCGACCGATTCGCGCGTGTGGCATGGCTGGACGCGCACACTCGGCCTGCAGTTCCTCACCGGCGACTTCAAGGTGGCCGACCGCAAGGGCAGCACCACCCTGCTCTATCCGGAAGTCTCGCTTTCGAAGAAGCGCAGCGACGATGCCAATTTCCCGCGTCGCGGCTGGTCGCTGACCCTGGCCGCACGCGCCGGGCAGAAGGGCCTCCTGTCCGACACCAGCTTCGCCCAGCTGACCGCCGACGCGAAATGGATCCGCGGCCTCGGCGACCACGGCCGTTTCATCGCCCGCGGCGCGCTCGGCTACACCCGTGTCGACGACTTCGAGCGCCTGCCGCCGGAACTGCGCTTCTTCGCCGGCGGCGACCGCTCGATCCGCGGCTACGCCTTCCAGACCGTCGGCCCGCGCGAAGCCGTTCCCGGGCACGACGATCCGCAGGTCATCGGCGGCGAACAGCTCGCCGTGGCCAGCGCCGAGTACGAGCATTACTTCAGCGAACGCTGGGGCGCGGCCGCCTTCGTCGACGCCGGCGACGCCTTCAGTGGCGGCAACTTCGACCTCAAGGTCGGTGCCGGCCTCGGCCTGCGCTGGCGTTCGCCGGTCGGCCTCGTGCGCGTGGACCTCGGCACGCCGATCGGCGACCGCTATGCCGACGGCATCGAACTCCACGTCATCATCGGGCCGGACCTGTGAAGCGCGCACTGAAATGGATCGGCTTCGGCCTGCTCGGCGTGCTGATCGTCGTCGTGATCGTGCTCGCCTGGGCCCTCAACAGCGAATCCGGCGCGCGCTTCGTGCTTGCGCGCGCGCAGTCTGCGCTGGACGGCAAGCTGTCCGTCGAGCGCCAGAGCGGCGCGCTGGCCGGACCGCTCGTGCTCGAAGGCCTGCGCTGGAACGATCCGGCCAGCGGCGTCGATGCGCGCATCGCGCGTGTCTCGGTCGACACCGCGCTCGGCGCGCTGTTCGGCAGGCGCGTGCAGTTCGACGACATCGCGATCGACGGCGTCGAGGTCGCCCTGACCACGCTGCCGCCGACGACGAGCGAAGCATCGACGTTTTCGCTCGAGGCGCCGATCGACCTCGTGATCGGCAAGCTTGTCGTCGAGCGCGCACGAATCCGCCAGGATGGCGAACCGGTGTTCGTCGCCGACCGCCTCGATTTCGCCGGAGCCTGGACCCGCGCCGGCATCGTCGTCGATCGGCTTGCCCTGCGCGCGCCCGATGGCAGCGTCGACCTCGACGGCAGGCTGGCCACGGCCGGTGGCTACTCGGGCCAGGGCCAGACCACGTTTCGCTGGCGCGTCGACGGAACCGAATACGCAGGCACGCTGCGCAGCAGCAGCGACGGAAAGAACGCGCAACTCGATCTCGTGCTCACCGCGCCGGTCGCGGCGACGCTCGCGGCGACGCTCGGGCAGAGCGAAGTGTTGCCGTGGACCGTGGCGATCGACGCGCCGACGTTCGATCCGGAACGACTCGGCATCGGCAACAGCCTCGAGTCGCTCGCCGTGTCGCTGCGCGGCTCCGGCGACCGCAGCCGCGGCGACCTGGCCGGCACGGTCGACGTCGACGGCCTTCGCCTCGTCCTCGATCCGGCGCGCTGGACACTGCAGGACGACGTGCTGGCGATCGAGACCCTGACGCTGACCTCCCCGGCCGCGGCCGGTTCGCTCGAGGCGACCGGCGAAGTCCGCCATGCCGACACGCCGATCAGCGCGCGCCTGACGGTCGCCTGGCGAGGCGTGGAATTGCCGGCCGAACGGGTCGGCCAGACGATCCATTCCGAGGGCCGCGTCGATATTGCCGGCACCGCCGAGGCCTACTCGGCGAACGGCGCGCTGCGCATCGGGCCTCCCGGCCAGGTCGCCGACCTGCGCCTTGACCTGACCGGCACGCCACAGGCGATCGCCCTCGAGACGCTCGCCCTCATCCAGCCGAACGGCGGACTCGAGGCGAATGGAACGATCAGCCTGCAGCCCCGGATCGGCTGGCAACTCGATGCGGTCGCGAACCGTTTCGATCCGGGCGCGTTCGCGGCCGACTGGAACGGCGCCCTCGATTTCACCCTCGGCACGCGCGGCACGCTGACCAACGAGGGCCCCGAGGCGACGCTCGTGCTCGACCGCGTCGGCGGCACGCTGCGCGGGCGCAAGCTCGGCGGCAAGGGCGAGCTGTCCGTCGCGCCCGGCTACATCGTCGACGGCACGTTGAACCTGAGCTCGGGCGAAAGCACGCTCGCGGTCTCGGGCCGCGGCGGCGACGCGACCGATGTGTCCGCGCGCATCGTGCTCGCCTCGCTCGGCGACTGGCTGCCCGATGCGGGCGGCAGTGCGCGCGCGGACCTGCGCGTCTTCGGCCACTGGCCCGCGCTCGACGTCGAGGCGAACGCGACCGCGCGCAACCTCGCATGGTCCGGCATCCGCGCGACCTCGCTCGAAGCGGTGGCCAGCGTCGGGAACCTCGAGCAACCGGCCGGCGCGGTGACGATCAAGGCGATCGACGTCGCCAGCGGCGACGTGCGCTTCGACACGCTGACGATCGAAGCCGACGGCAACGAGGCGGCGCACGTGCTCGCGGTCGACGCGACCGGCTCGCCGGCGTCGATCAGGCTCGATCTCGCCGGCGGTGGCTCCGGCGGCAAATGGCTCGGCGCGCTGACCGTGCTCTCGATCGACCCGATCGCGCGCAGCGTGCAGGATGTTGCCCTCGAGAAGCCCGCTCGCCTGGAGTGGGACGGGCAACGCTTCACGGTGTCGGAAAGCTGCCTCGCCGGCAGCACGACGGCACGTGCAGCGCGCACGTCCAACTCCGGCGACGGCGACACCGACACCGACACCGACACCGACACCGGCGCGACGGCGTCCGCCGGAGCCGGGACGAACGGCGGCGCGCGCGGACCCCTGCGCCTTTGCGTCGGCGGCAGCAGCGGCAGCGACGGCTCGCTCGCTGCGCGCTATCGGCTCGAGCACCTGCCGTTGCGCACGATCGTGCGCCTTGCCGCGCCCGATGCGGCGCTGCGCATGCGCGGCGAGATCGCCGGTGAAGGCGAGATCACCCGCGGCGCCGACGGCGCCCTGGTCGGCACCGCGCGCCTCGTCTCGAGCGAAGGCAGCGCCTCGTACGGCGAGCCGGGCACGAGGCCGCTGCTGAGCTATCGCGACTTCACGCTCGACGCGCAGTTCGCGCCCGGGTCGACTTCCGCGCGCGTGCATGCCGCGCTCGACGGGAACGGCCGCCTCGACGGCAACCTCGTCGTCGCCGGCGCACCGGGTGCGGACCAGGCGCTGTCCGGCAGCATCGATCTCGTCCTCGAAAGCCTCGCCTTCGTCGAATTGCTGACGAGCGAGGTCGCGAACACGAAAGGTCGGGCCGAGGCGCGCTATTCGATCGGCGGCACGCTCGCCGCGCCGCGCCTTGATGGCGCACTGACGCTCAGCGGTTTCGCGGTCGAGGTGCCCGTCGCCGGCCTGAAGTTGCACGATGGCACGATCAACCTGCGCGCGGCCGACGAACGGCGCTTCATCCTCGAGGGCGGCATCGCCTCGGGCAGCGGACGCCTCACCCTCGCCGGCGAGGGCGGCCTCGGCAGCGCCGAACCATTCAAACTCACCGTCCAGGGCGAGGATTTCCTCGCTGCCGACATCCCCGCCGCGCGCGTCGTCGTCGCGCCCGATCTCGCGATCGAACGCGGCGAGGCCGGCATCCTCGTCAGCGGCAAGGTGCTCGTGCCGAAGGCGAACGTCGATCTCGCCCGATTGCCCGGTGGCGGCGTCGCCTCGACCTCGCCCGACATCGTCGTCATCGACGACAAGCGCGAGCAGCCCGGCAAACCGGTACCGATCACGGCCGCCGTGACGGTCGTCCTCGGAGATGACGTCAAGCTCGCCGGCTTCGGCTTCGACGGCACGGTCGGCGGCCAGCTCGTCGTCAGCGAACGACCCGGCCGCGCAACGACCGGCACCGGCACGCTCAACGTCGGCGGCACCTACAAGGCCTACGGCCAGGACCTCAAGATCGAGACCGGCCGCGTGCTGTTCGCCGGCACGGCGATCGACAACCCCGGCCTCGACATCCGCGCCTCGCGCAAGATCGAGGCCGATGACGTCACCGCCGGCCTGCTCGTGCGCGGCACCGCGCAGGTGCCGGTGCTGACGGTCTACTCGGAACCGGCGATGGAGCAATCCGATGCGCTGTCCTATCTCGTCACCGGCAAGCCGCTGTCGTCGCTGAAGAGCGGCGAGGGCGACATGCTCGGCGCCGCCGCACGCGCGCTCGGAACCGCCGGCGGCGACCTGCTCGCCAAGAGCATCGGCGGCCGTCTCGGCGTCGACGACATCGGCGTCAGCGACAACGCCGCCCTCGGCGGCGCCGCCTTCACCGTCGGCAAGTACCTGTCGCCGAAGCTCTATCTCAGCTACGGCGTCGGCATCTTCGAGCCCGGCGAGGTGATCACCCTGCGCTACCTGTTCCACCGGCGCTGGAACTTCGAGGCGCAGAACGCCACCACCGGCAGCCGCGCCGGCATCAACTACCGCTACGAGCGCTAGGGATGCTCTGAACAAGTCTGCGCATGCGGCATGATGTCCACGAGGCTCGCCCGGTGGTGTGCGTGGCGCCGCC
>CAKSZY010000041.1 GCA_934526015.1 uncultured Dokdonella sp.
TGCCGCCGCACCTTCTCCCCGTCGCCACGGGGAGAAGGGACCAGCATGCGTTTTCACCAGAATGCAGCCTTGCATTCCCGCGACGGCGCCAGCCTTCCCTTCGCCCCGCGTCAGCGGGGAGAAGGACAGGCATGCGTTATATCCAGAGTGCGGCCTGGCATTCCTGCGACAGCGCCCGCCTTCCTTCGCCCCGCGCAGCGGGAGATGCAGGCGGAACCCGGACATCGCGCGCTCAGTTGACGCTGCGGTTCCGGCCCTGGAACGGTGCGTAGAACGCGCGCAGGCGTGCCAGGTCCGCGTGCATGTCGTTGCTGGTGACGAAGGCGGGGCCGATGCCGATGGTGCGCTCGGGATAGTGGAAATAGACCGGCACGATCGGCACCTCGGCGTTGTTCGCGATGTGCCAGAAGCCGGTTCTCCATTCCTTCACGCGCTTGCGCGTGCCTTCGGGCGCGATGCCGACCCAGAGCTTTTCCTGCGTGCGCAGGCGCTCGCTCATCTGCTCGACTACGCCGTGCGTGGCATCGCGTGCGATCGGCACGCCGCCGAGCCGGCGCAGCAACCAGCCGAGCGGTCCGACGAACAGTTCGCGTTTGGCCATGAAGGCGACATCGGCGCCGATCGCGGCCTTGACCAGCAGGCCCCAGATGCCGTCCCACCACGAGGAATGCGGCGCGGCGATCAGCACCGCGCGCGGCACGTCGGGAAACGTGCCGACCAGTTTCCAGCCGGCGCGGGCGAGGATCCAGCGCGCGAGGCGACGTCCACCGTGTTGCGCAAACTGCGGCATCGACGGCGGCAGGCGATCCGGCAGGTGGGCCTGGCTCAATCGCCGCTCCAGTTGCGGGTGCCACGGCCCTGCTTGATCGAGGCGCGCTTCTTCTTGGCGTCGATGCGGCGTTCCTTCGAGGCGCGCGTCGGCTGGGTCGCCACGCGCTTCTTCGGCACATGCTGGGCGGCACGGATGACTTCGGCCAGGCGCGCACGCGCGTCGTCGCGGTTCTTCGCCTGGTCGCGGAAACGGTTGGCCTGGATGACCAGCACGCCGTCGTCGGTCAGGCGGCGGTCGCGACGCGCCAGCAGGCGTGCGCGCAGCGGCTCCGGCAGGCTCGGCGAGTTCGCCACGTCGAAGCGCAGTTCGACTGCGCTGGCGACCTTGTTGACGTTCTGCCCGCCCGGACCGGAGGCGCGCACGAAGCGCTCGACGAGTTCCTCGTCGGGAATGGACAGGCGGGCGTCGATCTCGAGCATGGCGCGCATTCTACGAGGCCGCGCGCCTCATTTGGCCCTGGTCGTGGTCGGAGGGAATGGAATCCGGAGACGGAAACGCGAAGGACGCGAAGGAAGATCGGAGATCGTCAAAAGCTTTTCTCCGTGTGCTCCGTGTGCTCCGTGTTTCAATCTTCCGCTTTCGATGGAGGTCGAGGAACAAGCCTGAAACACGGAGCACACGGAGCACACGGAGGAGAAGCCAATGGGTGAATCGCGCTTCCTTCGTGTTGCAGTCTTTGCGGATCCCGGTGCCGATCAACGGTTGGTCAGCTGCAATTCGATGCGGCGGTTGCGGGCGTAGGCCGCCTCGTTGTCGGCGGGATCGAGCGGCTGGAACTGGCCGAAGCCGTTCGCCGACAGGCGATGAGCCGGGATGCCCTGCACGACGAGGTGCTTGACGATCGCCACCGCGCGTGCGGTCGAGAGTTCCCAGTTCGACGGGAAGCGTTCGGTGTGGATCGGCCGGCGGTCGGTGTGGCCGTCGATGCGCAGCACCCAGTCGATGCTGGAGGGAATTTCCGCGGCGACCTCGCGCACGGTTCCGGCCAGCGCGTCGAGGCGCTGCTGGCCGACCGGATCGAGTTCGGCCGAGCCGGAGGCGAACAGGATGTCGGTCGGCACGACGAAGCGGTCGCCGGCGACCTGCACGTCGCTGCGGTTGCCGAGTGCTTCGCGCAGGCGGCCGAAGAATTCCGAGCGGTAACGTTCGAGTTCGCCGACGCGTTCGGCGAGGGCGAGGTTGAGGCGCTGGCCGAGGTCGGCGATCTTCGCGTCCTTGGCGTCGATGTCCTTGTTGGCGACGTCGAGCGCGGCTTCGAGGCGGGCCAGCTGCTCGCGGATCGCGCCCATCTGCCGGTTCAGCAGTTCGACCTGCGCAGTCGCCGCGGCATTGGCCTCGGTCTGCACGACGAGGTCGTTCCGCGAGCGGTCGAGGTCGCTGGCGAGGCGCGCGATCTCGGCTTCGAGCTGCGCCTTCAGTTCGTTGAGCAGGGCGATGTCGGTGCCGAGCCGGGCCGCTTCGCCGGTGGCGTCGTCGAGTGCGCCGCGCAGCGAATCGCGGTCGTCTTTGGCCTGGCCGAGCGAGGCGGCGAGTTCGGCCACGCGCGCGTCGAGCGATTTTTTCTGGTCCTCGCTCAGCGACAGCGTGCGCGCGAGTTCGGCGACCTGGGCGTTGAGCGCGTCGAGCGCACGGTTCTTGCCGGCCAGCGAATCGGACAGCACGAACTGGCCGATGGCGAAGATCAGCAGCACGAACACGAACACCATGATCAGCGAGGTCAGCGCATCGACGAACCCGGGCCAGATGTCGAACGTGCGCCGCCGCCGCCGCGCCAGCGTGCTCACGGACGCGGCTCGCGCGGGCCGACCGCGGCGGCGATCGTGCGCGAGAGCAGGCGCAGCTCGGCGCGCAGGTCGTCGGACAGGCGCGACTCGGCCGGCGCCTGCGCGGCGAGCTGGCGCAACAGCTTGCGCAGTTCGTCCTGGGTTTCCGTCGCCGCCTGGCGCTCGCGCGCGTCGCGCGCCAGCAGTTCGTTGAGGCGGCCGAGTTGGGTGGCGATCTCGGCAAACTGCTCGTTGCTGCCACGGCGTTCGCGTTCGTTCTCGACGATCGCGCGCTGCATGCGTTCGAGGCCGTCGGCGGTCTGTTCGAGCAGGGCCTGCACGTAGGCCGGCACCGAGGCATCGCCGTCGAGCGCGTGGCCCGACGAGAGATGGGTCATGCCCGACAGCCATTCCTCGAGTTCGTTGTGGAAGCGGTTCTGCGCGCCGCCGGCCTGCAGGTCGAGGAAGCCGATCACCAGCGAGCTGGCAAGGCCGAACAGCGAGGTCGAGAAGCTCGTCGACATGCCGCCGAGCGGCTCCTTGAGGTGTTCCTTCAGCGAGGCGAACATCGCCGCGGCGTCGCTGCCGACGTCGAGCGAGCCGATGATTCCGGTCACCGAGGCGATCGTCACCAGCAGGCCCCAGAAGGTGCCGAGCAGGCCGAGGAAGATCGCCAGGCCGATCAGGTAGCGCGATAGGTCGCGCGATTCCTCGAGGCGCAGCTGCACGCTGTCGAGCAGGGTGCGCATCGACGCCGCCGACAGCGCCGCGCGTCCGCGTTCGCGGCCGCCGAGCATGCGCGCCATCGGCGCCAGCAGGCGCGGCTCGCCGTGTGCGGCGCGTTCGGGGTTCGAGCGGCGGAACGATTCGATCCAGTCGACCTCGCGCGAGAGCACGAACACCTGGCGGATGTTGACGAGGATGCCGGCGGCGAGCACGAGCAGGATCACGCCGTTGAAGAACGGGTTGGCCATGAACATCGCGGCCAGGCGCGGCGCGACGAGGAAAACCAGCGCGGCGACGGCGGCGAGGAAGGCCAGCATCCAGACCAGCGCGCGTGAAGGTCGGCTCATGCCCATTCGGAGTCTCCGCAAAGTCGGTTTGGATGCATTGCGCTTGCGACCGGTTGCAGCGGGTTTGGTTCCGCGTGCCGATGTGCGCGCAACCCTTCACGCGCGCGGCTTGGCACGATGCGTCGGCGTCGCCGTCCACGGATCGTCCGGCCACGGATGCTTCGGGTAGCGGCCCTTGAGCTCCTTCTTCACTTCCGGATAGGTGCGTTCCCAGAAGCTGCGCAGGTCCTGGGTGACCTGGATCGGGCGTCCCCCCGGCGAGAGCAGGTGCAGGGTCACCGGCACGCGACCGCCGGCGATGCGCGGCGTGTCGGCGAGGCCGAACAGTTCCTGCAGCTTGACCGCGAGCACCGGCGGGTCCTCGGCGGCGTAGTCGATGCGCCGCTCCAGCCCGCTCGGCACGCGCATCGCGCTCGGTGCGTGCTGGTCGAGTGCGCTTCGCCGCGCATGGTCGAAGCGGGCGGCGAGCGCATCGCCGAGCACGTTTGCGCCGATCGCGTCGAAGCGGGTGACGCCGCTGAGCCAGGGAGCGAGCCAGTCCTCGAGGGTGTCGAGCAGGTGTGGCCCGGAAAGGTCGGGCAGGTCGAGCTCCGGCCACCACGCGCGCAGGCGCTCGTTGCGCAGGCGCAGCGAGCGCGCGGCATCGCTCCACGGCAAGGCGTCGAGGCCGAGTTCGCGCACCGCGGCAAGCAGCGCCGGCACGCTGTCCTCCGGTCGCGCGGCGGCGCGGTGGCGTTCGAGCACGATGGCGTCGAAGCGGCGTTGCTCCCAGGCTTCGACGGCGCGGGTGTCGCGGTTCCAGCGCACCACGCGCTCGCGCACGAAGGCGGCGGGGAAGTCGCGTTCGAGCACGTCCGGATCGACCGGCGCGGCAAGCCGGACCCGGCTGTCGCGCGCATCGAAACGCAGGTCGACGATGACCAGCCAGGCCTCGCCGATCAGCGCGCTGTCCTCGCCGAGGTGCGCGCCGCGGCCGTTGGCGAGCGTGTAGCGGCGTGCCTGGCTGGCGTCCTGGCGGGCGATGCGGTCGGGCCAGGCATGCGCGAGCAGGTCGCCGACGGCGGTCGGCGAGGTCGTGCCGGTGGCAGCGCCGGTGGCGCCGGCTCGCCGGCGCCAGGCGTCGGCCGCTTGCGCGATGGCCGCCAGCGCGGCGACGTCGGCATCGTGCACGCGCCGACCCGCACGCCAGGCGGCCAATGCCTGCACGCGGGTGCGCAGGTCATCGCTGCGCGCGTCGCCGCGCAGCGGATCGCGTGCTTCGACCAGCGCGGCGAGATCGCAGGCGAGCGCCTTCGCCGGACCTGCGCGCAACACCGCCGCGGCGAGTCGCGGATGCGCGCCGAGCGCCAGCATGTCGCGACCCAGCCGGTCGATGCGGCCCGACCCGTCGAGGGCGCCGAGCCGGACCAGCAGCTCGCGCGCCTGGGCGAGCGCGCCGGGCGGAGGCGGATCGAGCCACGGCAGGTCGGTGGAGCCCCAGGCGGCGAGTTCGAGCGCGAGTCCGGCCAGTTCGCTGTGGGCGATCTCGGGCGTGCGCGCCGGATCGAGACGCCGGCTTTGCGGCCACAGGCGATGGCAGCGCCCGGCGGCGACGCGGCCGGCACGCCCGGCGCGCTGCTCGGCCGAGGCCTGCGAGATGTTGACCACGGCCAGGCGGGTGAAGCCGGAGTTCGGATCGAAGCGCGGCTCGCGGGCGAGGCCGCTGTCGATGACGCTGCGGATGCCGGGCAGGGTGACGCTGGATTCGGCGACGTTGGTGGCCAGCACCACCCGGCGCCGTCCCGGCGCGGCCGCCTGCAGTGCCGCGCGCTGTTCGGCAAGACCGAGTTCTCCGTGCAGGGGGACGAGATCGACATCGGCTGCGATGGCCGGCGCCAGCACCGCGCGGGCGCGCTCGATCTCGCCGCGGCCCGGCAGGAACACCAGCACGTCCCCCTCGCTGTCGGCGAGCGAGGATTCGACCACGCGACGCACATGCTGCGGCCAGCCGCGCTCGGGCCAGGCCTCGCCGGGGCGTGCCGCTGGCCAGTCGATGTCGACGGCGAAGCTGCGCCCGGCACTGCTCAAGCGGGGTGCGTCGAACCAGCGCGCGATGCGCTCGCCATCGAGGGTCGCCGACATGATGACGAGGCGCAGGTCGGGACGCAGGTGGGCCTGCACGTCGAGGGCCAGCGCGGCGCCGAGGTCGCCGTGCAGGTGCCGTTCGTGGAACTCGTCGAACAGGATCGCGCCGATTCCGGCCAGTTCGGGATCGTCCTGCAGCATGCGGGTGAGGATGCCTTCGGTGACCACCTCGATGCGGGTGGCGGCCGACACCCGCGATTCGAGGCGGATGCGGTAGCCGACCGTGGCGCCGACCTCCTCGCCGCGTGCGGCCGCCATGTACCCGGCCGCCGCGCGCGCGGCAATCCGGCGCGGCTCGAGCAGGAGGATGCGGCGGCCGGCCAGCCAGGGCTCGTCGAGCAGGGCCGGTGGCACGCGGGTGGTCTTGCCGGCGCCGGGCGGCGCCTCGAGCACCAGGCGTGGATGCCCGGCGAGGCTTTCGCGCAAGGCCGGCAACACCTCATCGATCGGGAAACGCGGGGTTTGCAGGATTCTGCGCCGGCGGGACGGGTCCGGCATTCTCGCCGAATCGCGGGGCGGAAACGCACAACGGCGCGGCCAGGGCCGCGCCGTTGTCGGGTCGCCTCGCCGCAGCGGCTATTCGCAGGCGAGGTTGTTGACCGCGCCGACGCGCTTCCACTCGCGCGTTCCGCTGCCCGAGGGCACGCCGGCCGGCAGGCCGGGATTGGCGGTGAAGCCGAGGATGAGCGTGTTGCAGTCCGGCCAGCGGAACGTCGTCGTGCCCCAGGGCTGCGCGGCCGACACGGCACCGCCGCTGCCGGCGAAGCCGCCGCCGGTGAGGTAGGACATCGGCGCGCTGATCGAGCGCGTGCTGCGGTTGACGACGGCCTGGCCGAAGAACCAGAACGGGACGCCTTGGGCATCGAAGGTCGACCAGGAATGGGCGAAGACCAGATCGTTGGTGCCGTGGATCTCGTAGATCTGGATCACCAGGCCCTCGCCGGGCTTGGTCGGATCGAACCAGTTGGTGCTGAGGTAGCCCGACACCGGCAGGTCGAGGAAGGCTTCCGGATAGGTCGACGCGGTCGGGTTGTAGGTCGGCACGCCATTGATCGCGTAGAAGCGCGTACCGCTGCTGAACTGATTGTCGAAGCGGATGTCGAAGCCGAGGTTGAAGTCGAACTCGGTGGCGCCCTCGTACGGATAGTTTTCCAGCACGTAGGTGGTGCTGTAGACGATCGGCGAGTCGACCGGCACGTCGGAGATGATCGTGTTCGGCTCGGTGGCGACGCGGATCAGCGTGCGCGGGGAATCACCGATGCCGATCGAGCCCTGGGCGACGTCGGTGGCCGGGAACAGCGGATAGATCTCGGTGTCGCCCTCGTACTGCGACTGGCGCGCGATGCGCATCAGGGTGGCGGAGGTGTAGAACTCCGAACTGCTGCAGACCACGCGCCAGATCGTGATCGTCACCCGCTCGCGGTAGAAGTTGCCGGCGCCATCGGTGGCGGCCAGTTCGACATTGCCGTTGCTGTAGGTCGGCCCCGAGGCGGTCGTCGGCAGCGGGTCGGCCAGGCAGCTCGGCGGGTAGGCGCGCACCGGATTGACCAGCGGCGCCGCCTTCACGCCCGCCGCTGCCGCCTGCGGCGCCGGCGCTTCGCCACGGCGGAGCATCAGCGCCTGGCGGGTGCGGGCCTCGGCGATGCGGGCATCGCGGTCCGGGTCGGCGGTCACCGGATTGCGCTCGGCAGCGCTGGTGGCCAGGCTTGCAAAGGCCAGCGGAGCGGCCAGCAGGATCGTCAATATGCGCGACATGGTTGCTTCCCAGGCGAGTGCGGCGCCCATGATCTTGCCAAATGGATGAGCGCGATGTGAACTGGCCGATCATCCGCCCGACTTTCCCGGCCCGGTTTTGCGGCGCCGGACGGGCAACGAACGGGAGCGGGCATGCAGTTGATCGACATCGGCGCCAACCTCACCCATGAATCGTTCCGGCCCGATTTCGACGCCGTCCTCGCCCGCGCCGCCGCCCACGGCGTGGCGGCCATGATGGTGACCGGGGCCAGTGCCGCCGGCAGCCGCGCGGCCCTGCACCTGGCCGGCGCCCATCCCGGCGTGCTGTACGCCACCGCCGGCGTGCATCCCCACCATGCGATCGACTACGACGACGCCACCGATGCCCTGCTGCGCGAGCTCGTCGGCAAGCCGGAGGTGCGCGCGGTCGGCGAGACCGGCCTCGACTACCACCGCAACTACTCGCCGCCGGCGGCCCAGATCGAGGCCTTCGAGCGTCAGCTGGAGATCGCCGCCGAGTGCGGCAAGCCGCTGTTCCTGCACCAGCGCGACGCGCATGCCGATTTCATGGCGACGATGCGCCGCTTCGACGGCCGCCTCGGCAAGGCGGTCGTGCACTGCTTCACCGGCACGCGCGCCGAACTCGACGATTACCTCGACGCCGGCTGGCACATCGGCATCACCGGCTGGCTCTGCGACGAGCGCCGCGGCACCCACCTGCGCGAACTCGTGCGCGACATTCCGGCCGACCGCCTGATGATCGAGACCGACGCGCCGTACCTGCTGCCGCGCAGCGTGCGCCCGCCGCCCTCGCACCGGCGCAACGAGCCGATGTACCTGCGCCACATCGTCGAGGAGCTGGCGCGCGACCGCGGCGAGCCGGTCGAAGTGACCGCCGCGGTGACCACCGCCACCGCGCGCGCGTTCTTCGGCCTCTGAGCGGACGCACGCCCCCGGCTCGCCGTCGCCGGCGATTTCACGAAACGCGTCACGGCCTGCGATCATCGCGATCGTCGGCACGCCCGCGACGTGCCAAGGTTGCAGGGTCGTCGGGCAAGGGGGTCCGGCGGCCCCGGTACGGTCCGCACAGGGATGCCCGACGCCTCAGGTCGCATGCGCAAGCCGCACCGTTCCAGGTGGCCACGGCCACGGTCGCACTACGGGAGCCGCTCCATGAAACACCATCACCTGTTTCGCATCGCCGTCGCGCTGCTGGCGGTCGTCCTTGCCGCGCCGGCCATGGTCGCCGAGGCGGCGCCGGTCAAGCACGATCCGGCCGCGGAATTCCGCATCGCCCAGGCCGCGGACGGGGTGCCGGTCCTGCTCGGGCCGCCGCTGCCGGTCGGCGAACTGATCGCGCGCCACCTGCAGGACTGGAAGCCCGGCACGCCGTTGCGCTTCGCCGAAGCGTTTGCGCTCTCGGTCGATGCCGCGCGCAGCGGCCGCTGGATCGCGGTGGAAGACGGCATCGAGCGCTGGGAGCTGCGCATCCGCGTCCCGGAGGCGGTCTCGCTCAACCTCGGCTTCAAGCGCTTCGTCATGCCCAAGGGCGGCAGCCTGACGATCCATGCCGGCGACGATTCGGCGCAGATCCGCCCGTTCACCGAGGCCGACAACCGCGACCACCGCGAACTGTGGACGCCGCTGCTCGAGGGCGAGGAACTGCGCCTGGTCGTCGAGGTGCCGACGCAGCGTCGTGACTCGCTCGAACTCGAGATCGGTTCGGTCAACGCCGGCTTCACCGATTTCCGCAATCCGCTCGCCGTGCTGTCGGGCTCGTGCAACATCGACGTCGTCTGCCCGCAGGGCGACGCCTGGCGCGACCCGATCCGTTCGGTCGGCGCCTACTCGATCGGCGGCACGGACTACTGTTCGGGCGCGCTCGTCAACAACCTGCGCGGTGACCGCAAGTCGTACTTCCTCACCGCCAACCATTGTTCGATCTCGACCGGCAACCAGAATTCGGTGGTCATCTACTGGAACTACCAGAACTCGACCTGCCGTCCGCCGGGATCGGCGGCCAGCGGCGGCGCCGGCGACGGCAGCCGCGCGCAGTTCAGCAGCGGCGTCACCCTGCGCGCGAACTACGCGGCCTCCGATTTCACCCTCGTCGAGACCCAGGTGCCGGTCGACCCGGCCTTCAATCCCTATTGGTCCGGCCTCGATGCCGGCACCGCGCTGGCCACCAGCACGGTCGGTATCCACCATCCCCGCGTCGAGGAAAAGCGCATCAGCTTTGCCCACGATCCGCTCACCGTGACCAGCTACCTCGGCACCACCTCGCCCGGCAACGGCACCCACCTGCGCGTGTTCACCTGGCAGGAAGGCACCACCGAGGGCGGCTCGTCGGGTTCGCCGATCTACAACCCGGCCAACCAGCGCATCGTCGGCCAGCTGCATGGCGGCTACGCCTCGTGCACCGACACGCGCTCGGACTGGTACGGCTGGACCAATGTCTCGTGGAACGGCGGCGGCAGCGCGGCGACCCAGCTCAAGGCCTGGCTCGATCCCGACAACACCGGCATCACCGGTTTCGACGGCCGCGGCCTGGCGCCGTTCACCCTGGCGGTCGATCCGGCGAGTGTCGGCGTCTGCGCCACCGCCGGCAGCGTGGCGATCGACATCGACGTCGGTGCCGAGAGCGGATTCAGCGGCGATGTCACCCTCAGCGCGAGCGGCCAGCCGGCCGGCAGCACGCTGGCGTTCTCGATCAATCCGGTCAGCGCGCCCGGCAGTTCGGTGCTGACCGTCGGCAATCTCGCCGCGGCCACCGCCGGCTCGACGACCCTGCTGGTCACCGGCACCGCCGACGGCGAGAGCCTGTCGAGCCAGGTGCCGTTCGGTCTCAGCGTGGTCACGCCGGGTGCCGCCACGCCGGTGGCGCCGGCCAATGGTGCGATCGGCATCGGTTACACGCCGACCCTCAGCTGGACGGCCGGCAGCGCGGCGATGGAATACCGCATCGAGGTCGCGACTGATGCCGGCTTCACCGACATCGTCATCGACCAGGTCGTCGCCGGCACCAGCTACACGTTCACTTCCGCGCTCGACCCCAACGTGGTGCATTACTGGCGCGTCGGTGCCAGCAACTACTGCGGCATCGCGCCGACCTCGGCGGTGTGGTCGTTCAAGACCGCAGTCGCGCCGGGCCAGTGCGACGACAGCCAGACCGAAGTGGAACTGTTTGCCGATGACGTCGAAGGCGGCACCAATGGCTGGACCACCACCGGCAGCGTCGCCTCGCAGACCTGGGCGCGCAGCACGGCACGGCCGGATTCGGGCGCATATGCCTGGTTCGCGGCGAACCTCGCCGCGATCGGCGACCAGCGCCTGATCTCGCCGGCGATCGTGCTGCCGGCCGGGCACAGCCCGGTGACCCTGAGCTTCGATACCTGGCGGCAGATCGAACAGAGTACGGCCGCCTGCTTCGACGGCGGCATCCTCGAGGTGTCGAGCGACGGCGGCAGCACGTTCACCCAGGTGGACGGCGCGAAGATCATTGCCGGCGGCGGTTACCGCGGCGCGGTGTCGTCGGGGTTCTCGAACCCGCTCGCCGGCCGCCAGGCCTGGTGCAGCGATCCCGCACGCCCCTACACCGACGGTGCGGTGCGCGTCGATCTTTCGGACTACGCCGGGCAGACCATCCAGCTGCGTTTCCGCCTCGGCACCGATTCCTCGGTGGCCAAGGAGGGCTGGTATGTCGACGACATCGCGGTGAAGGGCTGCACGACCGCGACCGACGCGATCTTCGCCGACGGCTTCGATCCCTGAGCCAGCGGATCGGCGGATGAGGCAAGGGGCGCTCAAGCGCCCCTTGCCGTTTGCGGCGGACGGCGGCAGTGCGGCGAACTTTCATCCAGACTGTGTGCGGCTTTCCTGCCGTCGCGGAGAACGGGATGACTATCGAATGGCTGTGCCGCCTGCTGGGCTGGTCGCTGGCGCTCAACTACGCCGTGCTGATGCTGTGGTTCCTCGTGTTCGTGTTCGCCCGGCGCGGCCTGCAGCGCCTGCACGGCCGCTGGTTCCGGCTCGCCGACGACACCTTCGACGCGATCCACTACGGCGGCATGGCGGTCTACAAGATCGGCATCCTGTTGTTCAACCTGGTGCCGCTGCTGGCGCTGTGCCTGCTGCGCGGAAGCGGCTGAGTCCGTCGGCCCGCTCGGCGGGCCGGCCTGCCGTGCGCGGTTTCAGCGGGCGTCGTGGCGGTCGGTGCGCCAGTCCGCGGCGTCGGTGAACACCTGCCAGAGCGCCGGGGCGAGCCCGGCGAAGGTGCGGCGGTAGCGTTCCGCGTCGGCCGTTGTGCCGCCGACCTCGCGGATCGCGATGCCGACGACCTGTCCGGGATGCGCGCGGGCGAGATCGGCATAGATCTCCGGGTCGGCTTCGCCGGAATCGCCGACCAGCAGGAAGCGGCGTTGCGGGAAGTCGCGCAACAGGGCTTCGATCGCCGCCTGCTTGTGGCGGCGCGAATCGCTGCGCCACAGGCGCGCCAGCGAAGTCGTCTCGCGCAGGTGCAGGCTGCCGGAGGGGAAGCCCTGCGTCTGCAGGAAACCCTCCAGCGCCGGCAACAACTGCAGCGGACTCGCCGACACGTAGTGGAAGCGGGTCGACGCCGTGCCGGCGAGTTCGCGGTAGCGCACGGCCATGCCGGGCGCGGCCGCGAACGGCCGCAGGAAGGTGTTGAGCAGCAGCTCGCGGCGCTCGTGCACCTGCGAATGCTTGATCGTGTCGTCGATGTCGGAAACCACCGACAGGCCCGCGGCCGGCACATGCAGGCTGCGGCCGGCGAGGCGGCGCGGGTCGCTGCCGGGCAGGACGACCTCGAAACCGATCCAGCCGCGGGCATCGGCGAGGGTGGCGGAAACCTCGACCGCGGTGCGGCTGCGGCCCCCGTCGCGCGTGCGCGGCAAGTCGGCTTCGAGGCCGTCGGCGAAACGCACGCGCAGCACCTTGCCGCGTTCGGAGTCGACCCGGAACAACTGCGTGCGGGCGCGGAAGCGTGCGTGCTCCTCGGCCGACAAGCGCTCGAGATCGAGCTTCAGCCAGCGCGCGAACAGCGGCATCGCGCCGCGCCGCGGTTCGTGCTCGTGCACCCAGGCTTCGACCGGCACGCTCACGCGGCCGTCGTTGCCGGAGCGTGCCACGGTCGGCACGAACAGCACTTCCTCGTCGGGCTTGAGCGCACTGGCGAACAGCGGTGTCGTCAACAGCCCGAGCAGGCCGGCGAGGCCGGCATGCAGCGCGCGTTTCATGGACGGACCCTCGATGGCGGCGTCCGCAATCGCGCGCAGACGTGGGCGATCGCCTCGGCGGCCGCCTGCGGGCGGCGCAGGGCCAGGCAACGTTCGCGCATGCGCGCGGTCAGGGCGGGGTCGCCGAGGCAGCGGCGCAGGCGGTATTCGAGCGCGGTCGCATCGAGTGCGAGCAGGGCCGCGCCTTGTTCGAGCAGGTGGCCGGCATTGCGCTCCTCCTGGCCGGGAATCGGGGCGACGAGGATCATCGGCAGTCCACGCGCCAGGCATTCCGAGGTGCTGAGCCCTCCGGGCTTGGTGACCGCGATATCGGCGCAGGCCATGACGCGCTCGACCGTGGTGGTGAAGCCGAGCGGCAACAGCCGCTGCGGTGCGCGGGTGGCGAGCGCGCGCCAGGCCTCGAGCAAGGCCTGGTTGCGGCCGGCGAGGGCGACGATGCGGAAATCGGCGTCGATGCCGAGCAGGCGTTCGACCAGCTCCGCGCCGCCGCCGATGCCGGCGCCGCCGGTCATCACCAGCACCGTCGTTTTTCCGTCGTCGAGGCCGAGCTCGGCGGCACAGGCGGCGCGATCGAGTCGTTCGCCGAACGCCGGCAGGATCGGAATGCCGGTGACCGCGATGTCCGGCGCCACCGGCAACAGCGCACGCAGACGGAAGGCGACCTCGTCGTTGGCCACGCAGTAGCCGTCCAGGCCCTCGTGCACCCACAGCCGGTGCAGGTCGAAGTCGGTCACCTGCACGAACACCGGCGGCAGCGCATCGCCCCGCGCGCGGCGCCGCGCCAGCAGCTCGGCCGGCAGGAAATGCGTGCACAGGATCGCGTCGGGTGCGTATTCGTCGATGCAGTCGCGCAGGCCACGCGTGTTGACCCGCTCGACCGCCCGGCGCACGCGCGAGAACCAGGCATCGCGCGGCGCGCGGTCGGTCTTCTCGTACAGCCATGACCACAGGCGCGGTGCGCGTTCGACCAGGCGCAGGTAGAAATCGGCGTAGATCGCCTTGAAGCTGGCCGGCACGAGCTCGAGCACGTCGACATGGCGGGCCTCGACGCCGCTCGCGCCGGCGGCGGCGACCAGTGCCTGCGCCGCGCGCACATGGCCGGCGCCGGCGGAAACGCTGAGGACGAGGATTCGGGTCAAGGGACAGGCTCGCGGCGGACGGCGCTTTATAGCAGTCCGCCGGTGTGCGCTGCGCGGCCGCGGCCGCTCGACGCCGCTTCCTAACGGGTTCTGAACAACCGGCCGCGGCCGCATCGGTAGAGTCGCCGCGCTGCGGACCTGGCGTCGCCGCACCTCCCCCACCTCCGACCGGTACCGCCGCGCATGCCGACCCCCGACCTGCCCCGAATCGTCGTCGTCCTCGTGCTCGCGGTGGCCGGCCTCGCCTGCAGCGGCCGTGCCGCGGCCACCACGCCTTCAAGCTGGCAGTCCGACCCGTCGATCGCCGGCGTCGTCATGCCGGTCCCGCAGGTCGCCGACGACCCGGCGACGGCCGGGCCGCGTGCGCTGCTGACATCGCTGGCGAACGACCTGCGCGACATCCGCTACCGCCGCGGCGGGCGCGAGCCGGCGACCGGCTTCGACTGCAGCGGCTTCGTGCGCTACGTGTTCCGGCACAGTCTCGACGTCGAACTGCCGGCCAGCTCGGCGGCACAGTTCCTCGCCGGCTTGCGCATCGACCGCGACCAGCTCGAAGAGGGCGACCTGGTGTTCTTCCGCACCGAGGGCAAGCGCGTCTCGCACGTCGGCATCTACCTCGGCGACGGTCGTTTCATCCACGCTCCCTCGAGCGGCAAGCGCGTCAGCGTGAGCCACCTTGCCGAGAAGTACTGGGCAAGACGCTATGCGGGCGCGAAGCGGCCCGAGGTGCTTGCTGCAGCGAGGGGTTAGGGGCCAGGGGCTAGGGGCTAGGGAGAGGGGCGAGGGGCGAGGGCTCGAAGATCGGCGACAGGGACGAGTGCGAAAGGGTGCAACAGGAATCGCTGTAAAGCGTTCACGGATGCGGTGATGCGCGGTTGTCGCGCCCTCGCCCCTCGCCCCTCTCCCTAGCCCCTAGCCCCAAGCCCCAAGCCCCAATCCCC
>CAKSZY010000042.1 GCA_934526015.1 uncultured Dokdonella sp.
CCCCGCGCAGCGGGGAGAAGGTGGTGCGGCAGCACCGGATGAGGGGCCGTGGGAGGTGGGGCGGGATCGCCGTTGCATCTGTGCGCAAGCGCCGATTCATCGGCGGTTGCAGAGGAAGAAGCACGAAAGCGCCCCTCATCCGCGGCTGCCGCCGCACCTTCTCCCCGTCGCAACGGGGAGAAGGGACCAGCATGCGTTTTCGCCAGAATGCAGCCTTGCATTCTCGCGACAGCGCCAGCCTCCCTTCGCCCCGCGCAGCGGGGAGAAGGTGGTGCGGCAGCACCGGATGAGGGGCCGTGGGAGGTGGGGTGCGATCGACGTTGCAGTAGTGCGCAAGCGCCACATCATCAGTCTTGCCGGTGAAGCCCGAAAGCGCCCCTCATCCGCCCTGCCGGGCACCTTCTCCCCGTCGCCACGGGGAGAAGGGAAAGCAGGCGTTTTCGCAAGAATTTGACGTTGCGATCTGGAAAAGGCGGATGCCCGTCCCTTCGCCCCGCGCAGCGGGGAGAAGGTGGTGCGGCAGCACCGGATGAGGGGCCGTGGGAGGTGATCGCCGTGCAGCAGTGCGCACGCGCCACTTCATCCGCTTTGCCGGTGAAGCTTGAAAGCGCCCCTCATCCGCAGTGAAGAGCGCAATACCATCGCCCTTCCCGCTCCCCGGTCCGCGCCTCAGTAATACCAGCGCGCCGTGACCTCGACGCCGGAATGTCCCTCGTTGCGGCGATAGAGCACGCCGAGCGCGAGCAGGCGATGGACATGGAATACCGGTCCGGCAACGAATTCGCCGCTGTGGCGGCCGAGTACGTCGGTGCGGCTGACGCTGGCGATGCCTTCCATCCACGGCACGAAGCGGTGACGGACCTCGAGGATCACCGCGTGACCGGTGTCCTCGACGCGCTCACCGGTCGGCCGGTCGAAGCGCGCGCGCACGACCGCGCCCTCGAGTGCGACCAGGGTGTCCTCGCCGAGGTTGAAGCGGCCGCCGAGGCCGGCGCGCAGGGCGCGGCTGTTCTTCCAGGCCGGGTTGCCGTAGGCACCGGCATCGCCGTACGAGCTGAACACGTGCAGGTGGCTGCCGAGTTCGTAGTACGCACCGAGGGTGTCGTTGCGGAAACTCTCGCCGTCGATGTGCACCTGCTGGTGGCTGAGGTACGCATAGTTGTAGTCGAGCGGCTCGGCCGACGCCGCCGCTGCCCATGCCGCCATTGCCAGCAGCCATCCCGCCTTGCGCATGTTCCGTCCTCCCCGCTGGCGGCGGATGGTGCAGGGCCGCCGGATCCCGCGCAAGCGCATCAATCGGCCAGTACCGGCATCGCGACCGTCGCCGGCACCGGCGGTTCGACCGCTCCCCGGATTCGCCGGCGGAAGGTGTTGGCGACCCGACGCGAGCGCAGGAAGTAGGCGGTCCAGATCAGCGCGGAGAAGCAGCCGCGGAATACGCCGTTGATCTCGTCACGCTCCAGTTCAATGCCCACCAAGGATCCGAGCCCGACATCGAGCAGCTCGGTTCCGGCCACGCCGAGGAGGAAGGCGATGTAGAGGCGCGGCGCGCTGCTGCGCCTGCGCATGAACAGCACCAGCAGCCGGCCACCGCCGTATCCGCGCAAGCCAATGCGCCGCACTCGACGCCGACCGCGCCATGCGCTGCAATCGGCGTGCGGGCCTGCCGCGCCACCGGATCGCCGTCGATGAACCTGATCCTCTACGCCCACCCGTTTTCTTCGTACTGCCAGAAGGCCCTCGTCGCGCTGTACGAAAACGACGTGGCGTTCGACTACCGTTCGCTCACCGATGCCGCAGCGCGGAACGAACTCGCGGCCCTGTGGCCGCTGCAACGCTTTCCGCTGCTGGTGGACGGCGGCCGCGTCATCTTCGAGGCGACCTGCATCATCGAGTACGTCGACCGGCGCCATGCGGGCCGGCAACGGCTGATCCCCGCCGACGCCGAGGCGGCCATCGAAGTGCGCATGCTCGACCGCTTCTTCGACAACTACGTGTCGACGCCGCAACAGAAGATCGTCTACGACGCCCTGCGCCCGGCCGACCAGCGCGATCCGCACGGCGTCGCCGAAGCGCGGGCGCGGCTCGACCAGGCCTATGCCTGGCTCGAGCGCCACCTCGCCGGACGCGAATGGGCGGCCGGCACGGAATTCAGCCTGGCCGACTGTGCCGCGGCGCCCTTCCTGTTCTATGCCGACTGGACGCATGCCATCGACCGCGCGCACGCGCAGGTGATCGCCTACCGCCAGCGCCTGCTGGCGCGTGCGTCGTTCGCCCGCTGCGTCGACGAAGCGCGGCCGTTCCGCGCCGGGTTCCCGCTCGGCGCGCCCGATCGCGATTGAACGGCGGGCCGGGAAGGATGTGTTCCTTCCCGGCATGGATGCCTCGCGGCCTTACCAGATGCGCACGCGCTCGGCCGGATCGATCCACAGCGCGTCGCCCGGCTTGATGTCGAACGCCGTGTACCAGGCATCGATGTTGCGCATCGGCGCGAACGCGCGGATCTGTCCCGGCGAGTGGGTGCCGTTGACGAGCTGCTGGCGCAGCGCTTCGTCGCGCCAGGCGATCCGCCAGACCTGCGCCCAGCCCATGAACACGCGCTGCTCGCCGCTGAAGCCGTCGATGACCGGCGCCTGGCCACCATCCAGCGAGCGCCGCCAGGCCTCCAGGGCGATGGTCAGGCCGCCAAGGTCGCCGATGTTCTCGCCCATCGCCACCTTGCCGTTGATGTGCATGCCGGGCAGGGTCGGGAACGTGTACGCCTCGTATTGCGCACCGAGCTTCGCCGCCTGCGCTTCGAACTTCGCCGCATCCTCGGCCGTCCACCAGTCGCGCAGCACACCTTGGCCATCGGACTTGCGGCCCTGGTCGTCGAAGCCGTGGATGATCTCGTGGCCGATCACGCCGCCGATCGCGCCGTAGTTGACCGCCGGATCGGCGGCGGCGTCGAAGAACGGCGGCTGCAGGATGCCCGCCGGGAACACGATCTCGTTCTTGACCGAGCTGTAGTAGGCATTGACGGTCTGCGGGGTCATGCCCCACTCGGCCTTGTCGACCGGCTGGCCGATGCGCTGGCGGCGGTAGTCCCACTCGAACGCGTACGCACGCAGGGCATTGCCGAACAGGTCGCCGTTGACCGGCACGAGGCCGCTGTAGTCGCGCCACTTCTCCGGATGGCCGATCTTGAGGCCGAACCCGGCGAGCTTGGCGCGCGCTTCGGTCTTGGTCGCCGGGCCCATCCATTCGAGGGCATCCAGGCGTGCGCCCATCGCCGCTTTCACGTTGGCGACGAGGTCATCCATCTTTGCCTTGGCATCGGCCGGGAAATACAGCTTCACGTAGTCGCGGCCGATCGCCTCGCCCATCGCGCTTTCGACGAAGGAGACGCCGCGCTTCCAGCGCTCGCGCGGCTGCGGCTGGCCGGACAGGAAACGCTCGCGGAACTCGTATTCGGCATCGACGAAGGCCTGCGACAGCAGCGGCGCGGCGTTGTCGATGGTGTGGAAGGCCTGCCAGGCCTTCAGCGTGTCGAGATCGGTGGCGGCGAAGATCGCGGCGAGCTTCGGCACCGCGCTGTCCTGGCGCACGATCGCACGCGCGGCGCGGTCGACCCCGGCGGCGGCGAAGAAGCGCTCCCAGGCGAACCCCGGCGCCTTGCCGGCGAACTCGCCGAGCGCGAGCGGGTTGTAGGTCTTGTCGCGGTCACGGCTCTCCGCGCGCGTCCAGTGCGCCTCGGCGATGCGGGTCTCGAGGTCGAGGATGGCCTGCGCATTCGCCTGCGCGCGCGGCCAGCCGCCGAGGTCGAGCATCTGCGCGATGTAGGCGAGGTAGCGCTCGCGCTGCGGCGCGAAGGTGTCGCGCAGGTACATCTCGCGGTCGCCGAGGCCGAGGCCGCCCTGATTGAGATAGAGCGCGTAATGGTCGGGATCGCGCGCATCGTCGCTGACCATCACGTTGAAGAAACTGGCGTGCAGGTTCGTGCGTTGCCCCATCAACGTGGCGAGCGCGTCATGGTCGCGCGCCTTGCGGATCGACTTCAGCAGCGGACGCAGCGGCTTGCCGCCCTTCGCCTCGACCGCCTTCTCGTCCATGAACCCGCGATAGAGCGCGGCAATCTTGGCGGCATCGCCGTCACGCGCCGGATTGCCGACCGGATAGCTCTCGACCAGCGCGCGCACGCGGGCCTCGGAAAGTTCGCGCAGCATCGCGAACGAACCGTAGCTGGAACGGTCGGCCGGGATCGTCACCGTCTTCGCCCAGCCGCCGTTGACATGGCCGAAGAAGTCCTCGCCCGGCTTGACGCCGCGATCCATGCCGGCGAGATCGATGCCCCACGTGCCGTAGCGCGGCGCAGCGACGATGCCGTCGGTGCGACCTCCGCTTTCGGTGTTGGCGTCGGCAACGGCATGGAACCCGGCGGGGACGGCATCGATCGCCTCGACGTGGGCAAGGGCGAATGGCGACAGACCGAGCGCAACGGCGACGGCCACGGACACGAGCGACTTGTTCAAGACGGTACTCCCGCAGGAAAGGGCAGCGCCACGCAGGCGCGCAGCAACCTGCGAGGATAGCCGCGCCGGCGCGGCAACGCGTAGGCCAGAAGTCGTCAGGGCTGCGCCTTGGGCGCCAGGCGCTCGTGCACGTCCGGGATCGTCATCAGGGCCGCCGAGCCGTACCACGCGTGGTAGTCGGCAACCATCTCGCCGCGCTGGATGACCGGATCGCTGGCGGTCAGGCGCCGCGCTTCCTCGATGTCGTCGACGGCAAACACGAACAGGCCGCGCCAACCCGCCGGGTCGGCGGAGAACGGGCCGGCCAGCACCAGTTTGCCTTCCTTCGCGAGGCGTTCCATGTTGGCGAAGTGCCCGGCGAACATCGCCTTGCGCTCGTCGCCGTCCGGCACCCGCGTCGGTCCCGTGCGCAGGATCACCAGCACGTAGGAGCGCATGCCGCGTTCGTCGGCACCGACGCGCGCCGCCAGGGCGGCATCGAATTCCGCCGCCGGCAACCGCGCCGCAAGCAGCAGCGCGGCCAGCAACGCGAGGCTCATGCCGATCCGCTTCATCTGCATCCACTCCGTGCCGGGACGGCGGAGAGTGTGGACCGCGCCAGGCGTCGCGAAAAGTGCCGCCGACGCGCTCGATGGCACTCGCGCACCGATGGGGCGACAATGGCGGACGGTCGGACTTTCCCGTCCGCCGGCGTCGAACCCGTTGCGGTCCGGCCGCAGCCGGCGCCCTCGCCACGATCGGCACTTCGCCCGCCGCGCAGGCGACCGCATTCCGCCGTCGACCGCCGACCCGCGCGAGCCGGCCTTCCGTCCTCCACCCGGGAGCATGTCATGTCCATCGAAAAGATCCTCTACACCGCCCACGCCTCCGCCACCGGCGGCCGCGATGGCCAGGCCTCGTCGTCCGACGGCGCACTGGACGTGAAACTGTCGGTACCGCGCGAACTCGGCGGCGACGGCGGCAGCGGCACCAATCCCGAGCAGTTGTTCGCCGCGGGCTATTCCGCCTGCTTCCTCGGCGCCCTCAAGCTGGTTGCCGGCAAACAGGGCGTGACCCTGCCGGCCAGCACCACGATCCAGGGCGACGTCGGCATCGGCCCGATCCCTACCGGCTTCGGCATCGAGGTGAAACTGACGATCCGGGCGCCCGGCCTGCCGCGCGAGCAACTGCAGGCGCTGGTCGACCAGGCCCACATCGTCTGCCCGTACTCCAACGCCACCCGCGGCAATGTCGATGTGACCCTGGCGGTGGAAACCTGAACGCCTGAACGCCACGCCCCGGCCGTCCGCGATGCCGGCCGGGCCGGGTGCGGCCGGGCATGGACGAAGTCCCTGCTTTGCAACGGAAATCGCTTCCGATATACTGCCGCGCTTTGCCGCTCCGCATTGCCCCGAGGCCTCCCATGAAAGTGCTTTCCTCGCTCAAGTCCGCCAAGAGCCGTCACCGCGATTGCAAGATCGTGCGTCGCCGCGGCAAGGTTTTCGTGATCTGCAAGAGCAACCCGCGTTTCAAGGCGCGCCAGCGCTGATCGCGGAGACTTCCGCAAACACGCTGAAAGGCCGCCTGTGCGGCCTTTCTCGTTTCCGGGCACGAAAAAACCTCTGCGTCATGGAACTGCATCCCGGCATCTGCTACAACGCGCGGGTTCGCACAGGTTTCCATCCAGATCAGGAGGTTCGGCGATGAATTTCAAGTCCATTCTTGTCGGTGCGGCCCTTGCGGGCGCGGCCCTGCTGGTGACGGGCGAAGCTCGTGCGGATGAACTGACGCTCGGCAAGACCGTCGTGCGCGCCGCCCACGTGCCGGAACGCGGCCTCAGCATGGGCCAGGTCGAAAGCCGCTACGGCGCGCCGCTCGACAAGCTGCCGACCGTCGGTGGCGGTGCCCCGCGCCAGCCGCCGATCAACCGCTGGCGTTACAACGGCTTCACCGTGTATTTCGAACGCGACCGCGTGATCCACAGCGTGCGCGACGGCGCCTGAGCAGCCGCACAGCGGAGCCTGCTCCGCTGCTTCCGGCGGCACGGGTTCGACAGCCGCCACCGCCGCGCGCGGGAAAAACCTTTCCACGACACAGGGTCCAGCCCGCGCGATGAACACGACCGCCTTCCGTCTCCCGGCCGAATGGGAACCGCAATCGGCCGTGCTCGTCGCCTGGCCGCATGCCGGCACCGACTGGGCCGAACGCCTCGGCGCGGTCGATTCGACCTACGTCGCCCTCGTCGGTGCGCTGGCCCGCCATGGCCAGGTCCTCGTCTGCGTCGGCCAGGGCGCCTTGCGCGAGCACGCCATGGCCAAGCTCGCCGCAGCCCGGGTCGACCTCGACCACGTGCGTTTCATCACGATCGACTACGACGACACCTGGCTGCGCGACACCGGCCCGATCACCCTCGTCGGTGCCGACGGTTACATCCTCAACGACTTCCGCTTCACCGGCTGGGGCGGCAAGTTCGAGGCCACGCGCGACGACGCGCTGGCCGAAGGCCTGGTCGACCAGGGCCTGTTCGTGGCGAACGCGCGTCATCGGCCGATCGACTTCGCCCTCGAAGGCGGTGCGATCGAATCGGACGGCGCCGGCACCCTGCTCAGCACCTGGACCTGCCTGCACCTGCGCCACCCGGACAAGACGCGTGCGGAAATCGAGGCGGTGTTCGCCGAGACCCTCGGCGCCACCCGCGTGCTCTGGCTCGAACACGGCTACCTCGAAGGCGACGACACCGACGCCCACATCGACACCCTGGCGCGACTCGCGCCGGACAACACCATCCTCTACCAGTCCTGCGACGATCCGGCCGACAGCCACCATGCCGAACTCGCGCGCATGGCCGAGGAAATCGCCGCGCTGCGCACGGCGGACGGGCGCCCCTGGCGCACGGTCGCCTTGCCGTGGGCGCAACCGATCCTCGACAGCGGCCGCCGCCTCGCGGCTTCCTATGCCAACTACCTCGTCACCGACCATGCCGTGCTGGTGCCGGCCTACGGCGACGCGGCCGACGCCGAAGCCGCGCGTCGCATCGGCGCCGCCCACCCCGGCCGCGTGGTGGAGTCGATTCCGTGCCGGCCGCTGATCTGGCAGAACGGCAGCCTGCACTGCGTGACGATGCAGTTGCCGAAAGGCGTCCTCGCCCCCATCTGAGCAGGCGCGCGGCTTCGCGCTACCATCCCCTTTTTTTCCAGGTGCCGAGACCATGACGCCCCGCACCCTGAGGGTTGCCCTGCTCCAGGAAACCGACCGCGGCAGCCGCGACGCAAATCTCGACGCGATCGAGGCCGGCCTGCGCGAGGCCGCCGCGGCCGGCGCAGAGCTCGTGCTGTTGCAGGAACTGCACAATGGACCGTACTTCTGCCAGCACGAGAGCGTCGACGAGTTCGACCGCGCCGAAGCGATCCCGGGACCGTCGACCGAACGCCTCGGTCGACTGGCCGCGGAGCTGAATCTGGTGGTGGTGGCCTCGCTGTTCGAGCGCCGCGCGGCCGGCCTCTATCACAACACCGCCGTCGTCTTCGATCGCTCGAGCGCCATCGCCGGCAAGTACCGGAAGATGCACATCCCCGACGATCCGGCCTTCTACGAGAAGTTCTACTTCACCCCGGGCGACCTCGGCTTCGAGCCGATCGCGACCTCGGTCGGCAAGCTCGGCCTGCTGGTCTGCTGGGACCAGTGGTATCCGGAAGGCGCGCGCCTGATGGCGCTTGCCGGTGCCGACCTGCTGCTCTATCCGACCGCGATCGGCTGGGATCCGCAGGACGACGCCGACGAGAAGGCTCGCCAGCGCGACGCCTGGATCACCGTGCAGCGCGGCCATGCCGTGGCCAACGGCCTGCCGCTGCTGGCCTGCAACCGTGTCGGTTTCGAGGCGGCACCGGACGGCGGCCGCGGCATCGCCTTCTGGGGATCGAGTTTCGTTGCCGGCCCGCAGGGCGAGTTCCTCGGCCAGGCCGCCACCGACCGCCGCGAACTGCTCGTGGTCGACATCGACATGGCGCGCAGCGAATCGGTGCGGCGCATCTGGCCGTTCCTGCGCGACCGCCGCATCGACTCCTACGGCGATCTCGTGCGCAGGTTCCGCGATTGAACATCGAGAGACCCGACATCGACGCCGCCCGTGCCGGCGACCTCATCGCCGAACAACCGATCGCGCGGATCGTGCGCGACGGCACCGAATACGTGCTGCTCGGCACCGCCCATGTCTCGCGCGCCAGCGTCGAAGCGGTGCGCGAAATGCTCGCCCGCGAATCCTTCGATGCGGTCGCGATCGAACTCTGCGAGCCGCGCTACCGCAACATGCGCGACCCCGAGTCGTTCCGCAATCTCGACCTGTTCCAGGTGATCCGCCAGGGCAAGGTCGGCCTGGTCGCCACCAGCCTCGCCCTGTCGGCCTTCCAGCGCCGCCTCGCCGAACAGTTCGGCATCGAGCCCGGCGCCGAGATGAAGGCGGCGATCGACGGCGCCGAAACCCGCGACCTGCCGGTATGGCTGATCGACCGCGAAGTCAGCGTGACCCTGCGCCGCGCGATCCGCAGCGTCGGCTTCTTCGAGCGCATGACCGTCGTTGCCGGCCTCGCCGGCAACCTGCTCTCGCGCGAGGAAGTCGAGGAAAGCGAGATCGAGAAACTCAAGCAGGGCGACATGCTCGGCAGCATGTTCAACGAGTTCGCGCGCGAATCGCCGCCGCTGTACGCGGCGATGATCGGCGAGCGCGACCGTTTCATGGTCGCGCGCCTGCGCGAGGAAGCGCGGCAGGCTGCAACGCCACCGGCCCGCGTGCTGGTCGTCATCGGTGCCGGCCACCTCGCCGGCATCCAGCAGGCCCTCGGCGAGCAGCAGGACGACCCCGCCGCCCTGCAGCGGACCCTGGCCGTGCTGCCGAAGCGCAAGCCGTGGGGACGCATCATCGGCTTCGTCATCTTCGCCCTGATTGCCGCCGGCATCGCCGTGCTGTTCAGCCGCGGCGTTTCGATCGGCACCGACGCGCTGTGGCTGTGGATCCTCTGCACCGGCATCGGCGCCGCGCTCGGCGCGCTGCTCGCCGGCGGCCACCCGCTCAGCGCGGTGGCGGCCTTCATCGTCGCGCCGTTGAAGCCGTTCCGTCCGGGTGTTCCGGCCGGTGCCGCCAGCGCGGCCACCGAGGCCTGGCTGCATCGCCCGCGCGTCGCCGATTTCGACAGCCTGCGCGATGACGTCACCGAATGGCGCGGCTGGTGGCGCAACCGCATTTCGCGCACCCTGCTGGTGTTCCTGCTGACCAATATCGGCATGGGCGTGGGCCTCTGGATCGCCGGACTCAGCATCCTGCGGCGCGTGTTCTGACTCCCTTTCCCCGGCACCGAAACGAATGAATCTCGCGCGCTTCTTCTCCCGTCCCCGCTGGCAATCGAATGATGCGGACGTCCGTCGCGACGCCGTCGCCAAGGACGACGACGACGCCCTCAAGGCCGCCTTGCCGCAACTGGCGAAGGACGATCCCGACGCCGGCGTCCGCCTCGCCGCGCTCAAGCGCCTCGCCGATCCCGCACTGGCCCAGGCACTGGCCAGCGACGATCGCGACGAGGGCGTGCGCAAGGCGGCATCGGCATTGTGGACGGACCTGCTGACCGGCACGCATGCGCAGGCGCCGACCCTCACCGAGCGCTTGCGCCTGCTGCGCGGCCAAGACGAGGCCCGCCTCATCGAACACATCGCCACGCGCGCGCCGGAAGTCGAACTGCGTCTCGCCGCGCTGGCCCGGGTCACCCGCCCGGCCCTGCTGGCGGAACGCGCGATCGCCGATGGCGACACCGACCTGCGCTCCGCCGCCCTCGAACGCATCGACGACGAAGCGCAACTCGCCCGCATCGCCGAACGCGCACGCAAGTCCGACAAGCGCATCAACCGCGAGGCCCTCGAACGCCTGGAACGCCTGCGCCTGGCGCGCGGCGACGCGCAAGCCGTGCGCGAACATGCGCGACGCCTGTGCGAACGCCTCGAGGCGGCCTTGCGCAGTGGCGACAATGCCGAGGTCGAACCGGTCGCCAGCGCGTGGCAGGCGATCGAAGCGCAGGTCGAACCGGCCTTGCGCACACGCTATGACGCCGCGCGCGAACTGCATGCGTTGAGCAGTGATCCGGTACGGGTCGCCGAACTGCGCGAACGCGCACGCGAACGCGAGCGCATCGCCCACGAAGTCGCCGCGCTCGAGCACGAACTCGCCCTGCCCTCGGCGCGCGCCACGCTCGAAGCGCTGGAAACCCGCTTCAACGCGCTCGCCACGCGTTTTGCCGAGGGTGCCGCGCAGGACGTCGACGGCCCGCAGATCGTCGATGCGCGACGCGTCCATGCAATCGCCACGCGCCTGCATGAGCTGGCCCTGCAGCCCGAGGCAACGGTAGCCGCGCCGCCACCGCCCGCCGCACCGGCGGCCGATGAACAGCGCCGTCGCGAGCAGGCCGACGCGCTTCGTCGCGATCGCGAACACCGCGATGCGGTGCTCGCACGCCTGGCGCAGCAACTCGATGCGGTCGAAGCCGCGCTGGCCGCCGGTCACAGTGCCGATGCGCACCGCGCATGGACGAAGCTGGCCGAACAACGTCGCGCCCTCGCCGGAGCGCTGCCGGCCGCGCTGCAGGCACGCCATGCCGAGGCCGAGGCCGCGCACGCAAGGCTCGCCGAGTGGCAACGCTGGGGCGACAACCAGCGCCGCCAGCAGCTCTGCGACGAGATCGCGGCCCTGCCGGCCAGCGGGCTGCATCCCGATGCGATCGCCACGCGCGTCAAGGAAGCGCAGGCCGAGTGGACGAAGCTCGACGAACTCGAGGCGCGTCCACCGCAGGCCGGTGACGGCCTCTCGCGCCGCTTCCGCGCCCTCTGCCGTGCCGCCATCGAACCGGTGCGCCCCTACTTCGACAAGCGCGACGAACTGCGCAAGTCGCACGGCGAACGCATCGAGCAACTGCTCGCGCGCATCGCCACCGCCGCCGACGACGAGGCGACGGCGGCCCATGCACTGCTGCCGCTGCGCCGCGAAGCCGCCGAAGCCCTGCGCGGACTCGACCGCGTCGAGCCGCGCGCACGCAAGGCCTTCGCGCAGAAGCTCAAGGATGCGCTGACCCGCGTCGATGCCCGCGTCGACGCGGCGAACGCGACCGTTCAGGCGGCCAAGGCCGCGCTGATCGAACGCGCCGAGGCGCTGGCCACGCTCGACGACGTGCGCGCCGCGATGAACAGCGCGCGCGACCTGCAGAAAAAATGGCAGGCCGCCGGCAACGGCCGCCGCGCGCGCGACGAGGCGCAATGGAAGGCGTTCCGCGCCGCCGTCGACCGCGTCTTCGCGCGCGCCGACGGCGAACGCGCGCAACGCGAAGCGCAGGACAGCGCCACGCGCGAAGCGGCAGCGAACCTGTGTGCCGAACTGGAAGCGCTGGCGGCGAGCGACGACCCGCCCGCACGCGGCGAAGTCTCGCGCATCGACACCGCCTGGCAGGCACTCGGCGTCGGCGATCCGGCCCTGCGCCGTCGCCATGAAGCCGCCCACGCCGCGCTGCGCGACGCCACCGAGCGCCGGCGCCGCGGCCAGCGCCGCGCGCGCTTCGACACCTGGCTCGCCCACTACCAGCTCGTGCGTGCCGGCGAATGCGGCGGAAGCGACGCCGCGGCGACTCGTGCTGCACTGGCGGCCCTGCCGGCGCTCGACATCGCCGCCGAAGCCATGCGGCAGCGCGTCGATTCGCTTGCAGACGGAACCACCGTGGACGACACCGCCGCCCACCGCGATGCCGTCATCGAACTCGAACGCTTCGCCGGCATCGACTCGCCCGCCGAGGACCGTCAACGCCGCATGGACCTGCAGGTCAGCCAGCTCTCCGCCCGTATGCGCGGCGAGCGGGCACAGGCCCCGGCCGAACAACTCGAAGCCCTGCTCGTGCGCTGGACCGAAACCGGCCCTTTCCCGCCCGCAGCGGATCTCGATGCACGCCTCGTGCGAGCCCTGCAGGGAGCCCTCGACCAGCTCGACTGACCAGGCCCGCTGCACGGAGTGTCCGCGGCCCGCCGCGAGGCGGCCGACACGAGGCTCCTCGAGCACGGACCTCCTCAACCATGCACGGTGTGCAACCCCGCTGCCTGTCGCAACGACCGGCGCGAACCGGCCGCCAGCAGCCAAGAACCACCGCGATATCCCGCGCACAGGACCCTGCGGCATGTCCGACGACGGCGAGTTGTTCCCACTCGACGGACGCCTCCGGGCCCGGTTCCGATCCGCTCTGCAATCCATTCATCAGAGCTCAAGAACTGCAGCTGAAGTACATGCACCTTGCTGGATTACAAGGCTTTTCATTGATAGATTAGTGAAGAATCCATTCACGAATCCATTCATCCGCAGCCATGCCCACCCGCCGGATCGATGAACTCGAAGGCCTGCTGCGCCGAGGCGGCATCCTCTCCGCCACGCGGATCGGTGCTGACCTCGGCATCAGCCAGGCGACCGTGTCGAGGCTGATCGCGGCAGCGGGTGACCGCATCGTGCGGATCGGCCGGGCGCGGGCGACGCGCTATGCGCTGGCGCGCGACATCGGGCGCGCGGGGCACGAATGGCCGTTGCATCGCATCGACGCGCTCGGTCGGGCCGACACGGTCGGCTCGCTGCGTGCGATCCACGGTGGCGGTTTCGCCTTCGTGCCGCAGGATGCTGCGCCGGCCTTGTTGCACGACGACTTCGCCGGCGGCGTGTTTCCCGACCTGCCCTGGTTTCTCGACGACCAGCGCCCGCAGGGCTTCCTCGGACGTGCGTTTGCACGCCGCGTCGCCGGCGATATCGGCGCGCCCGCAGACCTCGCGCGCTGGCGGTCCGACGACATCGTTCTCGCCCTGCTGCGCCATGGCGAGGATGCACCGGGCGACCTCGTCCTCGGCGATGACGGCCTGCGCCGTACGTTGCAGCAGATCGTGCAACCGGTCGGCACGATGACGATGGCCGAGCGGCCGGCCCTCTATCCGCAGCGCGCCGACGCGGCCCTGCGCGGCGAGGATTTCGGATCGTCGGCGGGCGGCGAACAGCCGAAGTTCACCACGACGCTTGCGCACGATGGCGGCTGGCTGCCGGTCATCGTCAAGTTCAGCGAACGCGCCGGCACACCGGCCGCCGAGCGCTGGGCCGACCTGTTGCGCTGCGAACAGCGTGCCGGGGAAGTGCTGCGCCGACATGGTTTCGCCGCGGCCGATGGCAGCATTCTCGAAGCCGACGGCCGCGTGTTCCTGCAATCGACGCGCTTCGATCGCACACCGGCACTCGGTCGTCGCGGTTTCGTTTCGCTGGCCGCACTCGATGCCGCGTTCCACGGCCACGGCCGCGTCGACTGGCCTGCATTCGCCGACCTGCTCGCGCGCGACGGCTGGATCGATGCCGATACCGCGCACGCCTTGCGCGTGCTCGGCTGGTTCGGCGTGTTGATCGCGAATTCGGACATGCACCTCGGCAATGCCGGGCTCGTGCTCGCCGATGCGCGCCCGCTCGCCCTCGCACCGGCCTACGACATGCTGCCGATGGCGTTCCGCCCGGCCACCTCGGGTGAAGTCATCGCGCGCGAATACGATGTCGCCCTGCCGACACCGGACGCAGGCGACGACTGGCGCCAGGCGGCGGCGATGGCGCTGGAGTTCTGGCGCGGGATCGCGGACCGGGACGAGATTTCCACGGGATTCCGCGCCATCGCGGCGCAAGCTGCGGATGCACTGCAGCGCGCGGTGGATCGCATCGGGTGAACTCCGGGAACGGAAGAACGGGGTTGGAGTCACTCGTGGCAGAAACAATGGGAGTGAACCTGACCCTGAGGTTTCCCCACGAATGATCCAGTGAGATCAATCGCTTGGCCTCATCCGTTGGTGGCAAGAGTTGCGC
>CAKSZY010000043.1 GCA_934526015.1 uncultured Dokdonella sp.
AGAAGAAGAAGCACGAAAGCGCCCCTCATCCGCGGCTGCCGCCGCACCTTCTCCCCGTCGCAACGGGGAGAAGGGACCAGCATGCGCTTTCATCAGAGTGCTGCCGTGCATTCTTGCGACAGCGCCAGCCGTCCCTTCGCCCCGCGCCAGCGGGGAGAAGGTGGTGCGGCAGCACCGGATGAGGGGCCGTGGGAGGTGGGGTGCGATCGACGTTGCAGCCGTGCGCGAGAGTCACTTCATCGGCGGTTGCAGAAGAAGAAGCACGAAAGCGCCCCTCATCCGCGGCTGCCGCCGCACCTTCTCCCCGTCGCAACGGGGAGAAGGGACCAGCATGCGCTTTCATCAGAGTGCTGCCGTGCATTCTTGCGACAGCGCCAGCCGTCCCTTCGCCCCGCGCCAGCGGGGAGAAGGTGGTGCGGCAGCACCGGATGAGGGGCCGTGGGAGGTGGGCTGCGTTCGCCGCTGCAGAAGTGCGCAGGCGCCACTTCATCGCATGCCTGCCGCGCATGACGGCGCCGGATGTCGTTGGTCCCGCGTCAGCCGGGATCGACGTCCGCCTTCGGCTGGTCCCGGAGTGGCGCGACTGCGGCGGATGAAGGCTGCGCCAGCAACACCGCCAGCAGGCTGAAGATCGCCGGCACGAGGTGCAGGACGAGGCGGTTTGCGCTGGTGTGGTTTTCGGCCCAGGCGGCCGCGTCGGTGAAGAAGAACAGCACGAACAGGAACACGCAGCAGGCCAGCAGGGCGGTGCCGATGCGCGCGCTGGCCGGATCCTCGGCGAACCTGCGCCAGCGCCAGACCAGCACGACCGGCAGCAGGTACCAGAGCAGATGCCAGTTCGGCAGCGTGAACAGGCCGGTCAGCATGGCTGCGCCGACGGGTCGCCAGCCGAGATCGAGCACGCCGAGCGCGGGCACCACGATCTCGCCCCATTGGACGTCGACCCAGCCGAGTCCGAGCATCGGGAAGACGAAGCCGCCGAGCGAGATGGCGATGGTGACGAGAAGGATGGCGCCGAGCACGAGCCGCCAGCGCAGGTTTGCACGGATCGAGCCGAGCACGCCGACCATCGACAGGATCAGCAACCACACCGCGCCCTCGAGCTTGATCATCGGCAGGCACAGCGCGAAGCCCGCGGCCAGCAGCAACTGGCCGGCACCGCCGCGGCGGATCCAGCGCAGCCACGCCAGCACGGCGAGTCCGAACACCGCCGCCATCCAGAGGTCGGCATACCCGGCAAGCGCCGCATGGGCATCGATCAGCGGCAACGACAGCATCGCCCAGGCGAGCACGGCGGCGAGCGCGGCGCCGATGCCGATGCCTCGCCATTGGCCGTAGCTGGCCAATCCGAGCGCGGCGAGTGCGCCGCTCCAGGCGAGATGGATGCGTGGCTCGTTCCACGCACCGGCCGCACTGGCAAACCAGACCTCGATCCAGGCCAGCAGCTCGGGGTAGTCCCATACCGCCGACGTGCGCAAATCGGCAGCCGGCGCGGCCAGCCAGGCGGCCGGATCGACATAGGCGACGAATCGGTCGAGCAGGTACCAGGTCTTTGGTTTGACCGACCACGCCGACCAGGCGTCCCACGGGAACACCGGCCGCAGCGCGGCTTCGGCAGCCAGCGTCCACAGGCGCAGGACGACGAGGGCGACGGCAACGGCGATGACCACGCGCGCAGCGTTCGACAATCGCGCAGCGGAGATTTCGACGTGCCGCGAGCGCAGATACCACGCCGCGCTCCAGGCGACGGCACCGATCACGGCGAGGCACGGCGCAACGCGCGCGAACGCGGCCGAGGTCTGCGTACCCGCCAGCAGGCAGGTCAGGAAGGCGGCGAGGAACAGGCCGATGAAGTAGCCGTAGCCGAGCATCGCCGCGACGGCGCCCGGGCCGCGCAACTCGCGGACGAACGCCGCATGGATGCCGGCACCGGCGAACACCGGCAGGATCCAGGCGAGAAGCGAAGCGGTCATCGGCGACCCTCCGCGATGCGCGCGAGGATCCAGTTGCCGCCGCCGGCGACGCGGGTGGCCGGCCAGTCGAGACCGCCGCCACGCAGGCGTCCCGAGGCCGCATCGAAACTCCAGTCCTCGCTGGCGTAGACGATGACCAGGGTGCCGGCCGGCAGTTCGGGCGACGCCTGTTCGATGACCTGCGGCAACACCGCGACATTGTGCGGCAACAGGTGATAGACGAGGCGCAACTGCTCGTACGAGGAGCCCGAGTGCACGAGGATGCGCGTGCGGTCGGACTCGCGCGCGAGCGCCGGCTTGATCCGGTTTGCCACCGCGAGGAGGTCCGCATCGGCGGCACGGGTCTCCTGGGCAGGCCAGTCCATCCCCGCATACAGGGCGCGGGTGGTCTGACCGCGCCAGGCGAGTCCGGCCTGCCAATGGAGATCGAGCAGCAACCAGCCGGCGGCCACGGCGATCGCGGCAGCCGTGGCGAGGCGCGGTCCGCGCCAGCGCAGCAGCACGATGCCCCAGACGATGGCGAAGGCGCACACCAGCGCGACGCACACGACCAGCGGACGTGCGCGCGGCGTGTCGGTATCGCGCCCGAGCGCATGCACCGAACGCTGGCTCCATGGCCAGTGGCCGCGCCAGTCGGTCGACAGCGCGGCGAACTCGCCCTTCCAGGAAGGCGTGCCGAGCGCGACGGCCGCGAGGGTGAACGGCTCGAACGGCTGCGTCGGGGCGACCACCTGCGGGGTCGGAAACTGGGCGAAACCGAGCTCGACGATGCGCCCCTTCCACTCCGGCACGACCGACAGGTCGAACCAGCTGTCGCCCGCGTCCGGCCACGGCAGCGAGACGACGCGCACCTCGTCGAGGGAATCGGCGCGACGGAAGATCAATGAAAGCTCGAAGGTCTGCGGAAACGCCGAAAAGCGGTAGCGCAGGAACGGGTGGGCGGCGGCGTCGATGCCGTCGAGCGCGATCGACTGCAGGGCGGTCGCCCCTTCGCCGACGGCCTCGATGCGCAGGCCCTCGGCGCTCGCCACCGCCTGCCCCATCCTCGGCTGCAGCTGCGTGCCGTTGAAGGCGTGTTCCTGTGCCGGCGCGAACGGTGCACGCGGATCGAGACCGGCCGCCCAGGCGAGCACGCCCAACACGCTCGCCAGCATCGCCACGGCCCAGGCGGTCCGCCTCATGCGACGAGGGCCTGCAGGTGATCGAGCTCGGCCGGGCTGAAGCCGGCGCGCAGGCGCGCATCGATGTTGAACGGTCCGCGCAGCGCACCTGCGGAATGTTCGGCAACGAGGGCGGCGAACGTCGCCTCGGGTTCGAGGCCGGCACGTGCGCAGCACCAGGCGAACCAGCGCGATCCGGCGGCGACATGCGCCTCTTCCTCACGCAGGATGATTTCGAGGAGGGCGACGCTGGCCGTGTCACCGGCATTGCGCAGGCGCGCGATCATGCCGGGGGTGACATCGAGTCCGCGCGCTTCCAGCACGCGCGGCACGAGGGCCATGCGCTCGAGGCAGGAATGTGCCGTGCGGCGGGCCATGTCCCAGAGACCGTCATGCGCATCGAAGTCGCCGTAGGCACGGCCGAGTTCGCCGAGGCGCGCGACGACCAGACTGAAATGGCGCGCCTCGTCGTCGGCCACCCCGACCCAGTCGTCGATGAAGGCGGTCGGCATGTCGCGGAACCGCAGCACCGCATCCCAGGCGAGGTTGATCGCGTTGAACTCGATGTGGGCCACCGCGTGCAAGAGAGCCGCCCTGCCTTGTTCCGTTCCGAGCCCGCGGCGCGGCAGCTGGCGCGGATCGACCCGTCGCGGTCGCTCGGGAATGCCCGGCCCGGCAATCGCTCCGGCTTCGACCGCCCCCTGCGCAACGGCAAGGCGACCGGCGCGCCAGTCCGCGGCCACGGCATGGGTGAGGGACACCTTTTCGGCGGGGTCGGCCGCGGCGAGGCATCGGTGTGCGGCGCTATGGAAGTCGAGCCCGGGCATTCGAGGGAAATGGATCCACAATGGGCGCGCTGGCTGCACCGATCCGCCGATTCTGCCGCTTCGACGCGCCGGGCGAAACCTCGAGGGACGCCAGCCGTCACTTCGACGGCGGATTTCCGGCCTTCGCCACCGGCAAGGTCCAGCCACGACGGATCGAAAGCATGCGCAGGCCGAAGCAGAGCACGGCTCCGGCGATCGCGGTGGGCACTCCCGGCCAATCCCAGGCATGTCCGGCGACGACGACCAAGGTCCCGGCCAATGCCGCCACGGCATACAGCTCACGCAACAGCACTGCCGGAATCTGCGCGACGAGCACGTCGCGGGCGATGCCGCCACCGACACCCGAGACCACCCCCAGCAGGACCGCCCCGACCGGTCCGAGGCCGTACACCAGCGCCTTTGCGGTACCGAGCACGGCGAACAGGGCGAGGCCGACGGCATCGAAGAGCTGCACGGGATTGCGCAGGCGTTCGACCAGTTCGGAGCGCCAGAACGTCAGCATGCCTGCGGCACAGGACACGGCGAGGTACTTCCAGTCGACCAGTGCGTGCGGCGGCGTGGCGGCCAGGGCGAGGTCGCGGGCGATGCCGCCCGAGGTGGCGGCGGCGAACGACAGGACCAGGACGCCGAACAGGTCGAGACGATGACGCACGGCGACCAGCGCACCGCTGATGGCAAAGGCGAACGTGCCGATGAGGTCGAGCACGGTGATGAAGTGCGCGGTCATGACGGCTTCAACCGCTTCCGCCGGCGCGATCGGACGCACCGTCATCGGCGGCCGTTGCGGGTTCACCGGCGTCCGCGCGCAAGGTCCACAACGCCGGCGGCGTGCCTTCCACCCCGGCCAGGCGGGCGCGATGGAGCGAAACCCGCGCCAGCAACACGGTGGTCACCGGTACCGTCACCGACAGCAGGATCGGGATCAGCAGCGGATGCAGCATCGGCGCCCGCGCGAGCGCGGAGAAATACAGCGCCGCGGCGAGGCAGGTGACCCAGTTGCCGAGCGTGTAGGCCAGTGCGGAAGGATGCATGCGCTGGAAGAAGGTCGGCAGGCGCACGCAGCCGATCGACGAGGCGAGCACGAGGATGCCGCTCATCACCAGCAGCACGGCGACGATCGCCTCGACCCAGAACGGCACCGCGTTCATTCGATGACCTCGCCGCGAAGGATGAATTTCGCCATCGCCGCGGTGCTGACGAAACCGAACAGGGCGATCAGCAGCGCCATTTCGAAGTAGGCATCGCTGCCGTGGTCGATGCCGATCACCAGCATGACCAGCAGCGCATGGAAGTACAGCAGATCGATCGCCAGCACGCGATCCTGGGCACGCGGTCCGCGCAACAGGCGGTACAGCACCAGCACGGAGGCGATGGCATAGCAGCCGAGGGCGAAGGCGATGGCGCCGGACAACAGCGGGCTCATTCGAAGATCTCCTGCAGCGGTCGCTCGTACCGCGCCTTGAAGCGGGCCACGAACGCGGCCTCGTCGCGCACGTCCCACACGTGCAGCAGCATCGCGCTGCGGTCCGCGGCAAGTTCCGACCACACCGTGCCCGGCACGATCGTGGTCACCCAGGCGAGCGTGGCGAGTCCGGCCGCATTGCGCAGGTCGAGCGGGATGACGACGAACTTCGGCGTCGGCCTCCGCCACGCGCCGAGCACGTCGCGGGCCACCTCGAGGTTGGACAGGACGACGTCGAAGGTGACCCGGGCGAGGAAACGCACGATCACCAGCGGACGCTGCAGGCGACCGTCGCCGGGACCGAGCGGAGCGACCAGCGGCGGAATGACCAGCGCGATCAGCATGCCGAGCAGCACGTGACCGGCGCTCACGCTGCGCGACAGCACCAGCCAGAGCAGCAGCAGGCCGAGCGACCACCATGGCGAAGGCAGCAGGCGGCGGAACGGATTCATGGCGCCACCGCCGGCAGGTCCTCGATCTGGCCGAGGCGTGCGCGCGAGCCGAGCACGGCATCGACGTAGGCCTGCGGCGCCTGCAGCGATGCCGCAGTGCGGTCCGCGTAGCGCAGGGCCGGTTCCGCGAACACCGTCAGCAGCACGCAGGCGAGCAGCAGGAACACCACGGCGATGCTCTCGGCGGCCTTGATGCGCGGGGCGATGCGCCCGCCCTTCGACCAGAAATGGCGGATGCCGGCGCGGACCAGGGTCGCCGTGGCGAACAGGCTCGACAGCAGCAGCAGCACGACCAGCGACCACGCGGCGATCGGCACCCCGGCGGCCGCGTCCACCGCGGCCCGCATCAGCGCCAGCTTGGCGAGAAAGCCCGACAACGGCGGCAAGCCGGCCACCAGCAAGGCGCAGGCGATGAAGGCCAGTCCGAGCATCGCCACCGGAACCGGAACCGCGCGGCCGACCAGCGGCAGCTGCTGGTCGTCGAGGTTGTCGTCCTCGTCGACGACGTCCTCGACCAGGGCCGGCTGGGCGCCGCCTTCGATGCTCGTCCGCTTGGCCAGCTCGACCAGCAGGAACAAGGCGCCGCCGGCCAGCGTCGCACTCGCCAGGTAATAGAGCGCGGCACCACCGAGCGCCACCGAATGCAGGCCGAGCGCCGCCAGCAGGGTTCCCGAGGACACCAGGATCGAGGCCGCGGCAATGCGTTCGAGCCGGATGGACGCGAGCAGGCCGAACGCGCCGAAAGCGAGCGTGACCAGGCCGCCGGCCACCAGCACGCCGCTGCCGAAGTAGGCGGAAACCCCGGCCTCCGCCGAATAGATCAGGGTCCACAGCCGCACCAGCGCATACACGCCCATCTTGGTCATCAGCACGAACAGCGCGGCGACCGGGGCGGCGGCGGCGGCATAGGCCGGTACCAGCCAGGCATTCAAGGGCCAGATCGCCGCCTTGACGAGGAAGGCGATGGCGAGGATCGCGGTGCCGACATGCAGCAGGCCGCGATCGTGCTCGGGAACCGCGGCGAGCTTCTGCGCGAGATCGGCCATGTTCAGCGTGCCGACGATGCCGTAGAGGATGGCGAGGCCGACGAGGAACATCAGCGAAGCCAGCAGGTTGGCCGCCAGGTAGTGCATGCCGGAGCGCACCCGGGTCCAGCCGGAGCCGTGCAGCTGCAGGCCGTAGGAGGCCGCCAGCAGCACCTCGAAGAACACGAACAGGTTGAACAGGTCGCCGGTGAGGAAGGCGCCGTTGAGTCCGAGCAGGTGGATCTGGAACAGCGGATGGAAATAGGCGCCGGCGCGCGCCCAGCCGGCTTCGGCGTAGACGGCCGCGCCGGCAGCGAGCAGGCCGACCATCAGCAGCATCAACGCCGACAGGCGATCGACCACCAGCACGATGCCGAACGGGGCCGCCCAGTTCGAGGCGAGGTAGACGATGATGCGGCCCTCGTCGACCGCACGCAGCAGCAGCACGGCGATCGCCAGCCCCGCCAGCGTGGCGAGGATGTTGACCAGCGAGCGCAGCCAGCGCCGCTTGTCGCCGATGGCAAGCAGGATGGCTGCGCTGACCAGCGGCAGCACGATCGGCATCAGGGCCAGCGAGTGCACGGGGTCGTTCACGGATCGGGGTCGCCATCGACGTGGTCGGTGCCGCTCAGCCCGCGCGAGGCCATCAGCACGACGAGGAACAGCGCGGTGGTGGCGAAGCCGATGACGATCGCGGTCAACACCAGCGACTGCGGCAGCGGATCGGTGTAGTGCTCGAGGGTCGGCGGCAGCCCTTCGCGCAGGATCGGCGGACGGTCGATCACCAGGCTGCCGGTGCTGAAGATGAAGAGGTTGACCGCGTAGGACAGCAGGGTCAGGCCCATCACCACCTGGAACGTGCGCGGGCGCAGGATCAGCCACACGCCGGATGCCGCGAGCACGCCGATGGCGAGGGCCAGCAGGACTTCCATCAGCGCACCTCCGCCGCGGCTGCCGGCCGGTGGCGCCGGATCGACTGGTGCGCCAGCGCAGTCAGGATCAGCAGGGTCGCCCCGACCACCACGCACAGTACGCCGATGTCGAAGAAGGTCGCGCTCGGCAGGTGCACCGCGCCGACCAGCGGCAGGCTCAGGTGCGCGGTGTGGCTGGTGAGGAACGGAAAGCCGAGCACCACGGCGACCAGGCCGGTGGTCGCGCAGAGCAGCAGCCCGGCGGCGATCCAGCGCGCCGGGCGGACATCGGCGCGTGCCTCGACCCAGCGCGTGCCCGAAGTGATGTATTGCATCAGCAGGGCAATCGCCACCACCAGGCCGGCGACGAAACCGCCACCGGGTTCGTTGTGGCCGCGCAGGAGGAAATGCAGGGCGACCACCAGCGCGATCGGCAGCAGCCAGCGGGTGACCAGCGCCGGCACCAGCAGGTAGCCCTCGGGATGGCCGTCGCGGGACGGCTTGAGCAGATCGGTGTCCGCCAGTTCCGACGCGGCGCGCTGCTGCGCCGGCATCACCACGCTTTCCGGCGGCGGACGGAAGCGCCGCAGCAGCGCATAGACGGTCAGCGCAACCGCCCCGAGCACGGTGATCTCGCCGAGCGTGTCGAGCGCACGGAAGTCGACCAGCATGACGTTGACGACATTGCTGCCGCCGCCGCCCGGCAGCGCCTGTTCGAGGAAGAACGGCGAGATGCTGTGCGGCGCCGGCCGCGTCAGCAACGCGAACGACAGCACTGACAGGCCGCTGCCGGCGAGGATGGCCAGCAGCAGGTCGCGGCCGCGGCGGGCGCGGTCGCGCAAGGCGATCCGTGCCGGCAGCGCCTGCTGGCGCATCGGCAGCCAGCGCAGCCCGAGCAGGAACAGGGTCGTGGTGACGACCTCGACGACGAGCTGGGTCAGGGCGAGATCCGGTGCCGAGAACCAGGCGAAGGTCAGGCACACCACCAGACCGGCACCGCCCATCAGCACGATCGACACCAGCCGGTGGTACTTCGCCATCGCCGCCGCGGCCACGGCACAGACCATGCCGATCAGCCACAGCAGCACGAACGGATGCGAAGGCGGCAGGCGCGTGCGCTCGCCCCAGCCGAGCGGCAGGCCGGCACCGGCCAGCACGGCCAGCACGACCGCGGCGAGGACGATCACGAACAACTGCGGCTGCAGTCGCCCCGGACTGGTCCGGCGCATGATCTGGCGGGCGCGCCGCGTCGCCCCGAGCAGGACGCGCTCGAACAGGTCGCGACCGTCGAAGCGCCAGAGCAGCGGCGTCCGCAGCAGCTGGCCGCGCTGCTGGCGCACCCGCAGCCAGCGGTAGCCGAGGATGCCGCCGATGATCGCCACCGCGCTCATCGCCAGCGGCAGGGTGAAACCGTGCCATACGGCGAGGCTGTATTCGGGCAACTGCCCGCCGACCACCGGCGTGGCGGCCGCCGCCAGCGACGGGCCGATCGAGATGCCCGGCATGACCCCGACCACGATGCAGGTCAGCACCAGCAGCACGATCGGCAGGCGCATCCAGCGCGGCGCCTCCTCCGGCTCGCGCGGCAGGTCGCGCGCCGGCGGACCGAAGAACACGCCGTATCCGAAACGCAGCGAATAGACCACGGCGAAAATCGCCGCCACCGTGGCCAGCATCGGCAGGGCGAACTCGACGAACGGTTGCGCATGCAGGAACACCGCTTCGGCGAAGAACATTTCCTTCGACAGGAAGCCGTTGAGGAGCGGCACGCCGGCCATCGCGCCACTGGCGACGAAGGCCAGCAGGCCGGTCCGCGGCATCGCATGGATGAGTCCCTGCAGACGGCGGATGTCGCGCGTGCCGGTTTCATGGTCGATGATGCCGGCGGCCATGAACAACGAGGCCTTGAAGGTCGCGTGGTTCATGATGTGGAACACCGCGGCGACCGCCGCCAGCGGACTGTTGAGACCGAACAACAGGGTGATCAGGCCGAGATGGCTGATCGTCGAGTACGCCAGCAGGCGTTTGAGGTCGTGCTGGAACATGGCCACGTAGGCGCCCAGCAGCAGGGTGGAGGCGCCGGCTCCGCCGACCAGCCAGAACCACCATTCGGTGCCGGCCAGCACCGGCCACAGGCGACCGAGCAGGAACACGCCGGCCTTCACCATGGTGGCCGAATGCAGGTAGGCCGAGACCGGCGTCGGCGCCGCCATCGCCTGCGGCAGCCAGAAATGGAACGGGAACTGCGCGCTCTTGGTGAACACGCCGAGCAGCACCAGCACGAGGATCCACGGATACAGGGCGTGCGCACGGATCTGCTCGCCGCTGGCGAGCACCACGTCGAGGTCGAAACTGCCGGCCACGTGACCGAGCAGGACCACCCCGGCAAGCAGGCACAGGCCGCCGCCACCGGTCACCAGCAGCGCCATGCGTGCGCCGCGTTGCGCTTCGACGCGATGGTGCGAATAGCCGATCAGCAGGAAGGAGACCAGGCTGGTCAGTTCCCAGAACACCACCATCTGGGCGAGGTTGCCCGACAGCACCACGCCGAGCATCGCGCCCATGAAGGCCAGCAGCAGCGAATAGAAGCGTGCCACCGGGTCGTCCGGCGACATGTAATAGCGCGCGTACAGGCACACCAGCACGCCGACGACGGTGATGATGACGGCGAACATCCAGGCGAAGCCGTCGAGCCGGAACACCAGGTCGAGCCCCAGCGAGGGGATCCACGGCAGGGTCTCGCGCACTACGCCGCCCGCGGCGACGTCGGGGAAGAACCCGATCGCGATCGCTGCCGCCGCCGCCGAGATCAGGCCCGCCACCATGAACAGTGCGGTGCGCCGGCGCGTCGGCAGGAAGGCAGTGATCAGGCTCCCGGCGAATGGCAGGAGCAGCAGGACGATCAGGGACATGGCCGAACTGTAGCCATTCCGTGGCGAACTTGGAACGCGGCCGCGGCGGCATCGGCAGGCCGGTCCGCGGGCCTGATCAGGCCGGTGGTCGTACCGCGCGCACCATCCACACGTCCCCCGGCACGACATCGACGATCCGCCGCGTCTGGCCGACCGCGGCATCGAACAGGACGCCGCGTGGATGCGCGCCGATCACGGTGAGGTCGGCTGCGCCCTCGATCACCTGCCGGCGCAGCATCGCGGCCGGCGGTCCGGACTGGACCACGCAGCGGATCGAAGCCTTGCGTGCTTCCGGCAGGTCCGCGCCGGCGAGGTGTTCGCGCAGCCGCGCCGTCTCCAGCGCGTTCTCCGGCGCGCCGTCGAGCAGATACGAGTACGGCGTCGAACTCGCATGCAGCAGGGTCACCTCCGCCTCGGCGAACAGGCCGGCGGAAACCACCAGCGCCTGTTGCGCCTCGTCGGTGAAATCGGTGCCGACCAGCAGGTTGCGGTACATGCCGCGCGGCCGGTCGCGCACCGCCAGCACCGAAGCCTGTGCCTGCCGCATCACGTGCTCGATCAGGCTTTCGATCTGCAGGTCGAGCAGGCGCCGCCGCGACTCGCCCATCACGATCAGCCCGCAGCCCTCGCGCTCGGCGACGGCGAGGATCGCTGCGCCCGGCGCGTTGCTTTCCTCCACATGCAGGACGGCGTTCCATTCCGCGACCGGCAGGTCGCGCGCGATCACCCGCAGCGCTTCCTGTCGCGGAGTCGGATAACGCTGCCGGTACCATTCGGCGTCGACCCCGGCAGGCGTGCCGGAGGCGGCATCGGGCACGACGTGGACGACATGCAGTTGCGCCTGCCAGGCCTGCGCCAGCAGCACGGCACGATCGAGCGCGCGATCGCTGCGACTGGTCAGGTCGGTGGCCAGCAGGATGCGGCGCGGCGCCAGCGAGTTCGCCTGTTGTTCCACCGTCCGCTCCCGCAACGATCCGCCGGCGACTGTACCGGGAACGATCGCGGACGGCCACGCCACGCAGGCAATCAAGCACGCTCGGCGCGCGCCGCCCCGCTCCACTTGCGGGCAAGGAACAGCAGCACGATGAACAGGCTGCTCGGCAATGCCGCCATCAGCACGACGAACGGCAGCAGGTTGAGCGATCCCGAATCGAACAACGCGGCCACCAGCAGGAACGCGACGAACAATGCCATGCCGACCATCGGGATTGCCGCGGCGATCCGCCAGCGCCCGCGCCAGCGACGGAAACACCAGACCGGCGCGACGAAGCCGAACACGGCCAACGCGAACACGACCAGCAGGAAGGCATTCACCCCGACGATTTCCCCCGCACTCTCCGGCTGCGGCGGCCCGCCGGTTTGCGCGATCACGCTTTCTTCCAGGGGCGCGACCCACGCCGGCAGCGTCCTCTCCGCCACCGGCACGCGGGTGCTGCGGATGGCCACCCGGTGGATCAGCGCCGGCGGCCGACGGGTCACGCGACTGCTGTTGCCGGTGAAGATGCGGACCTCGTCGACTTCGTCGTCGGCATCCGCCAGCGTGAACCATGCGGCGGTTTCACCGCTGCCGCGGTAGCCCGGCGAAGGACTGTTGAGGGCGTCGACTTCGCGCCCCTTGAAATAGGGCCGCGCGTGGATCCGCGTGATCGAGTCGGTGGCATAGCCGATGCGCAGGTGGAACGCCTGCTGCGGACCGAGCACGACGTCCTCCCCGGGCGGGAACGTCGCCAGCACGTCGACCTGATGTCCGGCCTGCGCCGCCATCGACACGAGGGCCAGCCACGGCCACAGCAATCGCAGGCATTTCGACATCGACGGGACTCCGCAATCGACCGATGGCTGGCGCGCAGGCGGGCACTTTCCGCGCAGGCAGCGAGGGGGGATTTTTCCACATTCCGGCGCGGCGGCCCGAGCGCCGGAGCGGAGCCGCGGGCAATAGGCACCAGCTATCAGAACAGGAACAACTATCAATCCCGTTTTGTTCAGGAGCGGGCTATGCTCGGCTTCCTTTCCACGCGAGAAGCCAGCCATGAGCAAGCCCGGCGACCACGAACCGACCCACCTGACCACCCAGTTCGGCGCCCCGGTGCCCGACAACCAGAACAGCCTGACCGCAGGCCCGCGGGGTCCGCTACTCTCGCAGGACGTGTGGCTCAACGAGAAGCTGGCCAACTTCGTGCGCGAGGTGATCCCCGAGCGGCGCATGCACGCCAAGGGCTCGGGCGCCTTCGGCACCTTCACCGTCACCCACGACATCACCAGGTACACCCGCGCGGCGATCTTCTCCAAGGTCGGCAAGAAGACCGAGATGTTCGCCCGCTTCACCACCGTCGCCGGCGAACGCGGCGCGGCCGATGCCGAACGCGACATCCGCGGCTTCGCGCTGAAGTTCTACACCGAGGAAGGCAACTGGGACATGGTGGGCAACAACACCCCCGTGTTCTTCATCCGCGATCCGCGCAAGTTCCCCGACCTCAACAAGGCGGTGAAGCGCGACCCGCGCACGAACCTGCGTTCGGCCACCTACAACTGGGACTGGTGGAGCCTTCTGCCCGAGGCCCTGCACCAGGTCACCATCGTCATGAGCGATCGCGGCATTCCGGCGAGCTACCGCCACATGCACGGTTTCGGCTCGCACACCTACAGCTTCTGGAACGCCGCCGGCGAGCGCTTCTGGGTGAAGTTCCACTTCCGCACCCAGCAGGGCATCAAGAACCTCAGCGACGCCGAAGCGGCCGCACTCGTCGGCAATGACCGCGAAAGCCACCAGCGCGACCTCTACGACGCGATCGAACGCGGCGATTTCCCCAAGTGGAAGATGTACGTGCAGATCATGCCGGAGGCCGATGCCGAGAAGGTGCCCTACCACCCGTTCGACCTGACCAAGGTCTGGCCGAAGGGCGACTACCCGTTGATCGAGGTCGGCGAGTTCGAGCTCAATCGCAATCCGGAGAACTTCTTCGCCGACGTCGAGCAGAGCGCGTTCGCGCCGGGCAACCTGGTGCCGGGCATCGGCGTTTCGCCGGACAAGATGCTGCAGGCGCGCCTGTTCAACTACGCCGATGCGCAGCGCTACCGGCTGGGGGTGAACTACCACCAGATCCCGGTCAACTCGGCGCGCTGTCCGGTGCACAGCAACCACCGCGACGGCGCCGGACGCATGGACGGCAACTACGGCGGCCGGCCGCACTACGAACCCAACAGCTTCCACCAGTGGCAGGAGCAGCCGCAGTACCGCGAACCACCGCTGAAGATCAGCGGCGATGCCGACTGGTGGAACTTCCGCGACAACGATTCCAACTACTACAAGCAGCCCGGCGACCTGTTCCGGCTGATGACGCCGGACAAGCAGCAGCTGCTGTTCGAGAACACCGCCCGCAACCTGGCCGGCGTGCCGGACTTCATCCAGCAGCGGCACATCGACAACTGCACGAAAGCCGATCCGGCCTACGGTGCCGGCGTGGCGGCAGCGTTGGCGAAGCTGGGCTGATCCGGCTCGCCGGGCAGCGGAACAAGCCCCAAAATGCATTGGAATGCAGCGGTGCAAGCAGGAGTTGGCGCATGCCTGTCCCTTCTCCCCGTTGCGACGGGGAGAAGGTGCGGCGGCAGCCGCGGATGAGGGGCGCTTCTCTGC
>CAKSZY010000044.1 GCA_934526015.1 uncultured Dokdonella sp.
TGACGTTCCCCCCCTCAGTCGCGCCGAGGAGCGCAGTCAGACACCGGGGAAAGGCGAACTGTTTGAGGCCAGGGATGTCCGAGTTGTTCGCCGGCCGGTGGCTGGCGAGCACCGCAGGGTACCGGGCGGACGCAGTCCGTCCGGCGCGACTGCCGGGGTGCCCTTTCCTTTGCCTACTTTCCTTTGGGCAAGCAAAGGAAAGTAGGGCGCTCGCCGCCGAGGCGAGCGGAACCAAAGTTCAACACACCCAAGAGAGAGCGAAGAACCAAAGCCAGGAGCGGGATGCCTGCCCAAACCGGAATGACGATGCCAGGACGCCGCCGAGGCGAGCGGAAACCGTGGTTCACCACACCCAAGAGAGAGCAAAGAACCAAAGCCAGGAGCAGGATGCTTGCCCAAACCGGAATGACGATGCCAGGACACCGCCGAGGCGAGCGGAACCCGTGGTTCAACACACCCAAGAGAGAGCGAAGATCCAAAGCCCCGATGCCTGCTTTCGCCGCTCGGCTGCAGTGCGATTCAACTGCGCAAGCCGACCCCGCGCTTGAGCAGCCACAGGGCGAGGGCGGTGAGGGCGATGGTGAAGCCGATCATCAGCGCATAGGCGGTCGCGAGCGGCACGTCGCTGCTGCCGAGGAGGCCGTAACGGAAGGCGTTGACCATGTAGAAGATCGGGTTCGCATGGGTCGCCGCCTGCGCCCAGGCGGGCAGCAGGGTGACCGAATAGAACACGCCGCCGAGATAGGTCAGCGGGGTCAGGATGAAGGTCGGCACGATGGTGACGTCGTCGAACTTCTTCGCGTAGACGGCGTTGATGAAGCCGGCCAGCGAGAAGATCGTCGCGCCGAGCAGGACCGTGGTCAGCATCACCCACGGATGCGGCACGCGCACGCGGGTGAAGCACATGGCGATGGCGAGCACGATCACCCCGACCATCAGTCCGCGCAGCACCGCGCCGGCGACGTAGCCGCCGAGGATGACCCAGTTCGGCATCGGGCTGACCAGCAGTTCCTCGATGTGGCGGCCGAACTTGGCGCCGAAGAAGCTCGAGGAGATGTTGCCGTAGCTGTTCTGGATGATCGACATCATCACCAGTCCCGGCACGATGAAGTCCATGTAGTCGTAGCCGCCCATGTCGCCGATGCGCCGGCCGATCAGGGTGCCGAAGATGAGGAAATACAGGGTCATCGTGATCGCCGGCGGCACCAGCGTCTGCGCCCAGATGCGCAGGATGCGCACCACTTCGCGGCGGGCGACGGTGTGCAGGGCGACCAGGTCCGGATGCGTGCTCATGCGGCTTCCTCCGTGCCGTCGTCGGCGGATGCGGTCAGGCGCACGAACAGTTCCTCGAGGCGGTTGGTCTTGGTGCGCATCGAGCGCACGCGGATGCCGGCCGCGTCGAGGGCGGCGAACACGCCGTTGAGGTCCATCGCGCGCGGCATCTCGAGGTCGAGCGTGTGCGCATCCGCGGCGACGAAGGTGACGCCCTCGATCACCGGCAGCTGCGCCGGCAGGTCGCCGTCGATGTCGAGCAGGAAACCCTCGACGTCGAGCTTGGCGAGCAGGGCCTTCATCGGGCCGTTCTCGATGATGCGGCCGTGGTCGATGATGGCGAGGTTGCGGCACAGGCTCTCGGCTTCCTCCAGGTAATGCGTGGTGAGGATCACCGTGCTGCCGGCCGCGTTGACTTCGCGCAGGGTCCGCCACATGCCGCGGCGGATTTCGATGTCGACGCCGGCGGTCGGCTCGTCGAGGATCAGCAGGCGTGGCCGCGTCATCATTGCCCGCGCGATCATCAGGCGCCGCTTCATGCCGCCGGAGAGCGTGCGCGACATGACCTGCGCCTTGTCGCGCAGCTGCGCGCGCTTCAGTTCCTCGTGCGCGCGCCGGATCGCTTCGGCGCGCGGCACGCCGTAGAAGCCGGCGTAGTTGACGAGGATGTCGAACGGTTTCTCGAACAGGTTGAAATTGATCTCCTGCGGGACCAGGCCGATCATGCGCATCGCCGCGCCGCGCTCGGTGGCGAGGTCGGTGCCGAACACGCGCACGCTGCCGGAGCTCGCGTTGACCAGCGAGCTGATGATGCCGATCAGGGTCGACTTGCCGGCGCCGTTCGGGCCGAGCAGGGCGAAGAAGTCGCCGGGCTGCACGCTGAGGGAAACGCCCTTCAGGGCTTCGACGCCGTTGTCGTAACGCTTGCGCAGCTCGACGATGTCGAGCGCGGGAACAGTGCTCATCGGGACGGATACCGCAGGGAGGGCCGACATGGCCCTGCTAGTATAGCGGCCCACATTTTCCCGCCCGCCGCCGTGCCCGAACAGTTTCCGCTCCGCCTCGCCGACGCCCGCATGCTTGCGCCGAGTGTCCGCCACCTCGCCTTCGAGCGTGCGGACGGCCAGCCGTTCGCCTTCATCGCCGGCCAGTTCATCCAGATCCACTTCCATTACGAAGACGGCAAGGCGACCAAGCGCAGCTATTCGGTCGGCACGGTCGGTGCCGGCGACGCCACGCCGATCGAGCGCCTCGAGATCGCCGTGTCCTATGTCGAGGGCGGTGCGGCGACGGCCCTGCTCGGCAACCTCGCGATCGGCGAAACCGTCACCGCGAGCGGACCGTTCGGCCGCTTCTGCCTGATGGAGGCCGACCGCAACGCGCGCTACCTGCTGGTCGCCACCGGTACCGGCGTCACGCCGTACCGGGCGATGCTGCCGCAGATCGCCCGCCTCGTGCGCGAGCGCGGTTGCCGCTTCGAGCTGATCTACGGCGCGCGCAGCGAGGTTGAACTGCTCTACGGCGAGGAGTTCGAGGCCTTCGCCGCGGCAAATCCCGATTTCGGCTTCCATCCGTGCTTCAGCCGCACGCCGCGTGCGCAGCCGCGCGGCAACGATCGCAACGGCCGCGTGCAGGTGGCCCTCGAGGCGCTGCGGCCGGATGCGGCCGGCGACATCGCCTATCTGTGCGGCAATCCCGACATGGTCGACCAGGCCTTCGCGACGCTGAAGGAAGCCGGCCTGCCGGTGCCGCACATCCGCCGCGAAAAATACGTCAGCAGCCGGTGAACGGGGAATTGCCGGAATTCCCGGAGCTGCCGGCGCCGCCGGAACGGCCCTCGCCGTATGCACCGCCGGCGGCGGACCCGGCCAGCGCGCGCACGCCGCTGCACGGGCTGCTGGTGTTCGTGCTCACCGGCCTCGGTGGCGCGGTCGTCGGCGTGGTCGCGACGAGCGCGATCCTGTGGATGCCGGTCCTGCTGCAATGGCCATGGCTCGATCGCTACCTGGCCGCGATTCCCGAGATGAGTGTCCTCTGGGCCGTCACGTTCTGCCTGCTCATGCTGTGGCCGCAGGTGCTGCTGCACGAAGGCGGCCACGCACTGGCCGGGCTTGCGCGCGGCATGCAGCCGCTCGCCTTCGGCGTCGGTCCATGGCGGTGGGAGCGCGGCGGCGATCGCTGGCGCCTGCGCCGCGGCGGCCATGTGCGCGGCGTGTCGGGGTTCGCCATCCTGTTGCCGCGTGGCGAGCGCGGGCAGTCGCGCTTCGACCAGTTCGCCTACCTGATCGGCGGTCCGGCGGCGAACCTGACCACCCTTGCCGCCGTGCTCGTGCTGCTGCCGCTGACCACCGACGCGCCGGTCGCCGCTTCCTTCCTCGCCGGCACCGGAGCCGGTGCAGCCACGCTCGGCCTGATCAATCTGCTGCCGTTCGAAACCCACGGCTGGCGCTCCGACGGCCGCAACATCCTCGACCTGTTCCGGCGTTCGCCGGATGCCGAACGTGCCCGCCGCGTGCGCGCGACGCTGGGCCTGGTCAGCGCCGGCGTGCGGCCGCGCGACTGGCCGGCCGCGATCCTGCCGGAGCTGCCGGACGAGCGCACGGCGCCGCCGGACCTGGTCGGCATCCAGGCCGCATCCCAGCTGCTCGCGCATGCACTCGACCGCGGCGATGCGGTGCTCGCACGCCGCTGCGCGCGCCTGCTCGCGGTCGGCCATGCGGCGGTGCCGGAAGCGATGCGTCCGCACGTCGCCATCGGCATGGCGAGCTTCGCTGCCTGCATCGAACGCGACCGCGAACTGCTCGCGGCGTGGCGGGAGTTGTCCGAAGGCGGCCTGTTCGATCTCTCCGCGATCCGCGCCTGGCTCGATGCCGAGCTGGCCATGCTCTCGGGCGACAGGGCCGGCGTGCAGACCGCGCTGGCCACCGCGCGCGCATTGCGTACACGAGTGCCCGACGAAGTCACCGCACTCCAGCTCGACGAACTGCTGGTCGGCGTGGAGACCTGGCTGTCGGCGGCGCAGCCGGTACCGACTGTAAAGGACGCTTGACACGCGCCCGGACCGGCGGCTAGGCTCCTGTCAAGCAAACTTGACACGGTCCACAGCGATGCAAGCCCTCGAGAAACGCTACCGCCGCGAGCTCGGCATCGCCATGCTCGCCTACGTGATCGTCATGCTGACGGTATGGCCGCTGGTGCGCAGCACCGATTCGTCCGCCCTGCGCGTGCTGGTCTGCGTCACCCCGCTGCTGCCGCTGGCCTACCTCCTGCGCGCGATGCTGCGCCATGTGCGCGACAGCGACGAGCTGCAGCGGCGCCTGCACCTGGAGGCGTTGGCGATCGCCGCGATGATCGTCAGCTTCGCCAGTATGACCGCGGGTTTCCTCGCCACGGCCAACGTCATCGCGCTCGACGGCAGCGTGCTGCTGTGGGTGTTGCCGGTGTTCGCCTTCCTGTTCGGCCTGCTGCGTGGCTGGCTGGCCTGGCGTTACGACCGCCGATGAACAACCGCGTCCGCGAACTGCGCGGTGCGCGCGGCTGGTCGCAGGCCGAGCTCGGCGAGCGCCTGCATGTGTCGCGCCAGACGGTCAACGCGATCGAGACCGGCAAGTACGATCCGAGCCTGCCGCTGGCGTTCGCCATCGCCCGCCTGTTCGATCGGACGATCGAGCAGGTGTTCGATCCGGATGCCGAACTGGAGTGTCGATGAATCCGATCCTGCGCCGCTACCTGGCCGATACCTGGCTGCCGACGCTGGCCTATTTCGCCGCCGTCGTCGCTGCCGCGCTGCTGAGCGAACGCACCGCCTCGCCCGTTCTGCGCGTGCTCGCCGGGGCCTTGCCGCTGCCGGCGCTCGCCTGGATGGCCTGGGTCGAGCTGAAGCGCCTGCGCCGGCGCGACGAGTTGCGCCAGCGCATCGAACTGGAGGCGATGACGATCGCCTTCGCGGTGTCGTTCGGCGTGGTCGCCGCGCTGACCTTCATCGGCATGTACGGCGCCCTCGAACTGCCGCTGCACCTCGCTGCTTTCATCATGGCCGTGTGCTGGATCGGCGCACAGCTGTGGGTGCGCGCACGCTACCGCTACTGGTGGCTGCAGGGCGACGATCCCGAAAAGCCCGACGACTCCACACGATCCGAAGAATCCCGCCACGAGGACCGACCCTGATGAAAACTTCCGTCCGCATCGCCATCGCCGCCGCCATCATCGCCGGCGTGGTCGCGGTGCGCCAACTGCGTGACGCGCCGGCAGCATCCGGCGAGGCCGAAGCGGCCAGCGGCCACTGGCGCGTGCCGGCGAACGCCACCGCGTTCCGCTTCGGCACGCTCGACTTCAGTGCCTGCGAACTGGCGCAGAAGCATTCCGCGGCGACCACCGAGGCGTTCTGCGCGCCGTTCGAGGTGCCGGAAGACCGCGCGCATCCCGACGGGCGCCGCATCGCCCTCAAGCTGGCCCTCATCGAGAGCCGCGAAGCGGCCGACGACGACTTCATCGTCCTGCTCGCCGGCGGCCCCGGCCAGTCGGCGGTGAACAGCTGGCCGCAGGTGGCCGGCGCGCTCGAGGCGGCACGCAAGCGCCGCCACGTGCTGCTGCTCGACCAGCGCGGCACCGGTGCCTCGAATCCGCTCGACTGCAAGGGCGATGGCGAGGCCGAAGCCGATGCCGACGACCTCGCCGGTCTCGACCCGGCACGCCTGCGCGAAGCCACCCGGCGCTGCCTCGAGGAGGTGTCGGACAAGGCCGATCCGCGCTTCTACACGACCAGCGACGCCATCGCCGACCTCGAAGCGCTGCGCCAGGCGCTCGGCGCGCCGAAGTTCAACCTCGTCGGCGTGTCCTACGGCACGCGCGTCGCCCAGCAGTACCTCAAGCGTCATCCCGAAGGCGTGCGCAGCCTCGTGCTCGACAGTCCGGTGCCGAACGAGCTCGCCCTCGGCGGCGAGTTCGCCGGCAACCTCGACGAGGCGCTGAAGGCGCAGTTCGCCGCGTGTGCCGCAGAGGAAGCCTGCGCCAGCGCTTTCCCCGATCCGTTCGCCGACGTGATTGCCCTGCGCGATGCCCTGCAGGCGAACCCGCGCAGCGTCCACTACGCCGACCCGGTCAGCTTCGAACGCCGCGAGCGCCGCCTGAACGGCCATGCGCTCGCCGGTCTCGTGCGCCTGTATGCCTACACGCCGGAGACCGCGGCGCTGATCCCGCTGACCGTGCGCGAGGCGCTCGCCGGCAACGATGCGCCGCTGGCCGGCCAGCTCGACCTGATGACGCGCGGCATCGACGAGCTGATCGGCAACGGCATGCAGCTGTCGGTGCTGTGCAGCGAGGATGTCGACCGCCTGCCGGCGGACTCCGGCCCGTCGAAGGACAGCGTGCTCGGCTCGCTGCTGGTCGACGTCGCGCGCACGCAATGCGAGGTCTGGCCCCGCGGCGAACGCCCGGCCGATTTCAACGAGCCGGCGCGCGGTGACCGGCCCGTGCTGGTGCTGGCCGGCGAGTTCGATCCGGTCACGCCGCCGCGCTACGGCGAGCAGATCGTCGCCACCCTCGAGCGGGCGAAGCTGGTCGTCGCCGGTGGCCAGGGCCACTCGGTGATGGGTCGCGGCTGCATGCCCGAACTGGTCGCCCGTTTCCTCGACACGCTCGACCCGGCCGCGCTCGACACCGCCTGCATCGAGCGTCTCGGCAACACGCCCCACTTCATCGACTTCAACGGAGCCGCGCCATGATCGAGCTGAAGGACCTCCACAAGGCATTCGGCGCGGTGAAGGCCGTCGACGGCGTCAGCTTCGTCGCCCGCGACGGCGAGATCACCGGCCTGCTCGGACCGAACGGCGCCGGCAAGACCACCACCCTGCGCATGCTCTACACGCTGATGAAGCCCGACCGCGGCCAGGTGCTGGTCGACGGCATCGACGCCGCCGTCGATCCGCTCGCCGTGCGCCGCCGGCTCGGCGTGCTGCCCGACGCACGCGGCCTCTACAAGCGCCTGACCTCGCGCGAGAACATCGACTACTTCGGCCGCCTGCAGGGGATGGACCAGGCGGCGATCGACCGGCGCCGCGATGACCTCGTCAAGGCGCTCGACATGGACGAGATCATCGACCGCCGCACCGAGGGCTTTTCCCAGGGCCAGCGCGTGAAGACGGCGATCGCGCGCGCGCTGATCCACGATCCGCGCAACTGCATCCTTGACGAACCGACCAACGGCCTCGACGTGATGGCGACGCGGGCCATGCGCGAGTTCCTGCGCCGCCTGCGCGCCGAAGGACGCTGCGTGCTGTTTTCCAGCCACATCATGCAGGAGGTCGCCGCGCTGTGCGACCGCATCGTCGTCATCGCCCACGGCCGCGTCGTCGCCAACGCCACTCCCGACGAGCTGCGCGCACAGGCCGGCTCGGACAACCTCGAGGAAGCTTTCGTGAAGGTCATCGGTTCCGCAGAAGGGCTCGCCGCATGAAGACGATGCTGACGGTTTTCCTGAAGGAGGTGCGCGAGAACCTGCGTGACCGCCGCACCGTGCTCAACACCCTGCTGACCGGGCCGCTGCTGGCGCCGGTGATGTTCGTGCTGCTGATCAACGCGATCGTCGCGCGCGAGTTCGACAAGGCGGAGAAGCCGTTGCCGGTGCCGGTGATCGGCGCCGAGCACGCGCCGTCGCTGATCCAGGCCCTGCAGCAGATGGGCGTCGAGATCAAGGACGCGCCGGCCGATCCGGAACAGGCCGTGCGCGAGCAGGAAGTCGACCTCGTGCTGCGCATCCCCGACACCTACGCCGAGGCCTGGCGCAAGGGCGAGCCGGCCCAGGTCGAACTGGTCCACGACAAGTCGCAACGCGATGCCGGCGGCCCGGTCGCGCGCCTGCGCACGATGCTGGAAGCCTACGGCCAGCAGACGGCGACGATGCGCGTGGTCGCGCGCGGGCTGTCACCGACGATGACCCGGCCACTGGTCGTCGCCAGCCGCGACCAGTCCACCGCCCAGGCCCGCGGCGGCATGATGTTCGGCATGCTGCCGTACTTCTTCATCCTCGGCGTGTTCATCGGCGGCATGGCCCTGGCCATCGACACCACCGCCGGCGAACGCGAGCGGCAATCGCTGGAACCCTTGTTCGCCAACCCGGTGTCGCGCAGCCGGCTGCTGCTCGGCAAGCTCGGCGCGACCTCGGCCTTCGCGGTCACCGCGCTGCTGCTCAGCATCGTCGCCTTCTCCATCGCCGGACAGTTCCTGCCGACCGCCAAGCTCGGCATGAGCCTGACCATCGGCATGCGCTTCGCCGTGCTGACGATGTTCGTCATGCTGCCGCTGGTGGTGCTGATCGCCGCCCTGCAGACGCTCGCCGCGGCCTTCGCCAAGAGCTTCCGCGAGGCGCAGACCTACCTGTCGCTGCTGATGTTCGTGCCGGCCGTGCCGACCCTGCTGATGTCGGTGTTCCCGCTGAAGACGCAGACCTGGATGTATGCGGTGCCGCTGATGGGCCAGCAGGTCGTGATCACCCGCCTGCTGCGCGGCGACCCGGTCGGCAACAGCGACCTCTTGCTGTGCTTCGCCACCAGCACCGCCGCCGCGGTCCTCGTCTATTTCGTCACCGCGGCGATCTACCGCAGCGAGCGCCTGGCGATTTCCGGCTGAGCGCGCAGGCGCAGCGCCACCGCCGCCGGTCCGCCGGCGGCGTCCTTGTGGAAACGGTCGCGCGCTCCGTACAATGCGCGCGCTCCAACGGGGAGTAGCCGCGTTCGGCGAACCGCCGACCGGTGCGCGTCAACACACTTGGCGGACACGCCATGGCGCGCACGCACCCGCGACCCTCACGGTCGCAGGTCACCCGCGGGGCCTTGCCTGTTCCTGACGGCAAGGCCGCACGGCGACCGGGTTCCGGCAAGACCGCTGGTTCACCGCACGGATCCCGGGTCGGGGCCGCGCGCGTGGATCACCGTGTCTTCTCGCCCCGACCCCGGAGTTCCCATGCAGGCCCTGCTCGTCTCGACGCTCGTCGTCGCCGTCGCCGAGATCGGCGACAAGACCCAGCTGCTGTCGCTGATCCTCGCCGCGAAGTACCGCAAGCCGCTGCCGATCGTGCTCGGCATCCTCGTCGCCACCCTGGCCAACCATGCGCTCGCCGGCCTGTTCGGCAGCGTCGTCGCCGGCTGGTTCGAGCCGCAGACGCTGAAATGGATCGTGGTCGGCTCGTTCCTCGCCATCGCCGCGTGGACGCTGGTCCCGGACCGGCTCGACGAGGATGGCGAAGTCGTCACCCTGCACAGCCACGGCGTGTTCGTCGCCAGCCTGGTCGCCTTCTTCCTCGCCGAAATGGGCGACAAGACCCAGATCGCCACCGTCGTCCTTGCCGCCGAGTACGCGCCGCTGTGGCAGGTCGTGGTCGGCACCACCCTCGGCATGCTGCTCGCCAACCTGCCGGTGGTCTGGCTCGGCGCGCGTTTCGCGAAGAAGCTGCCACTGCAGGCGGCCCGCCTCGCCGCCGCCGTGCTGTTCGCCGCGCTGGCGGTGTGGATCCTGCTGCGCTGAGGCCGGCCGCCACGGCCGATGCAGCGGCGATGCGCTTCAGGCCGGGTAGCGCAGGCGTCCGAGGCGACGCTTCGCGCGTTCGGCAAGGCTGCCGGCAACGGCGGCATCGAGCCGGCGCATCAGCGAGGCATCCAGTCGGGCGACGAGATCGACGGCGCCGACGTTCTGCTCGATCTGCGCGCGGCGGCTGGCGCCGAGGATCACGCTCGACACGTCCGGATTGCGCAGGCACCAGGCCAGGGCGAGCTGGACCGGGGCGACGCCGAGTTCACGGGCGATCGCGCCGACGCGTTTCGCCCTGGCGAGATCGGCGCGGCCGTCGGCGCTGGCCAGGCGTTCGCGCAACCAGGCGTTGTCGGCATGGCCGGCACGCGAATCCTCCGGCACCCCGTGGTCGTACTTGCCGGTCAGCAGGCCGGAAGCGAGCGGCGACCACACCGTCGTGCCGAGGCCGAACTCGCGGTACAGCGATGCGTACTCGTGCTCGACGCGTTCGCGGCGCAGCAGGTTGTACTGCGGCTGTTCCATGGTCGGTGCGGTGCAGCCGCTGGCCGCGGCGATGCGGAAGGCCTCGCGGATCGCCGTCGCCGGCCATTCGCTGGTGCCCCAGTACAGCACCTTGCCCTGGCGCACCAGCGCATCCATCGCCGCCACCGTCTCGGCGATCGGCGTGTCGGGATCGGGACGGTGGCAGTAGTAGAGGTCGAGATGATCGACCTGCAATCGCCGCAGGGCCTGGTGGCAGGCCTCGGTGACGTGCTTGCGCGAGAGGCCGCGCTGGGTCGGCAGCGGATGTTCGACCGCACCGAAGCAGACCTTGCTCGACACGCAGAACGCCCCGCGCGGCGGACGCAGGTCGGCAAGCACTTCGCCGAGCAGCGATTCGGCCGCACCGAACGCGTAGTTCTCCGCGCCGTCGAAGAAGTTGATGCCATGATCGAGCGCGCAGGCGACCAGCTCGCGTGCCTCGCTGCGGCCGAGCTGCAGGGCGAAGGTGACCCAGGTGCCGAGCGACAGCGCGGAGAGCTTCAGGCCCGAGCGGCCGAGGCGACGGTACTGCATGCCGTTCTCCTACAGGGCGTCGTCGTCGAGCTCGCCGGTGCGGATGCGCATGACCTGGTCGAGCTGCCAGACGAAGATCTTGCCGTCGCCGATCTTGCCGGTGTTGGCCGCCTGCGCGATCACCTCGACCACGCGTTCGAGGGTGTCCTCGGTCACCGCGACCTCGATCTTGATCTTCGGCAGGAAATCGACCACGTACTCGGCACCGCGATACAGCTCGGTGTGGCCCTTCTGGCGCCCGAAGCCCTTGACCTCGGTGACGGTGATGCCCTGCACGCCGACCTCCGACAGCGCCTCGCGCACGTCGTCGAGCTTGAACGGCTTGATGATCGCCATGACCATTTTCATCTGCATGTCCGCGTTGCTGGGTGGCCGCGGCGACTATAACCGCCTGTCCGGCAGGCGTGTAGGAGAACTCCTACACGACTTTCCGATGCCGCCCACTGCGCAATGCGCGGCACGCGTCCAGTCTTGCACGGGCAGGGATGGCCCGTCGGCAACAACGCTGACGCAGGCGCTGGGACGCGAGCAGGGATGCAGGCATGGATGCACGCAGGGAGGAGCAACCGTCCGGCCCGGAACCGCGGTTCCGGGCCGGACGGGTCGCGACCGGGTACGATGCGGCCTGCCGGCTTGCCGCCATCATCCGTGCCGAGGTCCCCGATGATCGATGCCCGTACCCTCGACGAGCTTTCGCGCCGCCTGGCCAGCCTCGTGCCGCCCTCGCTTTCCGCCGCGCGCGCCGACCTGGCGGAAAATTTCCGTGCGGTGCTGCAATCGGGCTTGAAGTCGCTCGATCTGGTCACCCGCGAGGAATTCGACGTGCAGCGCGCCGTGCTGCTGCGCACGCGCGAGAAGCTCGAGGAACTCGAGCGCCAGATCGCAGCACTCGAAGCGACCGCCGCGCCACCGCCTCACTGATCTGCCGCGGCGGCCGGCGCGCGGAGCACCGGCGATGAGTCTCGCCGTCGTCTACAGTCGCGCGCAGGAAGGAGTCGTCGCGCCGCTGGTCACCTGCGAGGTGCACCTGTCCGGCGGCCTGCCGGGCACCTCGATCGTCGGCCTGCCGGAAACCGCCGTGCGCGAGGCGCGCGACCGCGTGCGTGCCGCCATCCTCAATGCGCAGTTCGACTACCCGCAACGCCGGGTGACGGTCGGGCTCGCGCCGGCGGACCTGCCGAAGGACGGCGGCCGCTTCGACCTGCCGATCGCACTCGGCATCCTCGCCGCAAACGGCGCCATCCCGCGCGAGGCGCTGGCCGACATCGAGTTCGTCGGCGAGCTCGCGCTGTCCGGCGAGTTGCGCGCGGTCAGCGGCGTGCTGCCGGCCGTGCTGCGCGCGACGCGTGCCGGCCGCCGCGTGATCGTGCCGCACGACAACGCCGCCGAGGCCGCCCTGGTCGGCGATGCCGACGTGCGCGGCGCCGGCAGCCTGCTCGAAGTCTGCGCACACCTTTGCGGGCAAGCACTGCTGCCGCGTGCCGAACCGGCGGCGCTGCCGGCCATCGCCGACGCCGGACCGGACCTCGCCGACGTGCGTGGCCAGGCACAGGCACGGCGCGCGCTGGAGATCGCCGCGGCCGGCGCGCACAACCTGTTGTTCGTCGGTCCGCCCGGCACCGGCAAGACCATGCTGGCGAGCCGCCTGCCCGGCATCCTGCCGCCGCTGGCCGAACACGAGGCGCTCGAACTCGCCGCCGTGCGTTCCGTCGCCGGCCTCGGCAGCGCACCGCACGACTGGATGCGCCGCGCCTTCCGCGCGCCGCACCACACCGCTTCCGCGGTCGCCCTCGTCGGCGGCGGCTCGCTGCCGAGGCCCGGCGAGATTTCGCTGGCCCACCACGGCGTGCTGTTCCTCGACGAACTGCCGGAGTTCGACCGTCGCGTGCTCGAAGTGCTGCGCGAACCGATCGAGTCGGGCCGCATCATGATCTCGCGCGCGGCGCGCCAGGCCGAGTTCCCGGCGCGCTTCCAGCTCGTCGCGGCGATGAATCCGTGTCCCTGCGGCTACACCGGCGATGCCTCGGGCCGTTGCCGCTGCACACCCGACCAGATCGCGCGCTACCGCTCGCGCATCTCCGGGCCCCTGCTCGACCGCATCGACCTCGTCCTCGAAGTGCCGCGCCTCGATGCAACCGAACTGCGCCAGAGCGCCGGTGGCGAAGCCTCCGCCGCCGTGCGCGAGCGCGTGGTCGCCGCGCGCGCCCGCCAACTCGCGCGCGCCGGCAAGCCGAACGCCTGGCTCGGCAACCGCGAAACCGAACGCGACGGCGCGCTCGGCGAGCGCGAACAGCAACTGCTCGAACGCGCGGTCGAACGCCTCGGCCTGTCCGCCCGCGCCTGGCACCGCTGCGTGCGCCTCGCCCGCACGATCGCCGACCTCGATGGCGCCGCCACGATCGCCGCCGTGCATCTCTCCGAAGCGATCCAGTACCGGCGCTACGGCAGCCTCGGCTAGGCGAGCACGGCGCGCGACGACTCGCCCCCAAGGCGGCAAGCATGCACGGCTGCACGCTGGAGAAAACGCATGCTGGTCCCTTCTCCCCGCTGGCGCGGGGCGAAGGAAGGCTGGCGGCGTCGCAAGCCTCCAAGCTGCACACTGGTGAAAACGCATGCTGTCCCTTCTCCCCGTGGCGACGGGGAGAAGGTGCGGCGGCAGCCGCGGATGAGGGGCGCTTTCCGGCTTCTTCTTCTGCAGCAGCCGATGAATCGGCGCTTGCACGCAGCTGCAGCGGCGATCCCGCCCCACCTCCCACGGCCCCTCATCCGGTGCTGCCGCACCACCTTCTCCCCGCTGCGCGGGGCGAAGGGAGGCTGGTGCTGTCGCAAGCTTGCAAGCTGCACGTCCGAGAAAGCGCATGCTGGTCCCTTCTCCCCGTGGCGACGGGGAGAAGGTGCGGCGGCAGCCGCGGATGAGGGGCGCTTTCGGGCTTCTTCGTCTTCAACAGCCGATGAAA
>CAKSZY010000045.1 GCA_934526015.1 uncultured Dokdonella sp.
CCTTCTCCCCGCTGCGCGGGGCGAAGGGAAAGCTGGCGCTGTCGCAAGAACGCACGGCTGCACTCTGGTGAATGCGCATGCTGGTCCCTTCTCCCCGTGGCGACGGGGAGAAGGTGGTGCGGCAGCACCGGATGAGGGGCGCTTCTGGGCGTGCCCGTGCGCGATGGCGCTCGCTTGTCGAGCCCTCGCCCCTCACCCTCGCCCCTCACCCTCGCCCCTCACCTCAACCCCTCTCCCTCAGCTCCCGAGTGCCTCGGCGATGTCGTTGCAGTGCTGCTCCCACCAGCGCGCCTCGCCGACTTGCGGGAAGGCCGGCGGGAAGGCGGGATCGTGCCAGCGGGCGGCGACCCAGCCGGCCCAGTGGACCTGGCGCATCAGCCGCAGCGGCTGGACGAGGGCAAGCTCGCCGATGTCGAAGTCGCGGAATTCGGCATAGCCTTCGAGCAGGGCATCGAGTGCCTCGCGGGTCGGTGCGAGCATCCACAGGTCCTGCACGGCCGGGCCCATGCGGGCGTCGTCGAGGTCGACGAAGTGCGGGCCGGCGTCGGTCCACAGCACGTTGCCGAGATGGCAGTCGCCGTGCAGGCGCAGGCGCGTGACCGGGCCGACCGCGGCGATGCGCGCGTCGAGCAGGTCGGCGAGGTCGGCGGCCAGGCGCTGGTAGCGCCCTTCGAGGGTCGGCGGCAACAGGTCGGAGGCGAACACGTTGCGCGCCGCTTCGCGCACGAAACCATCGACGTCGATCGTCGGCCGCGCATTGAACGCACGGCGCGCACCGACCGCATGCAGGCGCGCAAGCAGGCGGCCCATCCAGGCGAGATGGTCGGCGGATTCGAGTTCCGGCGCGCGTCCGCCCTGGCGCGGATACAGCGCGTAACGGAAGCCTTCGTGCACGAGCAGGCTGCGGCCCTCGATGACGAGCGGCGCGACCATCGGCAACTCGGCCTGCGCCAGCTCGAGCGCGAAGGCGTGTTCCTCGTCGATTGCCGCGTCGCTCCAGCGCCCCGGCCGGTAGAACTTGGCGACCAGCGGACGCGCCTCCTCGATGCCGACCTGGTAGACGCGGTTCTCGTAGCTGCCGAGCGCGAGCAGGCGGCCGTCGGGCTCGAAGCCGGCCGCGGCGACCGCATCGAGCACGGTGCCGGGATCGAGTTTCGTGTACGGCGCGTCGGGCGTGGCGTTCTTCGACATCAGGGCTTGCGCGGCACCACGGCCATGGTCAGGCGCGAGATGCAGACGAGTCGGCCGGCGTCATCCTCGATGCGGATCTCCCAGACCTGGGTCGTGCGTCCGCGATGGAGGACACGCGCGGTGCCGGTGACGAGGCCTGCGGTCACCGCGCGCACGTGGTTGGCGTTGATGTCGAGACCGACCGCCATCTCGCGCGCGCTGTCGAGGGTGAGATTGGCGGCCATGCTGCCAAGTGTTTCGGCGAGCGCGACCGAGGCGCCGCCGTGCAGCAGGCCGAACGGCTGGTGCGTGCGCGCGTCGACCGGCATGGTGCCGCGCAGCCAGTCGTCGCCAACTTCGGTGATGCGGATGTCGAGGTGTTCGACAAGGGTGTTGCGGCGGCTCGCGTGGATGCGGTCGAGGTCGATCGCCTGGCTCCAGATCGGCATCGGTCATTTCGCCTGCGGAACGGGCGCGCACTATAGCGCGCGTGGCGGAGCGGATCGCGGCGCCGCGACGCTTTCGGCACAATCACGACTTTCCCGTGGAAGCGCCCGTGGTCCATACCGTCACCCTCGCGGCGAGCGGCCGGCAATTCTCCGTGCGCCCCGGCGAGTCGATCCTCGCCGCGGCCCAGCGCGCCGGCGTCGCCCTGCCGTACTCGTGCCTGTCGGGCGTCTGCGGCAGCTGCAAGGCGACCCTCGTCGAAGGCGAGTGTGCCTATCCGCGCAATCCGCCCGTCGCGCTCGATGCCGGCGAAAAGGCGCGCCACCAGGTCCTGCTGTGCCAGGCGGTGCCGTGCGGCAATCTCGTCATCGCCGCGCGCGAGGTCGCCTCGGTGGCCGACATCCCGAAGCGCGTGATGACCCTGCGCCTGGTCGACAAGATGCTGCTCGGCGAGGACGTCGCGCGGCTGCGCCTGATCGGCGTGCGCGGCGAGCGCATGCGCCGCCTGCCGGGCCAGTACCTCGACGTGTTGCTCGACGACGGCCGCCGGCGGGCGTTCTCGATCGCCAACTCGCCGCACGAGGACGATGCGATCGAACTGCATGTCCGCCGCGTCGCCGGCGGCGGTTTCACCAACCACGTGTTCAACGCCATGAAGGTCGGCGACACCTTGCGCGTGGAAGGCCCGCTCGGCACTTTCGTGCCGCGCGAGGACCGCGAACGTCCGATCCTCATGGTCGCCGGCGGCACCGGCTTTGCTCCGGTCAAGGCGCTGGTCGAACATTTCCTGCATCTCGGTTCGCGCCGGCCGATCACCCTCTATTGGGGTGCGCGCGCCGCCGAAGACCTCTACCTGCGCGCGCTGCCGGAGCGCTGGCAGGACGAAACTCCGACGTTCCGCTTCGAACCCGTCATCAGCGACGCCGAACTCGCCGGCGGCCTGCGCATCGGCCTCGTCCACGAAGCCGTGCTCGAGGATCATCCGGACCTGTCCCCGTTCGATGTCTACATGAGCGGTCCGCCGGCCTTGATCGACGCCGGACGCCGCCTGTTCGTGCAGGCCGGCCTGCCCGAAGACCGGCTCTACTACGACTCCTTCGATTACGCCCCCGACGTGCTGGCCGAGCTGCTGCGCAGCCGCGCCGGCATCCACGGCCTCTAGGGAACACGGGCCCGCAGGTCCCGCCGATCCGGCCGCCGCTCAGCCCGACTTCGGCAATCTCGGCACGCCGTGCTGGTCGCGTTCCTCGACGACGAGGGCGTGGGTGTCGACCGGGCCGCTGATGCGCTGACCGAGCGGAATCGCGGGGTGGCCGCGGGTGATGCGCAGGGCGTTGGCGTAGCAGCGGTTGGCGAGGCGTTCGTCGCCCTTGCCGGCATGGCTGTCGCCGAGGGCTTCCCAGGCCAGTGCGCCGGCGTCGAGCTCGGTTGCGCGCTCGAGATACTGGATCGCCTTGCCCCACAGTTGCTGGTCGCGGCAGAGCACGCCGAGGGTGGTCAGCAGGGCGGGGCTGTTCGGGGCGATCGCAAGCCAGGCTTCGGCGTGCTGGGTGCGGGTCGGCAGTTCGGCCGGGCCGAGTTCGCCATAGAGGCGCGCCAGGTCTTCACTCCATTCGCGACGCTGGGCCGCTTCGATCTCGTCCATCGCCGCCAGCATCTGGCCGAACGCGGCGGAGCGACGGGCGAAGGCCGCGATGACCGCCGGATGGCGGCGCTGCGCGCGCGTGGCTTGTCCCCACAGCGTGTTGAGGCGCGCCGCACTGGCCGTCGCGGCGAGATGCGCGGCCAGCACGCGCGACTCGAGTTCGGCGAAGGTGGCGGCGGCGAGCGATTGCGAACGGCCGAGCGGCGCGAGTGCGTCGAAGGCGGCCTGGGTGTCGCCGTGGACGAGGGCGGCTTCGATGAGTACGCGCCAGCCGACCGGGGGCAGGCCGTCCGCTGCGGCTTTCGGCTTCAGCAGGGCCAGCGCTTCGGCATGGCGCCCGCGTTCGACGAGGAACTTCGCACGCTGGGCGAGCGCGGCCGGTTCGGCTTCGACGGCGGCTTCGTCGAGGGCCGTGGAAGCGCGGGCGTCCTCGCCATGCGCATGCGCGGCGCGGGCCAGGGCGAGCAGGGCCGGGCCGCGCAGGGCCGGCTGCTTCGCCGCCTTGGCCAGATCGCGTTCGGCCTGCACGTAGCGCCCTTCGGCAAAGGCGGCCAGGCCACTGGCCAGGCGTTCGCGGCTGCGCCGCTTGCGCGCACGACCCCAGGCGCGCAACGGCCAGCGCAACAGGCGCCAGCCGAGGCTGAGGACGGCCCAGGTCACGAGCAGCGCGATCACCGCGAACACGAGGCTGGTCTCGATCGAGGTGCCGCGCGCGCGCACCAGCACGTAGCCGGGATCGGCGGCGAGCCATTGCCAACCGAACGCTGCCGCGACGGCAACCGCCAGCAGTAGCAGGATGCCGATCCAGGTCTTCACGGGATCGCGTCCTGCGCAGGTGGCGGCGGCGCGGCCGGCACCGGCTCGCGCGACAAGGCACGCACGTTGCGCAGGTTGCGCAGTTCGGCGAGCGCGCTGCCGAGCTCGGGCAGTTTCGGCGCCATCGGCGAAACGGCCAGCCGATCGACTTCGGCGAGCACCGCCGTGACCTCCGCGGCATCGGCATCGAAGGCTGCAGCGATTTCACTGCGTGCGCGCCCGAGCGCGGCGGCGAAGGCATCGGCATCGCGGGCGAACAGCGCCGCTTCGGCGGCGCGCAGGTCGAGTGCGGCGAGCGAACGCGCGAGCGCGGCATCGCGCACCTGCAACGCGGGCTGCGCATCGACATGGCTGATGCGCACGAACTGGCCGAACACGCGCGCAAAGCGCGACTCCGACGCCGCCGCATCCGGCTTGCGCACGTCGTTCGGCCGCGTCGGCAGCCCGGCGAGGCGACCGCGCAGGTCGCCGAGGGTGTCGAGCGTGGCGCGTGTCTGCAGCGGCTGGGCGGCTTCGAGGGCGGCGATTTCGGCGGCGATGGTCTGGCGTACCGAGGCGAACAACGGATCCTCGGCAGCCGCCAGCGCACTGTCGGCGAGCCGGTAGGCGGTGATCGCGGCGGCGGCGTCGTTGAACAGACGCAGGCGTTCGCCGGCAAGCTGGAGCAGGAACTCGGCTTCGTTGAGCGCGAGTGCATCGCGGCTGGTCAGGCGCTGTTCGGCGAGATGGGACACCGCATCCTCGACCGCACGGGCGCGCTCGCCGGCGTTGAGCAGTTCCTCGCGCAGGCTGCGGTTGATCGATTCCGCATCGGCAAGGCGTGCGCGCAGGGATTCGACATCGCGCTTGAGCTGGTCCCCGCTGCTGCCGAGGGCCTCGACGCGCGCGACCAGTGCGTCGGCGCGCTGGCTGCCGTGTTCGCGCGTTTCGTGCAGCCACCAGTACGCTGCCGCAGCGAGCGCGGCGAGGACGACGACCAGGAGGATGAGTCGCCACGGAGCGCCGCGATGCGGTCGCGGTGCAGGTCGGTTGCCGGACGATCCTTCGCTGCCGTGGGTCGGCGCCGGCAGCTCCGCGCGGGTGTCATTTTCCATGTGCACATGCTAGCGGAAGACTGCGCCGCCGGCAGCGTGAAGATCGTCAAGGACGTTGACGCGCAAACACCCTTTCGGCGGAGCTGAACAGATCGGCCGGCAACGCCGAACGGGCGACATGGACGTCGCTGAAACCGAGTGCCCGCGCGCGTGCGGCGAGGCGCCGGCTGCTGACCACCATGGCCTGGCCCCGCCAGCGCGCCGCCAGCGCTGACGGCAACGCCGCGACCAGCCGGTCGAGCGCTTCGCCGCTCGACACCAGGCTGATCCACGGCAGCGGGGCGTCCGCCAGCGCCTGGAAATGGCGGCGGTCCAGACGCGGCGCGGTGCGCCGGTAGACATGCACGCGCTCGACCGTGGCCTTGCGTGCGCGCAGGGTCGGGGCGATCACGTCGCGGCCGCCGGGCGCGTCGATCACGGCAATGTTCCAGCCGCGTGGTTCGGCCAGCGCATCGAGGGCGAGCAGGCCGTTGCTGTCGTGACCCTGCGGCGGGTGGATGGCCTCGATGCCGTGGCGGAGCAGCGCGCGCGCGGTGCCGGCGCCGACTGCAAAGACGCGGGTGGTGCGGCGCGGCCGCAACGCCGGCACCAGCGCGAAAGCATGGCGCACGGCGGCCGGACTGGTGAAGATCCAGGCATCGGCACGGGCGGCGCGGGCGAGCCCGGCGCGGGCGGCGGCGGCGTCCTCGATCGGGCGCAAGCCGAGGCCCGGCAGTCGCACGACCCCGGCGCCCAGCCGGCGTGCCATGCGCACGCTGGCACCGGCGCTTTCGCTCGGACGGGTCACCACCACGGTCGCCCCGGCCAGCGGCGGACTCGGACTCATGGCGGGGCAGGCGGAGGCGACATGCGCCGATCATAGGAGGAAAGCGCGGCCGCGGATCGCCTGCGTTCGCGTGGCCGCAGGCGGGCGCCGCGCTTGTCGATCCGGGCCGCTTTGCGCACACTCGCGCGCCGCGGTGCCGGCCGGTGCCGCGTGAAGGAGGGCAGTGGTGCCGATCGAAAGCGAAACCCTGCGCGCGAACCTCGAGCAGGCCCTGCGCAACGACATCCCGCTGGCGCGGGCGATGGACCTGCACATCGGCGCCTGGGACGGCGACCGCCTGGAGATGCACGCGCCGCTGGCACCGAACATCAACGACAAGGGCTGCGCCTTCGGCGGCAGCCTCGCCAGCGTGATGACCCTGGCCGGCTGGTCGCTGATCCACCTCGCCACCGACGCCGAACGGCTCGATTGCGACCTCTATGTCCAGGACTGCACGATCCGTTACCTCGCGCCGGTGTGGGGCGAGATCCGCGCAGTCGCGCGCCTCGACGAGGGCGAGTCGTTCGTCGCCTTCCTCGATGCACTGCGGGCCCGTGGCAAGGCGCGGCTCGCCGTCCGCGCCGAGGTCGCCGGAGCCGGCGCCGGGCCGGCCTGCACCTTCGCCGCCCGCTTCGTCGCCGTGGCCCGCGACCATGCCGTTCCTTCCCCGGCCGCGGCCGATGCGGCAGAATCGACGCCTGCCTCCGCCTGAGGAGTGATCGCGATGTCGGCCCGCCTGGTTCCGTTCCGTGCCTTGCTGCTGCTGTGCGCGGCATTCGCGCTGGCGGCGGCGGCGCCGGCGTTCGCCAAGTCGCGCGACAAGCTCCTCACCGACACCCTGCGCGCCTATGCGGCAACGATTCGCTGGGGCACGATCGAACAGGCCGAGAGCTTCGTCGACCGCGGCTGGCGCGAGGCGCACCCGCTGACCACGCTCGAACTCGAACGCTACAAGCAGGTGCGTTTCACCGGCTACAACGAGCGTCCGGCGATGCCGGTCGGTGATTTCGAGGTGCACCAGCGCGTCGAGATCGGCCTCGTCAACGTGCACACGCAGGAAGCGCGCACGATCATCGACGACCAGATCTGGAAGTTCGACCGCAAGGCCAAGTCCTGGACCCTGCACAGCGGCCTGCCGGATCTCACGCGGCCCGACTGATCGCAGGCATGAAGCATTCCCCCGCGACGACTGCCACTGCGCCGGCGCCGGTGTGGCGGCTCTACGTGCCCAAGCTCGTCAGCGTGTTGCGCCAGGGCTACCACGCACGCGACCTGCGCCGCGACCTCCTCGCCGGCCTGACCGTCGCCATCGTCGCCCTGCCGTTGTCGATGGCGCTGGCGATCGCCTCCGGAGCGTCGCCGGCGGTCGGCCTGCACACCGCCATCGTCGCCGGCTTCCTGATCTCCGCGCTCGGCGGCTCGCGCGTGCAGATCGGCGGCCCGACCGCGGCCTTCATCCCGGTCGTGTTCAACGTCATCGACCGCTTCGGCTATGACGGCCTCGTGGTCGCCACGCTGATGGCCGGCGCCATGCTCGCGCTGGCCGGCCTGCTGCGCCTCGGCACCTTGATGAAGTACATGCCGCAGCCGGTCATCACCGGCTTCACCGCCGGCATCGCGGTCAGCATCTTCACCAGCCAGATCAAGGACGCGCTCGGCCTCGACATCGAGAAGCTGCCGGCCGAGTTCTTCGCGCGCTGGGAAACCTACTTCGCCCATTTCGGCAGCTTCAGCCTCGCCGCGACCGGCGTCGCCTTCGCCACCCTGGTGCTGCTGGTGACCCTGCGTCGCTGGCGACCGAACTGGCCGGGCCTGCTGATCGCGGTGATCGCCGCCTCGCTGGCCGTGCTCGCCCTCAACCTGCCGGTCGACACCATCGCCACGCGCTTCGGCGGCATCCCGACCACGCTGCCGTCGTTTCACCTGCCGCAGTTCGAGCTTGCGCGCATTCCGGAACTGCTGCCGGCGGCGTTCACCATCGCCTTCCTCGCCGGCGTCGAGTCGCTGCTCTCGGCGGTGGTCGCCGACGGCATGATCGGCGGACGCCACCGTTCCAACGGCGAACTGGTCGCCCAGGGCGTGGCCAATGCGGCCTCGGCCCTGGTCGGCGGCCTGCCGGCGACCGGCGCGATCGTGCGCACCGCGACCAACGTGCGCGCCGGCGGACGCACGCCGGTGGCCGGCATGGCGCATGCCGTGTTCATCCTGCTGTTCGTGCTGCTGCTGGCACCGCTGGCCAACTACGTGCCGCTGCCGACGATGGCCGCGGTGCTGCTGATGGTCGCCTGGAACATGAGCGAGATCGAACGCATCCGCCACCTGCTGCACGCGCCGCGTGGCGACCTCGCGGTGTTCGTGGTGACCTTCCTGCTGACGGTGATGTTCGACCTCACCGTGGCGGTCGAGGTCGGCGTGGTGCTCGCCGCGTTCCTCTTCATGCATCGCATGAGCGAGGTCGTCGCACTCGAATCGGACCACTCGCTGATCGAGGAAGACGCCGAAGACAGCGCCGCCGACCTTGCCAGCGACCAGCGCGCCGGCCTGCCCGCGGGGGTCGAGGCCTACCGGGTGTCGGGTCCGCTGTTCTTCGCCGTCGCCAATCGCCTCGACGACGTCCTGCGTGCGGTCGGCAAGCCGCCCCGCGTGTTCATCCTGCGCATGCGCCTGGTGCCGATGATCGATGCGTCCGGCATCGACGCGATCGAGAACCTCATCGAACGCTGCCGCCGCCACCGCACCCGGCTGGTGTTCAGCGGCCTGCAAGCGCAGCCCCGCCAGGCGCTGGCCCGCATGGGCGTGCGCGACGACGGCGACGGCGTGCGCTTCGCCCGCGACTTCCCGGCGGCGCTGGAAATCGCCGGCACGATCGTCGCCGCCGAGCCGCCACCGCGCTGATCGCGCAGGCGGGCGAAGAGCTCCTTCGTGCGCCGGATCAGCCGCCGAACGAACTGGCGAAAAGAATGTCCGCGCCGACCATGTACTCGTGGTAGTAGGTGCGGCCGTTGAAGGTCGCCTCGAAGATCCACAGACCCGGCGGCGTGTTCGCCACCAGCGGGGTCTGCGCCCAGAACCAGTACGCCGCCGCGTAGTCGCCGTTGCTGGCGCCCTGCCAGGTCGAGGCCACGCTGCTGCCGCGGCGCAGGCGATAGGTGGTCTGCGCGCCGTTGAGGTGGTCGCGGTAGTAGCCGGCGAAGTAGATGTTGTCGATGCCGGGACGGAACTTGTTGCTGAAGTTCGGCGTTTCCTGGCCGGGATTCGGGCAGCTGACGGTGAAGTCCGGCGGCGCCGAGTGGGTGGCGAGCTTGTTGATGCCGCTGTCCCAGTACGGCCGCTGGTTCGCCCACAGGCTGGCGCCGGCACGGCAGGTGCCGCTGTGCGGCTCGAAGATCGTCGCACCGCCGGCATTCGAGCTGCGCAGCTCGAAATGCAGGTGCGGACCGCTCGAGAAACCCGAACTCGCGACGAGGCCGAGGTACTCGCCGGCCGCCACCGTGGCACCGATCGCCTTCGTCGTCAGGCTGCCGATCTTCATGTGGCCATACCAGGCCACGGTGCCGTCGCCATGCTGCACGTAGACGGCATTCCAGCTGTCGGAGTAGTTGTTCGTGCAGCTGCGGTCGTTCCAGCCGTCGATCTTCTGGATGATCGTGCCGGGCGCGGAGGCGACCACCTCGATCAGCTGCGCATCCATCATCCGCCAGGCGAACGGCCACAGGAAATAGTCGATGCCGGGGTGGTTGTAGCCGCTGGAGAGATCGTACGAACGCGTGCCGCACTGGTAGTCGAGCAACTGGTTCGGGAATGCCGGATTGAGATCGACGAAGTTCGACACGCCGTGGTAATCGGGGTCGGTGTAGCCGGAGCGTGCGCGCAGCGGCCATTGCAGGTTGCTGATGGCCAGCTGCGGATCGGGCTCGGCGAGCCGGCCCTCGGCGGTCAGGCGGGCGACGTTCTCGGCGATGCCGAGCTCGATGTTGGCGCGCATGAAGGCCGGCATCTCGTGGTCGTGGGCCAGCGATTCGCGGGTGAAGCCCTCGCCACCGGCAAAGACGGGCGGCGGCAGTTCGGTGGCCCGCGCCGGCCACGCCGCGGCGGCGACGAGAACGAGCGGACAGAGGTGGATGCGCATGGGGCTCTCCTGGGCGGGGATGACGTCCAATGCGCAGAAGGATGGCCGTTCGGCTCATCCGCGGCCAGTGCCGGCCATTTGCAGGCGCCGGCCCGCTCGCCGACAATCGCGCTCCCCGTTGCGACGGCCGAGTCCGCCGCCAGCCCAGGTCGCCCTTCCCGTGTCCGAAATCCTCAGTCGCCTGCCCGAATTCATCGGCAACCACCCGATCCTCTCGCTGTCGTTCATCGGCGTGCTGATCGCCCTCGTCGCCAGCGAGGTGGTGCGCCTCACCCGCGGTTACCGCGTGCTGACTCCGGCCGGGCTGACCCAGCTGATCAACCGCGACAACGCCTTGCTGTTCGACGTGTCCGCCATCCAGGACTACGAAAAGGGCCATATCCCCGGTGCCCGCCACGTCGCCCTCAGCCAGTTCGATCCGGAGAGCAAGGAGCTGGCCAAGGTGCGCGAGCTGCCGGTTGCGGTGGTCTGCCGCACCGGCCAGACCTCGAGCGTCGCCGCCAAGCGCCTGGTCAAGGCCGGATTCACCAAGGTGCATGCGCTCGACGGCGGCGTGCGCGCCTGGAGCGAGGCGCAATTGCCGCTGGCCAGAGGCCGCGCAACCGGCTGAGCGGACGGCCCGCGCGCCGCGCCGGCCCTTGCAGCGACGCCGACCGACCCCGATGTGATTTGCCGCCTGCGTGCGCAGGCTTCCCCGGCGTGGGATAATCCACGTCCTTTTTCCCACGGTTTTTCCGGAGCACCCGCACCATGGCAGAGAACAACCCCGCGAACGGCGCCACCGGCGCGGTCGAGAACGCCGCGCAGCTCAACCTGCAGAAGATCTACACCAAGGACCTGTCGTTCGAAGTGCCGAACGCGCCGCAGGTGTACCAGTCGCAGGGCCAGCCGAACGTCGAGCTCAACCTGACCCAGCGCGTCAACACGCTGGCGCCGTCGGTGTTCGAGGTGGTGCTGAGCGTCACCGTCACCTGCAAGCTCGAGGAAAGCACGGCCTACCTCGCCGAGGTCCACCAGGCCGGCATTTTCGGCGTCAGCGGCTTCGAGCCGACCGCCCAGGAAGCCGTGCTCGCCACCTACTGCCCGAACGTGCTGTTCCCGTACGCGCGCCAGGTCGTTTCCGATCTCGTCCAGGCCGGCGGCTTCCCGCCGCTGCTGCTGCAGCCGATCAACTTCGACGCGATCTACGCCGAACAGGTGCGACGCCGCGCCGAAGCCCCCGCCGCGGGCCAGTCGCTCAACTCCTGAGTCGATGAAGACCTCGACGCCGGTCGCGGTCCTCGGCGCCGGCTCCTGGGGCACGGCACTCGCCGTGCTGCTCGCCCGCAATGGCGTGCCGACCACGCTGTGGGGCCGTTCCGCGCAGGCCGTGGTCGACATGGCCACGGCCCGCGCGAACACGCGCTACCTGCCGGAAATGCCGTTCCCGGACGGCCTGCAACTGAGTGCCGCGCTCGAACCCTGCGTGCGTGATGCGGCGATCGTGCTGGTCTCGGTGCCGAGCCATGCCTTCCGCGAACTGCTCGACGAGATCGCGCCGTGGGTTGCCGAGGGCGCCGGCATCAGCTGGGCCACCAAGGGTTTCGATCCCGGCTCGGGTCGTTTCCTCCATGAACTCGTCGGCGAACGCCTGCCGGACAACCCGGCCGCCGTCGTCACCGGCCCCTCGTTCGCCCGCGAGGTCGCGCAGGGCCTGCCGACCGCGCTGACCGTGCACTCGGCCGACGCCGAATTCGCCCGCCATGTCGCCACCCTGCTGCATGCACCGAACTTCCGTGCCTACACCGGCACCGACGTGCTCGGCGCCGAACTCGGCGGCGCGATGAAGAACGTCCTCGCCGTCGCCACCGGCGTCGCCGACGGCATGCAACTCGGCCTCAACGCTCGCGCCGGCCTGATCACGCGCGGCATGAACGAGATCCTGCGCCTCGGCACCGCCCTCGGCGCGCGCCCCGAAACGCTGATGGGCCTCGCCGGCCTCGGCGACCTCGTGCTGACCTGCACCGGCGACCTCTCGCGCAATCGCCGCCTCGGCCTGGCGCTGGGTCGCGGCATCGCGCTGAAGCAGGCCGTTGCCGAGATCGGCCAGGTGGTCGAGAGCATCGTCACCGTCGACGAGGTCATGCGCCTCGCCACACGCCACGGCATCGAGCTGCCGATCGCCGAACAGGTGCAGCGCGTGCTGCACGAGGAAATCACCCCGGTGGAAGGCCTGCAGACGCTGATGGCGCGCGAGCAGAAGCCTGAATATGCCGAGGAACTCTGCCCCGTGCGCTGAGGCGCGCGCGGCTCAGGCGCCCCCGGCGAAACCGGTCTGGCGCCACGCCTCGTAGGCGATGACCGCCACCGCATTCGACAGGTTGAGGCTGCGGTTGCCGGGCCGCATCGGCAGGCGCAATCGGCAGGACGGATCGATCGCCTGCAGGACCTCCGCCGGCAGACCGGCAGTCTCCGACCCGAACATCACCGCATCCCCGGCGGCGTAGCGCACCGTGTCGTACCGCACCTGCCCGCGCGTCGACACCGCGAACAGGCGCTGCGGACCGACCGTTTCGACGAACGCCGCGAGGTCGGCGTGGACGCGCAGCGAAGTGAACTCGTGGTAGTCGAGCCCCGCACGACGCAGGCGCGCGTCGTCGAGTTCGAAGCCGAGCGGCGCGATCAGATGCAGGCGCGCGCCGGCATTGGCGCACAGGCGGATCACGTTGCCGGTGTTGGGCGGGATCTCGGGGCGATGGAGGACGATGTCGAGCATCTGGCGAGGATGCCGCAGATCGGGGGTTGGCGCGCTGGTGGGCATTCTCCCGGGGGTGTTTGGCCAGCGTTCCGTTCGCCTCGGCGGCGCCCTGACGCCGTCATCCTGGCGAAGGCCGGGGTCCAGCTACTTGCCTTGGCACTTCGCGCTCTCTTGGATGTGGTGAAGCACGGTTCCGCTTGCCTTGGTGGCCCCCACGTCCGTCATGCCGGCGAAGGCCGGGATCCAGCTCCTTGGCTTTGATGCTTCGCGCTCTCTTGGATGTCTTGAACCACGGGTTCCGCTCGCCTCGGCAACTCTCGCCGTCATCCTGGCGAAGGCCGGGATCCAGCTCCTTGGCTTTGATGCTTCGCGCTCTCTTGGATGTGTTGAACCACGGGTTCCGCTCGCCTCGGCGGCGAGCGGGTCACTTTCTCTTGCTTGCCCAAGAGAAAGTAACCAAAGAGAAGGGCACCCCGGCAGTCGCGCCGGTCGGACTGCGTCCGCCCGGTTCCCTGCGGTGCTCGCCAGCCACCGGCCGGCGAACAACTCGGCCATCCATGGCCTCAAACAGTTCGCCTTTCCCCGGTGTCTGACTGCGCTCCTCGGCGCGACTGAGGGGGGGAACGTCAAGGGCA
>CAKSZY010000046.1 GCA_934526015.1 uncultured Dokdonella sp.
ATGCTCGCGGCACAGCCGCTCGATCGCACGGCTGCTGACGACGCCCTGCGAATAGGCGAACAGGACCAGCTTGAGCAGGGTCGCCGGTGGATAGGCCGTCGCACCGGTGCGGTCGTTGCGGTAACGCGCATCGAGTGCGGAGAGGTCGATCTCGTGATCGAGCAGGTGATTGAGCGCATGCTCGAAGCTGCCGGGAAGCAGCTGGCGTTGCAGATCAAGGGCGATGAAGCGTGGGCTCGTGTCGATGGTCTTGTAGCGCGCCAAGGCCACTCTCCGCTGCCGATGCGTTGTGGAGATGTTGCCGAGAGCGCACGGGCAGAGCAAGATGCGGGGGGAGTTTTTCTACAACCTCGTTAGGGGCTATGTCCAGCATTCTCGTACTCTTGGCTATAGCAGCGCTCGCCTACTTCTTCTGGCGCAAGCGATCTGTTCAACGTGGCGGACCATCCGTGCAAGGCCACTTGCCAGGTCCCGGCACATACGAGTTCGACATTGTTGGTGAGTCCAAGTACCAAGATGCACTTGAGGCGATCTGTGGTGGCCGCACCGAGGACAGTGCTGAGCACATGACTGAGGCCGTTCTGCACCTTGAGGATTCGAATCCGCACGACAATCTCGCGGTCCGCGTAGACATTGATGGTCGAACGGTTGGCTACTTGTCTCGCAAGGATGCTCGCTCTTATCGCCAGCAACTCAAGCAGCTCGGGCACGAGCGGATCGTTTGTAGGTGTGATGCAATGGTAGTAGGTGGGTGGCGTCGATCTCGGACAGATCAGGGGCACTTTGGCGTCAAGCTTGATTTGCCAGTCGCATAGCCCCTAACAGTTCCGTAAGAGACTTCCCGTCAACCCCGGCCACATGACGCTCTTGCCTTGAGCTTTCAGGCATTCGCTGGTCGCTGCATTATCCCGGTTGTCGCGTTGTGCAATCAGAGCGGTGCGGTTGAACGGTTGTCAGACTGCATTTCCGTAAACGGTCTTGTTGCATCGATGGGCGGATGCGGACTTGGGGTTGACCGCGCCCGGAGACCTCGTTCATTCATCGGTGTCGTCCGGGTTCCAGCGATCAACCGCAACTTCCCGTCAACTCCTGACGGCGGGATGTTGGGAAGCGTGATCTTGCCCCATTCCGCGGACACCGGTTCAGGCGCCAGCGGACAACCGCCCCCTTGGCCTTCACGCAGCGTTTGGCCCGCCGGCGGTTCGCTGGCCACGGCGTGACGATGGCGCCTTCGCCGCCGCACGGCGTTCGCGCACGTAGAGCATGCGCGAGGTGCCGCGCTCCTCCATGTCGAACTGGCGGCTTGCCTCGACGAGGTCGCTGAGTTTGCGGAATCCGTAGTTGCGCGGGTCGAAGTCGGGGGCCTGCTTGGCGATCAGGTTGCCGACCGCGGCAAGGCTGGCCCAGCCGGATTCGTCCGAGGATCCTTCGACCGCGGTGCGCAGCAGGCCGGTGAGTTGCTTGTCCTTGGCGGGCTCGCGTGCGCTCGGCGCGGGCGTGGCCGGCACGCCTTCGACGCGGGGGATGAGGATGTCCGTGTAGATGAACTTGTCGCAGGCCTTGACGAACGGTTCGGGCGTCTTGCGTTCGCCGAAACCGTACACGGTCAGACCCGATTCGCGGATGCGCGCGGCCAGGCGCGTGAAGTCGCTGTCGCTCGAAACGATGCAGAAACCGTCGAAGCGGCCCGTGTAGAGCAGGTCCATGGCATCGATGATCATCGCCGAATCGGTCGCGTTCTTGCCCTGGGTATAGCCGAACTGCTGGATCGGCTGGATCGAATGCACGAGCAGGGTCTGCTTCCAGCCGGTCAGGCGCGTGCCGGTCCAGTCGCCATAGATGCGCTTGACGTGGGCGGTGCCGTACTTGGCGACTTCGGCCAGCAGGCCCTCGACGATGGAGGGCTGCGCATTGTCGGCATCGATGAGCACGGCCAGCCGACTCGTTTCACCGTTTGCCATGAGCCCGCTCCTTTCGGCGGCGACACCGCCGCGGGGCCGAGCATAGCGCGGTCATGCCCGCACGGCATGACGCAAGGGCAGCGGTTTGCAGCTCAGGCTTCAGGGCCGGGCACGCTCCACGAGAACGGCGACGCCCCATCCATCACTCGATGCCGAGCAACTCGATCGCCATCACGATCGCGTCCTCGCGGCCGTTGCGCGCAGGGTAGTAATTGGGTCGGCGACCGATCTCGTTGAACCCGGCTTCCTCGTATAGGGTGATCGCGGTCGGATTGCTCGGGCGCACTTCGAGGAAGACGCGCTCGGCCCGATGCCAGCGCGCCAGGTCGAGCATGCGTGCAAGGATGCGCCGGCCGTGGCCACGACGCTGCTCGGCCGGCGCCACGCAGAGATTGAGCAGGTGCGCCTCGCCGGCCGCCACCGAGAGCACGCCGTAGCCGAGGACCGCCTGTCCGCGGGCAAGCACCCAGCAGTCATGGCCTGCGGCGAGGCAATCGCGAAAGATGCCGAATGTCCACGGAAACGGATAGGCGCTGCGTTCGATGCGCGCGACCTCTTCGAGATCGTCGCCGCGCATGGCGCGGAACGTCGCCGCGGGTTCCTTGAGGTTCGCGACCACGGCGTCACCCGCGCGCGGCAAGTGTCCGCGCAAGGCGCTTGATCTCGCCCCACAAGGCGCGCCTGGACGCCGCGCTGCGAGCGAGCGTCGCCGGCTCGTCGGCGATCACCCATTCGAGCGCGGCGTGACGCGCCGCCGGCAGCCCGGCCCCGAGCGTGCGCGCCCTGCCCTCGCCGAGCACGACCACGGCAACCACGCCCGCGGCCTGGGCGAGGTCCAGCCCGTCGCTTTCGATCACATGCAGGCCGGTCGCGCGCAGCGCCAGCAGCACATGGCCGCGCAGGTTCCTGCCTTGCCCGTGGGCGGCGACGAAGGCCACTGCGGCCGGCGCGGCGCCGTCCGCGACCACGCCCGGCCCGGGCGCGGCATGGCGCGGCAGGTAGACGTCGACGCCGATCTCGGCGAGCAGGCGCAGGCCGTGGTCATCGAGCATTGTCGGCCTCCGGATGGGCGAGCAGGTCGGCATGGAACTCGGCGAAAATCATGTCCACCGCCGCCGCCAGCGCATCGGTGGTGGCCACCAGCCGGTGGCCGTCGGCAATGGCGTCGGCACGGTAGACCTCGTCAATGAACGGCGAACCATCCGGGCGATCCGCTCGCAGCTTGATCGCGACCGCCGCCATGTGGCCGCCTTCCGGGCGCGGCACGCGCTCGAAGCGCAGGATCACCCCGCTGATGCGCAGGGCCGCCTGGCTCGCCGCCAGTTCGTCGATGACCAGCGGCGCGATCGCCGACTCGCGCAGTTCGACCAGCAGGCGGCGCTGCAGAAGTCGCGTCGGCGGATCGGTCCACAGCTGGTAGTGGTACTGGCGCAACTCGCGCGCATCGGGGTCGAGCGCGTAGATCAGCGCACGATCCGCGTACAGCCCATCGGCGGCGAGCAGGCCGACCACGATCGGCACGTCGAACACCTGCTCGGGGCTGACCGGCAGTTGCGCCGGCTTGGGCATGCGGAAGTAACTGTGGTCGGGCACCTCGGCGACATGGCCACAGGCAGCGACCGCGAGACTCATCGCGGCGAGCACCAACAGACGCTTCATCGGCCGTCCCCGTCGAGTTCGTCGGGCTTCGGCGAACGCAGCAACTGGCCCGGATTGCGGCGGATCTCGCGGCTGAACTCGTCGAGGTTGCGCGTTGCCGATTCGAGATGGTGGGTGATGACTTCCATGCGGCTCGACAGGCTGGCCATGACGGTGGCGAGGTCGGTGGTTGCATTTTGCACGTTGCCGCGATTCTCGGCGGCGATGTCGGCGAGCGATCCGACCGTCATGTCGAGCAGCTTGCGCGTCTCGCGCAGTTCCTCGCTGAGTCCCTGCACATTGCCGAGGATGCCGGCGACGGCGGCGCGGTTCTGCGGCTTGAGCAGGTCGTCGACCGCGCCCGAGGCCGAATTAAGGCGTTCGAGCAGGGTCTGCGCGCGGGCGAGCAGTTCGGGCGATGCGGCGTCGAGCGTGCCGGTGATCGAATCGACGCGCTGCGACAGCAGGGTTACCAGCGGGGTCAGCTTGTCGCGCGTCAGTACCGACACCTGGCCGGCCAGTTCGCCGACCGCGGCGAACACGTCGGCGCTCTCGGCACCGGCGATCTCCGCACCGACCGCGAGCATGTCGCGGCTGCTGCCTTCGCGGATGCCGATCGACATGTCGGCCAGCAGACCGCTGGAGGTGAGATGGGCGACGCTGTCCCTGGGGATGGCCCAGTCTTCCTGAACCGCCAGGGTGACGCGATAGCGCGTGCCCTCGGCATTGCGCTCCGGTTCGACCCGGCTCACCTGACCGATGCGGAAGCCTTCATAGAACACCGGCGCGCCATAGCGCAGACCGGTGACGTTGCGGTAGCGGACGACGTAGTCGGCGCTGGCGCCGCTGCGCCCGGTGATGAGGGCGAGGCCGACCAGCAGCAGGACCAGTGCGGCCACGACGACCGCGCCGACCAGCACGTAATTGACCGTATCGCGTTTCACCGTGCGCATCCCCGGACCCGAGACGGCATTCTAGAGGCCTGCGTCTCAGAAGCAATCGAGCGCCGCTCCATCCGCTGCGCCCGCACCGCCATCCGCCGCCCGACGACGGCTTCCACCCTCACCCGCGGGACGCTGGCGCTGCCGTGCACGCGCGGGGGCGTGGCGAACGCAGAAGAGCAGAGCGCCCCTCATCCGCCCTGCCGGGCACCTTCTCCCCGCTGGCGCGGGGCGAAGGGAAGGCTGGCGGCGTCGCAAGAACGCACGGCTGCACGCTGGTGAAAGCGCATGCTGGTCCCTTCTCCCCGTGGCGACGGGGAGAAGGTGCGGCGGCAGCCGCGGATGAGGGGCGCTTTTTTGCTTTTCGTGCAACAGCCGATGAAGCAGCGCTCGCGCACGGCTGAAACGCCGATCGCACCCGACCTCCCACGGCCCCTCATCCGGTGCTGCCGCACCACCTTCTCCCCGCTGCGCGGGGCGAAGGGAAAGCTGGCGCTGTCGCAAGAACGCACGGCTGCACGCTGGTGAATGCGCATGCAATCCCTTCTCCCCGTTGCGACGGGGAGAAGGTGCCCGGCAGGGCGGATGAGGGGCGCTTTCGTGCTTCATCACTGCAGCAGCCGATGAATCGGCGCTTGCGCACTGCTGCAGCGGCGATCGCGCCCCACCTCCCACAGCCCCTCATCCGGTGCTGCCGCACCACCTTCTCCCCGCTGCGCGGGGCGAAGGGACCGGCATGCGCTTTTTCCAGGTTGCAGCGTCGCATTCTTGCGACAACGCCAACTATCCCTTCTCCCCGTGGCGACGGGGAGAAGAGCCTGCCCCGAACTCGATCCGGAGTGCGGCGGCAGCCGCGGATGAGGGGCACCCCCGCCGCGACGGAAGGTCTGGATTCGCCGGGAACGAGCGCCGCTGGCTAGCCATCCTCGCGGGTGAGGCGACGCAGGTATTCGTCGGCGTCGACCTGTACTTCGCGCGGGCGGCGGTTGAGCAGGTCCTGGATGCGTTCGTTGTCGGCGGCGCGCACGTCGGCGACGCTGCCGGTCATCAGCACGTCGCCCTGGTCGAGCACGGTGATGGTGTCGGCGATCTTGAACGCGCTCTCGAGTTCGTGGGTGACCACGACGATGGTCATGCGCAAGGCATCGCGCAGGCGCAGGATCAGTTCGTCGAGTTCGGCCGAGACGACCGGATCGAGACCGGCCGATGGCTCGTCGAAGAACAGCAGGCGCGGATCCATGACGATCGCGCGCGCCAGCGCGGCACGCTTGACCATGCCGCCGGAAAGCTGCGCCGGCATGAGGTCCTGGAAGCCGCCGAGGTTGACCACCTCGAGCTTGAGCCGGCTCATGATGCGGATGGTCGACTCGTCGAGCGCGGTGTGCTCGCGCAGCGGCAGGGCGACGTTGTCGCCGACCGTCAGCGAGGTCAGCAATGCGCCGCCCTGGAACGACACGCCGATGCGCTTGCGCACGTCGAGCTTCTCGCGCTCGGTCGCGCGGGCGATGTCCTTGCCGAACAGCTTGACCGTGCCCGACACCGGCCGGTTGAGGCCGAGCATGTGGCGCAGCAGGGTGCTCTTGCCCGATCCCGAGCCGCCCATGATGACGCGGATCTCGCCGGCATCGACGCGGAAATCGACGCCGTTGAGGATGCGGCGCTTGCCGTACCAGGCCTCGAGCTTCTCCACCTCGATCAGCGTCGTCACGGCGTTCACCGGTTGAGGAAGAAGCTGAAGATCATGTCGGCGATGATGATCCAGCAGATCGAGAGGACCACCGCGCGGGTGGTCGCGCGGCCGACGCCTTCGGCGCCGCCGCTGACCGAGAAGCCGGTGCTGACGCCGATCAGGGTGATCAGCACGGCGAAGACGACGCTCTTGGCGAGGCCCTGGCCGATGTCGCCGGGATCGAGCAGGGTCATCGTCTGCAGCAGGTAGGCCGCGGGCGTCACATCGAGCGCCGGCGCGCTGTACAGCGCGGCGCCGAAGATCGCCACGGCATCGGCGAAGATGGTCAGCGCCGGCAGCATCACCAGCATCGCGATCAGCGCCGGCGCGACGAGGTAGCGCACCGGTTCGATGCCGATCACGGCGAGCGCGTCGACCTCCTGCGAGACGCTCATCGAGCCGATGCGCGCGGCCAGCGCCGAGCCGGAACGGCCGGCGACGAGGATCGCGGTGATCAGCGCGCCGAACTCGCGGGTGACCGATTTCGCCACGGCGATGACGACCTGCGACTGCGCGCCGAACTCGCCGAGCGCGGCGATGAACTGGATGCCGAGCATGATGCCGACGGTGAAGGCGAGCAGGCTGACGATCGGCAGCGCGTCGACGCCGATCTGGCGCATCTGCTCGAACACGGCGCGCCAGCGCACCGGCTGGCCGATGCGCCAGCCGGCCACGGTGAACCACAGCGACTCGACCAGCAGGCTTGCCGCATAGCCCATGCCGGCGAGCGCGCCGAGAGTGGCGCGACCGACCTGGGCGAGCGCGCCGGTCAGGGCTTCCACGCCGGCGTGCCGGTCACGTCGGGGATCGCGCCGGCATCGGCGACGATCGGAAACACGCGGTCGAGGCGGGCCAGTTCGAGCACCGAGCGCACCGCGTCACTGACGGCGACGAGGGCGAAGCCGCGCCCCTGGGTGCGCGCTTTCTGCAGTCCCTCGACCAGTGCGGCGATGCCGGAGGAGTCGATGTAGCTGACTTCGCTCAGTTCGACGCCGACCCGCGGATGCTTGCCGAGCGCATCCAGCACGGCACCGCGCACCTGTTGCGACCACGACAGGTCGACCTCGCCGCGCAGGCGGATCAGCGCGCTGCCGTCCGCGGATTCCACGTCCATCGCGTTCATTCGTTGTCATCCCCCGACTGGTTGCGCGCCTCGACGCGCTTGCGCATGACGAGCCGGTTGCCGCGTCCGTCGGGACGCGCCTGCAGGCTCCATTCGTCCATCACCGCATCGATCAGGGCGACACCGAGTCCCCCTGCCCGTTCCTCGCCGAGCGGCTTCGGCTTGACGCAGGCCGGGTCAACCACCGGCGCCGTATCGAGCAGGCGGAACTCGAACTGGTTGCCCTCGCTGAGCACGCGCACGTCGATGTCGCCCGCACAGGCATCGCCATAGGCATGGCGGATGATGTTGCAGCAGGCCTCGTCGACGGCAAGCACGAGGCGATCGCGCAGGCCGGACTCGATGCCGGCCCCATCGAGCGCCCCGCGCAGGGCCGCCCGCAGTTCGCGCATCGCTTGCGGGCGCGCCGGGAAGCGGCGTTCGAGCAGCACTTCATGGCTTCGTGAGGACGGGCGCTCGACCAGCAGCAGGGTGGTGTCGTCGACCAGGCGCATGCGCTTCAATTCACCGAGCATGGCGCGCAGGCGCGGCCCGCTCGACGATCCGGCGTGGCGGGTGACGAGTTCGCGCACGCCTTGCTCGCCGATCGTGCGGCGGGCGGCATCGCGCACGTCGGTGACCCCGTCGGAAAAGCAGTACAGCGTACCGTCGCCGAGTTCGAGCGCATGCGGCTCGAATGGGATGCCCGGCAGGATGCCGAGCGGCGGCCCGCCGGAAGGGTACTCGGTGAAACCCTCGTCGCGATGCAGCAGCGCCGGCGGGAAACCGGCACCGGCGAAGTGCACGTTGCCGCCATCGCGTTCGCACTGGCCGACCAGGGCGCAGACGAAACGGCCGTCGAGCGCGGTGCGGCAGAGGTCGTCGTTGGCGCGGGCCAGCCATTCCGCCGGCGGCGTGCCGTCCTTGCCGATCCAGCGCAGCAGCGAGGCGGCGCGCACCATCAGCAGGGCGGCATCGAGACCCTTGCCGGAAACGTCGCCGACGAAGAACCCGACGCGACCGTCGGGCAGGTCGAAATAATCGTAGAAGTCGCCGGAAATCTCGTGTGCCGGCAGGTTGACGCCGAGCACCGGGAAGGCATCGCGCCGGCGCTTCGGCAGCAGCGATTTCTGCAGCCGGCGGGCGAGGTCGAACTCGCGCTTGAGGCGCACCTGTTCGATCAGCTCGTGCGCCATGCGCGCATTGTTGATCGCCAGCGCGGTCGGCGCGGCGACGAGGCGGAGGATCTCGGCATCGGCCGGGCCGAACACGCTGCCATCGCGCTTGTTGACCACTTCGAGCGCGCCGATCGGTCCCCTCGCCGTCGCCAGCGGCACGCAGACGAGGCTGCGGGTGACGAAGCCGCTGGCCTCGTCGGCGGCGCGGTCGACGCGATCGTCGACCTGTGCATTGGCGGAGATCAGTGCGCGGTTCTCGGCGACGGAGCGGCCGACCACACCCTGGCCGATCTCGATGCGCATGCCGGTCAGGTCGACCGGGCCGTAGCAGACCCGGCATTCGAGCGCACTGCCGTCGTCGTTCAGCAGGAACAGCGAGGCCGCCTCGGCCTGCATGAAATCGGCGATGCGGACCACCGCTTCGTCGATCGTCTCGCGCAGGTCGAGGGAAACGGCCAGGGTCTGCGACAGGTCGGCGAGAAACGCCAGCGCGCGCGCTTCGCTGGCGCCAGCCTCGGTCACGGGCGCGGCCGCCAGCGCGTTCATTCGTCGGCGCGCTCGCCGCGCTGCGCGCGTTGCGCGCGCGTTCGACGCAGGCCCCACAGCGTCATCACCGGACCCGACAGCACGTACAGCACGGCGATGCCGAACAGCACGCGCGGCGGGTCGACGACCAGGGCGACGATGACCAGCAGGGCGATCGGGCCGACGATGAACGGCACGCGGTCCGAGCGCGGCCACGCCTTGAAGCTGAAGTAACGCACGTTGCTGACCATCAGCAGGCCGGCGGCGACGGCGATCACCGGGGTGACGAACTGCACCTCGATGCCGCTCAGGCCGAACTTCTCGATCGTCCACACGAACGACATGCAAAGCACCGCCGCGGCCGGACTGGCCAGGCCCTGGAAATAACGCTTGTCGACGACGCCGACCTGGGTATTGAAGCGGGCCAGACGCATGGCCGCGCAGGCCGCATAGACGAACGCCGCGGCCCAGCCGACCTTGCCCCACAACGAGCCCCAGGCGGCGAGCGAGGACAGCGACCAGGTGTACATGACCAGGGCCGGGGCGACGCCGAAGCTGACCAGATCGGACAACGAGTCGTACTGCACGCCGAAATCGCTCTGCGTGCCGGTCAGGCGGGCGACACGGCCGTCGAGTCCGTCGAGAATGCCGGCGACGAACACGGCCAGGGCGGCTTCGCTGTAGCGTCCGCCGATCGAGGCGACGATCGCGTAGAAGCCGGCGAACATCGCCCCGGTGGTAAACAGGTTCGGCAGCAGGTAGATGCCGCGGGGCCGCTTGCGGCCGCTGGCTGGGGATTCTTCCACGCTGAAAACCTTCCGGCAGGGGCGGTCGAGTTTACCCGGTATTCCCGGCCACTCCCGCATGGCGTCCCGCGCCGCCCGCTCGTCGCGGACACGGCGTGCGCCGCCTGCGATCGCCTCCCTTCCGCGCCGGTCGAGCGGACAGGATCGACGCGGCGACAGGCCGGACAGGCGGAGCGGCCACGCCGAAGAGCGGCCATGAGGCTCGACCGAAGGCTGCGATTTGCCACGCAATTGCTTGTCAGGAAAGGCCACTAGTGCTATCCAGTGCGCCCAGAAGCCAGGGTCCAATGCGGCCAACCCGGCTTGCCCACCCCTGGAGCCCCGCCATGAAGCCTTCCATTCCCGTCCTGCTCCTGCTGCTGGCCGTTGCAGGCCCGCTCGCCGCCCAGCAGGTCTACACCTGGACCGACGCGAATGGCGTCAAGCATTTCTCCGACGAGCCGCCACCGGCCAGCGTGAAGGACACCAAGAAGGTCATCGTGCGCGGCGGCGTGACCAGCACCGAAGACGCGAACAAGCCGGCAGACGAGGCGGCCGGCAAGGGCCCCGGCATGGCTGCCGCAGCCGGCTACTCGGCCGAGGACATCAAGCGCAACTGCGCCACCGCGCAGCGCAACCTCGACACCCTGCAGAAGAGCCGTCCCACCGCCGAGGCGGAAGTCGACGTCCAGGTCGAATACCAGGAACGCGTCGGCAAGGTGCAACAGCAGATCGCCCTCTTCTGCGGCTGACCGTTCCGAAATCCGCGCGTCCCGATTCCTCGCCCATCCCCGCGCCCCTGTCCTGCAGGAGCGCAGCCTGTGCGCGACCGGCGTGGGTGGCGGTCCTGCCCGCACAGCTGCGGCGTTCGCGCACGCACGAGCCGGCGGCGCTGCGCAGCCGCCTGCTAGAATCCGCGGTTCACCGAACGGATCCTGCCTGCATGCGCCTCTCCCGCTTCCACCTCGCCACCGTCAAGGAAGTCCCCGCCGACGCCGAGATCGCCAGTCACCAGCTGATGCTGCGTGCCGGCATGGTCCGCAAGCTCGCGGCCGGCATCTACACGTGGTCGCCGCTCGGCCTGCGCGTGCTGCAGCGGGTCGAGAACATCGTTCGCGAGGAGATGAACCGGGCCGGTGCGCTCGAGCTGCTGATGCCGTCGATCCAGCCGCGCGAGCTGTGGGAGGAAACCGGACGCTGGGAGAAGTTCGGCGGCCAGCTGCTGAAGATCCGCGACCGCAAGGAAGCCGAGTACTGCTACGGCCCCACCCACGAGGAAGTCATCACCGATTTCGCCCGCCAGGAGCTGAAGTCCTACAAGCAGCTGCCGGTCAACTTCTACCAGATCCAGACCAAGTTCCGCGACGAGATCCGCCCGCGCTTCGGCGTCATGCGTGCGCGCGAGTTCCTCATGAAGGACGCCTACTCGTTCCACGCCAGCGTGGAGTGCCTGCAGCGCGAATACCGCAACATGTACGACGCCTACGCGCGCATCTTCAGCCGCCTCGGCCTGCGCTTCCGCGCCGTCGAGGCCGACACCGGCGCCATCGGCGGCAGCGCCTCGCACGAGTTCCAGGTGCTCGCCGACTCCGGCGAGGATGCGATCGCGTTCTCCGACGGCTCCGACTACGCCGCCAACATCGAAAAGGCCGAAGCGCTCGCACCGACGCAGGCACGCCCGGCGCCGGCCGCGGCACTGGAAACGGTCGACACGCCGACCCAGCGCACGATCGAGGAGATCAGCGCCTTCCTGCGCGTGGCCCACGAGCAGTGCATCAAGACGATCCTCGTGCGCGGCAAAGACGGCCTGGTCGCGCTGTGCGTGCGCGGCGACCACGAAGTCAACGAGGTCAAGGCCGCGCGCCTCGACGAGCTCGAGGGTGATCTCGTGCTCGCCGACGAGGCGGAAATCGTGCGCGCGACCGGTTGCAAGCCGGGTTTCATCGGCCCGGTCGGCCTGCCCGACTCGATTCCCGTCATCGTCGACCGCTCCGCTGCCATCGTCGCCGACTTCGTCTGTGGCGCGAACGCCGAAGGCAAGCACCTGCGCGGCGCCAACTGGGAGCGCGACGCGCGCATCACGCGCATCGCCGACCTGCGCAAGGTCGTCGCCGGCGACCTCTCGCCCGACGGCAAGGGAACGCTGTCGCTGGCGCGCGGCATCGAGGTCGGCCACGTGTTCCAGCTCGGCCAGAAATATGCCGAAGCACTCGATGCGACCGTGCTCGACGACCAGGGCAAGGCGCGCGTCATGCACATGGGCTGTTACGGTATCGGCGTCAGCCGCATCGTCGCCGCCGCGATCGAACAGAACCACGACGAGGCCGGCATCCTCTGGCCGGAGCCGATGGCGCCCTGGCAGGTCATCATCTGCCCGATCAACATGGCGGCCAGCGAGGCCGTCCGCGAGGAAGCCAATGCGCTGTACGACGCACTTGAGGCGCGCGGCATCGAGGTCGCGCTCGACGACCGTGGCCTGCGCCCCGGCCCGATGTTCGCCGACGCCGAACTGATCGGCATCCCGCATCGCGTCGTCATCGGTGATCGCGGCCTCGCCAGCGGCACCTACGAGTACCGCCGCCGCGGCGAAACCGAGAACCGCTCCCTGACCCGCTCGGAACTGCTCGCGCTGTTCGATTGACGACAACCCGGCAAAGCGCTCGCTCCGCTGCTCTTGCGACTTCGGTCAACGCTTCAGCCGAGCAAGCCCGGCTCTGCCAGAGCGCGCACGCTTCCATGCTTCCGCAGAGCAGCGCCAGCCGTCCCTTCGCCCCGCGCAGCGGGGAGAAGGTGGTGCGGCAGCACCGGATGAGGGGCCGTGGGAGGTGGGGTGCGTTCGCCATGCAGCCGTGCGCGAACCCGACTTCATCGGCGGTTGCACGAAAAGCACGAAAGCGCCCCTCATCCGCGGCTGCCGCCGCACCTTCTCCCCGTC
>CAKSZY010000047.1 GCA_934526015.1 uncultured Dokdonella sp.
CGAAGGGACGGCTGGCGTCGTCGCAAGCATGCAAGGCTGCATTCTGGTGAAAGCGCATGCCTGTCCCTTCTCCCCGTGGCGACGGGGAGAAGGTGCGGCGGCAGCCGCGGATGAGGGGCGCTTTCGTGCTTCTTCACTGCAGCAGCCGATGAATCGGCGCGTGCGCACAGCTGCAACGGCGAATGCGCCCCACCTCCCACGGCCCCTCATCCGGTGCTGCCGCACCACCTTCTCCCCGCTGCGCGGGGCGAAGGGACGGCTGGCGGTATCGCAAGAATGCAAGGCTGCACTTTGATGAAAGCGCATGCTGGTCCCTTCTCCCCGTTGTGACGGGGAGAACGTGCCCGGCAGGGCGGATGAGGGGCGCTTTCCGGTTTCCGCGGGCTTGCGGCTGCACGGGATCGGCTGCGATCGTGCGGTCTTGCCCACGACGGTTTCATTCCCGGCACCCCGCGGCAGTTCCCGACTCCCGTTCCAACCCCGCGGAGAGTGCATCCCCGTTGCATGCTTCCACGCCGGTCCGCGCCGCGGGCCGCAACACCAGGGACCTTTCGCCGATGAGCCTGCCTTCGTTCGTGTCCGCGCGCCTGCGCATGCTGCTTTCCGCCGTTGCGCTGCTGGCGGCCATGCCGCTGCGTGCGCTGTCGATCGTCGCCGAACCGCCACCGCCGCCGCCGCGCGTGGAGGTGCCGGGCGAGGGCGAGCCGATCGTGCTGCGCGATCTCGACGTTCGCGCCGAGATCGTCGGCGGCATCGCGCGCACGCGCATGGAGATGGTGTTCGCCAATCCGAACGCGCGCGTGCTCGAAGGCGAGCTGGTGTTTCCGCTGCTGGGCGGGCAGGCGGTCGACGGCTTTGCCCTCGACATCGATGGCACGCTGCGCGAGGCCGTGCCGGTCGAGAAGGCCCGCGGCAAGCAGGTGTTCGAGGACACCATCCGCCAGCGCGTCGATCCGGCCCTGCTCGAGAGCGCCGGCGGCAATGCCTTCCGCCTGCGCGTCTACCCGTTGCCGGCGAACGGCACGCGCCGGGTGGTGGTGTGGACCAGCGAGGCGCTCGAAGGCCGCGACGGCCAGTGGCTCTACCGGCTGCCGCTCGCCCATGCGAAGGCGCTCGCATCGTTCGCCCTCGAGCTCGAGGTGGCGAATGCCGCGAAGAAGCCGGAGCTGACGCGTGCGGACGGTTTCGCCGGCGCGCTCAAGCTCGAGGCGGCCGGCGCGCGCCATCGCGCCACGATCCGTCGCAGCGATTTCCTCGCGCGTGGCTGGGTCGAACTGGCCGTGCCCGATGGCGGCGACAGGCCGGTGCCGGCAGGGATCGAACGCTGGAACGGTGCGGGCTACCTCTACCTCGACCTGCCGTTCGCACAGCCGCGCAGCCTGCGCACGCCGCCCTCGCGCGTCGGCCTGGTCTGGGACAGCTCGGCCTCCGGTCGCAGGCGCGACCATGCCGCCGAGTTCGCCCTGCTCGACGCCTGGTTCAAGGCGATGAAGGATGGCGAGGTGAGCCTCGTGCGCGTGCGTGACACGGTCGAGGACGGCGGTCGCCACACGATCCGCGGCGGCGACTGGCAGGCGCTCAAGCGCGCGTTGCAGGACACCGTCTACGACGGCGCGACCCATCTTGCCGCCTGGACCATCGATCCGGGACTCGAGGAGATCCTCGTGTTCACCGATGGCCATGCGAACTACGGAGCCGGCGTGCTGCCGGCCGGTCTCGATGCGACGCGTGCGCGCATCATTCCGGTCAGTGCCTCGGCGTCGTCCGATCGCGCCGTGCTGCGCCGGCTCGCGCGTGACGGCGCGGTGATCGACCTCAGTCACGGCCTCGATGCGGCACGCACCGCGCTGCTGGCGTCGACGACGACGATCCGCACGATCGAGGCCACCGGCGATGCCGACATCACCTTCGATGCCGACGCCTGGTCGCGCGGACGCCTGCGCCTGCATGGCCGCTTTGCCGGCAAAGCGCCACGCGAACTGCGCGTGCACCTGCGCGAGGCAGACGACCGCGAGCGCGTGCTGACCCTGCCGCTGGCGCCGGAGACGGCCGCGAAGGGCGACGGCGTGCCGCTGTCCGCGCGCTTGTGGGCGCGCCAGCGCATCGAGCGCCTCGAAGGCGAGCGCGGCCTGCATCGCGCGCAGATCCGCCGCCTCGGCCTCGAGTTCGGCCTGGTCACGCGCGAGACCTCGCTGATCGTGCTCGACACGGTCGCCGACTACGCGCGTCACGGCATCGAGCCGCCGGCGCCGCTGCGCAGCGAATATCTCGCCCTGCGCAAGCGCGAAAGTTCGCGCGAGCAGGGCGAAAAGCGCCGGCATCTCGACGCCATCGCCGCGCAATACGCCGAAAAGATCGCCTGGTGGAAGCGCGATTTCCCGAAGTCGAAGCCGCCGCTGCAGAAGATCGCCGAGCCGGCCGATCGGCGGCAAGGCCGTGCCGTCGTGGCGGAGGCCGCACCGATGGTCGCCGGCGCACCACCGCCGCCCCCGGCTCCGGCATCCGCGCCGGCGCCGGCCGGGGAACGGCGGATGGTCGTGGAGATTGCCGGCAGCCGCATGCCGACTGCCGAAGCCACTGCCGCTGCCGGCGACGAGGACGGAGCACAAGCGGCGACCGCCGAGGCGACGATCGCGCTGAAGAAATGGACGCCCGATGCTCCGTACATCGCGCGTCTGCGCGAAGCCGACGCGAATTCGCTGTACGCGGTCTATCTCGACGAGCGCGCCGACTGGCTGGACAGCAGCGCCTTCCATCTCGACGCCGCCGACCTGCTGTTCGAGCGCGGACAGGAGGCGCTGGCCCTGCGCGTGCTGTCGAATCTCGCCGAACTCGAACTCGAGAACCGCCAGGTGCTGCGCATCCTCGGCTATCGCCTGCTGCAGGCCGGGCAGGCCGCGCTGGCGGTGCCGCTGTTCGAGGAGGTGCGCGAGCTCGCGCCATTCGAGCCGCAGTCGTTCCGCGACCTCGGCCTTGCCCGCGCAGCCGCCGGCGAAGCGCAGAAGGCCGCCGACGCGCTCTACGAAGTCGCCGCGCGGCCGTGGGACGCACGCTTCGCCGAAGTCGGCCTGATCGCGTTGGGCGAACTCAACGCGCTGCTGGCGACCACGCCCGGCATCGACCGCGCGCGCTACGACGCGCGCCTGCTGCGCAACCTGCCGGTCGACCTGCGCGTCGTGCTGAGTTGGGACGCCGACAACTCCGACATGGATCTGTGGGTGACCGACCCGCACGGCGAACGCGCCTTCTACGGTCATCGCCTCACCCGCCAGGGCGGTCGCATGTCGGCCGACCTCACCGCCGGCTACGGCCCCGAGGAGTTCATGCTCAAGCAGGCGATTCCCGGCACCTACAAGGTCGAGGTGAACTACTACGGCAATCGCCAGCAGGTCGTCTCGGGTTCGGTCTCGCTGCGTCTCGCCTTCTTCACCGGCTTCGGCCGCAGCGACCAGATCGAACAATCGGTGATCCTGCGCCTGCGCGACCGCAGCGAGACCGTCCTCGTCGGCGAGTTCGAGATCCGCCCGCCGCGCTGAGGCGACCGACGCGCCAACGCCGGGGTCGCGCGCGTGGCGGGACCCCGGCGTGGCGGGCTCAGCGCACCTTGAGGCCCGAGGAATCGACGCTCTTGACGCCCTTGATGGCCTTCGCCGTGGCGATCGCCTTGTCGGCCGCGGTGCGCGACTCGAGCACGCCGATCAGGGTGACGACGCCATTGGTGGTTTCCACCGAGATGGCGCTGCTGTCGATGCCGTCGGTGGTGGCGAGATCGGCCTTGACCTTGGTGGTGATCCAGGTGTCGGTGATCGGCTGTTCCGAGGACTGGTCGGCGGCATTGCCTTCCGGAGCCTGCAGTTCGACGGCGCTGACCGGCGCCGTGGCCGCGAGGCCGAGGGCAAGTGCGAGTGCAAGCGGATGGACGTTTCGCGCATTCATGCGGCATCTCCTGTGGATTCCCCGCAGCGGGGAGTTCGCTGCCGGAGACCCGGCAGGCGCGGCGCAGTCTTGCCGCACGATGAAGTACGCGGCCTGAATCCGCGCACGCAACCGGACGAAGGTTGCCGCGCGGTTCAGGCTTGCGGCGCGCTCGCCAGGCGGGCGGCAGCGTCGAGGCGCAAGGCGATCGTGGCAGCGTCGGAACCGTCATCCGGGGGATGAAAGCCGAGGCGCGCGAGCAGGCGCCGTGACCGCCGGTTGGCGGGATCGACGCGGGCCTCGAGGCACTGCAGCCCGCATCCGTCGAAGGCATGTGCGAGCAGCAGCTGCAAGGCTTCCGTGGCCAGTCCCTGGCCCCAGTGGCGACAGGCCAGCGCGTAGCTGACTTCGGCCTGTCTGCGCGAGCGGTCGAAGCCGTGCAGGCTGGCGATGCCGACGAGCAGATCGTCGTCGCTGCGGCGGATCGCCCAGCGCCAATGCGAACCCGAGCGCGCGCCGGCGGCGGCATCGCGCAGGTACCAATCGATGTCGGCGGCCGAGCGCAGCGGTGCATGGCTCCAGTGACGCATCACTTCGGCATCGCCGAGCACCTCGACGAGGGCAGAGGCATCGTCGCCGCACAACGGTTGCAGGCGCACGCGCAGGCCGGGCCGGTCGATCCACACCCAATCCACGGACGCATCGCTGCCGGGTCCTGCGGAAGACAACCCCGGCATCGTCGTTCAGTCCTCGTCGTCGCGCGTGACGACGCGATCACGGCCGCCCTGCTTGGCCCGGTAGAGGCGGCGATCGGCCAGCGACAGCAGGCTGCGCGCGTCCTCGCGTTCGCCCCAGCAGGCGACGCCGATGCTGACCGTGCAATGCAACGGTGCGTCGCCGAAGCCGTTCACCGGTGTCGCCGCGATGCGCGTGCGCAGCCGTTCGACGCGGGCGCGCGTGGTCTCCGCGCCGTGGTCGCTGGCGCTGAGCATGAATTCCTCGCCGCCATGGCGGGCGACGAAGCCGTCCGGCTGCAGGCCCTCGCGCAGCACCGCGCCGACCATGCAGATCACCGCGTCGCCGGCATCGTGGCCGTGTTCGTCGTTGATGCGCTTGAAATGGTCGATGTCGAGCAAGCCGACCCAGAACGAGGCATTGCCGCGATGGGCGTCGTCGAGGCGTTCGCGCAGGTGGTGCTCGCCGGCACGCCGGTTCGGCAGGCCGGTCATCACGTCGTGGGTGGCCTGGTGCGAAAGCTGGCGCAGTGCCTGCTCGTGCTGGCGCCGGATCTGTTCGAGCACGATGTTCTTCTCGCTGAGTTCGTGCGTGCGTTGTTCGACCAGGCCGGCAAGGCGGATTTCGCGCCGGCGCAGCCTGGCCAGGCGCCAGCGGTGCAGGCCGCCGAGCAGGCAGAGCAGGGCGATCGCGAGGAGTCCGAGGAACCACGTCTGCCGCCAGAACGGCGTTTCGATCACGATCTCGATCGAGGCCGGCCGGATCGTGCCGGCCTGGCTCCAGTCGACCGGCTCCAGCATCGCCTGCACCTCGAAGCGGAAGGTTCCCGCCGGCAGGTTGGTGAACACCGCGCCGGCATCGCCGCCGGCCTCGAACCAGCGCGGGTCGAAACCCTGCATGCGGTAGCGGTAGCGCACGTCGCGGGTTGCCCGCAGGCTGGTGCCGGCGAAGTCGATGGCGATGCGGCGCGTGGTCGCCGGCAGCACCATGGGTGCATCGTGCGGAAGCATGCGGCCGTCGACGACGACCTGTTCGAAGGCGACCGGAACGGCGCCGCGCGGGGCACGCGCGGCGCGCAGCGGATCGAGCACGGCGATGCCGCCGGAGGTCGGGAACCACAGTTCGCCGTTGCGCAGGCGCGCACCGGCCGGCGAACTGCCGCCGTTGGCCTGGCTGCTCGGCATGCCGTCGCTCTGGTCGACGACTTCCACGCGCAGCTGCTTGATGCGACCGTCGTCGAGCGCGGCGAAGTCCCCGCGCGCAACGCCGAACAGGCCGAGGTTGCTCGACATCCACAGCGTGCCGTGGCCGTCATCGAGGATGCGGAAGAGGTTGTCGCCCGGCAGGCCGGTGGCATGGTCGTAGCGCGTGAAGCGGCCGTCGCGCAGGCGCAGGAGGCCGCGGTCGGTGGCGATCCACAGGGTGCCGTCGGCATCGTCGAGGAAATCGAACACGCCGGCCTGCGGGAAACCGGCATCGCCGCTCCAGCTCTCGCGGCGCCCGTCGGCGTGGATGGCGAGGATGCCGGCCGAAGTGCCGACCCAGAGCGTGCCGTCGCGTGCCTCGTGCAGCACGCGGATGAAGTCGGAGGGCAGGCCGTCGGCACGGTCGAGGCGACGCAGGCTGCCGTCCCTCCATGCCGACAGGCCCTCGGAGGTGCCGATCCAGAGCATGCCATCGCGGGTCTGCAGTACGGCGCGGACGTGGTTGACCGGCAGTCCCCGGCGACGGTCGATCTGCACGGACCCGTCGTCGCGACCGCCGACGTGCAACACGCCCTGGTCGTAGGTGCCGAGCCAGACGCCGCCGTCGTCTGCGCGGGCAAGGGAGAGCACCGACGACGGCGGCAGTCCGAGCGCGCCGAGATCGATGCGCTCGACGTGTCCGTCCTGCCAGCGGTCGACACCGAGCGCGTGGCCGATCCAGATCGCGCCGTCGGCGTCCTCGAGGAGGCTGCGCACGTAGTCGTCGGCGAGGCCGTCGGCGACGGTGATGCCGTGGGCAGCGCCGTCGGCGATGCGGAACAGGCCGTTGGTGGTGCCGACCCAGAGCAGGCCCTCGCGATCCTCGAACAGCGCCGGACTGCCGCGGCCGGCGAGGCCGTGGCGGGCGTCGAGGGTGTCGATGCGTTCGCCCTGCAGGCGCACGAGGCCGTGGGCGGTGGTCGAGAGCCAGAGCACGTCGTGGCGGTCCTCGATCATCGCCTCGACGCGCTCGGTGTAGATGCGCCGGGCACGGCCGAGATCGGCGTCGATGTGCCAGGCGCCGCCATCGCCGCCCGCCACCAGCGAACCGTCGTGCATCGCCGCCAGCGTGCGCAGGGTCTGCCCCGGCATGCCGAGACGGCCGCCGATCGGGTCGAAGCCGTCGGCGCGCACGCGGAACAGGCCGCGGCTGGTGCCGGCCAGCACCTCGCCGTCGCGCACCTGCAGCAATGCATGGATGAAGTTGCCGGGCAGGCCGAGCTCGCGTCCGATCGCCTGCAGGTGGCCGTCGCCGGCCAGCCGGTACAACGAATCCTCGCTGCCGATCCACAGGGAGCCGTCGCGGTCGCGCAGCACGGTGGTGACCTTCAAGCGCTGCGCGTCGCCGTCGCCGAGCGCGCTCCAGCGTCCGTCATGCAGGCGGCGCACGCCGGCGCGGGTGGAGGCGAACAGGATCGATCCATCGGCCTCGACGCGCATGCCGCGCACGCCGACGATGCCCGGACCCGCCGGGCTGCGCGCATCGAAGCGGGTGAAGCTGCGGCCGTTGAAGCGTGCCGCGCCCTCCCAGGTGCTGACCCAGAGGAAGCCTTCGTGGTCCTGCAGGATGTCGTGGACGAGGTTGTGCGGCAGCCCGTCCTGCATCGTCCAGCCGGTCACCGTGAAGGTGTCGACCGGGCGCGCCGGATCGAGCGCATGCACCGGCGCGGCAGCGAAAATCGCCACCCCCGCGAGGAAACTGGACAGCAGGCGGATCGGCAGGCGCATCGGAGCGGAATTCGCCACCTTCGGAGTCAACCGCCGAATCTAGCAAGTTCGCGGGCGTCGGCCCATGCCCGCGATCAGGACGCGCCGAAGATCCCGAGCGGTTGGTGGGTCCGCGCGACGCTGATGATGAACGCGTACACCGCCAGCGCGGCGAAGTAGGACAGCGCCTTCGTGGCGCGGGTCGGCGCCCGCCGCAGGGCGAACACGCCGAGCACGATGTAGACGAGCAGCAGGAGCACCTTGACGGTCAGCCAGCCGTGCACGAACGGATACTGGTGGACCACCGCGGCCAGCAGCAGCGCGCTCGCCAGCAGGGCGGTGTCGATGACCCAGGACAGCCGCCGCAGGGCGATATGGTTGCCGTGGCGCGAGCCGGCCAGGACGAGCACGCCGCGCACGGCGAACAGGCCGCCGGACAGCAGCACGCAGAGGATGTGCAGGCTCTTGATCGAGAGGTAGTGGCTGGCCATCGTTCAACCCGGTTTGCCGTCGATGCGCGGGCTGAGGTAGATCGTCGCCGAACGCAGCACCCACGGCAGGAAGGCGACCACCCAGGCGGCCGCCGCGATCGCCAGCCAGGCCTGCGGGTCGCGCAGGTATTCGGCAGCGACGCGCAGCAGCACGACGCCCTGCACGGCGATGAAGGTGACCCACGGCAGCGTGCCCATCTCGAGCGGGCGGCCGGAGTGGCCCTGGGTCACGCGCGTGACCATCGCCACCAGCATCGAGCCGAAGTAGCCGATCGTCAGCACGTGCACCGGCACGCGCGCCGGCACGTCGCCGGCGTCGAGCAGCAGGGCCAGCGATTGCCAGGCGTACAGGGCAAACGCGACCGGCAGCCACAGCAGGGCGATGTGCAGTACGGCGAGCAGGCGCGGACGGCGCGCCTTCCACGGTTGCCAGGCGGCGACATGCCAGGCAAACAGGGCGAACAGCGGCAGGTCGGCCAGCCAGCGCCAGCGCGCGGCGCCGGCCAGCGTGCAGGCCATGTGGGCGAGCAGCAGCAGCCACATCAGCGGCAGGCTCCAGGCCGGCCGCACGACGCGGTAACCCGGCACCACGTTGGCGCTGAAGAACGGCACCATGCGATGGCAGACGGTGAAGTACACCGGCAGCAGCAGGCCGATCACGCCGATCTCGATCGCCGCCGGCGCCAGCGCGGCCGGTGCTCCGCAGGCGAAGGCGAGGAACAGCGCCTGCGCGACCAGGCCGCAGGCGAGCGCGGCGAGTGCGCTGCGCGCGTGCAGGTCGCGCCGGCCGCTGGCCCGCAGCACGCGCAGCAGCACGCCGAAGGCGATCGCATGCCCGGCCAGCATCAGCACGAGGCCGGCGACGAACAGCACATGCACGCCGAGCAGGCCGGCATGCGCGACCAGGTAACCGCCGAAGCAGCCGGCGAAAACCGGCACATAGGCGCGGCGCGTCAAGGCCGGCCGGTCGAGCCAGCGCGGGAACACGGTGAGCAGGAAGCCGAAGAAGAACATCGGCAGCATGCCGAACACGAGCATGACCGCATGCGCCCAGCCGGCCGGCACCGGACTGGCCGGCTGCGGAATCGCCCAGCCCCAGCGCCAGCCTGCCAGCACCAGCGCCCACCACGTCATCGACACCAGCACCGCGGTGGCGCCGGCGAAAAACATCATGCGATGCGGAGCGGCCGCCAGAACTCTGGCGAGATCGCGCAGCGATGCGCCCGACGTGTCGGGCCGGTCAGTCGCCATCGGTGGTTGCCTGCAGCAGGGCAGGCCGCGGCTGGGGTGGAACGCGCGGGCTTCGGGCGGCGGGCACGAACGGACTCCTTCGTGGACGCGGTGATTCTCGCGACACGGCGGTCATGCCGCGCTGATCTGCATCAAGCCGGATGGACGCCATCGCCATGCACGGGCGGAAGCAGCGCCGAAGCGAGTGCGCGCAGGCGCTCGGGTGCGCGCAGTTCGACCTCGCGCTCGTCGACGCGCAGCAGGCCGTCGTCGCGGAAGCGGCGCAGCACGCGGCTCACCGTTTCCGGCGCCAGGCGCAGGTGGTTGGCGATATCCGAGCGCGGCATGCCGAGGCGGAAGCGGGTCGGCGAGAAGCCGCGCGCGGCGAAGCGTTCCGACAAGCGCAGCAGGAAGGCGGCGAGGCGCTCGTCGGCGCTGTGGTCGCCGGCCAGCAGGGTGACCTTGTTGATGTCGGCGCTGATCAGCCGGAACATCTGCTGCTGCACGTGCGGCATCTTCGCCGCCAGCATGGCCAGCGCCGGGAACGAGAACCGGCACAGGTAGACCGTGTCGAGCGCGATCGCATCGCAGGGATAGCTGGCCGGATGGATCGCCGACAGGCCGATGAACTCGCCCGGCAGGTGGAAGCCGAGCACCTGTTCGCGCCCCTGCACGTCGATCGTGCGCGTCTTGACGATGCCGGCGCGCACCGCATAGATCGACTCGAAGCGGTCGTTGGTGCTGAAGATGTGATCGCCGGCGCGCAGCGGGCCGGTGTGTTCGACCAGGCAGTGCAGTTCGAGCAGGTCGGATTTGGTGTAGCCCGCCGGCAGGCAGACGGCGCCGAAGGCGCAGGTCGAACAGAATCGGACCTCGTTGCCGTCGCCCGGGCCGGGATCGAGTGGCGCGGGCTGCAATGCGGAATTCGGCACGCTTTTCCCCATGCGCGTCTCGGAACGATGGCTGCGGGGCGGAGTGCCGTCGCGGCCGGATTGCCGATGATACAGAAGCACTGCCGGCCGGGGACAGGCGCAAGCGGCCCGGCAGGCTGCGTCAGGGCGTCGCGAGGGCGGCGTCGATGCCTGCCGGCGAAGCCTGCGGACGCGTCCGCCGCCGGCGTGGCGGACGCGGTCGATCGTGCGGGCGGGCGTTGCTCCGCCCGTGCGCGCCGTTTGCAAAGCGTCGCCGCTGCCGCTGTAATCGCCGGCCTTCCGCCTGCAGCCCGAGGAAACCCCGATGCCCATCCTGCGCATGAGCGACCTCGACCTCGCCGGAAAGCGCGTGCTGATCCGCCAGGATCTCAACGTGCCGATCGAGGACGGTCGCATCACCTCGGAACAGCGCATCAGTGCGTCGCTGCCGACCCTCGAACTCGCCCTCGGCAAGGGCGCCACCGTGCTGGTCATGTCGCATCTCGGGCGACCGAAGGAAGGCGTCTGGACCGCCGAGGACTCGCTCGCCCCGGTCGCTGCCCGCCTCGCGGAACGACTCGGCCGCGAGGTGCCGCTGGTGCGCGACTGGGTCGACGGCGTCGACGTCGCGCCGGGTTCGATCGTCCTCCTCGAGAACTGCCGCATGAATGTCGGCGAGGCCGCCGACGACGACGCCTTGGCGAGCAAGTACGCCGCGCTCTGCGATGTGTTCGTGATGGACGCGTTCGGCACCGCGCATCGGGCCCAGGCGTCCACCCACGGCGTGATCCGCCGGGCGGCGGTCGCCGCCGGCGGCCCGCTGCTGATGGCCGAACTCGATGCGCTGGCGAAGGCCCTCGAGCAGCCGGCGCGCCCGCTGCTGGCGATCGTCGCCGGCTCCAAGGTCTCGACCAAGCTGGCCCTGCTGGAGAACCTGGTCGGCAAGGTCGACCAGCTGATCGTCGGCGGCGGCATCGCCAACACCTTCCTCGCCGCCGCCGGCCATGCGGTCGGCAAGTCGCTGTGCGAGCCCGACCTCGTCGACACCGCGAAGCGCATCGTCGCCGCGGCGCGCGCGCGCGGCGGCGACGTGCCGATTCCGACCGACGTCGTCGTCGCCGACGAGTTCAAGGCCGATGCGAAGGCCACGGTGCGCAACGTCGCCGACGTCGGTGCCGGCGAGATGATCCTCGACATCGGGCCCGACACCGCGGCGCGCTATGCGGAGCTGATTGCCCGCGCCGGCACGGTGGTGTGGAACGGGCCGGTCGGCGTGTTCGAGTTCGACGCCTTCGGCAAGGGCACGGAAACCCTCGCGCGCGCGATCGCCGCCGCCGACGCCTTCTCGATCGCCGGTGGCGGCGACACCCTCGCCGCAGTCGACAAGTACGGCATCGCCGACCAGGTGTCCTACATCTCCACCGGTGGCGGTGCCTTCCTCGAACTGCTCGAAGGCAAGGAACTGCCGGCCGTTGCCGCACTCGCCGCGCGCGGCGCCTGATGCGACTGGTCCTGTTCGACCTCGACGGCACCCTGATCGACTCCGAAGCCGGCATCGTCGGCTCGATGCGGCATGCATTCGCGGCGATGGGCGTCGAGGCGCCGGCGCGGGATGTGCTGCGCACCTGGATCGGTCCGCCGTTGCGCGCGACCTTCCCCGGCGTGGTCGGTGACGACCCCGCGCGCGTCGAGCAGGCGGTCGCCCACTACCGCGATCGATTCGACGCCATCGGCTGGTCCGAGCACACGATCTATCCCGGCATGGCCGAGGTGGTCGAAAACATCGCCGCACGCGGCGACCGCCTCGCCATCGTCACCACGAAACTGCGCGTGCAGGCCGAGCGCATCGTCGCCCACCTTCCGTTCGGCGACCGCTTCACCCGCATCTACGGTCCCGAACCGGGCAGCCGCGCGAGCGAAAAGGTCGCGATGGTCGCCCAGGCGCTCGCCGATTTCGGCGCGGCCCCGGAACACGCGGTCATGATCGGCGACCGTCGCTACGACATCGAGGGCGCGAAGGCCAATCGCGTGCGTGCGGTCGGGGTCGAGTGGGGGTTCGGGTCGCGCGAGGAGTTGCTGGATGCGGGGGCGGATGTGATCGCGGGGTCGCCGGAGGGGTTGACGGGTGTGCTGGCGCAGGGTGAGTCCCGGGTGCCTTGATTCTTCGTCGCATTCTCTGAGGTGCATTGAACTTTGGTCAGGGGTCCAGCTCCTTGCCTCGCACTTCGCGCTCTCTTGGATGTGGTGAACCACGGGTTCCGCTCGCCTCGGCGATTCTCATCGTTGTCATCCCGGCGGAAGCCGGCATCCAGGTCCTTTGCCTTGGCTCTTCGCATTCTCTTGGGTGTGTCGAACCTCGGTTCCGCTCGCCTCGGCGGCGAGCGGGTTACTTTCCTTTGTCTCGTCAAAGGAAAGTAACCAAAGGAAAGACGACCCC
>CAKSZY010000048.1 GCA_934526015.1 uncultured Dokdonella sp.
CGAAGGGAAGGCTGGCGCCGACGCAAGAATGCAAGGCTGCATTCTGGTGAAAACGCATGCTGGTCCCTTCTCCCCGTGGCGACGGGGAGAAGGTGCGGCGGCAGCCGCGGATGAGGGGCGCTTTCCGTCTTTCCGGCATCCCGATGCGCATTCGCTCCGCCAGCGCAGATGCGCGATCCGCAATTGCCGTTCACACGCGCTGAGACGCGTGGCGCGACAATCGCCGCATGTCCGCGCACGATCCCGACGACCTGACCCGCGCGGCCCGCATCAAGGGCCGCGGTGCGGCGTCGAACCACGAAGGCCGCTTCGAGGCGATCGCGAAGACGCGCGAGGACGACGGCTGGCATCGCGAGGCCGAGCCGCCGCCACGCCCGCCGACCGAGGTCACGCTCGAGCGCGCGCGCACGATCATCAGCCGCAATGATTCTCCGGACATCCCGTTCACCCAATCGGTCAACCCGTACCGCGGCTGCGAGCACGGCTGCATCTACTGCTATGCGCGGCCGTCGCACAGCTGGCTCAACCTCTCGCCCGGGCTCGATTTCGAGACCCGGCTGTTCGCCAAGACGAATGCCGCCGAGCGCCTGCGCGAGGAACTCGCGCGCCGCGGTTACACCTGTTCGCCGATCAATCTCGGCGCCAACACCGATCCCTATCAGCCGATCGAGCGCAAGCACCGCATCACGCGCCAGGTCATCGAAGTACTCGCCGAGCATCGCCATCCGCTGACGATCGTGACCAAGAACGCGCTGGTCGAACGCGACCTCGACCTGCTCGAGCCGATGGCGCGCCAGCGCCTCGTGCAGGTGTTCCTCTCGGTGACCTCGCTCGACAACCGCCTCGCCAGCACCCTCGAACCGCGTGCCAGCGCACCGCATCGACGTCTCGAGACGATCGCACGCCTCAACGCCGCCGGCGTTCCGTGCGGCGTGCTGGTCGCACCGATTATCCCGGCCGTCACCGATGCGTTCCTGGAGGACATCCTCGAACGCGCGGCGGCCGGCGGGGCCCGCCATGCCGGCTACACGGTCATCCGCCTGCCGCACGAACTCAAGGACCTGTTCCGCGAATGGCTCGACCTGCACGTTCCCGAACGCGCCGAACACGTGATGAGCCTGATCCGGCAGATGCGCGGCGGCCGCGACAACGACCCGGAGTTCGGATCGCGCATGCGCGGTGAAGGCGTGTTCGCCGAACTGATCCGCCAGCGCTTCCGTCTGGCCTGCCGCCGGCACGGCATGAACTCCACGCGCGATCTCGGACTCGACACGTCGCGGTTTGCCGTGCCGCGCCCGCCTTCGGCACAGGACAGCCTGTTCTGAAGCGGCCGCGCAGCGCTGCCGTGCGGGTTCGGCAAGCGCCGGGCCCGCGATGCCGGCAGCATCTCTTCAACGGTTCGACCGGGCACCCCTGACGCCTGCCGGCAGATGCACTATCGTGCCGGCGTCCCGGCCGAGGTCCCATGCGCACGCTTCCTTCCGAACTGCCGGCCTTGACCGGCCTGCGCGGGTTTGCCGCGCTCTGGGTGCTGCTGCTCCACGTCTGGCACTTCGCCGGTGAGCCGGCGCTGCAGCCGTGGGCCGGCGGGCCGGCATTCGCGCCGCTGTTCAGTACCGGCTGGGCCGGCGTCGATGTCTTCTTCTGCCTGTCGGCCTTCCTGCTGGCGATGCCGTATGCGCGCTGGCGCAGCCAGGGCGCGGCGCGACCGGATTCCGGGCGCTACTTGTGGCGGCGCGTGCTGCGCATCTATCCGGCCTACCTGCTGCAGCTCGGCGTCCTGCTCGGCATCAGCGCACTGACCGGCCACGGGCGCATGCTCGACCCCGGCGAGTTCGTCGCCCACCTGTTCCTCTGGTTCAACGTCGGTCGCGACTGGGTGGCGCCGCTGGTCGGCGTCTGGTTCACCCTGCCGATCGAGTTCGGTTTCTATCTGCTGCTGCCGTTCCTCGCACCGATGCTCGATCGCCGGCGCTGGCCGTGGCTGCTCGCAGGCGCGGTCGTGCTCAGCATCGGCTGGCGCTGGATCGCCTGGAACCTGGCGGCCGGCGAGCCGGTGCCGGTGCGGGTGATCGAGATCGAACGCCTGCCCGGACGCCTCGACCAGTTCGTCATCGGCATGCTCGCCGGCAGCGCCTTCATCGCCACCCTGGCGAACGGCTGGCGGCCGCGGCGCCCCGGCCTGTGGTTCTGCGGCGGCGTGGCCGGTTGCGTCGTCCTGCTGGCCGTCCTGCATCGCATCCGTTTCGATTACTGGGATGGTCATCCGCTGCTGTTCGTCTGGCATGCGCTGTTCAGTGCCTGCCTGGTGCCGGTGCTGCTGGCCGCGGCCTGGGGCGAACGCGGCGCGCTCGTGCTGTTCGGCAGCCGCGTCCTGCGCGAGCTCGGCCGCATCAGTTTCGGCGTCTACCTGTGGCACCTGCCGATCGCACTGGCGGTGCTGCCGTACCTTCCAGGTGCGTGGTCCGGCGCAACGAAACTCATTGCGCTGCTCGTGATCGTGCTGCCCGCCACGATCGTCGTCGCCGGGGTGTCCTATCTCCTCGTCGAACGCCCGCTGCTCGAACGCGGCAAGCGCCCGCCGGCATCTTCCTGAGGGACGACGCCTGCGGCGACCGTCCTTCGCGCGGCAGGCTCAGTCGACCACGATCGCCGCGATCAGCGCGCGCTTGCGTGCCCGCAGCCGCCGCACCGCAGCGGGGTTGTCGAAGGCTTCGAGGAAGGCGGTGGTGAGGTCGTAGGCGCGCACGTCGAAGCCCGCGTGCAGCAGCGCCGACTGACGCCCTTCGCGGTGGCCGCCGGCGCGTTCGCGCAGCAGCGGCACGGTCGGCACCTCGGTCTGGCCGTCGGCCGCCCGGTACTCGGCGATGCAGGCCTCGACATCGGTGGAATGATGGTTGCGGCAGGCGAACGGCCGTGCCGGATGGATCGAACAGCGTTCGTCGACGAGGAAGCAGCAGGCGATGTTGCTCGCCTGGTGTTCGCGTGGCGTCAGCGTGCGGATCGTCGCCGCGTTGCGGCGTGCCGCGGCGACGACCTGCTCACGCGTGGCCACGTCGAGGCGCGTGCGCGCGTATTCGACGATCGCCAGCACCTCGTCGGCGCGGGCATCGACCTTGTAGCGGCAACACCATGCGCAACCGGCGCGGCAGGCGAGGCGGGCACCGGATTCCGCCAAGGCCGCGTCGACGGTGTGCTGGTGGCGGCGAAACGAGGCGCCGACCGCGGTCAGCGGATCGCCGCGCGCAAGCTCGCCGCTTGCGGTCGCGTGTTCGGCGAAGCCGATGCGACGGAACTCGGCGGTGGGCTCCTCGTGGCTCATGCGGGCGACGCTACAGCAACGGATCGAAGCCGTCGACGAACAGCGGAACCTCACCGAACTCGTGCGCGCCGATGTCGATCGTGCCGTGGACCACGCGCGGCGAAGCGGCCTGCGGATGGCGATAGGCGGAGACCGGTGCCAGCGGCCAGCCGGCGCCACTGCCGGGCGCGATGCCGGCGTCGATCGCCGGCGATCCGGGCAGCAGGCGGTAATCGTGCTGGGCGGCATCGACGAACATCGGATCGGCACCGGCGAGGTTGTTCTCCAGCAGCGCACCGGGCTGCGTGCTGAGGGTGCCGGGGCCGAAAAAGATGTTGTTGCGCACGATTGCCGGCGCGCCGACCGCGCCATCGATCTTCAGGAAGGTGCCACTCGCGCGCAGGTTGACGAAGGTGTTGTTGACCACGAACAGGCGCAGGTCGGGATGCGGATTGCCTTCGCTGAGGTAGTCGAGCATGGCGCCGTTCTGCGAAGTCGACGGCTGCTGGATCAGGTTGCCGATGACGAACGTCAGGCCGCCGTTCGGCAGGTTGATCTCGTAGCTCGCCGTGCCGCCCGCTTCGCCACTCAGGCGGTTGTAGAGGATGAGGTTCTCGCGGGCCCGCGACTTCAGCAGGTGGCCGACCACGGCGTGATGCGACCAGTTGTGGCGGAACACCAGGCGATCGATGTGGCCGATGTAGAGATTGTGGGTGTAGCCGTCGCCGGCGCCGTTGTAGGCGAACTCGCTGAACTCGATGGTGATCGTGCTGCCGCTCGCGGCGCTGGTCAGGATGCCGTTCTGGTTGTGGTGGAAGCGGGCATTGCGCACGGTCAGGTTGCGCCCTTCCTGGCGGATGCCGGCGCCATTGCCGTCCGGCACGGTCGCCCCGCTCAGCTCGATGTTCTCGATCACCGTGTCGTGACCGGCAATCACCCAGATCGCCTTGCCCTGCGCATGCTGGCCGGCAGCGTCGATGCGTGCGCGCCCGTTCACGCCGACCAGGTGCAGGCCGTTCTTCGACCAGGCACAGACATTGCCGTCGTAGTTGCCGGCGGCATCGATGCGGATGGTGTCCCCATGGCTGGCCGCGGCAATCGCCGCACACGGCGTGGCATGCGGCTGGCCGGGGCCGACCTCGAGGACGGCGGCATGCCCGACAACGGCGATCGACACGAAAAGGAATGCGGCGGGGAGTCGATGCATCGACAGGCTCCGACAGGTCGACGCAGGGTAGCGTGCTGCTGCCGGCATTCTGCGCGGGAGTTGGCGTTTGCGGTGGCCGCTGCGCGGCGCGTCTGCATCCGGTCCGCTTGCTGGCGGTGCGCCTCGCGGCTTGGCCGTGCATGAACATTGCGTGCGCGGATTCAGTCGAACCCGTCGGCAAACAGCGACGGCACCACGCGCAGCGAGCCGAGCATGCCCTGCGCGTAGTGGAAATCGCAGAAGAACGGAAACTCGCCCGCAGCGACGAGCACGCGTTCGGCTTCGCCGCCGGAGGTGATCGAGCCGATCGGACTGCCCGGGTCGATCGTCGCCATGCCGCCGCTGACGAGACCACCGTAGAGCGGATGCATGCCGAAGTCCGGGGTGGCGCGGAACACGATGCGCGTGCCTTCGCTCACCGTCGCGCAGCGCGGGCGATAGCGGAACGGATTGGTCGGATCGTCGTTGGCGATGACCAGTTCGGCGAGGCCGCGGCGGTCGGCGAAGTCGGTCGCGATGCAATTGTTGAGCGCAGCCGCAGGCTGTGCCGCCAGCATGGCCATCGCGCCGATCAGACGAACGGTGGCGGCGTGCGCATGAACGGACTTCATCGTGTGAATGGGCTCACACCGCGTCGATGACGGGAGCCGCTAGTGTCGCCGTGGCCGATGCGGGCAGTCAAAGGACGGGGACATGCAGATGCGGACGGGCTTGCGTGCAGCGGCATTCATGGTCGCATCGATGACCCTCGGCAGCGCTGCATGCGCCGGCGAACACCTGTTCGATTCCGGCTTCGACCACCGCGCCGAAGGACCGTACTCGCAAGCCGATGCCGTGCGTTTCCTGACCCAGGCGACGTTCGGCCCGACCCTCGCCGAGATCGAGCGCCTGCGCGCGATCGGCTACAACAGCTGGCTGGCCGAACAGGCCGCGGCCGCGCCGAGCCTGCATCGTCCGTATCTGGAAGCGCAGGCCGCCGCCGGCCTCAACATCTATCAGAACAGCCGCCAGGAGGCCTGGTGGCTGCATGCCCTGCGCGGTCCGGACCAGTTGCGCCAGCGGGTTGCTTTCGCCTTGAGCGAACTGCTGGTGGTGTCCGACCAGGGCGGCGCGATCGAGGGCTATCCGATCGCGATGGCGAACTATTACGACATCCTCGTCAACAACGCCTTCGGCAATTACCGCAGCCTGCTTGAACAGGTGACGCTGAGCCCGGTCATGGGCCACTACCTGTCGATGTTCAAGAACCGCAAGCCCGACCCCGTGCTCGGCATCCGCCCCGACGAGAACTATGCGCGCGAGATCATGCAGCTGTTCTCGGTCGGCCTCGTCCAGTTGAACATGGACGGCAGCGTCGTCAGCGCGGGCGGCCAGCCGGTGCCGACCTACGGCCAGGACACGATCCGCGGCTTCGCCCACGTGTTCACCGGCTGGAACTGGGCCAACTGCCCGAGCAACAACTGGCAATGGTGTCCGTCCGGACCGGTCGACTGGCCCGATTCCGGCTGGGATGCGTACTGGCTGCAACCGATGGCGCCGATGGCGGCCTATCACGCCAGCGAAGGCAGCAAGCAGTTGCTCGTCTATCCCGGCGTGGCCCTGCCGGGCGGCGTGCTCGCTGCCGGTGGAAGCGCGCAGTCGGACCTGCAGGCCGCGCTCGACAACGTGTTCGACCATCCCAACGTGGCGCCGTTCATCGCCCGCCACCTGATCAAGCGGCTGGTGTCGAGCAATCCGAGTCCGGCCTACGTCGGCCGCGTCGCCAGCGTGTTTGCCAACAACGGCCTCGGTACGCGCGGCGACCTCGGCGCCACCGTGCGTGCCGTGCTGATGGACCCCGAGGCACGCACGCTGCCGACGCTGGACAGTCATCGCGGCAAGCTGCGCGAGCCGCTGCTGCGCCTGACCCAGCTCTGGCGCGCGCTCGACGCGAGCGCCGACGACGGCCGCTATCGCGAATGGAACCCGGAGTTCTCGTTTGCCCAGGGCGCCCTGCGCGCACCGAGCGTGTTCAACTTCTTCCTGCCCGACTACCGGCCTCCCGGCGAACTGGCGAACCTCGGCCTCGATGCGCCGGAGTTCCAGATCACCACCGACACCACGATCGCCAGCGTCGCCGGCGCGCTCGGCGCCAAGGTGTTCTGGGCCTGGCGCGGCAACCCGGGTTCGTCGTCCGAGGACATCCTCGTCGACCTCGCCCCGGAGCTGCCGGTGGCCGCCGATCCGCGACGCCTGGTCGACCGCTACGACCTGCTGTTCATGGCCCGCACGATGTCGCCCTTCATGTTCGACACCCTCGTGACCTATCTCGCAACGTTCCCGAACACGAACGATGGCCGCCGTTCCCGCGTGCAGAACGCGGTGTGGCTGATCCAGAGTTCCCCCGAATACGCCATCGAGCGCTGATGCCATGAAACGACGCCAGTTCATCCAGCGCGCCCTCTGCGCCACCGCCGGTTCGGCGCTGTTTTCCGCCTTCAACGGCAAGCTCTCGCTGGCCCACGCCGCCGCCCTTGCCGACGGCCCGCGCCTGCTCGGCGAGGACTACCGCGCCCTCGTCTGCGTGTACCTCTACGGCGGCAATGATTCGTTCAACATGCTGGTGCCGCGCAGCGGTCCGCCACGCACGGCCTACGCGAACGCACGCGGCGGGCTCGCCCTGCCGGTCAACCAGCTGATCGCGCTGAATCCGGCGAACGCACCCGGCGATGGCGGCAGCTACGGCTTCAGCTCGGCGATGCCGCAGCTCGCCGCCCTGTTCAACCGCACGGCCACGCCGTCGCCGCTGGCGATCGTCGCCAATGTCGGACCGTTGCTGTATCCGATCACCAAGGCCCAGTACGAAGCCGGCAGCGTGCCGGTGCCGGCGCAGCTGTTCTCGCACAGCGACCAGAGCGTGACCTGGCACAAGCCGGCCGCCGACCTCGCCGTGCGGCGCGGCTGGGGCGGTCGTCTCGCCGACCTGTTCTTTTCCAGCAATCCGAATCCGGACCTGTCGATGAACATCTCGGTCGACGGCGAGAACGTGTTCCAGGCCGGCGACACCGTGGTGCCGTACTTCGTCGGCCGCAACGGCGCCGAGTCGATCCATCTCGTCAGCGACGACAGCTGGAATGCCTCGCGCCGCGCCGTCTTCGAAGCCCTGCGCGATGCGCCGCACGGGCATGCGCTGCAGCGCCAGTACGCCACCGTCATGCGCCGCTCGATGGCCAACGGCAGCGCGATCAACAACGCCCTCGATGCGGCCGGCGCGCTCGCCACGCCGTTCCCCGACAGCGGCCTCGGCCAGCAGCTGCGCATGGTCGCGCGGCTCATGCAGGTGCGCGGCACGCTGCAGATGCAGCGCCAGATCTTCTTCGTCGGCCTCGGCGGCTTCGACACCCACGACAACCAGCTCGAAGACCAGGCCGAGCAGCTCGGCGAACTCGACGCCGCGCTGGCCGCGTTCCACGCGGCGACGGTCGAACTCGGCCTCGATGACGCGGTGACCACGTTCACCGCCTCCGAATTCGGTCGCACCACCAGCATCAACGGCGACGGCACCGACCACGGCTGGGGCGGCCATCACCTCGTGCTCGGCGGCGCGGTCGCCGGCCGCCGCATCTACGGCACCTTGCCGAACCTCACCGTGGAAGGACCCGACGACGCCGGCTGGGGCCAGATCATCCCCACCACCGCGGTCGACCAGTACGCGGCGACCCTGTCGCGCTGGTACGGCGTGCCGGACGGGCAGATGACCACGGTGTTCCCGAACCTCGGCCGCTTCGCCAGCGCCAACCTCGGTTTCATGAACCCGGCCTAGGCGGAGACGGGCGCGAGCGCGGGAATGGCCGCGGCGGGGTGCGGGACGCACGCGAGCCGGCTAAGCTTGCCGTTTCCGCGACAACCATCGCCCGCCCTGGCTGCTTCGAGATGACCGACACCCTGCCCGACCGCCTCAGCGTCGACCCGCACAGCCCGCACTACGACGCCGACCTGCTCGAACGCCCGATCGGCGTGCGCTTCAACGGACGTGAACGCAACGACGTCGAGGAATACTGCGTCAGCGAAGGCTGGATCCGCGTCCCCGCCGGCCGCGCCCTCGACCGCCGCGGCCGGCCGATGACGGTCAAGCTGAAAGGCGAGGTGCTGCCGCATTTTCTTGACGGCAGCGGCTAGGGATCAGGGGCGAGGGCGAGGGGCGAGGGCGCGAAAACCGGCTGCATTGCCACGGCGCGACCTTGCTTGCAGGAGGACATCCTGTGCGCATTCTTTCCGCGGCAGAAATGGCGTGGCGAACACAGCCGATTTTCGCGCCCTCGCCCCTCGCCCTCGCCCCTCGCCCTAGCCCCTGATCCCTAGCCCCTGATCCCTAGCCCCTGATCCCTAGCCCCTGATCCCTAGCCCCTGGCCCCTGGCCCCTCACCAGCCCCTGCTCCGCGCCTTCGGCATCAGTCCGGCGACGCCAATGCAAGCCACCGCGGCCAGTACCCAGCGCAGCGAAGCGAACCATTCGCTGCCGCGACCGATGCCGCCGGTCTGCCCGAGCACGGCCAATGCGATGACGATGCCGATCGCGAACGCCAGGCCGAGACCGACCGCGAGCATGCGCTCGAAGCGCGCGTCCTCGGCAGCCTGGGCCTCGGCGCGGCGCGCGACGGCGGCGGCGAAACCCATCGGTGGCGCGGACGGCGGCGGCTCGCGCAACGCGCGCATGACGCGCAACCAGTCCGCGTCGGCCGCATCGGTACCGGTGCGCAACGCGCGCAACGCGGCTTCCTGGCGTTCCCATTCGCGCTCGTCGATGTTCATGCGCCGGTGACTCCGCAGTGTTCGAGTGTCTCGCGCAGCCGCTGACGGCTGCGGAACAGGTGGCTCTTGATCGTACCCTCGGCGAGGCCGGTGATGCCGGCGATCTCGCCGATCGGCACCTCTTCGAGGTGATACAGCATCAGCACGGTCCGTTGCAGCGGCGGCAACGCCTCGATCGCCTGCTGCAGGCGCTCGCCGACCTCGGCTTCGCCGCGTTCGCCCTCGACGTCGGCCTCGTCGGCGACTTCGATCGCGGCGGCGAGGCCGTCCTCGCCGATGGCCGCTTCGGCGAGCGGGATGCGCCGGCGTTCGAGATGGCGCTTGGCGACCGACCAGGCGACCTGGGCGATCCACGCCTTCAACGGACTCTCGTGGCGGTACTGGTGCAGGCACTGGTGCACGCGCAGCAGCGCCTCCTGGCAGAGTTCGCGGGTGTCCTCGGGATGTCGCACCATGCGCTGGATGACGTGCCAGCACAGCCGCTCGTAGCGGCGCACGAGAAGCTCGAACGCGCCCGGCCGCCGGGCCAGCACGGCCTCGACGAGTTCGCGGTCTTCCAGGGCGGGGCTGCCGGCATCCATCGCCACGAGGGATACGCCCGCAGCGCCTGCGGTTGCAAGTCCGTCCGCTGCAACCATCGCCGCGGCGCCCGTATCCCCTGCGGCGAATGTCCCCCAACACGGCTGCCTCCCATGAACAACGGTGAATTCTTCCTCCCCTTCATCCCGATCTCGCTGTTCGTCTGCATCACCTATGCGGTCAAGGCGATCGTCGATGCCCGCGTGCGCAAGCAGCTGGTGTCGGCCAATGTCTCCCAGGATCTCGTGCGCTCGATCATCGAGGGCGACGAGATCCGCCGCCGCCACGCCTCGCTGCGCTGGGGCGTCATCTTCGTCGCCCTGGCGATCGGCTTCTTCGCCATCGAGGCCTTCCCGCGCGACGAGTTCTCCCCGGCCGTCATCGCCGTCCTGCTCGGTGCGACCGGCCTCGGCAACCTCGCCTACTACGCGATGAGCCGCAAGCTGAAGACGTGACATCATGCGTGGCCCCCGCTCGAGCGGGGGCCGTGCGATGCCGCGCCGCCGCCCTCATCCACGTTGATCGGCCAGGCGGATCGACACCCTTGCCCTGGAGACGACCCGATGCCCCGTCTGTCCGCCTGCCTGACCGGCGCCCTGCTGTGCCTGTGCCTGCCCGCGCAGGCAGACACCAAAGCAGCAAGAGCCGCCCCGCCCGACGCCGCCGCGGTCGCCGCCGAGGGCGAACGCCTGCTCGCCGAAGCGGTGCCCGATGCCGACGGCCCCGGCATCGCCCTGCTCGTCGCGCGCGGCGACCGCGTGCTGTTCCGCGGCGCGCGCGGCCGCGCCAGCATCGAACTCGGCGTCGCCCTTTCGCCGGACCAGGTCTTCCGCATCGGTTCGGTGACCAAGCAGTTCGCCGCCGCCGCCCTGCTCAGGCTCGTCGACGAGGGCAAGGCGCGCCTCGACGATCCGCTGTCGAAATACCTGCCCGACTATCCGAACGGCCAGGCGATCACCCTGACCATGCTGCTCGACCACACCTCGGGCATCCGCAGCTACACCGACCTGCCCGGCTACATGGGCGAACCCGTCCGCCGCGACCTCGACACTGCCGGCATGATCGCCGTGTTCAAGGACGAAGAACCCGACTTCGCACCCGGCGAAAAGTGGGCCTACAACAACTCGGGCTACGTGCTCGTCGGCGCCGTCATCGAGGCGATCACCGGCAAATCGTGGTCGGCGTATCTCGATGAAGCGCTGCTGCGTCCGCTCGGCCTCGCCCACACGCGCGCCGACGACGGCAGGACGATCATCCCCGGCCATGTCGAGGGCTACACGATCGGCGCGGACGGCCGCGCCGAACGCGCGGACTTCCTCAGCATGAGCCAGCCGCATGCGGCCGGCGCGCTGGTTTCCACCATCGACGACCTGCTGCGCTGGAACCTCGCCCTGCACGGCGGCAAGGTGCTGAAACCCGCCACCTACGCACGCATGACGACCCCGCAGGGTGTCGCCGCCGCAGCGCCCGTTCCCTACGGCTTCGGCATCGGCCGCATGACCGTGCGCGGTCGCAGCGCGCTCGCGCACACGGGCGGCATCCACGGCTTCCTGTCCAACCTCGTCTACCTGCCCGAGAGCGGACTGACCGCCGCGATCGTGCGCAATACCGACAGTCGCGCATCGACCGCGATCGAGCGGCGCCTGCTCGCGTTCGCCCTCGGCGACGCCTATCCGGAAGCAAAGGCGATGCCGGTCGAGGCGGCCGAGCTCGAGGCGTACGAAGGCGTGTACCGGCTCGATGCCGAAACCACGCGCACGCTGCGCGTGGTCGACGGCCAGCTCACCTCGCAACGCAGCGGCGGCGCGCGCCATGTCCTCACCGCGATCGGCGACGGACGCTTCCTGTTCCCCGACGGACTCAACCGCATCGAGATCCAGCGCGACGCCGACGGCAAGCCCGCGGGCCTTCGCTTCTTTCCCGACGGCGAAGGCGGCCAGACCTGGACGCTGACCGACGAGAAGCCCGCCGAGCGCAACGCGATCGAACTGCCGCGCGCGGCGAAAGATGCCGTGATCGGCGACTACGCGGGCGACGCGCTGTCGTTCAAGGTGTTCATCGACGATGCCGGCGTGCTGCGCGTGCAGGTGCCCGGCCAGCCCGCGTTCGAACTGCACGCGGAAACGCCGCGCCGCTTCTTCCTGCGCGAAGTCGACGCGACGGTCGTCTTCGAACCGGCCGAAGGCGCCGTGCAGACCGCCACCCTCGAACAAGGCGGCACGCGCATTGCGCTCTCGCGCAAGCCTTGATCCGCAACCAGCCAGGCTTTCGTCGAACCGAGCCTTCTCGGCTGCAGCGCCGACCGCTTTCGTAGAGCCAAGCATGCTCGGCCGCAGCGTCGACCGGAGCCGCAGCGAGCTCCGCTCGACAAAGGCGATGAAGGCGCAAGAGTTTTTTCTGAAACGCAACTTGCATTCTTGCGACAGCGATTGCCGTCCCTTCGCCCCGCGCAGCGGGGAGAAGGTGGTGCGGCAGCACCGGATGAGGGGCCGTGGGAGGTGGGCTGCGATCGACGTTGCAGCCGAGCGCGAGCGCAACTTCATCCGCCCTGCCGATGAAGCATGAAAGCGCCCCTCATCCGCGGCTGCCGCCGCACCTTCTCCCCGTCGCAACGGGGAGAAGGGATAGCTGGCGCTTTCACCAGA
>CAKSZY010000049.1 GCA_934526015.1 uncultured Dokdonella sp.
GCACCCCACCTCCCACGGCCCCTCATCCGGTGCTGCCGCACCACCTTCTCCCCGCTGGCGCGGGGCGAAGGGACGGCAATCGCTGTCGCAAGAATGCATGCTGCGTTTCAGAGAAAACGCCAGCTATCCCTTCTCCCCGCTGCGTGGGGCGAAGGGACGGCTGGCATCGTCGCGAGCATGCAAGCTGCACTTCAGAGAAAACGCTTGCTGTCCCTTCTCCCCGTTGCGACGGGGAGAAGGTGCCCGGCAGGGCGGATGAGGGGCGCTTTCGGACTTCTTCTGCAACCGCCAATGAAGTAGCGCGTGCGCGCCGCTGCAACGTCGGTCGCGCCCCCCCCCACGGCCCCTCATCCGGTGCTGCCGCACCCAAGGCGCCGGCAAAGGACCCTGCGTGCGGAGCAGGGCCCGCCCGCGGGCTCCCGCATCACGGCGCGCTGACGCGGATGCCGTCGTCGTAGTGCAGCGTCTGGACCGAATGCGTCTTGCGTCCCATCGCCACGGCATCGCTTTCGCTGCGCACCACGCGCCCGTCGGCGTCGAGAAACACGACGACGTGGGTGGACACGGCGATGCCCATGACCTTGCTCGCATAGTCGTAGCTGATGGCACGCAGGGTGACGCCGTCGACCGTCCGCGTGCCTTCGTCGCGGAAGTTCTTCGCGTTGGCGCGCATGTCGTCCATCGTCTTCGGCAGCATCTGCTTGAGCATGCCGCTCATGTCGAACGGCGGCTTCTGCCAGGGGCCGTCCTTGCCGGTCTGCATCCAGGTGCCTTCCGGCAGGATGATGAACCCGCCCTGGTCGGTGGTGATGTGGATGCGTTCGGCGGAATCGAAGCGGGCCGTGGTCGTTGCCTTCTTGCCGGATTCGTCCGTGCTGACCGTCTTCGCCTCGTAGCGTGCCGTCAGCGCCTTCGCATAGGCCGCGTGGACGTCGTCGGCGACGTCGGCGAAGGCGACTGCGGGAGCGAGCAACAGGCCGGCAGCAAGAGCGAATGCACGCATGCGGTGGACAGGCGACTTCATCGGAGACTCCGGTTGCGGGAAAACGCCGATGGTGCCGCCGGCCCGCTCGCGCTGCAATGCTGCGAGGCTGCGAGGCTGCGAGGCTGCGGCGCTGCCGCATTGCGGCACGCCGGACTGCCGATGCGGTTCATGCAACGCCGGGGTAGACTACGCGCCCCCGGCGGCCCGACCCTGCGTCCAGCCGCCTTCCTTGTCCGGCCTGGCGCCGATCCGACCCGATCCCGCCGCCTGACCATCCTTCGCGGAGTCCGTTCATGCTTTTCGAGACGCTTGCCACGACCGGCCATGAGGAAGTCGTGTTCTGCCACAACAAGGAAGCCGGCCTGAAGGCGATCATCGCGATCCACAACACCGTGCTCGGCCCCTCGCTCGGCGGCCTGCGCATGTGGCCGTACAAGAGCGAGCAGGACGCCCTCAACGACGTGCTGCGCCTGTCCCGCGGCATGACCTACAAGAACGCCGTGGCCGGCCTCGACCTCGGCGGCGGCAAGGCGGTCATCATCGGCGATCCGGCCAAGGACAAGTCCGAGGCCCTGTTCCGCGCATTCGGCCGCTTCGTCGAATCGCTCAACGGGCGCTACATCACCGCCGAGGACGTCGGCATCGACGTCAACGACATGGAATGGGTGTTCCGCGAGACCTCGTTCGTCACCGGCGTGCACCAGGTCCATGGCGGCTCCGGCGATCCGTCCCCGTTCACCGCCTACGGCACCCTGCAGGGGTTGATGGCGGCGCTGAATGCGCGTTTCGGCAACGAAGAGGTCGGCAAGTACAGTTTCGCCGTGCAGGGCGCCGGCCACGTCGGCATGGAATTCATCAAGCTGCTGCGCGACCAGGGCGCCAAGGTCTTCGTCACCGACATCAACAAGGAACTGGTCGCCCGCGCGGTCGACGAGCACGGCTGCACCGCGGTCGGCCTCGACGAGATCTACGACGTCGACGCCGATGTCTACAGCCCCTGCGCACTCGGCGGCACCCTCAACGAGCAGACCCTGCAGCGGCTCAAGTGCAAGGTCGTCTGCGGCGCCGCCAACAACCAGCTGGCCAACGACGCGATCGGCGACGAACTGAAGCGCCGCGGCATCTTCTACGCGCCCGACTATGCGGTGAACGCCGGCGGCGTGATGAACATCTCGCTGGAGATCGACGGCTACAACCGCGAGCGCGCGATGCGCATGATGCGCACGATCTACCACAACGTCAGCCGCATCTTCGAGATCGCCCGGCGCGACGACATCCCGACCTACAAGGCGGCCGACCGCATGGCCGAGGAGCGCATCGCCGCGGTCGGCCACCTGCGCCTGCCCCATCTCGGCGTGCCGCCGCCGAGCTTCCAGGGCCGCCGCGGCGGCTGAGCACGAAGTCAGTCCTGCCGTCGACGGAGAACCCTGCATGCGTCCATTCAGTCTCGCCGAGGAACTCGATGCGTTGCGCGAGGCCGTGCGTGCCTTCGCCGACAAGGAAATCGCCCCGCGCGCCGACCTGATCGACCGTGACAACGCGTTTCCGGCCGACCTCTGGCGCAAGCTCGGCGAGCTCGGCCTGCTCGGCATCACCGTGCCGGAGGAGTTCGGCGGCTCCGCCCTCGGCTATCTCGCCCACGTGATCGCCCTCGAGGAAATCTCGCGTGCCTCGGGCTCGGTCGGCCTTTCCTATGGCGCGCACTCCAACCTCTGCGTGCAGAACCTCTGCAACAACGGCAACGACACACAGCGGCGCCGCTACCTGCCGAAGCTCTGCAGCGGCGAATGGGTCGGCGCCCTGGCCATGAGCGAACCGGGCGCCGGTTCCGACGTGGTCGGCAGCATGAGCTGCCGGGCCGAGAAGAAGGGCGACGTGTGGATCGCCAACGGCTCGAAGATGTGGATCACCAACGGCCCCGATGCCGACGTGCTGCTGGTCTACATGCGCACCGCGGCAAAGTCGGCCGGCAGCCGTTGCATGACCGCCTTCATCGTCGAAAAGGGCATGAAGGGATTCTCCACCGCGCAGAAGCTCGACAAGTTCGGCATGCGCGGCTCGAATACCTGCGAGCTGGTGTTCGAGGACTGCGAGATCCCCGGCGAAAACATCGTCGGCCAGGTCAACGAGGGCGTGCGCGTGCTGATGAGCGGCCTCGACACCGAGCGGCTGGTGCTCTCGGGCGGGCCGATCGGACTCATGCAGGCGGCGCTCGACCTCACCCTTCCCTACGTGCGCGAGCGCAAGCAGTTCGATGTGCCGATCGGCAGCTTCGGAATCATGCAGGCCAAGCTCGCCGACATGTACACGGCCCTGCAGTCCTCGCGCGCCTTCGCCTACCGGGTCGCCGAGGATTTCGACCGCGGGGTGAAATCGCGCATCGACCCGGCCGCCTGCCTGCTGAATGCCTCGCGCAACGCCGTGCAGGTGACCCTCGAGGCAATCCAGGCGCTCGGCGGCAACGGCTACATCAACGAGTTCCCGGCCGGGCGCCTGCTGCGCGATGCCAAGCTCTACGAGATCGGCGCCGGCACCAACGAGATCCGCCGCATGCTGATCGGCCGCGAGCTGTTCCACGACAAGCACTGAGGACGGCCGTCGCCGGCCACCCCCGAAAGGCGCCGGTTCCGACCGCCTGCCCCGGCCTTCCGCCCTTCGTCGGCGCCGTCGCGATCGCCTCCCGATTCTGCCGCCGTTCACATTTCCCGGGGGCGGGAATCGCCTATGCTCGGCGCGGCTTCCGGGGAAACGTGCCATGACCAAGCAATGGCTTTTGACGCTGGCGCTGTGCGCCGGTGCCGTCGGCGCGCAGAACGCGCACGGCCTGACCAACGAACGGCTCTTCGATCACGATTTCGAGATCCCGACCGACCTGCCGGCCAATGATGCCGAGGCGGCCCGTTTCCTGACCCAGGCGACCTTCGGCCCGACCGTGGCCGACATCGCCCACCTGCGCCAGGTCGGCTACTCGCGCTGGATCAAGCAGCAGTTCCACATACCCGGGACGTTCGTGCACCCGTACATGGAACAGGTGCATGCGGCCATGCAGGCGGCGACGCCGCAACAGAGCGTCGGCCACAACCAGCGTCTCGACCGCTGGTTCCACACCGCGATGACCGCCCCCGACCAGCTGCGCCAGCGCATGGCCTTCGCGCTGAGCCAGATCCTCGTCATTTCCGACCAGAACGGCACCCTCGGCGGCGAGCCGCGCCAGGTCAGCCACTACTACGACATCCTCGCCCTGTTCGGTCTCGACAGCTATCGCAACCTGCTGCAGAACGTGACCCTGAACCCGTCGATGGGCAAGTACCTCAGCCACTTCCGCAACCGCAAGGCTTCCGCCGACGGCACGCGCCAGCCCGACGAGAACTATGCGCGCGAGGTCATGCAGCTGTTCACCATCGGCCTGGTCGAGCGCAACCTGGACTTCTCGCCGATCCTGATCGGCGGCCAGCCGGTGCCGACCTACAACCAGAACGACATCACCAACCTGGCCAAGGTCTTCACCGGCTTCAACTACAACAATGCGACCTCGATCGGCAACGGCACCAACAACCACCTGCCGATGACCTGCATCCAGGGCGAGCACGACGTCACCGCCAAGCAGATCTTCGATCCACCGATCCCCATCGCGGCCGGCCAGCAGTGCCTGAACGAGGTCTCCTACGTGCTCGACGTGCTGTCGCTGCACGACAACCTCGCCCCGTTCGTCGCCCGCCAGCTGATCCAGCGCTTCACCAGCAGCTCGCCCTCGCCGGCCTACATCCAGCGCGTCGCGCAGAAATACAACGACAACGGTCGCGGCGAGCGCGCCGACCTCGGCGCGGTCATCACCCAGATCCTGCTCGATCCGGAAGCACGCAACGCACCCACGCCGAACAGCGGCAAGCCGCGCGAACCGCTGCTGAAGCTCACCGCGATGTGGCGCGCCTGGAATGCCCAGCCGCCGGCCGCCGATGCCTTCGGCAACATCCCGATGGGCATGACCAATCCGACCGGCACCTATGGCCAGCGCCCGCTCGGTGCCGACTCGGTGTTCAATTTCTACGAGCCCGACTACAGCCAGCCCGGCGTGGTCGCCGATGCCGGACTCTATTCGCCGGAGTTCCAGATCCTCAACGAAAGCTCGATCACCACCACCGGCAACAGCCTCTACACCTACAGCTTCAACAGCTGGATCGGCATGAGCAACCCGCCGAACAACCGACCGCTGCTCGACCTGTCGCCGTTGACCAGCCTCGGCAGCAACTACGGAGCCATGGTCGACGAGGTGAACCGGCGCATGCTGTACGGCTCGATGTCGGCCACCACGCGGACCTCGCTCATCAACGCGGTGACCTTCATGGACGGCAACGTCAGTGCCTCCGAACGCGCCCGCTCGATCATCTACCTCGTGGCGCTGTCGCCCGAGTACGCCATCCAGCGCTGAGGGCCCGGACCATGAGCAAGCATTCCGAATCGCGCCGCAACTTCCTGCGCCAGCTCTCCTGCACGCTGTGCGCGGGCGGAGCCTCGGCCTTCCTGCCGCAGCTCGACCTGATCAGCTCGGCCGCCGCACAGGGAACCGTCGGCGGCTACCGTGCCCTGGTCTGCGTCTATCTCGCCGGCGGCAACGACTCGTGGAACCTCGTGGTGCCCTACGACCAGGCCCGCTACGACGTCTACCGCACCTCGCGCAGCGGCGTCTACGATGCAAACAACAATGCCGGCGGCCTCGCCCTGGCGCGCCCCGCCAACACCAACCTCAACATCACCGACGCAGCCGGCAGCGGCACCTATTTCGTGCATCCGGCGCTGACCGAGTTGCGCACCCTGTACAACCAGGGCCGGCTGGCTTTCCTGCCGAACGTCGGCACCCTCGTGCGGCCGATCACCAAGGCCGAGTACAACGCCAACGCCTCGCTGCGGCCGCCGCAGCTGTACTCGCACAACGACCAGGAAAACTTCTGGCATCTCGGCCGTGCCGCTGCGCACAACCGCGGCTGGGGCGGGCTCGTCGCCGACCGCGTGCGCGGCGAGAACCTCTACCAGGCGTTGTCGCCGTGCATCTCCGTCGGCGGCGCCAACCGCTTCGAGATGGGCGTGCAGACCTTCCCGTACCAGATGTCCTCGAGCGGCGTCTCGACGCTCTCGGGCATCGGCAGCACCGGCGCCAGTTCGCAACGCGCGACCGCCCTGCAGCAGATGCTTGATGCCGGCTACGTCTCGCCGTACCAGCAGGAGTACGCGACGATCCTCAAGCGTTCGCGCGAGCTCTACGGCGTGCTCAATGCCGGCCTCGCCGCCAATGCGCCGGGCGACAACGCGTTCTTCAACACGGCCTTCAACGGCGTGACGCAGAGCTCGCTGCGCGACCAGTTGCGCATGGTCGCGCGCATGATCCGCCTGAGCCGCTCGGTCGGCGCCGGCGTCGAGCACAAGCGCCAGATCTTCTACGTGCGCTACGGCGGTTTCGACCTGCATGACAACCTGATCACCAACAACGGCCACCAGAACCTGCTGCTGCGCGTGTCGCAGGCACTCAACGGCTTCTGGAACGCCCTGCAGGCGATGGGCGCGGAGAACGAGGTGACGACGTTCACCATGAGCGAGTTCGCGCGCACGCTGTCGACCAACGGCAACGGTTCCGACCATGGCTGGGGCGGCATCCAGATGGTCATGGGCGGCCAGGTGCAGGGCGGACGCTTCCACGGCAGCTGGCCCGACCAGGCGCTCAATGGCCCGGTCAGCTTCAGCCGCGGCCAGACGATTCCGTCGACCAGCGTCGACCAGATGGCCGCCACCCTGGCCCGCTGGATGGGCGTGACCTCGCCGTCGGACCTGCAGACGATCTTCCCGAACCTGCCGAACTTCGCCAGCAGCGACCTCGGCTTCATGCTCTCCTGAGGACGCGCGGACATCGCATGCAGACACTTTCCTCCATCCACGCGCGGCGCCGACCGGCCTCGCTGGCGGCGCTCGCCGCGCTGGCCGGCCTGCTGCTGGCGAATGCCGCAACGGCGCAGCCGAGCGAGTGCGACAGCATTGCCGCCATTCCGATCCGCTGGAACATCGACTACGCCAAGGACATCCAGGCGATCTTCTCGACCCGCTGCGCGAACTGCCATGTCGACCATGCCGGCTCGCCGTCGGCGGACCTCGACCTCGATCCGAAATGGTCCTACGAGAATCTCGTCGGCGCGCCTTCATGGACCGGTGGCACCCTGGTCGTGCCCGGCAACCCGGCCGCCAGCGTGCTGTACCAGAAGATCAACTGCGACGTGCCGGTGTTCGGTGCGCGCATGCCGCGCGACCGCCCGGCGCTGCCGCTCGCCGAGCAGGCGCTGATCCACGACTGGATCATGCTCGGCGCGCAGCGCATCACCGACACCCTGTTCGGCAACGGCTTCGAGCCCCGCCCGTGACCGCTGCCTCCGCGGCGACGGCAGGCGCGGCCCGCCATGCCGCGATCAGAAGCGCGGCTGCACGAGCTGGCCGAGAAAGGCGCTGACCAGGCGCGGCTCCATCGCCGCGAGGAACAGCGCGCCGTAGGCGGCGCCCCACAGGTGTGCACTGTGGTTGATGTTGTCGGTGCCGCGCCGGTCCATGTAGATCGAGTAGGCGATGTAGATGACCGCGTAGACGATCGCCGGGCATGGCACGAAGAAGATCAGGATCGTCGCCCACGGGTTGATCAGCACGAAGCCGAACAGGGCCGCCGACACCGCGCCGGAGGCGCCGAGGCTGCGATAGGCCGGGTTGCCGGCGTTCTTGATGTAGGTCGGCAGGATCGCCACCACGATCGCCGACAGGTAGAAGGCGATGAATCCGATCGTGCCGATGTAGCCGGACACGAAGTTCTCGATGTAGCGGCCGAAGAAATACAAGGTGATCATGTTGAACGCGAGATGCATGCCGTCGGCGTGGATGAAGCCGTGACTGAGCAGGCGGTAGTACTGCTTGCCGCGCTTGATCGCCGGTGGCCACAGGATCAACCGGTCGATCAGTTGCGGGTTGTTGAAACCGGCGAACGAAACGACGCAGGTGACGAGGATGATGGCGAAGGTGGCGATCATGGGCGGGCGGGATCCGTCGACAGGGAAAGGTCAGAGACTGCGGCCGTCGACCTGGCGGATCGCCAGGGCATGGACGTCGACGTCATCGAGACAGCGCACGTTGACCGCGAGCATCGGCGTGCCGTCCGGCGCGTTCGCCGCACCGTGGGTCGCGCATCCGCAGGTCGGGCAGAAGTGGTGGGCGATGTGCATCTTGTTGAAACGGTAGGCCGTGGAGGCATCCGCGCTGAAGCGCACGCGGGCGCTCGGCACGAACCAGAGCAGATAGCCGCGCCGGCTGCACAGCGAGCAGTTGCACTCGATGGCGCCCTCGATCGCGGCATCGACCTCGAAGGCGATCGCCCCGCAATGACAACTGCCGTGATGGGCCATGGCGGACTCCTCGGGATGCGGGGCGGCGAGTATCGCATCCGCCCGCAGGGGCGGATACCTGCGAGCATCGCCGCATGAACGATTCCGCGATGCCCCTGGTCGTGGTCGGCGGGGGGCCGGCCGGCCTGATGGCCGCCGAAGCCGCACGCAGTCTCGGTGTCGAGGTCGAACTCCACGATGCCATGGGTTCGGTCGGCCGCAAGCTGCTGGTGGCCGGCAAGGGCGGCCTGAACCTGACCCATGCGGAACCGCGCGCGGCCTTTGTCGAGCGCTACGGTGCCCGTGCCGACGCCGTGGCGGACTGGCTCGACGCCCTCGACGCCGGCGCCCTGCGCGAGTGGGCCCGCGGGCTCGGCGTGGAGACCTTCGTCGGCACCTCCGGACGCGTGTTCCCGCTCGACCTCAAGGCCGCACCGCTGCTGCGCCGCTGGCTGGCGCGCCTGCGCAGCGAGGGCGTGCGCTTCCACGTCCGCTCGCGCTGGCTCGGATTCGCCGACCATGGCGCCCTGCGCTTCGCCGGCGCGGACGGCGAACGCCGCGTCGAGGCCGCTGCCGTCGTGCTCGCCCTCGGTGGCGCGAGTTGGCCGGTGCTGGGATCCGATGGCGCCTGGACCGGCGAAATCGCCCGCCTCGGCATCGGGGTCGCCCCGCTGGTACCGGCCAACTGCGGCTTCGACGTCGCCTGGAGCGATCACCTGCGCGCGCGTTTCGCCGGCGCACCGGTGAAGCCGGTGGCGATCCGCTGGACCGGTGCCGATGGCACGACGATCCGCCGCCAGGGCGAGTTCGTGGTCAGCGCTGACGGCATCGAAGGCAGTCTCGTCTATGCCTTCTCGGCAGCCCTGCGCGACGCGATCGCGGCGCAGGGCAGCGCAACGATTGCGCTCGATCTCGCCCCGACGCGCGAGGAAGCGGTCCTGCGTGAAGCGCTCGCGGCGCCGCGCAACGGCCGCTCGCTGGCCGAACACCTGCGTCGCCGGGCCGGCATCGACGGGGTCAAGGCCGCCCTGCTGCGCGAACTCGCACCCGCCGACGCGCTGGCCGATCCCGAGCGGCTGGCCGCCCTGCTGAAGGCATTGCCGCTGCAACTGCACTCGCCGCGGCCACTGGCCGAAGCGATCAGCACCGCCGGCGGCGTGCGTCTCGAGGCGCTCGATGACGCGTTGATGGTGCGCTCGCGTCCCGGCCTCTTCTGTGCCGGCGAGATGCTCGACTGGGAAGCACCGACCGGCGGTTACCTGCTGACCGCCGCGATGGCGAGCGGACGCATCGCCGGCACCGCCGCAGCACGCTGGATGCTTGCCGGGCGCGCGCAGCAGGGCAAGGTCCGCTCTGCCCCAGACGGAGAATCAGGCGGGCTTCCGTAGAGCCGGGCTTGCCCGGCTAAGGCGTTGACCGTAGACGCAAGAACAGCGGAACGAGCTCCAAATACGCATTGGTATGCAGCGGTGCAAGCAGAGTTTGCGCATGCCTGTCCCTTCTCCGCGTGGCTGCGGGGAGAAGGTGCCCGGCAGGGCGGATGAGGGGCGCTTTCGGACTTCTTCTGCAACCGCCAATGAAGTGGCGCGTGCGCGCCGCTGCAACGTCGATCGCACCCCACCTCCCACGGCCCCTCATCCGGTGCTGCCGCACCACCTTCTCCCCGCTGGCGCGGGGCGAAGGGACGGCAATCGCTGTCGCAAGAATGCA
>CAKSZY010000050.1 GCA_934526015.1 uncultured Dokdonella sp.
ACTATCAACAGCAGCGTGAGTTCGCCATGGCGGCGTGACTCACACCAACGAGTCTCCGAGATTCCCGGGGCGATTCACGAGACCTGGTTTCCGAAGCCAAGGTCACCTATCCGGGCAAGGATCTCTACGAGGTGCAACTACCCAACGCGCTCGGATACTCCCTCGAAATTCTCCCGGATCGGTACGACGCCATCGTCTGTGACGAGGGCCAGGACTTCCGCGAGGAGTTCTGGGTTCCACTCGAGCTGCTACTGACCGACTACGACAGCAGCCCGCTGTACGTGTTCTACGACGACAACCAGAACCTGTATGCCCGCGCAGGGACTTTCCCCATCCGCGACAAGCCGTTCTCGTTGACCACGAATTGCCGCAACACGGCACCGATTCACGAAGCCGCCTACAAGCACTACAAGGGTGTTCCAGTGAGTCCGCCTGACATTCAGGGTGATGGCGTTCAGTTTGACGAGTCGCCAAGTCGAGACCCACAGGCGGCCAAGATCAATGCTCGCATCGTCGACCTTGTCGCGAGACAAGGTGTCGCGCCCGGTGACATCACGGTGCTGGTGGCCGATGCCCTGCACAAGGCCGAGTACTACGCTGCCCTGAGAAGGCTTCCGTTGCCGAAGCCGGCAACTTGGCTTGAGGAGGGGGCTCGAGGCAAGTCCACGGTTCTGATCGACACCATCCAACGGTTCAAGGGTCTCGAATCGCCGATCGTGATCTTGTGGGGCTTGGACACGATTGATTTGGCACAACGGCAAGAATTGCTGTACGTAGGCATGAGCCGCGCAAAATCGCTTTTGATCATTGTCGCGCACACTCCCACATGCACAACGATCAAGAACATACCTCTTGAGGGGCACTATCCTGCCACCGACACGGCCTGCCTTGATGCCAATTCGCGTTCGAAATAGGAGGCCGCGTCTGAAGGCCCTCCTACAGTCGGACTTTTAACCATAGGATGTCATGGGTCGACCTGCGAGGCTTTCGTGGGCGCAGCTTGTTGCGCCCGGATACCGGGTTGCGTGGGGCTGGCGCAGCAAGCTGCGCTCTACAAGATGCAGAGCGCTTGCGGCGCCGCGAAGGCAACCCCTCACACCACGATGTTGACGATCTTCCCCGGCACCACGATGACTTTCTTCGGGGCGTTGCCGGCCAGCAGTTCGGCGACCTTCGGTTGTGCCAAGGCGAGCTTTTCGATTTCGTCCTTGCCGGCGGCGACGGCGACTTCGATCGTGCCGCGCAGCTTGCCGTTGATCTGCACGGCGAGGGTCACCGCGTCGCGCACGAGGGCGGCGGGGTCGGCCTCGGGCCAGGGCTGGTCGTCGACGAGGGTTTCGGCATGGCCGAGTGCCTTCCACAGTGCATGGCAGGCGTGCGGGGTGATCGGGTTCAGCAGCAGCACGATCGTCTCGAAGGCTTCGTGGCGGACGGCGCGGCCCTGGTCGCTCATGTCGTCGAACCTGGCGACGGCATTGAGCAGTTCCATCAGCGCGGCGATCGCGGTGTTGAAGGCCTGGCGGCGGCCGAAGTCGTCGGTGACCTTGGCGATCGTCTCGTGGGTCTGCCGGCGCAGCGCCTTCTGTGGCGCATCGAGCGCGCCCGGATCGACTTCGGGATGATCCGGTTGGGCCACATGCGCATGCAGGTCGCGCCACAGGCGCTTGAGGAAACGCGACATGCCCTCGACGCCGGCCTCGTTCCATTCCAGCGACTGGTCGGGCGGCGCGGCGAACATCGAGAACAGGCGCACGGTGTCGGCGCCGTAGCGATCGACCATCGCCTGCGGATCGACGCCGTTGTTCTTCGACTTCGACATCTTCTCGACGCCGCCGACCAGCACCTCGCCGCCGTCGCGCTTCAGTGACGCGCCGGTGATGCGGCCGCGTTCGTCGCGGGCGACTTCGACCTCCGCGGGATTGATCCACTCGCGGCTGCCGTCGGCATTCTCTCGGTAGTAGGTGTCGGCGACGACCATGCCCTGGCACAGCAGGTTGACCGCCGGTTCGTCGGTGTCGACGAAGCCTTCGTCGCGCAGCAGCTTGTGATAGAAGCGGAAATACAGCAGGTGCAGGATCGCGTGCTCGATGCCGCCGATGTACTGGTCGACCGGCGTCCAGTATTTCGCCCTCGCATCGACGATGTCGTGCGCACCGGGCGAGGCATAGCGCGCGTAGTACCAGCTCGATTCCATGAAGGTGTCGAAGGTGTCGGTCTCGCGTTCGGCCGCGCCGCCGCACTGCGGACAGGTGGTCCTGCGCCATTCGGGGTCGGCCTTGATCGGCGACTGCACGCCGGAGAAGGCGACATCCTCCGGCAGCACCACCGGCAACTGGTCGTCCGGCACCGGCACGGCGTCGCACTTCGCGCAGTAGATGACCGGTATCGGGCAGCCCCAGTAGCGCTGGCGGGAAACGCCCCAGTCGCGCAGGCGGAAGTTGACCCGGCGCGCACCGCGTCCATCGGCCTGGAAACGCGCGGCGAGTGCCTCGAAGGCGCCGCGGAAATCGAGGCCGTCGTACTCGCCGGAATTGATCAGCGTGCCGTACTCGGTGTACGCGCCCTCGGTGACGACCTTCTGCTCGAATTCGGCGAGCAGGTCGACCGCGACGGTCGGCTCGACGACGTCGATCGCCGCGCTCTCGCCGAGCGCCGCGCTCATCGGGTCGGTGTTGGCGACGGCGTCACGGCCGAGTTCGCGGATGGCATCGCGCACGCCGTCCGGAACGATGACGATGCGGATCAGCAGGTCGTATTTGGTGGCGAACTCCCAGTCGCGCTGGTCGTGCGCCGGCACCGCCATCACGGCACCGGTGCCGTAGCTCATCAGCACGAAGTTGGCCACCCATACCGGCAGCTTCTCGCCGGTGACCGGATGGATTGCCTCGAAGCCGGTGTCCACGCCCTTCTTCTCGGCGGTCTCGAGGTCGGCCGCGGCGGTGCCGCCGTGACGGCATTCCTCGATGAAGGCGGCAACTTCCGGACGCGTCTGCGCGGCCTTCAGGGCCAGCGGATGTTCGGCGGCGACGGACAGGAAGCTCACGCCCATCAGCGTGTCGGGGCGCGTGGTGAACACGCCGATCGGTGCCTCGCCGACGACATCGAAGCGGATCTCCAGACCTTCCGAGCGGCCGATCCAGTTGCGCTGCATGGTCTTGACCGAATCCGGCCAGCCCGGCAGCGTGTCGAGGCCGTCGAGCAGTTCCTGCGCGTAGTCGGTGATCTTGAGGAACCACTGCGGGATCTCGCGCTTCTCGACGACCGCGCCCGAGCGCCAGCCGCGGCCGTCGATGACCTGCTCGTTGGCGAGCACGGTCTGGTCGACCGGATCCCAGTTGACCACCGAGTTCCTGCGGTAGACGAGGCCCTTGCGCATGAGGCGGGTGAACATGCGCTGCTCGTGAACGTAGTACTCGGGCCTGCAGGTGGTCACTTCGCGCGACCAGTCGTAGACGAATCCGAGCCGGCGCAACTGTTCGCGCATGTGTGCGATGTTGGCGTAGGTCCACTGCGCCGGCGGGATGTTGTTCTTGATCGCGGCGTTCTCGGCGGGCAGGCCGAAGGCGTCCCAGCCCATCGGCTGCAAGACGTTCCTGCCGAGCATGCGCTGGTAGCGGCTGATGACGTCGCCGATCGTGTAGTTGCGCACGTGGCCCATGTGCATCGACCCGCTCGGGTACATGAACATCGACAGGCAGTAGAACTTCGTCTTCGCGGGGTCTTCCTTCACCTCGAAGGCGCGCGTCGTGTTCCAGTAGTCCTGGGCGGCGGATTCGATCGCCTGCGGGTCGTAGTGTTCTTGCATGGATGCGAAGGGCAGCCGGCAGGCCGCTTGTCGGGAAAAAGTGGGCCAGCCTAGCGCAGCGGCACAGTGCGGACAAACTCCCGCCACCGGGTCAGCGCGCGGCGGTGCGCAGGCGCGCCTCCAGCGGGGCCGACAGCGGGCCGGGGAGCTTGCGCACCAGCGGTGCGATCCGTGCGTGCAGCTCCGCCGCCTCGCGCGTGCGTCCGAGCGCTTCCAGCACGAGCAACTGCTCGACTTCGATCTCGAGTACGCGCGGATCGCTCTCCGGCTGCAGCCGGCGGCGCAGCTGCAGGGCCTCCCGCAGCGCCGGCTCGGCGGCGCCGCTGTCGCCGAGCGCGTGCAGGGCACGCGCCTTCGTCAGCAGCGGTGCCGCGTGGGAAAAATGATCCGCCGGCAGATTCGCGCGGCCGACCTCGAGGGCATGATTTGCACTCTCCAGTGCGGCCTGCGGGTGGCCGCTGGCCAGCTGCGTCTCGGCGAGGGTGGCGAGGGCGCTGCGGCGGATCGAGTGCGTGCTGTATTCACCGTGCTCGAAGAACGCCGCCGCCGAGCGCGCGTGCTGCGCAGCCTCGGCGGTGCGCTGCCGGGTCAGCAGCAGATCGGCCAGATCGACCTCGACGAGGGCGACCCGCAGTGCATTGACCGGCTCGCGCCCGCTCTGCAGGGCCAGCGCCTCGCGCAACTCGCGTTCTGCCTCGTCCAGGCGACCGGCGAGCGCCAGGGAATGCGCGAGGCTGCGCTTTGCCACGATCGCCACGTCGCTGTCGGGGCCGAGGGTTTCACCGAAGGCCTGGATCGACACGCGGATCGATTCGATCGCCTCCGCGAACTGGCCGACGTCGCGCTGGTCGCGGCCGAGTGCCAGGTAATAGGAGCCGATGTCGCGGCGATGCAGGCGCCCGCTGCCGGCCACGCGCCGGGTCAGTTCCAGCCGCTCCGGCAAGGCTTCGTCGATGCGCCCTTCGCTCTCGAGCAAGGTCAGCAGGTTGTGGCGCACGATCAGGGTGTCGCGATGGTCGGGGCCGACCGTGCGCAGGCGGATGCCGAGCGACTGCCGCAGGGCCTCCTCGGCACCGCGCATGTCGCCCTTGTCGCTGAGCATGTTGCTGAGCTCGTTGAGCACATGGGCGACGTGATAGCTGTCTTCGCCGTAGTTCGCCGTGAACGCGGCAATCGCCTCGCGGAAGGCCCGTTCGGACTCCTCGAAGCGGAAGTCGCCGCCGTAGACGTTGCCGAGCTGCACGAGACTGTCGGCCACGGCATCGCTCTGCGGGCCGAGCGCGGCGCGATCGCGCAGCAGCGACTCCTGCAGCACGGTTTCGGCCTCGGCCGAGCGCCCGAGGGCGAACAGGCTGTGGGCGATCACGTAGTTCGCCTTGGCCACGGTCGGCGCGACCTCGACGCCGGACTTGCCGAGCAGGGCGAGGCCGCGCCGGGCGTGCTCGATGGCGTCGTCGTGCAGGCTCTTCTCGTCCTCGATCGCGGCAATGCCGATCAGCACGCGGGCCTTGACGTCGTCCGGCACGCGCGGGTCGTCGGTCGCCTGCAACGATCGCTGCAGCAGCACTCCGGCACGGTCGAACTCGCCGATCTGCACATACAGCTCGGCGATCAGGGTGGCGGCATCGGCCTCCACCGCCGGCTGCGCGGCGATCGACGCCTCGATCTGGCGCTCGCCCTTCTCCAGCAGTTCGAATGCGGTGATCGGCTTGCCGTCGTGGGCTTCCGGGGCGGCCTGTTCGAACACGCCGATGAGAATGCGGCGGACCGCCTCGGCCCGTTCGCTCTGGCGCAGGGCACGCTCGGCCGCTTCGCGCGCCTGCACGGCCTGCTCGCGCGCGCGTTGGGCCTGCACGAGCGCGGTGCCGAGCGCGGCCAGCAGGGCGAGCACGGCAACCGCGGCGAAGCCGACGCCGGCGCGGTGACGGGCGATGAACTTGCCGAGCCGGTAGCGCGTGCTCGGCGGGCGCGCCTCGATCGGCGCGCCGTCGAGATAGCGGCGTACGTCGTCGGCGAGCGCCTCGACGCTGGCATAGCGGCATTCCGGATCGGCCTGCAACGCGGTCGAGGTGATGATGTCGAGGTCGCCGCGCAGGGTGCGCGCCGGCAAACCGGCAAGGCCGGGTACGCGCAACGGCGTCGATGCCTCGTCGAGGGCGGCGGCGCCGCTCGGCAGTGCGCGGCGCGCATCGCTGATCGCGGCCAGCCGCTCGAACGACGAGGCATCGTTGCCGACCCGGTAGGCATGCACGCCGGTCAGGAGTTCATAGAGCACGGCGCCGAGCGCATAGACATCGGTCGCCGTGGTGATCGGCTCTCCGCGCAGCTGCTCGGGCGATGCATAGGCCGGGGTCAACGCCCGCAACTGGGTTTCCGCCACCGCCGGGTCATCGTCGACAAGCACGTTGGCAATGCCGAAATCGAGCAGCTTGACCATGCCGTCGCGATTGACCAGCACGTTCGACGGCTTGATGTCGCAATGGACGACGAGCTGGCGATGGGCGAACTGCACCGCCGCGCAGACCTCGAGGAACAGGCGCAGGCGCAGGCCGGCATCGGCCGGCTGGCGCGCGACGAAGTGCGTCAGCGGTTCGCCGTCGATGTACTCGAGGGCGAAATAGGGTTCGCCGGCGGCGCTGACGCCACCGTCGAGCAGGCGGGCGATATGCGGATGCTCGAGACGGGCGAGGATCTGCCGTTCGCGCAGGAAGCGCCGGCGCAGTCCGGCCGGGTCGCCGTCGCTGCGCATCAGCTTGACCGCCGCATGCTGCTCGTACTGGCCGTCGGCGCGTTCGGCGAGCAGGACCACGCCCATGCCGCCGCGTCCGAGTTCGCGCAGCACGCGCCAGGGGCCGATCATCATGCCTTCGACCTGCGGGACCCACTGCTCGAGCGAGGCGGCGGCGAACGGATCGGCGAACGCATCGCGCGTGCGCGCATCGCCTTCGGCGTCGCCGGCGAGCAGGCGCTCGACTTCGCTGCGCAGCCCGGCATCCTCGGCGCCGAGACGCTCGAGCGCCTCGCGACGCGCGGCGGGGTCGAGTTCGACGAGTTCGTCGAACAGGGCACTCACGCGCTGCCAGCGTTGCGCCTTCATGCGGACATCTCCCGCCGGCGGCGAAGGCGCTCGCGGCGGACGGGATTCCCCGCAGTGCGACCCGGTGGCAGCGCCGTGATGCCCATCCTCGAATCCCCGTTGCCGTCCCGGCCGTCACTTTATCCTGCACGCGTCGCGCCTGCAGTCGGCGGGCGCCGGAGTGCCGGTGGTAGGCTCGCCGGGCGCGCATTCCCGCCGTGCGCCCGCAATCCCGTTCCCCGCCGCCCGCAACCGGATGACCGCCATGCGCCCTGCCCTCCTGCTCGCCGTCGCGGCCGCCTCCGTTGCCGGCCACCACCCCCACGCCGCCGCGGAATCCGCGCCGCCCACCGCGCTGACCGCACTGCATTGCGGGCAGCTCTTCGATGCCGCCCGGGGCAGCCTGCGCGGCGCCAGCACCGTCCTCGTCGAGGGCCGCCGCATCCAGTCGGTCAGCGCCGGACACCATCTTCCCGAGGGCGCCCGCCGCATCGACCTCGCCGGCATGACCTGCCTGCCCGGCCTGATCGACCTGCACACCCACATCACCGGTGAAACCAGCGCGCGCAGCTACGAGGACGGCTTCCGCCTCGATCCGGCCGATCACGCCCTGCGCGGCACCGCCTATGCGAAGCGCACGCTGCTGGCCGGCTTCACCACGATCCGCAACCTCGGCGACAGCGGCAATGCCTCGATCGCGCTGCGCAACGCGATCGAGCAGGGCTACGTGATCGGCCCGCGCATCTTCACCGCCGGCAAGTCGATCGGCACCACCGGCGGCCATGCCGACCCGACCAATGGCCGCAATGCCGAACTCGGCGGCGACCCCGGGCCGCAGGACGGCGTGGTCAACAGCGCCGACGACGCCCGCAAGGCCGTGCGCCAGCGCTACAAGGACGGTGCCGACCTCATCAAGATCACCTCCACCGGCGGCGTGCTCTCGTATGCGCGCAACGGCCAGAACCCGCAGTTCACCGTCGCCGAGATCGAGGCCGTCGTCGCCACCGCGAAGGACTACGGCATGCGCGTCGCCGCACACGCGCACGGCGACGAGGGCATCCGCCGCGCGGTCGTCGCCGGCGTCGACTCGATCGAGCATGGCACCTTCATGAGCGATGCCACGATCGCGCTGATGAAGAAGCACGGCACCTGGTATGTGCCGACCCTGAGCGCCGGTGCCTTCGTCGCCGACAAGGCGAAGACGCCCGGCTACTACCCCGAGATCGTGCGGCCGAAGGCGCTGGCGATCGGCCCGCAGATCCAGCAGACGCTGGCGCGCGCCTGGCGGGCCGGCGTCAAGATCGCCTTCGGCACCGATGCCGCGGTCTATCCGCACGGCGGCAATGCCCACGAGTTCGTCCTCCTGGTCGAGGCCGGCATGCCGCCGGCGGCGGCGCTGCAGGCGGCAACCGTGCGTGCGGCCGAACTGCTCGACCAGAGCGCGCAGCTCGGCAGCCTCGACGCCGGCAAGTTCGCCGACCTCGTCGCGGTGCCCGGCGATCCGCTCGCCGACATCGAAGTGATGGAATCGGTGGCCTTCGTGATGAAGGACGGCGTCGTCCACAAGGCGCCTGCCGCAAGCGCCGATTGAGCGCCGCCGGCGGCACGCAGGCGACACTGGCGGCACGGCCCGTGCCGGCGTAGCGTTGGCACACCTCCCCCGACGGTGGCATGCCATGGCTTTCGACGCGAAGACCCCGCTGGCGCTGTACAAGGCAAACCTCGAACTGCTGATGCGCATAGGCGCCCTGTTGCAGGAAAACCGGCAGCGCTGGACGAAACTCGGCGTGGCCGGCACCGACGACGCGATCCAGCGCACCCTCGCGCAGACCGAGAAGCTGCTGACCAGCAACGACTGGTCCTCGGTGTCGGCGATGCCGGGCGAGTCGTTCTGGAGCGGCCTGCAACCGGATGCCTCGCTGCGCGGCAATCTCGACGCCGCGGTGAGCAGCCAGAGCACGTTCGCCAAGGGCATCAAGGAAGCCTTCACCGCCTGGCGCGAACAATGCGCCGACCTCATCCGCGACGCCGGCGGCAAGTTGCCGGCGGCCTTCACCGTGAGCGCGACGGCGAGCGTCGGCAAGCCCGCCGCGAAAAAGCCCGCCGCGAAGAAGAAGGCAACGACGCGCAAGCCCGCGGCGAAAAAGAAGGCGGCGACGCGCAAGCCGGCTGCGAAGAAGCCGGCAGCGAAGAAGGCGCCGAAGAAGAAGGCGCGCGCCCGGCGTTGAGAGGGCGCCTGCCATCCAGCCCGACGCGGAATCGCGTGGATGATGGGCACCCGCCCCTGCCCCGTGGAGCGAAGCCTGCTCCGCGGCCTTGATCCTTCGGCGCCACCCGCGCCGGGCAGCCCCGGCTTCACGGCAAAAGCAGCGGAGCAAGCTCCAAAATGCATTGGAATGCAGCGGCGCAACAGGAGATGGTGCATGCCTGTCCCTTATCCCCGTTGCGACGGGGAGAAGAGCCTGCCCCGGACTCGATCCGGGATGCGGCGGCAGCCGCGGATGAGGGGCGCTTTCGGGCTTCTTCTTCTGCAGCAGCCGATGAAACGGCGCTCGCGCACGGTTGCAGCGTCGATCGCACCCCACCTCCCACGGCCCCTCATCCGGTGCTGCCGCACCACCTTCTCCCCGCTGGCGCGGGGCGAAGGGACGGCAATCGCTGTCGCAAGAATGCAAGTTGCGTTTCAGAGAAAACGCCAGCTGTCCCTTCTCCCCGTGGCGACGGGGAGAAGGTGCGGCGGCAGCCGCGGATGAGGGGCGCTTTCGTGCTTCTT
>CAKSZY010000051.1 GCA_934526015.1 uncultured Dokdonella sp.
CGGGGAGAAGGTGGTGCGGCAGCACCGGATGAGGGGCCGTGGGAGGTGGGGCGGGATCGACGTTGCAGCTGTGCGCACGCGCCACTTCATCAGCTTTGCCGGTGAAGCCCGAAAGCGCCCCTCATCCGCGGCTGCCGCCGCACCTTCTCCCCGTCGCCACGGGGAGAAGGGACAGGCATGCGTTTTCTCGGATGTGCAGCTTGCAATCTTGCGATGGCACCAGCCTTCCCTTCGCCCCGCGCCAGCGGGGAGAAGGTGGTGCGGCAGCACCGGATGAGGGGCGCTTCGGGTCTTTGCGTGGTGAAGCGCCGAGTGTCGCCGCGGGGTGGCTCAGACCGTTTCGGGGTTCGGCTTTTTCGGGTCGAGCTTCCATTCGCGGATCGCGCGGGCGACGTCTTCGGGGTTCATCCTGCCTTCGGCGGCCAGTGCGGCGATGGCGGCGTGGGCGATCCAGTAGCGGTCGACCTCGAAGAACGCGCGCAGGTGGGCGCGGGTGTCGCTGCGGCCGTAGCCGTCGGTGCCGAGGGCGATGAAGTTGCGGCCCGACGGGATGAAGGCGCGGATCTGGTCCGAGTAGCCGCGCACGTAGTCGGTGGCCGAGACGATCGGGCCGCTGCGGCCTTCGAGGCATTCGGTGACCCAGGCCTTGCGCGGCTTCTTCTCCATCGGGTGCAGGCGGTTCCAGCGTTCGACGTCGAAGCCGTCGCGGCGCAGTTCGTTGAAGGAGGGGCACGACCAGATGTCGGCGGCCACGCCGAACTCCTTCTCGAGCAGGTCGGCGGCGGCGATGACCTCGCGCAGGATCGTGCCGGATCCCATCAGCTGCACGGTCGGCACGTTCTTGCCCTTGCCTTTCGCTTTCGCCGAATCCCCGTTGCCCGATTCCCGCAGCAGGTACATGCCCTTGATGATGCCGGCCTCGGCACCGGCCGGCATGTCCGGATGCGCGTAGTTCTCGTTCATCACGGTGAGGTAGTAGTAGGTGTCCTCCTGCTCGGTCAGCATGCGGCGCACGCCGTCCTGCAGGATCACCGCGACTTCGTAGGAGAACGTCGGGTCATAGCTGCGGCAGTTCGGGATCGCGCCGGCGAGCAGGTGCGAGTGGCCGTCCTCGTGCTGCAGGCCCTCGCCGTTGAGCGTCGTGCGCCCGGCGGTGCCGCCGATGAGGAAGCCGCGCGCGCGCATGTCGCCGGCCGCCCAGGCGAGGTCGCCGACGCGCTGGAAGCCGAACATCGAGTAGTAGATGTAGAACGGCAGCATCGGCACGTTGCTGACCGAGTAGCTGGTCGCCGCAGCCATCCACGACGACATCGCGCCGGGCTCGCTGATGCCCTGCTGCAGCACCTGGCCGGACTGGTCCTCGCGGTAGTACATCAGCTGGTCGGCGTCCATCGGCTTGTACTTCTGGCCGAACGGCGCATAGATGCCGATCTGGCGGAACATGCCTTCCATGCCGAAGGTGCGCGCCTCGTCGGCGACGATCGGCACGATGCGCGGGCCGATCTCCTTGTCGCGCAGGAACAGGTTGAGCGCGCGCACGAAGGCCATGGTGGTGGAGATCTCGCGCTCGCCGCTGCCCTTCAGCAGGGCATCCAGCGTCGGCAGTTCCGGCGTGGCCAGCGACACCGAGGTGCGCCGGCGTTGCGGCAGGGGGCCGCCGAGCGCGCGACGGCGTTCGATCATGTATTCGATTTCCGGCGAATCCTTGCCGGGGTGGTAGTACGGCACGCTGGCGAGATCGGCATCGGCAACCGGGATGTTGAAGCGGTCGCGGAACGCGCGCACCGCGTCGTCATCCATCTTCTTCTGCTGGTGGGTGATGTTCTGCGACTCGCCGGCGCCGCCCATGCCGTAGCCCTTCACCGTCTTGGCGAGGATCACGGTCGGCCTGCCCTTCGTGTTCACCGCCTGGTGGTAGGCGGCGTAGACCTTGTGCGGATCGTGGCCGCCGCGGTTGAGGCGCCAGATGTCGTCGTCGGACAGGCTGGCGACCATCTCCAGCGTCTCCGGGTTCTTGCCGAAGAAATGCTCGCGCGTGTAGGCGCCGCCGAAGGCCTTGCAGTTCTGGTATTCGCCGTCGACGGTTTCCATCATGACCCGGCGCAGGGCGCCGTTGCGGTCGCGCGCGAGGAGCGGATCCCAGTAGCTGCCCCAGATCAGCTTGAGCACGTTCCAGCCGGCGCCGCGGAACACGCCTTCGAGTTCCTGGATGATCTTGCCGTTGCCGCGCACCGGGCCGTCGAGGCGCTGCAGGTTGCAGTTGACCACGAACACGAGGTTGTCGAGGCCCTCGCGACCGGCCAGCGAGATGGCGCCGAGCGATTCCGGTTCGTCGGATTCGCCGTCGCCGATGAAGCACCACACCTTGCGGTCGCTCGGCGCGATCAGCTCGCGGTTCTCCAGGTACTTCATGAACTGCGCCTGGTAGATCGCCTGCAACGGGCCGAGGCCCATCGACACCGTCGGCACCTGCCAGTAGTCCGGCATCAGCCACGGATGCGGATACGAAGACAGCGCCTTGCCCTTGCCGCCGACCTCCATGCGGAACAGGTCGAGCTGTTCCTCGCTGATGCGGCCTTCGAGGAACGAACGCGCATAGACGCCGGGACTGGAATGGCCCTGGTGGAACACCAGGTCGCCGGGATGGTCGTCGCTGGCGGCGCGCCAGAAGTGGTTGAAGCCGACGTCGTAGAGCGTTGCCGACGAGGCGAAGCTGGCGATGTGGCCGCCGAGGTCGCCGGGCTTGCGGTTGGCGCGCACCACCATCGCCATCGCGTTCCAGCGGACCAGCGAGCGGATGCGCCACTCCATCGCCGGATCGCCGGGCGACTTCGCTTCGAGGTGCGGCGGGATGGTGTTGATGTATTCGGTGGTCGGCTGGAACGGCAGGTGGCCGCCCGCGCGGCGCGTCTCCTCGACCATGCGCTGCAGCAACTGGTGCGCACGGTCGGTGCCGTCGGCCTCGATGACCGACTTGATCGAGTCGGTCCATTCACGGGTTTCAACCGGATCCGGGTCCTGGTCGAGAATGTCCTGCAGCTGGTTCATGCGAAGTCCTCGGCGGCGCGAAGGGCGGCCACGGCAGCCGGAATGCTGCCGTGGCGCAGACCGTCGAGTGTAGCCGCGGGGCGCGCGGACTGCATGCTGCGCGGCGGGGGGTCAGCCGGCCGGCGGCTCCGTGGCGGCGGCCTGCGCGGCACGGATCTGCGCCTCGACCGCGGCGATCGCGGTCATGTTGACCACGCGGCGAACGGTCGCGGCCGGGGTGAGGATATGTGCCGGCCGGGAAACGCCCATCAGGATCGGGCCGAGGGCGACGCCGTCGGTCATCACCCGGGTCAGGTTGTAGCCGATGTTGGCCGCGTCGAGGTTCGGGCAGACGTAGAGGTTGGCGCGGCCCTTCAGGCGCGAGTTCGGGAACAGGCGCTCGCGCACTTCTTCGTTGAACGCGGTGTCGGCGTGCATCTCGCCCTCGATCTCGAGTTCGGGATTGCGCGCGCGCACCAGCTCGAGCGCGCGGTGCATCTTCGCCGCCGAGGCGTTCTCGTGGCTGCCGAAATTGGAATGCGAGAGCAGGGCGACCTTCGGCGTGATGCCGAACAGGCGCAGGCGGATCGCCGCCTGCAGGGTCGCCTCGGCGATCTGCTCGGCGGTCGGATCGAGCTTGACGTGGGTGTCGAGGAAGAAGAACAGGCCCTTGTCGTTGACCACGCCGGTCATCGCCGAGGGCGTCTGCACGCCGATGTCGAGCGGGATGATGTCGAGGATGTAGCGCAGTTTCTTGTGGTAGCGCCCGACGATGCCGGTCAGCAGCGCATCGGCCTCGCCCCGGCGCAGCATCAGCGCGGCGATAACGCTGGCGCGCGAGCGCACGATCGCCTTGGCGCTGTCGGGCGACACGCCGCGACGCTCGAGCAGGGCGTGGTATTCGCTCCAGTACTCCTTGAAGCGCGGATCGTTCTCGATGTTGCAGATCTCGAAGTCGACGCCGGGCTTGAGGCGCAGGCGCATGCGCTGGATGCGCGATTCGATCACCGCCGGGCGGCCGATCAGGATCGGCCAGGCGAGGTGTTCGTCGACGATGTGCTGGACCGCGCGCAGCACGGTCTCCTCCTCGCCCTCGGCGTAGACGACGCGCTGGCGGTCGCTGCGGGCGCGGTCGAACACCGGCTTCATGACCATGCCGCTGCGGAACACGAAGCTGTTGAGGCGTTCGCGGTAGGCCTCGACGTCGGCGAGCGGGCGGGTGGCCACGCCGGACGCCATCGCCGCCTGCGCCACCGCCGGCGAAAGCTCGGTCAGCAGGCGCGGATCGAACGGCTGCGGAATGAGGTAGTCGGCGCCGAACGAACGCGTCTGGCCGCCGTAGGCGCGCGCAGCCACGTCGGACATCTCGCGCCGGGCGAGCTCGGCGATCGCGTGCACGCAGGCGATCTTCATGTCCTCGTTGATCGCGGTGGCGCCGACGTCGAGCGCGCCGCGGAACAGGTAGGGGAAGCACAGCGCGTTGTTGACCTGGTTCGGATAGTCCGAACGGCCGGTGGCGATGATCGCCTCGGGGTTCGCCTCGCGCACCAGCTCCGGCAGGATCTCCGGGGTCGGGTTGGCCAGCGCGAACACGATCGGCTTGTCGGCCATGCGCCGCACCATGTCCTGGCTCAGCACGCCGGGTGCCGACAGGCCGAGGAAGACGTCGGCGCCGTCGATGATCTCGTCGAGCCTGCGCGCGTCGGTATCGCGCGCGAAGCGTTCCTTGTTCTCGTCCATTTCCTCGGTGCGGCCGCGCCAGACCACGCCGACGCGGTCGGCCACCCAGATGTTGGCCGGGTCGACGCCGAGGCTGACCAGCATGTTGAGGCAGGAGATGCCGGCCGCGCCGGCGCCGGTGTGCACGACCTTGATCGTGGCGATGTCCTTGCCGACGATCGTCAACGCGTTGATCAGGGCGGCGCCGACGATGATCGCGGTGCCGTGCTGGTCGTCATGGAATACCGGGATCTGCATGCGCTCGCGCAGCTTGCGTTCGACGGCGAAGCATTCCGGTGCCTTGATGTCCTCGAGGTTGATGCCGCCGAAGCTCGGCTCGAGGCTGGCGATGATGTCGACCAGCTTGTCGGGATCGTTCTCGTCGATTTCGATGTCGAACACGTCGATGCCGGCGAACTTCTGGAACAGCATGCCCTTGCCTTCCATCACCGGCTTGGCCGCGAGCGGGCCGATGTTGCCGAGGCCGAGCACGGCGGTGCCGTTGGTGATGACGGCGACGAGGTTGCCGCGCGCGGTCAGCGTCGCCGCCTCGCCGGGATCGCGCACGATCTCGTTGCAGGCGAAGGCGACGCCCGGCGAGTAGGCCAGCGACAGCTCGCGCTGGGTGACCACCGACTTGGTCGGCACGACCTTGATCTTGCCGGCCGGCTCGCGGCGGTGATAGTCGAGGGCGGCTTGCTTGAGGTCGTCGGTCGTCTTCTGGGGCATGTCGGCGTCGAGGGCAGCGGCAGGCCGCTAGTGTAATGCACCGCACCGGCGGCACTCCCGGCGCCGGATCAGAGCGCCAGCACGAGGTCCTCGGCGGCAACGCGGTCGAGGCGGATGCGGTTGGCGAACAGCGAGAACGCCAGCATCGTCGCCAGCCCGTTCGCATGCTGCACCCAGCGCGGCAGCCAGGTCGGTGCGGCGATGTAGCCGGAAGCGAACTCGTCCTGCAGGGAAACGACGTCGTGCAGGCTCATCTTGCCGGCGAACAGGTTGCGGCAGAGGTCCAGGCGCTTGTGCTTGAGCGCCCAGCGGAAGAACGTGTGCACCGACAGCAGGCCGTGCAGGTAGACGGTGTCCTTGGTGAAGGCCGAACCGCCACCGGTCGGCGAGCCGCGGAACACCCGCTGGGCCGAGGAGAAGCTGTCGGTTTCCGACTGGCCGGCGTCGAGGAAGAAGCGGAACACCTCGATGAAGTCGGCGCCGTGCAGGGCCATGTCGATGGCGAGGATGCGCAGGCTGATGCGCTTGATGCGCTCGATGTCGAGCGTGCCGGTGGCCAGTTCGGCGAACACCGCCAGGCCTTCCTGGGTCGCCGTGATGCGTGGCGAATTGAGGGCGAGCGAGGCGAGGTTCGGCTGGCGTCGCCCGTTGAGCGCCGTCAGCGTGTGCACGTAGGCCTCGTGTTCGAGCAGCTGGGCGCGATCGTACTCGGTGAAGCAGGTCGCCGAACGCAGGCGGATGCGCGTGGCGCCGGCGGCGGCCTTGGCGATCAGGCTGTCGTCGACCTCGACGCGCACGCGGTCGCGGCCGAAGAAGGCGTCGAGCTGTTCCTGCAGGTCCTCGCGCAGGACGTCGGCCGGAATGCAATAGGCGCCCGCGTCGAGCGCGAGTTCGCCGTCGAGCTCGTTGGCCAGTTCGATGAAATGCCGCGCGGCATCGAGGTTGGTCTGCTCGCTGCCGGGGATGCGGTGGCCCGGACGGCCGTACAACTCGATCGAATGCGCCGTCAGCGCCGGCGTGCCGGCCGCCCCGAGCAGGTCGGTGGCGATCCGCCACGACGCCGCGCTGCGCTGCAGGTATTCGCCGACCGGATGGCCGGGATCGGCGGCACGATGGATGTCGTCGAGTTCCGCCCGGGTCGTGCCGAGATCGACCCGCTCGTACTCGACCTCCGGCAGGCGCATCTCGCCGCGCCGCCAGCCGGCCAGGAAGCGTTCCTGCACCGGCGCCGGCCAGCTCAGCGAGCCGAGCACGCGGATGCCCTTGACCGCGGCGACGAGGCGGCGGTCGAGGGAGGTGTGCACTGCGTCGACGGGAGTCGTGGTCGCCATGTCGCGCGCAGCATAGGGGATTCGTCGAGGCGTCGCTTCCCGAGCCGGTCCGCGGAGGGCGCGCGTCGCGACTACACGCCAGGAGAGATGTGGGCGGGGCGAGTGGTGTCCCGCGTTCGGGGGCGGCACGCTGCACACGGTGCAGGACGGCGCCAGCCAGACCACCACGCTGACCAACTATTACCGCGGCGTGCCGAAGAAGATCACCTACGCCGACACGACCTTCCAGGAAGCCGGGGTCAACGCCTTCGGCCAGATCGAGTGGATCAAGAACGAACGGGGCGACACGACGAACTATGACTATCGCGCGGACGGCCGCCTTTGGAAGATCCGGTATCCGGTCGGTGATACGACGACCTGGAACGATACGGTGTTGTCGTTCGCACCGACCACGGACGGCAACCTCGGCGTCGGCGGCACCCATTGGCGCCAGACGATCACCACCGGCACCGGCCGCAAGACCACCGAGTTCGACGCCCTGTGGCGTCCCGTGGTGACCCTGGAAGAAGACACCAGCAACGCCTCGACGAAGCGTTATGTGACACGCACGTTCGACCACGCCGGCCGCGAGACCTTCACGTCCTACCCGAGCGCGAGTGCGGGCACGGCCGGCACCTGGACCACCTACGACGGCCTCGGCCGGCCGACGAAGATCGAGGCGACGAGCGAACTGGTGCCGAGCCTGCTGACGACGCAGATCGCCTACGACTCCGGCTTCACGAAGACGGTGACCAACCCGCGCGGCTTCAGCACCACCACGAGGTACAAGGCCTTCGACACCCCCAGCGAAGACTGGCCGGTGGAGATCGACGACCCGGTCGGCTTGACGTCCATCGACCGCG
>CAKSZY010000052.1 GCA_934526015.1 uncultured Dokdonella sp.
GTGGCGCGCTGACCAATCCCGACGCCCAAGCGCGTCGCGATGACCGACTGTTACACCACGCCTTGGGACACGATCCCACCCCGGATCGAGTCCGGGGCAGGCTCCCCGCTGCGTGGGGCGAAGGAAGGCTGGCGCTGTCGCAAGAATGCGAGCTGCACTCTGTTGAAAGCGCCTGCCAGGCTTTTCTCCCCGCTGCGCGGGCGAAGGGACCCGCATGCAATGCTCGAGATTGCTGCGATCTCGCGCAAAAAAGGTGGAGCAGCGGAGCAAGCTCTGCGGAAGCATGGAAGCGTGCGCTCTCTGGTAGAGCCGGGCTTGCCCGGCTGAAGCGACGACCGCAGCCGCAAGCGCAGCGCAGCGAGCTCCGCTCTACAAAATCGGTGCAGCCGCACGCGCAGCGGAGCACGCTCCGCTCCACGCAAGCGACATCGAACTCGGTGGCAGGAATCAACTCGCCGGCAGGCGGATGACCACCTCGAGTCCGCCGCCTTCGGCATTGCGCGCGACCACTGCGCCATGGTGGTTGGCGATCGCGCGATGGGCGATGGCGAGGCCGAGGCCGGTACCGCCGCTGCTGCGCGCGCGCGCCGCATCGGTGCGGTAGAACGGCTCGAAGATGCGCGCGAGGTCCGCTTCGGCGAGGCCGGGGCCGTGGTCGCGGATGGCGAGCACGACGTCGCCGCCTTCCCGCCGCAGGCCGACCTCGACCTGGCTGTCGTCGGCGGTGTAGGCGAGCGCATTGCGCACGATGTTCTCGATCGCGCTCATCAGCGCGTCGCGCGAGCCGCGGACGGCGACCGGCTCGCGCGTGGTGAACGCCACCTTGCGGCGGCGCGGCGCCCCTTCGTAATCGGCATTGGCGATGACGTCCTCGACGAGTTCGTCGAGGGCGAAGGTCTCGCGTCGCGGTTCGACCCCGGTTTCCAGGCGCGACAGTTCGATCGCCTGGGCGAGCATCGCCTCGAGGCGATCGGACTCGCGCTCGATGCGGTCGAGCGAGGCGTCGACGGCGGCGGCATCCTCGCCGCGCGCCAGCTCGACGGCGACGCGCAGGCGCGCCAGCGGCGAACGCAACTCGTGGGAGACGTCGCGCACCAGCCGGCGGTTGTTCTCGACCAGCACCTTGATGCGCTCGGCCATGCGGTCGAACTCGCTCGCCAGCGCGCTGATCTCGGCGCTGCGGCCGAACGGGAGCTCGCCGACGCGGGCGTCGAGGTCGCCTTCGGCGAAGCGGCGTGCGCTGGTGCGGATGCGCGCCAGCGGCGCGGCCATGTACCAGGCCAGCAAGGCGCCGACGATGGCGCTGACGACGAGGGCGAGCAGGATCTGCATCGAGCCACCGGCCGGGCCGCGCGTGATCGTGCGCAGGAACAGGCTGCCTTCGACCGCGGCAACGAACACGATCGATGCGTCGCCTTCGCGCAGCTGGCTGGCGATCGTGCGCATGCGTTCGGCTTCCACCGGCGTGCCGCTGCGCGTCGTCGCCACCGCGGCGCGCACGTCGGCCGACAACGCGCGCCCGAGGCGGTCGCGGTCGTCGCTGCCGACCGCATAGAACTCGATCGTGCCGATGTTGGCGGTGAGGCGCAGGAGCTGGTCGACGCGCTCGCTGCCGGCGCGCCGCGCGGAGCGGTCGAGACGGCGCAGGTGTTCGTCCATCACCGCCTGCATGCGGGTGACCTCGAGGCCGGGGATGCGCTCGGTCTCGAAGCCGACCGTCATGATCCAGGCCATCAGCGCGACGATGGCGACGTTGCCGAGCCAGATCGCGGCGAAGATCCGCCAGAACACGCTGCGCACGTCAGTCGTCCGCCTGCCGCAGCAGGTAGCCGCTGCGGTGGATGGTGGTGATCGGTGCGCTGTCGTCGCCGGCGTCGGCGATCTTCTTGCGCAGGTTCGACACATGCACGTCGATCGAGCGGTCGTAGGGCCCGAGCGGGCGCCCGAGCACGCTCTGCGAGATGCGCTCCTTGCTGACCACGCGGCCGGCCTCGCGCATCAGCAGGGCGAGCAGGTCGAACTCGGTGGAGGTCAGTGTCATCGGCGTGCCGTCGACGCTGACGCTGCGCGAGGCGGCCTTGAGGGCGATGCGGCCGACGCGCAGGTCGGTCAGCGCATCGCCGCCTTCGCCGCGCGAGCGGCGCAGCACGGCGCGCAGGCGCGCGGCCAGTTCGCGCGGGTTGCACGGCTTGGGGATGTAGTCGTCGGCGCCGAGTTCGAGACCGAGGATGCGGTCGATGTCCTCGCCGAGTGCGGTCAGCATCAACACCGGCGTGGCCGATTCGCGACGCAGCTCGCGCAGCACGTCGAGGCCGGAACGGCCCGGCAGCATGACGTCGAGCACGATCGCGTCGAAGGCGGTCTCGCGGGCGCGCGCGATCGCCGACTCGGCATCGTGGGCGACGCTGGCGTCGAAGCCTTCGCGGGCCAGGAAGTCGCGCAGCAGGGCGGCGAGTTCCTGGTCGTCGTCGGCAAGCAGGATGGCGGGTCGGTTCATGCGGCTACGATGCCGCATGTGCCGTCCCCGCGCCATGCACTTTGCCGTCGATTGCCGGCCTTTGCAGGCTCTTTACATCGACGCCGGCACGGCAGCGCCGCGCGCTTCGCGAGCGCGCAGCAGGCTTGCGGCAAGCCGCGTCAGCAGCGCCGCCAGCACGCACGAGGCCGCCACGTCCGAGAGGAAATGCCGCGCCATGTCGATGCGTGCGGCGACCACGAAGCACGGCACGGCGATCAGCGCGGCACGCTGCCAGGCGCGCGGCGCGGCGGCGGCCAGCGGCAGGAACAGGCCGAAGTAGAACGCCGAGTGGCCGGACGGGAACGAACCACCCTGCATGAACCAGATCTGCTCCCAGTCGCCCGATGCCAGCACCTGGTACGGACGCAGGCGACCGAAGCTGCTCTTGCCGAGGATCATCAGTCCGATCGCGCCCGCCTGCACGAGACCGGCGGCGAGGAGGGTCGGCGCGAGCCGCGGCGGCAGCGGCAGGCGGGCACCGGCCAGCGTGCCGGCGAGGCCTAGCCCGATGCAGACGCAGGCGGCCAGCCAGAACCACACATGGATGCCGAGCGCGTGGTCGAACACCTCGAGGGGGACGCGGAACAGGGCGGCGTTCTCGTAGCCGCTGGCGTGGATCCAGCGCGCCAGCGGTCCGTCGAGGCCGGCCAGTCCGGCGGTGAGGAGGGCCAGGGCGACGGCGCCGACCGCGGCAATGAAACGACGATTCATCAGGACTCCCGGACGATGGCGACGGACCCCGCAGGGCCGGGGCGACGGACCTTTGTGGCATCATGCCGGCTTCTTTTCCAGCCCCCGAGCGCCGTGATGCCTGGCCTGCGATTGCCGACCCCGTTGCCGAGCGAACGCCGCTGCGCGGTCATGGCCTCGCGTTGCCGTTGCGGTGTCGGGGTCTGAGGCATGCCGGTGGCCGCATCCTCCCTGCGCGGGTCGGCGTCCGGCGCATCGGCGTACCCGCGGACCGGGACGGCCTGAGTCCATGTCGAGCTCGCAACCGCGCGGACCGCGCCAGATCCTCGCTGCCCTGGTGTGGTCGGCCAAGGGACTGCGTGCCGCTTGGCGTCACGAGGCCTCGTTCCGTCTCGAAGGCTATCTGCTGGCCCCGCTGCTGCCGCTCGCGCTGTGGCTCGGCGAGGGCGGCGTCGAGAAGGCGCTCCTTGCCGGCAGCCTGTTGCTGGTGCCGGCGGCCGAACTGCTCAATTCGGCGGTCGAGGCGGTGGTCGACAAGGTCAGCCCGGAGTTCCACGAACTGGCCGGCCGGGCCAAGGACATGGGCTCGGCGGCGGTGTTCGTGCTGATGGTCAATGTCGTCCTCTGCTGGGGCCTCGTGCTCGGCCCGCGGCTTTTCCACTGAACGCGGTGACGACGATGCTTGCCCTGCTGGCCGAACCGGAATTCTGGATCGCGTTGCTCACCCTCGCCGCGCTCGAGATCGTCCTCGGCGTCGACAACCTCGTGTTCATCTCGATCGCGGTCAGCCGGCTGGCACCCGCGCAACGTCCGCTCGCGCGCCAGGTCGGCCTCGCCTTCGCCTGCATCACGCGCATCCTGCTGCTGTTGACGCTGTCGTTCCTTGCCGGCCTCGACGACGAACGCCTCGGCCTGTTCGAGCTCGCCGGCCAGGTGATCTCGCTGCGCGACCTCATCCTCATCGGCGGTGGCCTGTTCCTGCTGGTCAAGGCGGTCATGGAGATCCACCAGGAACTCGAGGGCGCGCGCGACCAGCCCGAGGAGGGCAAGGCGTTCTCCTCGTTCGCCCTCGTCATCGTGCAGATCGCGATCATCGACATCGTGTTCTCGCTCGATTCGGTGATCACCGCGATCGGCATGGTCAACCACGTGCCGGTGATGGTGGCGGCGATCATCCTCGCCGTCGCCGTGATGATCTTCGCGGCCAATCCGGTCGGCGAGTTCATCGACCGCCATCCGACCATCCGCGTGCTCGCCCTGGCCTTCCTGATCCTCGTCGGCGCGGTGCTGATCGCCGACGGCTTCGAGTTCCACGTGCCGCGCGGCTACGTCTACTTCGCCATGGGCTTCTCGATCGCCGTGGAGTGGATCAACCTTTCCGTGCGCCGGCGCGCGCTCGGCCGCTGAGCCGGCGCCGTCCGCTTGCACGGTTGTCGCCTGCGGCGCACAGTGCGCGCGGGCCCGAGAAGGAGAATGCCGATGCGCCTGCTTCGCCTGCTTTCCGCCGTGTTCGTCCTCGCCCTGCTGTCGGGTTGCGGCTACAACGCGATCCAGCAGAAGGACGAAGCGGTCACCGCTGCCTGGTCGGAAGTGCTGAACCAGTATCAGCGTCGTGCCGACCTCGTGCCGAACGTGGTCAACACGGTCAAGGGCTACGCCAGCCACGAAGCCGACGTGCTGACGCGGGTGGCCGAGGCGCGCGCCCAGGTCGGCACCCTCAAGATCACCCCGGAGATGCTCTCCGATCCGGCCGCGCTGACGAAATTCCAGGCCGCGCAGGGTGAACTGTCGAGCGCGCTGACGCGGCTGATGGCGGTGTCGGAGAACTATCCCCAGCTCAAGGCCGATGCGCTGTTCCAGAACCTGCAGGTGCAGCTCGAGGGCACCGAGAACCGCATCACCGTGGCGCGCAACCGCTACGTGTCCGCGGTGCAGGATTTCAACACCTACGTGCGCAGCTTCCCGCAGAACCTCACCGCGAAGATGTTCGGCTATCCGGTCAAGGCGAACTTCAGCGTCGACAACGAGAAGGCGATCTCGACCGCGCCGGTGGTCGACTTCGACAAGCCTGCGCCGCCGCCTGCCGCCCAGCCGCAGGACTGAAGTGCACGGCATGCGTGCCGCGGAGGCGTTGCGCGGATGGTTGCGCGCCGGCGTGCTCGCCCTGCTCGCCGGCGCCGCCGTGGCGGCCGCGGCGCAGGACTCGACGCCGGCGGTGCCGCCGCTCACCGCGCGGGTGACCGATCTCACTGGAACCCTCGACGCCGGGCGCCGCCAGGCGCTGGAACGGCAGCTGGCCGAACTCGAGCAACGCAAGGGTGCCCAGCTCGCCGTGCTGATGGTCGCGACGACCGGGCCGGAAGACATCGCCGCCTATGCGATCCGCGTGTTCGACGCCTGGAAGCTCGGCCGCAAGGACATCGACGACGGCGCCCTGCTGCTGGTCGCCAAGGACGACCGCAGCGTGCGCATCGAAGTCGCGCGTGGCCTCGAAGGCGCCATCCCCGATGCCGCCGCGGCGCGCATCATCCGCGAATACCTGGTGCCGCGCTTCCGCAGTGGCGACTTCGATGGCGGCATCGAGGATGCCGTCGCCGCGATGGTCCGTCTGGTCGATGGCGAGCCGCTGCCGGAGCCGTGGAAAGGAACCCCGCGGGAACGCAGCGGCAGCATCCCGCAGGCGATCCTGTTCGGTCTGATCGCGGCACTGTGGACACGCGCCATGTTCCAGCGCCTGCGGACGCTGCCGCGCGGCGCGCTGACCGGATTGGCCGGCGGCGGCCTGGCCTGGCTGATGTCCGGCCTGCTGGCGGTCGGATTCGGCGTCGGCGTGCTCGCCGTCCTCATCGGCCTGCTCGGCGGCGGCGGCGGACGGTTCGCCAACCGCGGTGGCTGGGGAGGCTTCGGCGACCGCGGTTTTGGCGGTGGCGGCTTCGGCGGCGGTGGACGCGGCGGCTTCGGCGGTGGCGGGTTCTCCGGCGGCGGCGGCATTTCCGCAGGCGGCGGCGCCTCGGGGCGCTGGTGAGGAAGCGACGATGCTGATTCGCGCGCTGCGCCACCTGTTCGATTTCGGCCGTGCCCGACGCGCGTTTCCGCCGGCCAGCTTCGATGCCATCCAGCACGCCGTCAGCGCCGGCGAGCAGGGCCATCGCGGCGAGATCTGCTTCGCCGTCGAGGGTGGCCTGCCGCTGGCGTTCGTGTTGCGTGGCTCAAGCCCGCGCGAACGTGCCCTGGATGTGTTCGCGCAATTGCGCGTGTGGGACACGCAGGACAACACCGGTGTCCTCGTCTACGTGCAACTGGCCGACCACGCCATCGAGATCGTCGCCGACCGTGGCGTCGCCGCGCACATCGACGACGCCCGATGGCAGGCGATCTGCACGGCGGCGAAGGAGCACTTCCTTGGCCGCCGCTACGAGGTCGGCGCGCTGGAAGCAGTGCGTGCGACCGCGGCCCTGCTCGCCGCGCATCTGCCGGCGCACGACGGCGACAATCCCGACGAGCGTCCGAACCGGCCGGTGCGCTTGTAGCAGGAGATTGCTCCGCTGCTCCGCCTTTTTTGCGCGAGATCGCAGCCATCTCGAGAAACGCATGCGGGTCCCTTCGCCCCGTCGCAACGGGGAGAAGGGATAGCTGGCGTTTTCTCTGAAACGCAACTTGCATTCTTGCGACAGCGATTGCCTTCCTTCGCCCCGCGCAGCGGGGAGAAGGGACAGGCATGCGCTTTCTCGGATGTGCAGCTTGCATTCTTGCGACAGCACCAGCCGTCCTTCGCCCCGCGCAGCGGGGAGAAGGTGGTGCGGCAGCACCGGATGAGGGGCCGTGGGAGGTGGGGTGCGATCGGC
>CAKSZY010000053.1 GCA_934526015.1 uncultured Dokdonella sp.
GTGTGGATTCGCTCGCTGGCCTGCCGGATGCCATTCGGCAAGGTGCTGGTGGCGATCGCCAACAAGCACGCCCGGCACCTGTGGGCGATGCTCGCCCACGACGTCGACTACGATCCGAGCGCCAGCCTGCACCACCCGATGTCGAGGCACGGGGTCGCGCGCAGCGCGAACGAACCCGCACCTGCATGAAACCGGTTCACCGTCAGCGCGACGCGGTAGCAACGGGTCAGACCCACCTGGAGAGAACCTGACTAACTATCCGGACGTCCAAACGGGTTGCGGTTGATCGCCGCAACCCGGACGACACCGATGAATGAACGAGGTCTCCGGGCGCGGTTTATACCCTGGTCCGCATCAGCCCATCGATGCAACAAGACCGTTTACGGAAATGCAGTCTGACAACCGTTCGATCCGCATCGCACTGATTGCACGACGCAACACCAGCACTACGTGACCGACAGCGAAGGCCTCGAAGCTCAAGGCCAGAGCGTCATGCGTTCAGGGTTGACGGGAAGTCTCTTACGGAATTGTTAGGGCGCAGTGCCCGGAGAAATGAAATGGCGAACGTTGAAATGAAACTGGAAGTGGACATGCGCGGGATGCGGGCAGCAATGGATGCTGTTGCGAAGGTGCGCGACTTGCCGGCGGAAGTGCAGAAAGACTACCTCGAAGCCCTCGGCTGCGTGGCGATCCACTACATGCGCGCAATGGGCGGCGATGACTACGCACGTGGCTGGATGGAGCATGCGCTGTCGGACCTCGACCGACCACCCTTGCTGCAACTGCCGACGAAACAATGAGCATGCGGCCTAACTACAAATAGTCCGCAGAAGTGCGGGTTATGCACGGATGGTCGGTGCGTTCGGATGGGGAGTCAAGCGAATTTGTTCCGAGGAATCATGGCGTTGCGCGATGTCCGGGACGCTTCGGGTTGCGCCGGGAGGTGTGCATATCCGCCATCGAGCGGTGTTATGGGGATATCGGCGTGAAAGTGCGGTGATATCGGGTTCCGGGGGTGGTGGCCTCGGGTCGTGTCTTCTCGACGATGTTTGCCGACGTTTGCGGCTGAAGCGCGACGGCCTGCGCCCGGGACGCTGCCATGCAAGGTGGATCGTGCCTCCATTCCGTTCAGCGGCGAGCGTCGTCCCTCGGTTCCCCGTGGTCCGTTCGACTCCGACCTTGCGCGCAGCCGGCCGGGGTGACTCCGGGTCCGGTTCGTCAACCGGGTGCCGCACCTCACCCCGCCACGAGCGGGTAGGCCACGTCGCCGAAGCCGTCGGCGGCGGGGTCCATCAGCAGGTCGATGATGATCGGCAGGATGCTGCCGAGGATGCGTGCGGCGTCGGCGAGCTGGGCGCGGTTGGCCGAGCTGTTCCAGGTGGCGCCGCCGTGCACGGTCTGGTTGCGCAGGGTGTGCAGGCGATCGAGCACGACGCAGAGGACGACGTCGGTGCGCTTGTCCATCAACGCTTCGAAGGCGCGCTTGCGCTCGGTATCGAAACCGGTGCGCCAGCGCTCGCTGGAATCGTGTTCGCGCAGTGCACGCCAGAACGGCTCGTGGACGTAGTGGTTGCCGATCAAGGTGCGGATCGGGCCGCTGAACTGCTCGAACAGGACCTGGTGCAGTCGCTGCTCGTGGTCGAGGGCGAGTACGCGTTCGACGAAGCGTCGGGTTTCGACGCGTTCGCCGGATTCGAAGCCGAACTCGCTGGCGTAGCAGGCGTTGAAGGCGATCCACTGGAACAGGAAGCGCGCGTCGGTATCGTCGGTTTCGCGTTCGGCACGGGCCAGCCAGCTGATCGCCCGATGCACGCGCACGCGCAGGGATTCGGGTTGGGCGTCGCGCAGCTGGCGGTGCTTGTGCTTGAGCGAGGTCGCATCCATGTCGTCTCCCGGAGCCGGAGGCAGGCATTCGCACGAGCTTAGCCGTTCGTGCACGGGCTGCCCACGGCGGCAGGCGCGAAGCGGCGACACCGGAAGCGGCGCGCGTCGACAGCGCAAGGCGCAGGACAGGATGCCGCATTCCGCCAGGGCAGTGACTTATGGCGGATGCTGCACTGCAGCCCCGGCGCGCTACCCTTGCCAGTCGCTGCACGCGACGGCACGGGCGAGCGCGTTGTCCGCGATGCCCGGCGGTGTCATCGGCCGCGCCGGTCGCGCCAGGGAGTGAACGCCGACGCCGTATCCGTTGTCCGTCCGTTTCGGGGCCGGCGTGCCGGCCAGCGACATCGGTGCGCGAGCGTCGTGCATCGGGAATCCGCACGGAAGAAGTGGCATGCACAGATTCATTTTCATCGTCCTGTCCGCCTGCCTTGCATTGGCAGCCTGTTCGCGCGGCACTGCGCCGCCGGCGACGGCGGGCGCGCAGGGCGCGATCCCGGTGACGACGACCACGGTCGAGGTGTCGCCCTGGGTGGACGTCATCGAGGCCGTCGGCACCAGCCGGGCGCGCGAAGCGGTGACCCTGACCGCGAAGATCACCGAGACCGTGCGCAAGGTGAACTTCCGCGATGGCCAGCATGTCGAGGCCGGCGATGTGCTGGTCGAGCTGACTTCGGGCCAGCAGGTTGCCGGACTCGCCGAGGCGCAGGCGAACTGGCGCGATGCCGAGCGCCTGCTCAAGCGCAACCAGGACCTGGTGCGCCAGGGCACGATCTCGCGCCAGGTGTTCGATACCGCCCAGGCCAACCACGATTCCAGCAAGGCCCGCGTCGACCTGCTGCGTGCGCAGCTTTCCGACCGGGTCGTCACCGCGCCGTTCTCCGGCGTGCTCGGGTTGCGCCAGGTCAGCGTCGGCTCGCTGGTGACGCCCGGCACGGTCATCACCACGCTCGACGACATCGACGTGGTCAACGTCGACTTCTCCCTGCCCGAGCGCCATCTCGCCGCGATCCGTGCCGGCCAACCGATCGTCGCGCGCAGCGTGGCCTGGCCGGATCGCACCTTCGAGGGACGGGTATTGTCGCTCGATGCGCGCCTCGATCCGGTCACCCGGGCCTTCCAGGTCCGCGCCGAGGTGCCGAATGCCGACCACGCCCTGCGTGCCGGCATGTTGATCACCGTCGAAGTGTTGCGTCCGGCGCGCGAGGTGATCGCCGTGCCGGAAATCGCGATCGTGCAGGTCGGCAGCGATGCCTTCGTGTTCCGCGTCGATGCCGGCGATATCGTCCGGCGCACCCGCGTCACTCTCGGTGCACGCCTGCCGGGCCGCGTCGAGGTGGTCGACGGGCTCGAACCCGGCGCGCGCATCGTCGTCGATGGCACGGTCAAGCTGCGCGACGGCGTGAAGATCGTCGAGGCGCCTCGCGCGCAAGCGGCCGGACCATGAGCGGCGGGTACGCCGGCGGAGCACGTCGATGATCCTCTCCGACATCGCCATCAAGCGGCCGGTCTTCGCCACCGTCGTCAGCCTGTTGCTGGTCGTCCTCGGCATCCTCTCGTTCACCCGCCTGACCCTGCGCGAGCTGCCGGCGATCGATCCGCCGATCGTCTCCGTCGACGTGACCTATCCGGGAGCATCGGCCGCGGTGGTGGAGACGCGCATCACCCAGATCCTCGAGGACGCGCTGGCCGGCATCGAGGGAGTCGACATCATCGACTCGCGCAGCCAGAACGGCCGTGCCTCGGTGTCGATGGAGTTCTCGCTGACGCGCGACATCGAGGCGGCGGCGAACGACGTGCGCGATGCGGTCAGCCGGGTGATGGACCGCATGCCGGAGGAGGCCGATCCGCCGCAGGTCGCCAAGGTCGAGAGCGACGCCGACGTCATCATCTGGTTCAACATGCGCTCGGACAGCATGGATGCGCTCGAGCTGACCGACTACGCCGACCGCTACATCGTCGACCGCATGTCGGCGATCGACGGCGTCGCCCGCGTGCAGACCGGTGGCGCGCAGCGCTATGCGATGCGCATCTGGCTCGACCGCACCGCGCTGGCCGCGCGCAACCTGGCGGTGTCGGATGTCGAGAACGCGCTGCAGCGCGAGAACGTCGAATTGCCGGCCGGGCGGATCGAGTCCGACACCCGCGATTTCACCCTGCGCGTGCAGCGTGGTTACCAGACGCCCGAGGATTTCGCGGCGATGACCATCGCCAAGGGGGCGGACGGCTATCTCGTGCGCCTCGGCGACGTCGCCCGGGTCGAACGCGGCTCGCAGGAGCGGCGCTCCTATCTGCGCAGCAACGGCCAGCCGAACGTCGGCATCGGCATCGTCAAGACCTCGACGGCGAACAGCCTCGATGTCGCCCGCGCCGCGCGCGAGGAGGTCGAGCGCATCCGGCCGACCCTGCCGGCCGGTACCGAGATGTTCGTCGCCTACGACAGCACGCTGTTCATCGAGGCGGCGGTCGAGCGCGTCTACGCGACCCTGATCGAAGCCGGCCTGCTGGTCGTCATCGTCATCTTCCTGTTCCTCGGCAGCCTGCGTTCGGCATTGATCCCGGCGGTGACGGTGCCGGTCTGCCTGATCGCCGCGTTCATCGCCCTGTACGCGTTCGGCTACACGATCAACCTGCTGACCCTGCTCGCCCTCGTGCTCTGCATCGGCCTGGTCGTCGACGACGCGATCGTCGTGCTGGAAAACATCCAGCGCCGGGTCGACCTCGGCGAGCCGCCACTGGTGGCGGCGCGGCGCGGCACCGCCCAGGTCGCCTTTGCGGTGATCGCCACGACCGCCGTGCTGGTCGCCGTGTTCCTGCCGGTCGGTTTCATGGAAGGCAATACCGGGCGCCTGTTCCGCGAGCTGTCGGTGACCCTCGCCGGCGCGGTGGCCCTGTCGGCCTTCGTCGCCCTCACGCTGACGCCGATGATGTCGTCCAAGCTGGTGCGCCGGCACACCGAGCCGCGCGGCTTCAATGCCTGGGTCCATCGTCGTCTCGACGCGCTGACGCGCGCCTACCGGAGCCAGATCGAACGCGCCGGCCGGCACCGCGGGTTGTATGCGCTGGCGATGTTCGGCGTGCTGGTGGCTGCCGGCCTGCTGAGCCTGCTGCTGATCTGGCGGGTGCCCTCGGAGCTGGCGCCGACCGAAGACCGCGGCGTGTTCATGGTCAGCATCACCGGTCCGGAAGGCGCCGGTTTCGACTACACCGTGGCCCAGGTGCAGCAGGTGGAGCAGCGCTTCCGCGACCTGATCGGTGAGGACGGCCCGATCGAGCGCATCAACACCCGCGTTCCCGGCAGCTGGGGCGCCGGCGAGGAAATGCATTCCGGCCACGCCACCGTGTTCCTCAAGGAGTGGTCGAAGCGCGACGTGACCACCATCGAAGTCGCCGAGAGCGTGCGCCGCGACCTGGCCGACCTGCCCGGCGTGCGGGCGATGCCGTCGGTGCGCACCGGACTCGTGCGCGGCGGCGGCCAGCCGGTGCGCTTCGTGCTCGGCGGCCCCGATTACGCCGAACTGGTGGTCTGGCGCGATCGCATGCTCGAACGCATGGAGCAGAATCCGCAGCTGACCAACGTCGATTCCGACTACAAGGAGACGCGCCCGCAGTTGCGCGTCGTCATCGACCACGTGCGCGCCGCCGATCTCGGCGTGTCGGCGCAGGAAATCGGCCGCACGCTGGAAACCATGATGGGTTCGCGCCGTGTCACCACCTACGTGGAGGACGGCGAGGAGTACTACGTGATGCTGCAGGCGCAGAGCGACGACCGCGCCGCCCCGGCCGACCTCGCCAACCTCTACGTGCGCTCGCAGCGCAGCGGCGAACTGATTCCGCTGGCCAACCTCGTCAGCCTGACCGAGGTGGCCGAACCCGGCCAGCTCAACCGTTTCAACCGCCTGCGCGCGATCACCCTGACCGCCGGCCTTGCCCCCGGCTATCCGCTCGGAGAGGCCCTGGCGTGGATGGAACAGGTAGCCGGCGAGGAACTGCCCGGCAGCGCGCAGATCGACTACAAGGGCGACTCGCGCGAGTTCAAGCGCGCCGGCGGCGCGGTGATGTTCACCTTCGTGCTGGCCCTGCTGGTCATCTACCTCGTCCTCGCCGCGCAGTTCGAGAGCTTCATCCATCCGGTGGTGATCATGCTGACCGTGCCGCTGGCCGTGTTCGGCGCGCTGGTCGGCCTGTGGATCACCGGCGGCTCGCTCAACCTGTTCAGCCAGATCGGCATCGTCATGCTGGTCGGCCTCGCCGCGAAGAACGGCATCCTCATCGTCGAGTTCGCCAACCAGCTGCGCGACGAGGGACGCGACGTCGCCGATGCGGTTGCCGAGGCCGCCTCGGTGCGCCTGCGGCCGATCCTGATGACCTCGGTGGCGACCATCGCCGGCGCCATTCCACTGGTCATCGCCGGCGGCCCCGGTTCGGCCAGCCGCGCGACGATCGGCGTCGTCATCATCTTCGGCGTGGCCTTCTCGACCCTGCTGTCGCTCTACGTGGTACCGGCGTTCTACGCGCTGCTTGCGCCGTACACGCGTTCGCCGGAAGCGCTCGCCCAGGAACTCGAGAAACTCGAAACGGAAACCCCGTCGGTCGGCGGCCACGCCTGAACCCCGCCACGCCGCGCGCGGTGTGGTGCGAGCCGATCCACCATCGACACCTCATGGCCAGTGCTTTGCGTGCAGGGGGTGGAATGACTGCACTCTGGCGAAAGCGCATGCCTGTCCCTTCTCCCCGTTGCGACGGGGAGAAGGTGCGGCGGCAGCCGCGGATGAGGGGCGCTTTCGTGCT
>CAKSZY010000054.1 GCA_934526015.1 uncultured Dokdonella sp.
CCTTCGCCCCGCGCAGCGGGGAGAAGGTGGTGCGGCAGCACCGGATGAGGGGCCGTGGGAGGTGGGGTGCGTTCGCCGCTGCAGCCGTGCGCAAGCGCCGTTTCATCGGCGGCTGCAGAAGAAGAAGCTGGAAAGCGCCCCTCATCCGCGGCTGCCGCCGCACCTTCTCCCCGTCGCAACGGGGAGAAGGGACAGGCATGCGCTTTCACCAAAGTGCAGCCGTGCGTTCTTGCGACAGCGCCAGCTTTCCTTCGCCCCGTCGCCACGGGGATAAGGACAGGCATGCGCCAACTCCTGCTTGCACCGCTGCATTCCAACGCATTCCTGGAGCTTGCTCCGCTGCCCTTGCGACTCCGGTCAGCTCCTCAGCCGGGCAAGCTCGGCTCCACGAAAGCGTCAACCGGGCAGGTTCGGCGCTACGGAATGCATCAAAGCCAGCCCTTCTGCCGCGCCAGCCGGTAGGCCTCGATGCGGTTGCCGACGCCGAGTTTGCCGATCGCTTCCGAGAGGTAGTTGCGCACGGTGCCGTGCGAGAGGTTGAGCTGGCCGGCGATGTCGCTGGCGGACAGGCCTTCGCCGGCGAGGCGCAGGACCTGGCGTTCGCGGTCGTTGAGCGGATCGGCTTCCGACCAGGCTTCGACGGCGAGTTCGGGATCGATCGCGCGGCCGCCACGGTGGACCTTGCGCAAGGCTTCGGCGAGGTTTTCCGCCGGGGCGTCCTTCAGCAGGTAGCCGGAAACGCCGGCATCGAGCGCGCGACGCAGGAAGCCGGCGCGGGCGAAGGTGGTGACGATGACGACCTTGATCGGCAGTTCGTGGCGCTGGATGCGCTGGGCGAGTTCGAGTCCGGTCAGGCCCGGCATCTCGATGTCGGTGACGAGCACATCGGGCTTGAGCCGCTGCAGCTCGCGCCAGGCACTTTCGCCGTCGGCCACGGCGCCGAGGACTTCGATGTCGGATTCGAGACCGAGCAGCGCCGACAGCGCACCGCGCACCATCGCCTGATCCTCGGCGAGCAGGATGCGGATCATCGACGGTTCGGCCGCGGCAGGAACATGCCGCGCAAGGTAGCAAATCCCCCGCACGGAGACGAACGCGGAAGCGCACCCGCTGCGCGATCCGTGGCGTTGCGCAGCCGCAGCCGCGCCGGGCTGTGCGCCCGCGAGGACGTGGGGAACACCCGACGGCGCAGGCTGCGCGACTACGGTGCGGCGTGTGCCGCGCCGCAGCCGGGACGGGCCGCGGCGGGTTCGTGCTCGAGCGGGATCTCTGCCTCGATGTGCAGGCCGCGTCCGGGCGCCGAGTCGATGCGCAGGGTGCCGCCGAGGGCCTCGATGCGTTCGCGCATGCCGGCGAGGCCGTTGCCGGGGGCGATGGCACCGCCGCGGCCGTCGTCGTCGATGCGCAGCACCGCCTTGCCGCCACGGGCGAAGAGTTCGACCGAGGCCTGCTTCGCCTGCGCGTGGCGCTGGATGTTGGTGACCGCCTCGCGCACGGTGAGGGCGAATGCCGTCTCCAGTTCCGGCAACAGGCCGACATCGCCGAGGGTGTAGCGGAACGCCACTTCTCCGGATTCGAGCAGCAGTCGTGCGGAGGCGAGTTCGGCGGCGAGTCCGGCGGCGCGGATGCCGGTCACCGCGCGGCGCACCTGGCCGAGCGCATCGCGTGCCACCCGCGCGACCTCGTCGATCTCGCGGCGTGCGGCGTGCGCGTCGCGCTCGAACAGCTTGCCGGCCAGGTCGGCCTTCAGCGCCACCAGCGACAGGGTGTGGCCGAGCAGGTCGTGCAGGTCGCGGCCGATGCGTTCGCGTTCGGCCAGCGCGGCGAGCCGGCGCACCTCGTCGTGCGAGAGCTTGAGCGCGGCGCCCTTGCGCGCGTTCTCGGCGTAGTAGTGGTTGCCGAAGAACACCGCCACGCCGATGACGGTGGTGATCGCGAACACGAACAACGGATAGCGCAGCAGCAGGCTTTCGGCGAGGAACAGGCCGAGCACGACGATGAGCCAGGCCACGCGCTCGAGCAGACGGCGATCGAGCAAGGCGGTGAAGGAGATCGCGTAGATCGTGTAGGTGTTGGAGAACGGATTGATCGGCATCAGCGCGTAGCCGAGCGCGGCAATCGCCAGCGTGCACGCCAGCTGGCGCCGGCCGCGGCTGCGATAGGCGGCGAAGTACAGCGGCACGAACACGACCAGGCTGGCGAGGGTCGGCCACAGCACCGCATCCGCGCCGCGGCGGCCGACATTGCCGGCGTAGTCGAACAGCAACGGCAGGAACAGGAAGACGAGATAGCCGAGCAGGTAGAACGGCATCCAGCCCTGCCCGTAGGCATCGGGAATCAGCCGGCCACGCCAGTGCCGAAGGGTGTCGGTGAAGCGGCTCATCGGTACGCTCCTCGCGCTCAGCGCAACTCTACGCCATCGATGCGGAAACGGAATGCTCCGGGCGGATTGCCGGCGCTGAACGCGATCGCGCGCAGGCGCGACGGGTCGGCACCGGCGAACGCGGACAACGGAACGCGCACCTCGGTCCATTCGCGGGTGGTCGGCAGCGTGTGCATGGCCGGCATCGCCTGCGCGGAGGCGCCGGAGAACAGCATCACGCGGATCTCGCGGCCGTCGCCCTGCAGGTGGAACACCAGCTCGCTGCGCGCGGAATAGTCGCGTGGCTCCATCGGCGCGGCATCGACGAAGAACATCGCCCCGGCCCACGGCTCGATGAATCCGGCGCGGATCTCGCCGTGGATCTCCAGAGCCCCCGGACTGCCGGCGGCACCGCCGGCGACGAGGCGATGGCCGGCTTCCGAGGCACCGCCCATCATCTGGTCGCTGGTGTCGAGCCAGGAACCGCCGCTGGCCATGTCGATGGTCGCGCCGTCGAAATCGCTGAGGCGCGTGGCCGCATGGGCGGGCGCGGCGGTGCCGTTGCCGGCTGCGGCGCGGTCGCGCGGGATGGCGTGGCCGTTCTTCCACAGCATGGCGATCGCGCGCGTGGCGGTGATGTCGGTGAGCGGATCGCCGTCCACCAGGACGAGATCGGCGCGCATGCCGCGGGCGATGCGGCCGCGGTCATCGATGCCGAAGCGCCGCGCCGGCAAGGCGGTGGCCGCGGCCAGCGCCTCGGCCGGACTCAGCCCCGCGCGCACCAGCAACTCGAGTTCGCCATGCAGGCTGGCGCCATGGGTGGTGCCGGGATTGCCGGCGTCGGTGCCGGCCAGCACGGTCACCCCGGCTGCGTGCAGCGCACGCACGCTGGCGAAGGCGTTCTCGCCCCAGGCCGGATTGCGCGACAGCGCCTCGAAGCGCGCGTTCAGCGAGGCTGATTGCGCCGGCGTCAGCCACGGCTGCAGGCGCGCGTCGGCCGCCAGCGAGGCGCCATCGCCGGCACCGGCAGAGGCGGCGGTGACCGAGAGGGTCGGAATGACGAAGGCATCCGCGGCCTTCATCGCCTCGACGAGGGCGGGACTGGCCGGCGCATCGACGAACACGTGGGCGAGACCATCGGCACCGAGGTCGATCGCGGCGAGGGCATCGTCCTGCGCGGAGACATGCACGACGGCGATGTGCTGCCGGGCGTGGCTGGCAGCAATCACGTCGCCGACCTGTTGCGTGTTCAGCGTCGGCCACTTCGGGCTGCCGGCGTAGACGCCGAGATCCTCGACGATCAGCTTGATGAAATCGGCCCCCTCGTCGACGCGTGCATCGACGAAGACACGCGCGTCGTCCGCAGCCGCCAGCGTCGGTACCGGCAGGCCGTACTGCGTGCCGTGCCCGCCGGGTGCGGTCACCGCGCTGCCGGCCGCCCACAGGTCGGCCTGCGTGCCGGCCTGCAGCGATTCACGCTGCGCCTTCAATGCCGGCAAGCGCGCGGCATCGCCGTGCATGTCGATCTCGGCGGTGACTCCGAATCGCAGCGCGTCGGCCTGCGCCTCGCCCCAGGCATGCACATGCGCGTCGATCAGGCCCGGCAGCAGGGTGCGCCCGCCGCCGTCGACCACGGCGAGCCCGGCGTCGATGGCGGCATCCGCGCCGACCGCGGCGATGCGACCGTCGCGCACGATCACGTTGGCGCGCTCGAGCGTGCGCTCGCCATCGAACACGCGCACGTCGCGGATGGCGAAGCTGCCGCTCGGCGCCGCCTCGCTGCGTTCGGCGACGCCGGCCGGCTTGCGTGACGAGGGCGCCGGCAGCAGCACCACCGCCGCGACCAGGGTCCCGCCGAGGGCGGCGACGAGGAGGAAGTCGACGATCGATTTCTTCATGGCGTTCTCCACGAGGTCGCGCCGCAGCGGCCTTGCCGCCAGCGGCGTGCCGGGTTCAGCGGGACGCCGCGAGGCGGCGACGGGCGAGCAGGAAACAGGTGACGGTGACCATGGCGAGCACGCCGAAGTGCAGCCACAGCGGTCCTCCGGCGTCGCGGCCGACCACCTTGAGGGCGATCTGCGCGAGGTGGTAGGACGGCCACACCGGCGCCGCCGAGGAGAGGAAGGCCGGCAGCACCGACAACGGCATCCACAGGCCCGACAGGAACGCCATCGGCAGGTAAATGAGGTTGACCACCGCAGGTGCCGCCGAGCCGCCGACCAGCGCACCGATCAGCAGGCCGATCGCGCAGAACGGCAGCACGCCGAGCACGTTCACCGCGAACAGCGCCAGCCATTGCCACGGCACCAGCACGACGCCGGCGGCGAAGGCACCGATCGCGGCCAGCAGCAGCGAGGTGATGCTGGCGAACAGCATCGCCATCGCCATCTTGGCGATCAGCACGGCGCCCGGCGGCATCGGCAGCGCGCGCTTGTATTCGAGCTGGCCGTTCTCGCGCTCGATGGCGATGGTGACACCGAAGCCGAACAGGGCCGAGCCCATGATGCCGAACACGCCGTAGGTCGCCAGCAGGTAGCGGGCGATCTCGGCACCGCCGCGCCCGCCGGACAGGATGACGCCGAACAGCACGTAGAACAGCACCGGGAACAGCAGGCTCGGCAGCGCGAACGACGGCGTTCGCCACAGGCGGATGAACTCGTATTTCGCTTCCAGCAGGTAGCTGCGCAGGTTCGAATGGGCGGGAACGGCAAAGGTGTCCATCAGGCGGCCTCGCGGGTCAGTTCGATGAAGGCCTCGGCGAGGCCGGCACGTTGCACTTCGAGATCGGCCAACGTGACGTCCTCGGCGAGGAGGCGGCGCACGACCGGTTCGGCGACATCGACGACAATCTCGAGGCGGCCGTGGTCCGCGCCGGCACTGCGCACGCCGGGCCAGCGCGAAACCTCGTCCGCTGTCAGCCTCGACTGGCAGCGGATGCGGCGCTGGTCGACCCGCGCGCGCACTTCGCCGACGCTGCCGGCGGCGACGACGTGGCCGCGATTGAGCACGACCACGCGGTCGGCGAGCGCTTCGGCTTCCTCGAGGTAATGGGTGGTCAGCAGCACGCCGCAGCCGTCGGCGACGAGTTCGCGGATCGCCTTCCACAGGCCCTGGCGGGCTTCGATGTCGAGACCGGTGGTCGGCTCGTCGAGGAACAGCAGGCGCGGCCGCCCGCACAGGGCGAGGGCGAACTGCACGCGCCGTTGCTGGCCGCCGGAAAGCTTGCCGTAGCGGCGCCCGAGCAGGCCGTCGAGACCGGCCAGGGCGACGCAATCGGCCACGCTGCGCGGCTGCGGATAGTAGCTGCGGGTGAGATCGAGCAACTCGCCGACCTTCAGCGTGTCGGCCAGTTCGGCGGCCTGCAGCATCAGGCCGACGCCGCGGCGTGCGGCCAGCTCCTGCGGCGAGCGGGCGAACAGGCGCGCCTCGCCCGCGTCGGCATCGAGCAGGCCGAGCAGCAGCCCGATTGCGGTGGTCTTGCCGGCACCGTTCGGTCCGAGCAGGGCGAGCAGTTCGCCGGCGTGCACGGCTAGATCGATGCCGTCGAGGGCCGGCTGCGCGCCGTAGCGCTTGCGCGCGCCGCGCAACTCGGCAAGGACTGCGGGAGGATTCATCGTCATCGGCGTTCTCCAGGCGACGCCGACATGCTGCGCCGCCGGCACCGGTCCCGGCAGTTGCGCCGATCAGGCATCGCACATGACAGGCGTCATGCGCGAGGGGCTAGGGGCTGGGGGCTAGGGGCTAGAGGCTAGGGAGAGGGGCGAGGGGCGAGGGCTCGAAAATCGATGAACGAAACCAGCTTGAAATGGCGCTACAGGTAAAGTGAACTTGCTCCCCCCAGACGGACGCCAGGAAGCGATACTTTCATCGCAACCCGGAGGTTCCCATGCAACGCAT
>CAKSZY010000055.1 GCA_934526015.1 uncultured Dokdonella sp.
CAGCGAAGGCCTCGAAGCTCAAGGCCAGAGCGTCATGCGTTCAGGGTTGACGGGAAGTCTCTTACGGAATTGTTAGGCGTCACTTACCGCCTCTGAGAACGCGGTCAATCTCAATGAGCATCTCGCTATTGCGCTTGAGCTGCCGATAAAGCTCATCGAGAAGCTCTTGAGCCTCCTCTGCGGTTTTTGTGCGTTGTTCCATTGTCTTCTCTTTGACTAGGCGCTTCAGGCGATTCGTGATCGTGCGCTTTTTGCCGAGGAAGCTGTAGTCATTGACTGCCCAATAGATCTCCCAGTAGTCGTATTGGGGATACTTCTTTGCCAAGTCAGTGACCTTCTTGCCCTTGCCAAGAAGATCGTTCATTGCTTCGAGTTCTTGCTTTGAAATTGCCATTGAATCCCCCTGTTGGTTGGTGTGACGCCTAACTACAAATAGTCCGCAAAGCAGCGGGTTATGCCGGGATGATCGGCGCATTATGATACTGGGTCAAGCAAATTTCCCGCGCGAATCAGTGCGTTGCACGGACAGACCGGGCGATTGGCCAAGTCGATGAGATGTGCATAGCCGTCATCGAAGCGGTGTTATGCGATATCAGCGTGGGGGAGCGGTGCTATCGGGTGTCAGCGTCACTGTGACGAAACCCCGCGTGCTTGACCACGTTCGCCGAAGTTCTCGGTTTGATGCGCGACGGTGTGCCCACGGCGCGCAGCTATGAAAGGTGATTCGCGCCTGCATTCCGTTCAGTGGCCAGCTCCCTCCCTCGGTTCCCCGCAAGGGCTGGTGGACTGCCTCAATCCGCCGACACCGTCCGCTCCCGCGCCCATGCGCGCAGGGCTTCGACATGGCTGGCCATGATGACCGACAGCGGTCGCGTGGCGCGGGCTTCTTCGAGGAGGTGGGCGGTGTCGAGCGGGCGGCCGGAGGCGGCGGCGGCGTAGAGGCCGGCGACGACGAGTTGTTCGATCTCGGCGCCGGAGAATCCCGCGCTGGCGCGGGCGACGTCGGCGAGGTCGAAGTTCGCGGGGTCGAGGTCGCGCTTGCCGAGGTGGATGCGGACGAGTTCGACGCGGGTCGCCTCGTCGGGGAGGTCGACGAAGAAGATCTCGTCGAAGCGGCCCTTGCGCAGCAGTTCGGGCGGCAGCGCCTGCACGTCGTTGGCGGTGGCGACGAGGAAGACCTGGGCCTTGCGTTCGGCCATCCAGGTGAGCAGGTATCCGAGCACGCGGCGCGAGACGCCGTCGTCGTTGCCGGCGGTGGCGAGCGCCTTCTCGATCTCGTCGAGCCAGAGCACGCACGGTGCCAGCAGTTCGGCACTCTTCAGCGCGCCGCGCAGGTTGCGCTCGGTTTCGCCGTGGTACTTGTTGTAGAGCGCGCCGATGTCCAGGCGCAGCAGCGGCACGCCGAAGCCGCCGGCGACGGCCTTGGCGGCGAGGCTCTTGCCACAGCCCTGCACGCCGAGCAGGAGGATGCCCTTCGGCGGATCAAGCTTGACCGGCATCTTGCGGCCGAGGAAGGCCGGTTCGCGCTGGGCGATCCAGCGCTTCAGGCGGCCGAGGCCGGCGACGTCGGTGAAGCGTGCGGTTTCGTACTCGAAATGCAGCAGGTTGTCGCGGTCGAGCAGGGCGAACTTGGCCTTGGCCAGTTCCGGCAGGTCGGCGGCGCAGAGCGCGCCGTCGGCATAGATCAGCTTGCGCACGATGCGCCGCGCGTCGGCGGCAGTGAGCCCGCGCAGGTTGCGTACCACGGCGCGCGCGGCTTCGGCGTCGACCTCGACGCGCTTGCCGTGCTCGCGCGAATAGTTGAAGGCTTCCTCGCGGACGATCTTCGCCAGTGCTTCAGCATCGGGCAGGGCGAGTTCGAAGCGCGTCGCCATCGGCGCCAGGTCATCCGGAAGCTCGATGCGCGCGCCGACCAGCACGAGGGTGTGTTCGGCGGCGTCCTTGCGCAGGACGATCTCGCGCAGCAGGCGCAGGGTCATCGTGTAGCGCAGGTAGGGCTGGAAATCGAGCAGCAGGTACACCGCCGGCTCGCGGCGCTGCTTGATCGCGGTCAGGGTCAGGGTGGCGTCGGGCAGGCCTTCGACTTCGTCGTCGTCGAGGTCGAGGCGGCGCAGACCGTCGGTGATGCTCCACTGGTAGAGCGGGCGCAGGCTCTGCGCGATCGCGTGGCGGAAGCTCTCGATGACGCGCTTTTCCTCAGGCGTTTCGACCACCAGCAGCGGGGTGCGCGCGCGCAGCAGGGTGGCGAGGTCCTGGTTGGCTCCCATCGGGCGGGGTTTCCAGCGGGTTCGGGCCGGCCGGCCCTGGCAGCGCACGAGCCTAGCATGCCGGCATGGCGCGGCCGGCGGGCCAATCGGCGTGGGTACGGCATAATGCGCGGTCTCCCGCGCGGCATCGGCCGCGCCCCGCCATCGAAGACCATGACCAGAGAAGAAACCCTCGAACTGCACCGCCAGGGCCGCCTCGAAGAGGCCGAGCAGGGCTACCGCCAGCTGCTCGCGGCGAATCCGAACGACGGCGAGGCCCTGCGCCTGCTCGGCATCGTGCGCCGGGCGCGCGGCGATCTCGAGGAGGCGGCCACGCTGATCCGGCGTGCCCACGACCTGGCCCCGGAGCAACCGGGCCTGCTGCTGATGCTCGGCGCCGTGCAGTTCCAGCTCGGCAACATCGAGCGTTCCCGCCAGGCCTACGAGCAGGCCCTCGCGCTTGATCCGAACAGTGCCGGCGCCCATTCCACGCTGGGCCACATCGCCATGATCAACGGCGATCCGACCCTTGCCGAGCAGTACTTCCGCACCGCGTTGCGCGTGGAAGACGATGCCCAGGCGCATGCCGGTCTCGGCATGCTCGCGCTCGATCGCGACGACACCGAGACGGCGATGAAGTACCTCTCGCATGCGGCCGACCTGTCGCCGAAGGATGCCTCGATCGCGTTCGCCCTCGGTCGCGGCTTCGTCAAGCGCGGCATGGTCGCCTTCGCCGAGCAGTCGTTCCGCCGCGCGCTGCAGCTGCAACCCGGCCAGGCCCACGCGACCAATGCGCTCGGCCAGCTGCTGCTGCGCGAGAACCGCGCCGCCGAGGCCGAACCGCTCATGCAGTCGTTGCTCGGCAAGCGCAACTTCGAGCTGTCCGGCGAACTCGGTCTCGGTGACGTCTACCGCGCGCTCGGCCGCCACGAGGATGCCATCGACCAGTACCAGCGCGCGCTCGAGCGTGCGCCCCACCACGAGGCCGCCTTCGAGGCACTGCAGTGGTGCCTGCGCCAGCTCGGTCGGGTGAAGGAAATGATGGACCTGCTCGACGAGCGCATCGAACGCTTCCCGCTGCAGGCGCAGTGGCGCGCCCAGCGCGCGATGATGAACGCCGATCTCGGCCGCGGTGCCGAATCGGCGGAGGACTGGCAGCGCCTGCATGCGAACGACCCGGCCAACGACCAGGTCGCGCTCGAGCTCGCCCGCCAGCGCGAGCGTCTCGGCGAGTTCGACGCCGCCAGCGAGATGGCCGAACGCCTCGCCGTGCGCTATCCGCAGGAATCCGAAGTGATCCTCATGCGTGCACGGGCGCGCTTGCGCAGTGGCAATGACCAGGCCGCGCGCGCGCTGCTCGAAGGGATGGCCGGCCACACCTCGCGCGACGACGCCGCCCGCGCCGCCCTCAACCTGCTCGGTCGCGTGCACGACCGCGCCGGCGAGTACGAGGACGCCGTGCGCAACTTCCGCGCCGCCCAGCACGGCCTCACCGGCATGCTGCCGAAGCTCGAGTCGCTGCCGGATGCGGCCGAATACGCCGGCATCCTCGCCCGCCCGCAGGGCGAGGCCTGGGAACACGCGCCGATCCTGCTGATCGGTGCGCCCGGCAGCGGGGTCGAACGGATCGCTGCCCTGTTCGGCGACCAGCGCCAGCTGAGTGCGGTCAACGACCGCGCCCAGGGCGTGCGCAACGACGGCTTCGACACGCGCGCGTTCGACCATACGCGCAGCGACATCAGCGAGGACAACGTCCGCCACCTGCGCGAGGAGTACCTCGAGCCGCTGCGTCGGCTCGGCGTCGACCTCGGCCAGACGATCGTCGACTGGATCCCGCGCTGGGACGCGCGCAGCCTGATCTTCGCCCGCCGGCTGATGCCCGGCACGCGCATCGTCGTCGTCGATCGCGACATTCGCGCGGCCTTCCTCGACTGGCTGGCGTTCGGCTGGCTGCCGTATGCCGGCCTCAACGATTTCGAGGCGGCGATTGACTGGCTGCCGCGCGCGTTCGCCCATGTGCGCTACGTGGTTGCCCATGGCGGCCTGCCGCACATCGTCGTCGATGCGGCGGCGGTGCTGGCCGATGCGGACGGCGCCGCCGCCCGCGAGCTCGCCGCCTTCGTCGGCGTCGAGCGCCTCGTGCCGGGCGACTTCGTGCGGGAGACCGAAAGCAGCCTCGGCGGCTTGCCGACGCGCTTTGCCGGCGACCACTGGCGGGCCTACGCCGAGGTCCTCGCCGGCCCGTTCGAGCGCCTGCTCGCCGACCCCTACGCCACCGCCTGAGAACCCCCGTTTCCGGAGCCGCCATGCACCTGCGCAGCCAGAGTTTCTTCGACATGCAGCCGATCCCGTCCGAGTTCGCCTTCGGCAAACCCGGGCCGGACGGCGAACCCTGCGTGTTGTCGGGCAACCGCAACCCGCACCTCGCCTGGACCGAGGTCCCGGCCGGCACGCGTTCGTTCGCCCTGAGCTGCATCGATGCCGACGTGCCGAGCGTCGGCGACGACGTCAACCAGGAAGGCCGCACCGTGCGCGCCGACCTGCCGCGGGTCGAGTTCGTGCACTGGCTGATGGTCGACATCCCGGCGGAATGCCGCGAACTCGGCGCCGGCAGCTGCGCCGACGGCATCACTGCGCGCGGCAAGCGCGATCCGTTCGGTCCGCCCGGCTCGCGCCAGGGCCTGAACGACTACACCGGCTGGTTCGACGGCGATGCCGACATGGGCGGCGACTACCTCGGCTACGACGGCCCCTGCCCGCCGTGGAACGACGAACGCCTGCACCATTACCGCTTCTGCGTGCACGCGCTCGACGTGGCGACGCTCGGTCTCGACGCCGGCTTCACCCTCGCCGACTTCCGCCGCGCGATCGCCGGCCACGTGCTCGGCGAGGCCGTCCTCACCGGCACCTACACGCTCAACGCCGCGCTGCGGCGCTGACGGCGCGGCGCACGCGGGAAACATCACGGCTGCCTTCCATCGCGTAGCCGAGCAGCGGAGCGAGTTCCGTGCTACCGAAGCGTCGGATCGTGCGGGCCCTTCGTGGAGCCAAGCTTGCCCGGCTGAGGCGTGGACCGCAGCCGCAAGGGTATCGGAGCAAGCTCCAAGAACGCATTGGAATGCAGCAGGAGATGGCGCATGCCTGTCCCTTCTCCCCGCTGGCGCGGGGCGAAGGAAGGCTGGCGTCGTCGCAAGCATGCAAGGTTGCTCGCTGGTGAAAGCGCATGCTGGTCCCTTCTCCCCGTGGCGACGGGGAGAAGGAAGGCTGGCGCTGTCGCAAGAATGAAAGCTGCACTTCAGAGTAATCGCATGCCTGTCCCTTCTCCCCG
>CAKSZY010000056.1 GCA_934526015.1 uncultured Dokdonella sp.
ACTATCAACAGCAGCGTGAGTTCGCCATGGCGGCGTGACTCACACCAACGAGTCTCCGAGATTCCCGGGGCGATTCAAAGAAACTGAAGCAAGCAGCTTGACCACACACTTCTTGGCGTCCGTCCACGAGGGACAAGTTCAAAGGTGCGGCGGCAGCCGCGGATGAGGGGCGCTTTCCTGCTCGCGCAAGAAAGGCGGAGCATCGGAGCAAGCTCTGCGGAAGCATGGAAGCGTGCGGGCTTTGGTAGAGCCGAGCGTGCCCGGTTGAGGCGTGGACCGGCGTCGCAAGGGCATCGGCGCGAGCTCCGCTCCACGAAAGCTGGCTCATCGCGGATTCGTGTGGAAGCCCCACGGTTCACCCTTCGAACCCTCAGGGCGAACGGAACTCCACCCACACGATTCCACGATGAGCCAGAAGCCGTTGGGCACCCACCCTCTCAGAAGGTGTTGCGGATCAGGAACTTCTTCGGCACCTGCTCCTGCAAGGGCTTGCCCTTGAGCTTCGGCAGGTCGAATTTCGGCGGCGCCGGTTCGCGCTCGGGCAGCTGCTTGAGCAGATGGCTGATCAGGTTGAGGCGACCGCGGCGCTGGTCGTTGAAATCGACCACGAACCACGGAGCGTGTGCGGCGTGGGTGGCCTCGAGCATGACATCGCGGGCCTTGCCGTACTTCGCGAAGTCGGCACGCGCCTTGACGTCGACCGGCGACAGCTTCCAGCGCTTGCGCGGATCGCTGGCGCGCTCGGCGAAGCGCTCTTCCTGCTCGACCTGGTCGACGGCGAGCCAGTACTTCAGCAGGATCAGGCCGCTGGCGGTGAGCAGGCGCTCGAAGGCCGGGCAGTCGACGAGAAACTGCCGGTACTGGGCCTCGGTGCAGAATCCCATGACGTGCTCGACGCCGGCGCGGTTGTACCAGCTGCGGTCGAACAGGACGATTTCGCCGGCGGCCGGCAGGTGCTCGACGTAGCGCTGGAAGTACCACTGGCTCTGCTGGCGCTCGCTCGGCTTGGGCAGGGCGACCCGCCGTATCAGGCGATCGTTGAGCGGCGCCTCGATCGCCTTGATGACGCCGCCCTTGCCGGCGGCGTCGCGGCCTTCGAACACGACCGCCACGCGCTTGCCGTTGGCACTGACCCAGCGCTGCAGGTCGATCAGTTCGTCGTGCAACTCGTCGAGGGCGTCCTCGTAGACCTTGCGCTTGATCTGTCCCATGGGTGCTCCGGACGGGTTGCGGGAAACGGGGGCGGTGGGCGCGGCTCAGCGTTCGCCGAGACGGGTGCGCAGGCCGGCGAGGTTGCACGGTCGCGTGCGCGCGTCGAGCTGGGCCTGGATGATCTTCTCCCAGGCCGTGCGGCAGGCCGAGGTCGAGCCCGGCAGGCAGAACACGAACGTCTCGTTGGCGAGGCCGGCGAAGGCGCGCGATTGCAGCGTCGAGGTGCCGATCTCGTCGAAACTGAGGGCGCGGAACAGTTCGCCGAAGCCCGGCATGGTCTTGTCGAGCAGCGGCGCGATCGCCTCGGGCGTCGAGTCGCGGCCGGTGAAGCCGGTGCCGCCGGTGACGAGGATGCCGTGCACTTCGGCGTCGGCGATCCACTGCGAGACGATCGCGCGCATGCGGTATTTGTCGTCGCGCACGATCCTGCGGTCGTGCAGGCGGTGGCCGGCTTGGCCGAGGGCAAGCACGAGATAGTCGCCGGACGTGTCGTTCTCCGGCGTGCGCGTATCGGACACGGTCAGCACGCAGAGTCGCAGTGGAACGAAATCGGCTTCGGCGGTCATGCCGGCAGACTAGCGCGTGGACCCCACGACGTCGATGGCTGCGGGGGCGAGGCCGGCGCGCTGGCGCGCGGCCATCGCCGCCAGCAGCGCGGTGAAGTCGGCGGCAAAGGCCTGCATGTCGAACAGGCCGCTGGTCGCGCGCGCGTCGGCGAGACGGGCATGCAGGCGCTCGCGCAGGCTGCGGTCGTTGCCGATGCCGATGGCGTAGCGGACGAACGCCTCGTCGTCGGCCACGTTCAGCTCGGCGAGTCCGAGGTGGTAGTTGAGGCTGGCGGCGACGCGTGCGGCAAAGGTTTCGCCGGGAACCGTCAGCACCGGGCAGCCGGCCCAGATCGCGTCCGAAGCGGTGGTGTGGGCGTTGTAGGGGTTGCAGTCGAGGAAGAGGTCGGCGTGGCGGTAGCGCGCGAGGTAGGCGTCGTGGGCGAGTTTCGGCATGAACACGAGCCGTGCCGGATCGAGCCCCTGCGCCTGCGCGTGCTTGCGCAGGGCGGCGTCGGCCCCTTCCGGTCCGGCCAGCAGCCACAGCACCGAGCCCGGTACGCCGTGGAGGACGGCGAACATGCGCGCGACGCTGCGCGGATTGAGCTTGTAGCTGTTGTTGAAGCAGACATAGACGGTGCCGTGCGACGGCAGGCCGCAAGCCTCGCGCGGCGGCGGCGTGCCGACGACGCGGGTCGGATCGGATGGCTGGAAGCAGCGCGGCAGCCAGGCAACCCGCTCGGTCCAGGCCGCACGCATCGATTCGGGCAGGACGATGCGGTCGGCGATCACGTAGTCGAGCCACGGCGCGCCCGAGGTGCCGGGGTAGGCGAGCCAGTTGACCTGCAGCGGCGCCGGACGCAGCGCGAAGGCCTGGCTGACGTTGCCGCCACCCCAGACGCGCAGGTCGACGAGGATCTCGGCGCCGCTCGCGTGCAGGCGTCCGGCCAGTGCGCGCGGATCGAGACCGTGCACTGCGTGCCAGGTCGCTGCCGCACGCAGGCGCTGCTCGACGGCCTTGCCATCGGGAGGCGCCGTGGCGAACAGGTGCACCTCGATCGGTTGCGCGCGCAGCGCCTCGAACAGGGCGACGGTGAGCAGGCCGGTCGGATGATTGCCGAAGCCGTTGGAGACGAAACCGACCCGCAGCGGCGCATCGGCCGCGCGTGCGACATGCCGGAACGCCGCCGGGCGCTGCAGGTCGCGGGCGAAGGTCTGCGCGCAGCGCAGCTGCTCGGTGGCGTCGGCGGGTTCGGCGAGGAATCCGAACGGGGTGATGCCCGCGACGCCCTCGGCGACGGCCGCGCGCAGGCGCGTCGACAGCGCATCGAGCCCGTCCCAGGCGAGTCGCTGGCGTTCGATGAAGACGAGCTGGGCGAGCGCGGCACCCATGGCCGGATCGAGCGTCAGGGCGCGACGGAAGGCGCTCGCCGCTTCCGCCAGACCCTTGCGGTCTTCGGCGACGAGACCGAGCTGGTAGGCGAACCGCGCATCGGCGGGCGCAAGGCGCTCGCCGCGTGCGAACGCTGCGGCGGCGTCGTCGTGGCGCTTCTGCGCGAGCAGGGCCTGGCCGAGCAGCAGTTCCACCTGCGGATGTTGCATTTGCGCGAGCACGGCGCGGGCGAGGCGTTCGCACTCGGCTGCGCGGCCGAGCGCGAGTTCGGCGGCGGCCAGATTGATCCACGCGCCGGCATGCCCGGGGGCTGCGCGCGTGGCCGCTGCATACGCTTCGCGGGCCGCGCCTGCGTCGCCGAGCGCGGTCTGGGCATTGCCGAGGCCGTTCAGGACCACCGCATGCTGCGGCGCCAGCCGCTGCGCTTCCTCGAGCACGGTCAGCGCAGCCGGTGCATCGCCAACCGCGAGCAGGGCGCTGGCGAGATTGCACAGCACCTCGACCGAGCGCGGGGCAAGTCCGCGCGCCGCAGCGAAGGCATCGACCGCTTCGCGCCCCCGGCCGGACTGGAGCAGGGCGATGCCGTGCAGACGCGCCGGCTCCGCCTCGTGCGGAAAACGCGCGCGCGTGGCCCGCGCCGCCGCCACGGCGTCGTCGAAACGGCCGCGCTCGATCAACTCGATGATGGTGGCAAGCGTCGGCTGCAACGGTCGCATCCGGGAAGGGGCAGCGCGCAAGTGTAGTGCGCCGGCTCGCACCACGGCGCGCACGACTTCCGTAGAGCCTGGCTTGCCCGGCTGAGGCGTGGGCCGAAGCCGCAAGAGCAGCGGAGTGATGGTGCCCGGCAGGGCGGATGAGGGGCGCTTTCGGTTTTCTTCTGCAACCGCAGATGAAGTGGCGCGTGCGCGTTCCTGCAAGGTCGAACGCACCCCACCTCCCACGGCCCCTCATCCGGTGCTGCCGCCGCACCTTCTCCCCGCTGCGCGGGGCGAAGGAAGGCTGGCGGTGTCGCAAGCATGCAAGGCTGCATTCTGGAGAACGCGCATGCTGGTCCCTTCTCCCCGTGGCGACGGGGAGAAGGTGCGGCGGCAGCCGCGGATGAGGGGCGCTTTCGAGCTTCTTCCGCAACAGCCGATGAAGCAG